>CAISEB010000040.1 GCA_903884235.1 uncultured Pseudomonadota bacterium
ATCTGCGGCGTACGCAACGGTTCGCTGCGCCGCTCGAGCCGCAGGCGGACCACGCCGCCCTCCTCGCCAAGCCACAGGCAGTTGGCGGCGAGCTGGCGCGCCGCGCCGCTGAGCTCGAGCTGCTGGAGCAGCGCAGGCCACGCGTCGGCACCGGGGACAGATGCCACGGCCCTGGCCGTCGGCGCGCTGACCGCAGCCGGTGCCGCAGGCGGCGGTGCAGGTGCAGGTGCGGGCGCCGAGCGCGCGGGTGCCGCTGCAGAGGCCGGAGCGGCTCGCGTGGGCGTGCTCGCCTGCCTGCCTGGACCGCCACCGCCGGGCGCTGGCGCAACGGGCGCGGGAGCGGCGGGTCGGAACGCGAGCATCCTCAGCAGCGCCATCTCGAAGCCGCTGCGCGGCTCCGGCGCAAGCCCGAGGTCGCGGCGACCCATCAGCGCGATCTGGTAGTAGAGCTGCAGTTCGTCGGCCGGGGTGGCGGCCGCCTGCGCCGCGAGCCAGGCCGGGTCGTAGCCGCTCTCGCCCGCGGAGCCCGGCACGACCTGCTCGAGCGCGAGCCGCTGGAACACGTTGGCGAGCTCGACCAGCACCTGGTCGTAGTCCGGCGCCTGTTCATCGAGCGCACGCAGGATCTCGATCACGGCCGGTGCGTCGCCCGCGGCGAGCCCCTCGACGAGGCGCAGCACGTGGCCACGATCGATCGTACCGAGCATCGCCCGCACATCGGCCTCGCCGATGCGCCCGCCGCCGAACACGAGGGCCTGGTCGAGCAGCGACAGGGCGTCGCGCATCGAGCCGTCGGCGGCGCGCGCGATCAGCGGCAACGCCGCCGCCTCGCTCTCGACCTGCTCGCGGCCGAGGATCAGCGCCATCCGCTCGGTGATCAGGGACTGCGGCAGGCGCTTCAGGTGGAACTGCAGGCAGCGCGAGACGACGGTGATCGGCAGCTTCTGCGGATCCGTCGTCGCGAGCAGGAACTTGACGTGGGGTGGCGGCTCCTCGAGCGTCTTCAGGAACGCGTTGAAGGAGTGGCCCGACAGCATGTGCACCTCGTCGATGAGGTACACCTTGTAGCGACCGCGGGATGGCGCGTACTGCACCTGCTCGAGCAGGTCGCGCGTGTCCTCGACCTTGGTGCGCGAGGCCGCGTCGACCTCGATCAGGTCGACGAAGCGGCCCTCGTCGATCTCCCGGCACGCGTCGCACGTGCCGCAGGGCGTCGAGGTCGGGCCGGTCTCGCAGTTGAGGGCCTTCGCGAGCAGCCGGGCGATCGTCGTCTTGCCAACGCCGCGCGTACCGGTGAACAGGAACGCGTGGTGCACGCGGTTCGTGTCGAGCGCGTTGGCGAGCGCACGGACGACGTGCTCCTGGCCGACGAGTTCGTCGAAGGTACGGGGGCGCCACTTGCGGGCGAGGACGAGGTAGCTCACGGGGATGCTGCAGGCCGCCGGGTTGTCATGGAGGCGGCCCGCGCCAGCACCCCTCCGGCACCCGATCGCACCGCTGCCGCTGCTCCCTTCCGGGCCTGACGGGGTTTACGGCTGATCGTCGCGGAGGAACCGACGCGGGCCACCATGGAAAAACTCGATCCACCCCGGCACTCGGGACGAGCCGGGCGGGCCCGATCCGGGCATTGCCGGAGCCGCGGGACGTTACACGCCGCCCCCGATAGCGTCAATTCGGAGGCGTGCCCGCCTGGACCTTGAACCAGTATCGCACGGCCAGCTGCGCCTGCCGGTCGGTGACGCCCGGACCGACGTTGAAGTCGAATCGCGGCGGGAAGACGCTGCGAACGCGCAGGACTTCGGCGACGAACTCCCAGTGTTCGTCGAGGCGCTCGAACCACGCCACCGTGAGGGCGTGACCCGCGTCGTCGGCCGTGTAGTCCGGATCGAAGCCGCTGTCCTGCCGGTTCGCGAAATGATCGTAGCGCACCGACACGCGGTGCGGACCGCGCTCGTAGCTCGCCAGGGCGTACACGGGTGCACGCGCAACGCGAACTGGTCCGGACCTGCGGAGTCCGGCCCGACATAGGTCTTGCCGTCGAGGTGCTGGGCCATCAGCGTCACGCGGTCGGTCGGCTCGTAGCGCACGCCGACGCTCGTGAAGCGGGTCTCCCAGGCGAAGTCGAAGCGGCTGTTGTGAGCGCCAGGATCGGCGCGATTGTCATAGTGAAGCGCACGCACCTCGAGCGCCTCGCCGTGGCGCCAGGCGACGCCGGCGTAGTAGCCGGGGCGGCCGTCGAGCTCGGTGTACAGGTGCTCGTGCGCGTGGCCGAGCCCGCCGAGGAGCAGCGACGGCCGGTCGGTGAGTGCCCAACCCCGGTCCGCCATGATCGTGCCGGCACCATCGTTCCACCCATAGACGCCGCCCACGAGGGCGACATCGCCGTTGTAGCCCTGGGACGCACCAAGCCAACGGGCCTCGAGTTCGGTGCCGATGACCCGGAACTCCTCGCCGATCCAGGTATTCAGGGCCGACGTGCTCAATGTATAGGGGCTCGTCCAGCCCACCTGGCGGTGCTCCAGCGACACCGGCGGGTAGAACGCACCGGCCCGCAGGCGAAAGCGAACCGGCCGGGTCGGGAACGGCCGCCAGTCGAGGTATGCCTGCGAGAACCCGGCGGGCTGCACGTCTCCATCGGCATAGCTCTCGGCAACTGCGTTCAGCGTCAGGGTGTCGGTGAGCCGGAAGCGCCCTGCAAGCATCAGCCGGCCGAGCTGCACGCCGTCATGGTCCGAGTCGAACCGGGTCCGGCCGAGGCCGCCGTTGAGGTAGGACGTCGTGCCGTCCGCGGCGACGACGCGAAGGTCGAGGAGCCCGGTGAGCTCGAGGCGATCGCCCGCACGCGCGACCATCGCGGGCGCGAGCAGCAGGATCGCGACGGCGAGGATGCGTCTGGCCATCAGTAGCCGTCCCAGTCGACCCGTCCGGGTCGTGGCGAGGGGCTGCGCCGGAGCGGATCCTTCAGGCGCAGCGACAGGGTCTGTGGGCCATCGCCGGCCACGGCGAGGGTGGTGGTCAGGGTCCCGCCACCGTCGTGGATCAACGGACCCCACACGGTCACGCGGTACGCACCCGGCGGCACCTCGCGCAGGCGCGCCGCGCCGCCGGCATCCGTGGTCGCGTGGAACGGGGAATCCGTGACCAGGATGTAGCCGACCATCTCGTCATGGATGTTGCAGCCGAGCACGACGAGGCCCGGCGCGGGGAACTGCACGGGCGGGTGCGGAGCGCCCTTGTAGAGCGGCAGCTGGAACGGGCGTGCCGGGGAGAACGAGTAGACTTGGTGGCTGACGTGGTCGGAGTTCGGGAACTCGACGCTGGTGCCTGTGTCGACGACCAGGACCTGGGGCACGAAGCGCCGGTCCTGCTGGTCCATCCGCGCCGAGTGCCTGCCGCTGCTGCGGGCAGGCGCCCCGGCCGGCCCCTCGAGCACCACGGCGACCCCGGGGACCGGTGTCCCGTCGCGGGACTGCAGCTCCACGCGGACCTCGCCCGCGGACGTCGCGGCCGGAGCCGCGGCGAGCGCGAGCAGCACGAGCGCGGCGCCCAGTGCGGCGATCCGTCCCGCAGCAGGGTCGACCGTCCGTGTCATGGGCGCCAGTATAAAAGCGCTCGGATATCACATAAGGCGCCAATTCGGGCAGCCGGTCACAGAACCGCCGGATTGCGGACCGACTGGCCGGCCCGAATCGGCCCCGCGGCGCGGCTGCGGCGCATGCACGAGGCCGGGACCACCGTGGCGCGGGCCCGTCTGGCCACCGGGCGGCCACCCGGTCTCGCGGGAGTCGCGATGCCCCACCCGGGTGGGGCATCGCCGGGTTGCCTAGAACTTGTAGCTGACGCCGATCAGCACCTGACGCCCGAACGTGTGGTACTGGCTGAGCACCTTCTGGCCGTAGGACAGCTGGTTGACCACGTACGGGCGGTCGGTCAGGTTCTCGCCCTGCAGCTCGACCTCGAGGTTCTTGAACGACCCGCCCTGCACGGTGTAGCCGATCTGCGCGTCGATCAGCGCTTCCGGCTCGATCTCGTCCATCACGAACTTGAACGCATTCAGGCGGAAGGCCGAGTAGCCCGAGCGATAGCGCTCGGCCACGCGCACCTGCCAGCCGTGGTTCTCGTAGAACACCGCCGCGTTCGCGACGATCTTGGACAGCCCGTCGAAGGTGATGGCCGGGTTGATCGTGCCGTCGACATTGAGGCCAGGCAGGTCGCTCTGCGAGTAGGCAACGCTCGCCAGGAACCCAAAGCCGTTGAGGCTCTGCACGTAGTCGCCGAGCGCGATCTGGCCGCTCAGCTCCGCGCCCCGCACGTAGCCGCCCGACTGGTTCACGGGGGCCGTCAGCGAGCCGATGTTCGAGGCCGCGACCTTGCCGGTCGGATCGACGAACCCGGTGAAGTCGTAGAACGTGGCGCCCTGGCGGATGGCCGTGCCGATCTGCTTGTCGAACAACGCCAGTGCGACATAGGTCGAGCGCGTGAAGTAGTGCTCGAGGTCGACGTCGAAGTCAGTCGACTTCCACGGCCGCAGCGCGGGATTGCCGCCGCTGCCGCTCCAGAGCAGCTGCGGCTGCCCGTTGGTGAGCGTCGTGCCGATGCTCGCGGATATGCCGGCCGCCATGTCACCCATCTGCGGGCGGGATTCCGATCGCGCGATGCCGAACCGCAGCTTGGTCGACCCGCCGAGGTCGCCGATCAGCATCAGTGATGGCAGCACTTCCGTGTAGGAGGCGCCGCCCGTGTTGTTGCGCAGCTGGTTGCCGTTGGCATCCGTGTACAAGCCGGTCGAGGACTGGCTCGTGTGGATGACCTGCACGCCGAGGTTGCCGTGCCACGGGATGAGGGCATCGAACCCGACCCCGAGCTTCGCGAACGCGTTGGTGATCTTCTCATCCACCGACCAGTTGTAGTAGGTCCGCTTGTTGTCCTGCGGAGCGGGCGTGAAGGCCCCGCTGCCGTTGATCGCGTTGATCACGTCGAAGTACAGCAGGTTGCCCGCACCGCTGAAGCCCAGCGACACCGGCGACACGCCGACGTTGGATGGCACGGGCGCACACGTCCCGAACGCGCAGGGCGATCCCTGCGTCAGGTTCAGGGCGGCCGTCACGACCGCCTCGACCTTGGAACGATCGCTGTAGTTGGTGCCGAATTCTATTTTGCGGAGGAACCCCTCGCCGATGTCGCGGGAGAAGGCCAGACGCACCGAACGCGCCTTGTCGTCCGTGTTGACCAACTCCTTGTAGCCGCCGGATCCCCAGTAGGTGCTGAGATTCATGTTAGCGGGGTTGCCGAGGTCGATGCTCGGCACGGTCTGGCTGAAGCCGCCGAGCCCGCGGTAGTCGAAAGTGAAGCTCATCGGCGCGATGTTCGTCGCGTACGCCTCGCCGATGGTTTCATCGCGCGAGGCCTTGGAGTAGCTCGCATCGAGCTTGGCGGTCCAGGCGCCCAGCTTCGCCTCGGTCGCCCAGTCGATCGAGTGGATCGAGTCGAGGCGATTGTCGCCGCGCAGCGTATCCGCCATGTAGTCGTTCGTCTGGGTGAGGAAATTGGGCGACGACAGACTCGACAGGGGATGGGGTGAGTAGCCAGCCCAGTCGGCCATGTCACCGATCAGCTCCGCGCCCCGCATCTGCTCATCGAAGCGCGACTGCAGGTATGTCAGGGTGCTGTGGAAGGCCTCGCTCGGCTTGAACTCGAGTACGGCGATGCCGGCGTCGCGCTTGCTCGATGTGGCGGCGACGCCGTTCTCGAACCCGTCCCAGCCGAGCGGGTCCTGCGCCGCCTGGGCGCTCGGCAGGATCATCCCGAAATCGCTGACGAGGTGGCCGTAATCCCAGGGATTGAGGTACTTCTTCAGGATCGGCGAGTCGAGGTGGCTGAAGCCGAGCGCAAGTCCGACGGTGTTGTCGGCGTACTGGTTGATGTAGCTGACGGAGAACCGATTGCCCTTGCTGTCGACGCCAGGCACCAGCGCGCCCTGGCTGTTGGACTCGGCGCGGGCGCTCGCGGCGAACCTCGAGCCTGCGACGCTCAACGGCTTGATGGTCTGGATATCGACGGTGCCGGCGAGGCCCTGGCTCCCCAGCGAGACCTCCGAGGTCTTGTACACCGTGACCTGGCTGACGAGTTCCGCCGGGATCTGGTCGTACTGGAAAGAACGATTGAGGCCCGTGCTCGCCATCTCGTTCCCATTCAATAGGGTCAGCGAGAACTGCGGACCCATCCCGCGGATCGACAGGTCCTGCGCGCGACCGTCGACGCGCTGGGCCGCGACGCCGGGCAACCGCGCCAGGGCTTCCGCCACGCTGACGTCGGGAAGCTTGCCGATGTCCTCGGACACCACCGATTCCGAGATGGAATCAATTTCCAGCTTGAGCGACGCCGCGGAGTCCAGGCTGTGACGCAGCCCCGTCACGACCACCTCTTCGAGGTCGCTCGGCTTCGGGGCGGGATCGGCGTGGGCGACGGTGGCGGCGGCGAGCGCCGACAAGCTCGCGAGCACGGCCCGGCGGACTTTGACGTTGGCGCTGAGTCCGCGCGAAGGCTCCTCGATGCGCCGTGAAACGTTCGCGGATGTCGGCTTGATCATGGTCGAGTCTCTCCCTGCTCAGGCATTTATGTTTCTGGACCGCAGCCTCAGGCGACGCCGTTCGCGGTGCCCACACCCGCCGGGCAGCCTGGACGGAGCAGCGCCGGACATGGCGCTCTGCGATTCCTTCGAAAACCCGTCCCGTCGATCGCGAATCAGCATCGATGACAACGGACCACTTCGCGCGCATTGGTCCGTTATTGGTTCTAATTCTTGCTCGCCACGGAGCCGGCCGTAGAAAGGTTTCCACTTTGTCTGCGCGCGGCGGTTCGGATTCGTTCGAAAATCGTTGCTTTCTCCCAACAACGGTCGGTGGCTTCGCGTCCGATTTCGGAACAAACCCGAAATCACTGTATTTTTAAGGGATAAACCGAGTGGCTGAACGACGCGGGTCACGCACGAACTGTCGGCCGCAGGTACGACAACTCGCGACGGAAATCTAACTACGCACGTCGCGGAGTGTCAACTCGGGCGGTCCGGTGCCCCCCGTTGATGCATACCACTTTCGACCCAATCCCGTGCAAATGCTGTGCCTCGGGCGAATTGGCAGTACCCAGCCTGTACCACGAGGCCGTCCAGCGGGCCGTGGTGCGCACGGCCGCGCGCCGCGCGGGCGAGGTCCCGACGCAGAACCAAAGCAGAACCATCGGGTCGCGCCACACCCGGGCTTCAGCGCATCGGCCGGCCGGGGTGCAGGCGCGCGCACTGCGGGCTGCCGGCAGCGGCGGGATCGGGGGCGGGTTGCGGCGGCGGGCCGGCGATGCGTGCCGGGTGCGCGGTCGATTTCGGGGGTGCCTCCCCCGCCGGGGCCCGCAAGCCCCTTGGAACGCGCACGGCCGGCGGCTGCCGGCCCTGCGTCTGGACTAATTGGCGGTGAGGGTGGGATTCGAACCCACGAATACCTTGTTAGGCATTACTGGAATTCCAGTCCAGCGCCTTCGACCGCTCGGCCACCTCTCCACGGGCCGGAAGACTAACCGCGCGGGGGCGGCGAGGCAAACCGATCTCGCGAATTCACTGCGTCGGCGGGTCCGGGTGCTTCGCGCCGGCAGCGGTCGGCTTCACCTGCTCGGCGAAGAAGCTCGGCGGCTTGTCGAGGCAGCCGTCCTTGGTCGAGCGCGGTACCGGCGTGCCGGCAACGTCGGCGATCTTCAGCCCGTTCTTGGTGTTCGGCGCCGCGAGCCCCTCGGGGGTGTGCAGGGCCGGCGTGCTTTCGGCAGCGAGGTAGATCGGGTGCTCGACGCACTGCTCCGCCCTCGCGTGCTTCCTCAGGTAGGCGGTGCTGTGACAGGCACCGAGCGCGATGGCGCACAGGGCGAACGGAACGATTCGGATGATCAGGCGCATGGAACCCCCGCGGCACGCATCGCTTCGCGCACCGGTGTGTGACAGGACGCCGACAGCGGCGTGAGCGGCAGGCGAATGCCGGGGCCGATGAGGCCGATCTGGCCCAGCGCCCACTTCGATGGAATCGGGTTCGACTCGATGAACAGCGCCCGATGCAACGCCGCAAGCTTAGCGTCAATCGCCCGGGTCGCGGCATCGTCGCCGCCGAGGGCGGCCTCGCACAGCTCGTGCATGAGGCGCGGCGCCACGTTCGCGGTCACCGAAATCACGCCGGTCGCCCCCGCCAGCATCGCGTCCGCCGCGGTCGGGTCGTCCCCGGACAGGATCTCGAGGTCGGCGCCGCAGCGGGCCCGCAGCTCTGCCAGTCGCGCAAGGTTCCCGGTCGCCTCCTTCAGCGAGACGATGCGCGCATGCCCGGCAAGCCGCTCCACGGTCTCCGGCAGCAGGTCCACGCCGGTGCGAGCGGGCACGTTGTACAGGATGACCGGCACGGCGGAATCATCGGCGATCGCCGTGAAGTGCTGGAACAGGCCGTCCTGGGTCGGCTTGTTGTAGTACGGCGTCACGACCAGCACGGCGTCGGCGCCGGCCGCCGCGAGCGCGCGGGTGCGCTCGATGCTGACCGCCGTGTCGCTGCTGCCGCTGCCGGCGATGACCGGAACGCGGCCGGCGACCCTGAGCACGGCGCGGCGGGTGAGTTCCACGGCCTCGGCGAGACTGACGGTCGGTGACTCGCCGGTCGTCCCGCAGACGACGATACCGTCGGTCCCCTCCTCGAGGTGCCAGTCCAGCAGCCGATCCCAGGCGGCGAAGTCGACTTCGCCGGACTCGGTCATCGGCGTGACGATGGCCACAATGCTGCCGCTGTACATGGGGTGCTCTGGAATCGCCGCCGGACCGTGGGCGGGCGATGGTACTGACCGGGTGGCGGGCGGCGCAAGCCGCCGGCCGGACGCGGTTTCCCCCGGACCGTCCGGGCGGGGTAGAATCGCACCCCGAATTCCCGCCCCCGAGTCCTCCCCCCGGATGAAGCAGCTCCTCGCCCTCTCTGCCATTGGCAGCGACCGCACCGGAATGGTGCACGACCTCACCCGCGCGATCTCGGACTGCGGCGGCAACATCATCGAAAGCCGGATGTCGGCGCTCGGCAGCGAGTTCGTGATGGCGCTGCTCGTGTCCGGCAACTGGCACTCGCTCGCCAAGGTCGAGTCGGAGATCAAGAAGATCGCCGAAGCCGGCGAGATGACCGTGCAGGTGCGCCGCACCGAGACCCGGCCGGTGCGCGGCGACATGCTGCCGTACTCCGTGGACATCGTCTGCCTGGACCAGTCCGGGATCGTCTCGAGCGTCTCCGGATTCTTCTCCGCGCGCGGAGTCGACATCGCCGAGCTCGACACGCACAGCTATGCCGCCGCCCACACCGGCGCGCCGATGTTCTCGATCAGGCTCGTGATCAACGTACCGAGCCGCATCCATCTCGGCGTGCTGCGCGAGGAGTTCATGGACTTCTGCGACCACCTCAACCTGGACGCGATTCTCGAACCCGTCAAGAACTGACGACGCACCCGGAGCGGACATGGCGGCACCTGCGATCGGCAAGAAGATTCCCGACTTCAAGGCGGACTCGACCGCCGGCGCGTTCAGGCTCAAGGACGCGCAGGGCGGCAAGCTCGTCGTGTACTTCTACCCACGCGACAACACCTCCGGCTGCACCAAGGAGGGCGAGGCATTCCGCGACCTCGCCGCCGATTTCAAGAAGGCCAAGACGACGATACTCGGGGTCTCGCCCGACACGCTCGCCTCGCACGAGAAATTCCGCGCCAAGTACAAGTTCGCCTTCCACCTGCTCGCGGATCCGGAGCAGGAACTGTGCACGCTCTTCGACGTGATCAAGGAAAAGAGCATGTACGGCAAGAAATACATGGGCGTCGAGCGCAGCACCTTCCTGCTGGACGAGAAGGGCGTGCTGCGCGCGGAGTGGCGCAAGGTCAAGGTCGACGGCCACGCCGAAGCGGTGCTCGCAGCCGCGCGCGCCCTGTAAGGCGCCGCACATGACCCGCACCGTTCGCGCCAAGCGGCGCATGTTCGTGCTCGACACCAATGTCCTGATGCACGATCCGACGGCGATCTTTCGCTTCGAGGAGCACGACATCTTCATCCCGATGATCGTGCTCGAGGAGCTCGATGCCGGGAAGAAAGGCCTGTCCGAGGCCGCGCGCAACGTGCGCCAGGTCAGCCGCTTCCTCGACGAACTGATGCAGGGCGCGGCCAAGGTCGACATCGACCGCGGGCTGCCGCTGCCGAGTGCCGCGACGTCCGCGGTCGGCGCGAACAGCGGCTCCAAGGCAAAGGCATCGGGACGGCTGTTCTTCCAGACCCAGACCATGGATGCTGCGCTCCCGGAACTCCCCGGCAACGGCGCCGACAACGCGATCCTAGGCCAGGCGCTGGCGCTGAAGCGCGCGCACGCCGATACCGAGGTCACGCTGGTGTCCAAGGACATCAACCTGCGCATCAAGGCAGCGATCCTCGGCGTGCATGCCGAGGACTATTTCAACGACCAGACGATCGAGGATGCTGACCTCCTCTACACCGGCGCACTGGCGCTGCCGGCGGACTTCTGGGAGAAGAACGGCAGCGACATGGAGTCCTGGAAGGACCACGCGCGGACGTTCTACAAGCTGCAGGGGCCGGCCGTCCGCGACTGGCACCCGAACCTGTTCGTCTACGAGGACACGCCGAACGGCGTCGAGGCGATCGTCCGCAGCATCCAGGGCGAGGAGGCCGTCCTCGAACTGCTGCACGACTACCGTTCGGAACGGCACACGGTGTGGGGTGTCACGGCCCGCAACCGCGAGCAGAACTTCGCGCTGAACCTGCTGATGGACCCGGACATCGACTTCGTCACGGTGCTCGGACCCGCCGGTACCGGCAAGACGCTGCTGACGCTCGCCGCCGGTCTCGCCCAGACGCTCGACTCGCGCCGCTTCAGCGAAATCATCATGACCCGCGTGACGATCCCGCTCGGCGAGGACATCGGCTTCCTGCCGGGCACCGAGGAAGAGAAGATGGAGCCCTGGATGGGCGCGCTGATGGACAACCTCGAAGTCCTCACGCAGAGCCAGGAAGGTGGCAACTGGGCGCGCGCGGCGACCAACGACCTGCTGCGCAGCCGGATCAAGATCCGCTCGCTGAACTTCATGCGCGGCCGCACGTTCCTGAACCGCTACATCATCCTGGACGAGGCGCAGAACCTCACGCCGAAGCAGATGAAGGCGCTGGTGACGCGCGCCGGCCCGGGCACGAAGCTCGTCTGCCTCGGCAACATCGCGCAGATCGACACGCCGTACCTGACCGAGACGACCTGCGGCCTCACGTTCGTCGTCAACCGCTTCCGCGGCTGGCAGCACTCCGGCCACCTCACCCTGGTGCGCGGCGAACGGTCGCGGCTCGCCGATTTCGCCTCGGAAAGCCTCTAGTCACGCCCGGATTGAACCCCCGGGCCGCGGCGCGGTCTGAGAGTGCCAGATGACAGTCCTGAAGACCCTCCTCCGCCACGCCGCCCTCGCCGCCTGCCTCGCGCTGGCGGTGGTCGGTGCCGCACGCGCCGCGCCGCCGACCGGGCAGGACCTGCCGGACATCGGCACGCCCGCCGACCAGGTGATCACGCTCAGCGACGAGTACAAGCTCGGCGCGATGGTGGTGAAGCAGCTCCGCGACAGCGGCCAGATCCTGGATGACCTCGAGATCGGCGAATACATCCAGGGCATCGGCGCGAGGCTCTCGAGCCACGCCCAGGAAGGGAACATGAAGTTCACCTTCCTCGTCGTGAAGGATCCGAGCATCAACGCCTTCGCGCTGCCCGGTGGCTTCGTCTGCGTGCACTCCGGCCTCATCCTCGCGACGACCGGGGAGAGCGAGCTGGCCGGCGTGCTCGCGCACGAGGTGTCGCACGTGACGCAGCGCCATATCGCGCGCGGCGTGCAGCAGGCGAGTCGTGCGAGCCTCGGCGCGACGGCCGCCATGCTCGCGGCGATCCTGCTCGGCGCGATGTCCGGCAATTCGAATGTCGGCATGGCCGGCGTCATGGCCGGCCAGAGCGCCGCGATGCAGGGTCAGCTCAATTTCTCGCGCGAAAATGAGTACGAGGCGGACCGTGTGGGCATCGGCGTGATGGCGGCCGCCGGCTACGACCCGAACGCCATGGGCACCTTCTTCGAGACGCTCGGACGGCGCATGGGCAGCGGCGGTCCGAACGCCAAGATCCTCGAGTTCCTGCAGACCCATCCGGTCACGAGCGGTCGCGTCGCGGAGGCCAAGGCACGCGCCACGAGCTACCCGCTTGTCCGGCCGGTCGACACCGTCGGCTACCGCCTCACGCGCGAGAAGCTGCGGGTGCTGACGATGGGGTCGGACACGAACCCGCACGACGTCTACGCCGACGCCGCCGTGCACGACCCGGCGATCGGCGACTACCGCTACTACGGGCGCGCGCTGGCCCTGGTGCAGCAGAACCAGGCTGCGGAGGGCGTGCCGCTGCTGCGCGACCTCGTCGCACGGCACCCGGATGTCATCGAGTACCACTCGGCCCTCGGCCAGGCACTGCTTGCGGCGGACGACCTGCAGGGCTCGCGCGCCGCCCTCGCCCACGCCCTCGAGCTGTTCCCCCGCAACGTGCCGATCACGGTGCGTTTCGCCGAGACCCTGATGCGCACCGGCGAAGCCCGCCTCGCCCACACCGTGCTGCTCGACCTGTTCAACGCCATCCAGCCCTCGCAGGACCAGGTGCGATTCATCGCGCTCGTCGCGAGCGCCGCAGGCGAGGCCGCCGAGGCCGACTACTACATGGCCGAATACCACGTCATGAACGGCGACCTGACCCTGGCGATCCTGCAGCTGCGACAGGCCCTGGCCACGCCCGGCGTGACACCGGTGCAGCGCAGCCGGTTCAAGGCCCGGATCGACGAGCTGAAGGAATACCTGCCGATCCGGCTGCAGGGCGCCGTCGAGCGCGGCGACCCACTGCCGCAGCAGATGCCCGACGACCGCCGCTGAGCAGGCCCGGCCTGCTAAAATGGTCGGCCCCGTGGAGCCTTGCACGATGTTTCCGTCGATCCCCGCCCGCCGTCAGCCCAGACGCACCGCCCTCGTCGCGGTCTTGCTCGCCTCGCTGCTCGCGGCTGCCGGCGCGTTCGCGGCGGACGGCCCGGCCACACCGACCCGCAATCCGGATCCACTCGAGAAGATGAACCGGGCGACGTACCGCTTCAACGACTTCTTCGACCGGCACCTGGCCCGCCCGGTGGCACGCGGGTATCGCACCGTGATGCCGGAATTCGCGCGCCGCGGCATCGGCAACTTCTTCGCCAACCTCGGCTACCCGACGGTGGTCGTCAACGACATCCTGCAGTTCAAGCTGAAGGACGCCGCCAAGGACACGACCCGATTCATCGTCAACACCACCCTCGGCGTTGGCGGGCTGGTCGACCCGGCCACGAAGATGGGCCTCGTTGCCCACAACGAGGACTTCGGGCAGACGCTCGGTCACTGGGGCGTGCGGCCGGGACCGTATCTCGTCCTGCCGATCCTCGGGCCGTCGGACCTGCGCGACGCGCCGGGCCGGGTGGTCGATCACTACACGCACCCCGTCTCGTACCTCGAGGAGCGCCGCGTTCGCTACCTGCTCACGGGCATCGAGCTTGTCGACACGCGCGCCGAGCTGCTCGCCGCGGACGAAGCGATCGACCTCGCGTTCGATCCGTATGCTCTCGTGCGCAACGCCTACCTGCAGCGCCGCGATTACCTGGTCCACGACGGCCAGGTGCCCGCCGACAACTACGACGACCCGCTCGGTCCGTGACCCGCGACCGCGCGGGGCGTCGCTAGCCTGAGGCGCCGACGAGCCCCTCGACGCCGGCGACGCGCGCGGTCGCGACCCGCGCGCCCGGCAAGCCGTGGTAGGCAAGCGTCCGTCCGTGGCCGCGCGCCTCGCCGAGCCAGGCGATCAGTACGGCGAGGCCCGCGCTGTCGAGCGCAATCAACCCGCCGAGGTCGACGTCCACCCGCGGCTCTGCACCAAAGCGCCGGCGGCCGTCCTCGAGCACGCGACGGGCGTTTGCATAGCCGGCGACGCCGGCGAGTCGGTACCGGCCGTCGCTGCCCGTGATTTCGAACGCGCTGTCGGCCTGCGGGTCGCGAGCCATCTCAGTGCTTGGCCGGGGGCGAGGGCCCGACGGCACCCTTGGTCTCGAGGCCTTCCTTCTCGAGCCGTGCGATCACGGCATCCAGGCCCTTCTGCGAGATCTCCGCACCGAGGTCGGTGCGGTAGTTCTTCACGTACGAGATACCCTCGATGACCACGTCGAACGCCTTCCAGCCGTCGGGCGTCTTGCGTACGCGGTACTCGACCGGGATCACCGCCCCACTGGCCCGCGTGACGGTCGTCGAAACGACGACGGTCGGCGCGTTCAGATCGCCACGGAAGGGCTGGATCTTGAAGCGGTCGGCCGTGAAGTCGGCGACCGCACCACCGTAGGTGCGCAGCAGCGCGTAGTACATCGCGTTGATGAACCGCTTGCGCTGGTCCGGGGTCGCCGAGCGCCAGTGCTGAGCGAGCACGAGCTGCGCGGCGTACTCCGTGTCGAAGTGCGGCAGCAGGATCTTGTCGACAAGCGGGATCGCCTTTTCCGGATCCTTGCGGATCGCGACCCTGTTGCCGTCGAGCGCCGCGAACAGCTCGCGGGCGACGGCATCCATCTGCTCCTGCGGGCCGAGCTGCTGGGCGGCGGCATCGGCACGCGCGACCGCGGGCACGAGGAAGGTCACGGGTCCCGCGAGCACGGTGGCGACGGCCGCGAGGGCGAGCGAACGGGTACACACGGGCAGGCTCATGGGGTGGCTCCCTGGGTCTTCTTGGCGCCGTCGCCAGCCTTGTCGAAGAGGAACTTGCTGATCAGGTTCTCGAGGATGACGGCGGACTGCGTCATCTCGATGCGGTCGCCGTTCTTGTAGTAGGTCTCGGCGCCGCCCGGCGTGAAGCCGACGTACTGGCCGCCGAGCAGGCCCGCCGTGTAGATCGCGAGGTCGCTGTCGTTGGGGATGTGGTCGTAGCGAGCCTCGATGGCGAGGTGCGCGACGGCCTTGTACAGCTTGGAGTCGTACTCGATCGACTCGACCCGGCCGATGGTGACGCCGCCGATCGACACCGGGGCCCCGACCTTGAGGCCGCCGATGTTGTCGAACGTCGCCGTGAGGCGGTAATTGTCGTCGCGCAGCGTGAGCCCGCGGCTGCTGATCTGCGTCGCCATGAAGAACAGCGCCGCGAACCCGAGCACCACGAACAGGCCCGTGCCGAGTTCCGTTGCCGAGGTCTGTTTCATCGTCCCACTCCTCCGCTCACAGCAGCACTGCCGTCAGCATGTAATCGATCGCCAGCACCGCGACCGAGGAGGTCACGACGGTGCGGGTGGTTGCGCGGCCGACGCCTTCGGCGGTCGGCAGCGCGTGGTATCCCTCGTAGACCGCGATCGCGCTGCACGCGAAGCCGAAGGCGATGCTCTTGACGACGCCCTCGACGATGTCCCGAAGCTCGACCGCGGAGCGCATCTGCGACCAGAACTGGCCGGAGTCGACGCCCATCATCGTGACGCCGACGAGCTGGGCGCCGAAGATGCCGATCATGCTGAAGATCGCCGCCAGCAGTGGCATCGCGATGACCCCGCCGAGGAAACGCGGCGCGCAGACGCGCCGGATCGGATCGACCGCCATCATCTCCATCGCCGACAGCTGGTCGGTGGCGCTCATCAGGCCGATTTCGGACGTCAGTGCCGTGCCGGCCCGGCCGGCGAACAGCAGCGCCGTGATCACCGGCCCGAGTTCGCGCAGCAGGCCGAGCGCCGCCGCCGTGCCGAGCGACTCGGTCGACCCGAAGCGGCGCAGCAGGTCGTATCCCTGCAGTCCGAGCACCATGCCGACGAACAGGCCGGAGAGCATGATGATGACGAGCGACAGCGCGCCGGAGTTGTGCACCTGTTCGACGATCAGGCGCGGACGGGCGAGCGCGCGCGGACTCACCGCGAACAGGCGCCCGACGAACAGCGTGAAGCGGCCCCACTTCTCGAGCTGGCCGCGGCCGTTCTCCGCGAGGTCCGACAGGACGGTCATGGATTGCCGCCCGTGCCGAGCAGCTGCGTCGCGTAGTCCGGTGCCGGATAGTGGAAGGGGACCGGGCCGTCGGCCTCGCCTCCCATGAACTGGCGCACGACCGGCGCCTGGTTGGCGGCGAGCTCGGCCGGCGTGCCGGAGGCGATCACCTTGCCACCCGACAGCAGGTAGGCGAAGTCCGCTAGGCGGCCGATTTCATGGACGTCGTGCGAGACGACGATGCTGGTCAGCCCGAGCGCGTCGTTCGTCTCGCGGATCAGGCGCATGACGACGCCCATGGCGATCGGGTCGAGGCCCGCGAACGGTTCGTCGTAGATCAGGATCTTGGGGTCCATGACGATGGCGCGGGCGAGCGCGACGCGACGCGCCATGCCGCCGGACAGCTCCGACGGGCGCAGGCGCGCGGCGCCCCGAAGGCCCACCGACTGCAGCTTCATCAGCACGATCCGCGAGATGAGCTCCTCGGGAAGGTCCGTGTGCTCGCGCACCGGGAACGCGACGTTCTCGTAGACGTCGAGGTCGGTGAGCAGCGCCCCGTTCTGGAACAACATGCCCATGCGTCGGCGCAGGCGATACATGCCTTCGCGGTCGAGCCGCGAGAGATCCTCGCCGTCGACGATGACCGAGCCACGGGACGCATGGATCTGCCCGGTGATCAGCCGCAGCAGGGTCGTCTTGCCGGTACCGGACGGACCCATGATCGCGGTGACCTTGCCGCGCTCGATCGAGATGTCGAGGCCATCGAAGATCGACCGGCCGCCCACGGTGTAGGCGACGTCCGTCAGGCGCGCGATCGCCTCGCCGGGCGTGGCGCCGGCCATTGCGTTGGATGCGTTCATGGTCAGGTATCGGATCCTCGAACCGGTCCGCCCGGGCGTACGACGCCCGCGCCCCGTGGGGCGGCAGGCTGGCTCGCGGTCGCGGTCGTCGGCGGGGTCATCGCGGGGCTCGTGCGGGATCAATCCCCGCTCCGGACACGGACCCGCTAACGATGGCGGAGTTCCCCATCATAGCGGATCCCGGCCCCGCCCCGATCCTGCGTCCGGACAGGACTCTTGGCGTCGGCGGGTAATAGGACTAAAATAGTACTGAATCTAGAGGCGCCGTGCACATGCTTCGCATCAGCAAGCTCACCGACTACGCGACGGTCCTGCTCGCCCACCTCGCCGAGGAGGGCGCCGGGCAGCGGACGGCCGTGGAACTTGCGGACACCTCCGGGATTGGCCTGCCCACGGTCAGCAAGGTCCTGAAGGAGTTGCAGCGGGCCGGGCTCGTCGTCTCCACGCGCGGCGCCCGCGGCGGCTATGCCCTCGCCCGCCCCGCGGACGAGATCAGTGCCGCGGACATCCTCGGCGCCGTCGAGGGCCCCCTCGGCCTTACCGAATGCGCCACCCACCCCGGGCAGTGCGGCCTGGAGCCGAGCTGCCGGGTCGGGCGCAGCTGGCAGCGCGTCAACCTCGCCATCGAGCGCGCCCTGACCGACGTCAAGCTGACCCACCTCACCGGCCGCGACGGACCCGCGGTCCCCGTCCCGGATCTCGCGATCGCCCTCGGCAGCCGGCCGGGCGTGCGCGTCCGCGCCTGAGCACACCCATGTCGAGCACGCCCCAGGACCTCGAAGATCTCGTCGGACAGAAGTACCAGCACGGCTTCGTCACGGACATCGATTCGGACACGCTGCCGCCGGGCGTCGACGAGGACGTGGTCCGGGTGATCTCGCGCAAGAAGGGCGAGCCTGCGTTCCTGCTCGACTGGCGCCTCAAGGCGTTCCGGCACTGGCAGACGATGACCGAGCCGCACTGGGCACAGCTGCATTACAAGCCGATCGACTACCAGTCGATCTCCTATTACTCCGCACCGAAGTCGAAGAAGGACGGGCCGAAGAGCCTGGCCGACGTCGACCCGAAGCTGCTCGAGACCTACGACAAGCTCGGCGTGCCGCTGCACGAGCGTGCGCGCCTCGCCGGCGTCGCCGTGGATGCCGTGTTCGACAGCGTCTCGGTCGCGACCACGTTCAAGGAACGCCTGTCCGAGGCCGGCGTGATCTTCTGTCCGTTCTCGGAGGCCGTGAAGAACCACCCCGCACTGCTGGAGCAGTACCTCGGCACCGTCGTGCCGCCGGGCGACAACTTCTACGCCGCGCTGAACTCCGCCGTGTTCACGGACGGCTCTTTCGTCTACATCCCGAAGGGCGTGCGCTGCCCGATGGAACTGTCGACGTACTTCCGCATCAACGCGGCGAACACAGGGCAGTTCGAACGCACGCTGATCATCGCCGACGAGGGCAGCCACGTCAGCTACCTGGAGGGCTGCACCGCCCCCATGCGCGACGAGAATCAGCTGCACGCGGCGGTGGTCGAGCTCATCGCGCTCGACGATGCGAACATCAAGTATTCGACCGTGCAGAACTGGTATCCCGGCGATGAGAACGGCGTCGGCGGCATCTACAACTTCGTGACCAAGCGCGGCGAGTGCCGCGGCCGCAATTCGCGGATCTCATGGACGCAGGTCGAGACCGGCTCCGCGATCACCTGGAAGTACCCGAGCTGCGTGTTGTCGGGCGAGGGCTCCGTCGGCGAGTTCTACTCGGTCGCCGTCGCGAACCACATGCAGCAGGCCGACACCGGCACCAAGATGATCCACATCGGCCGCAACACGCGCAGCACGATCGTCTCCAAGGGCATCTCCGCCGGACGGGCGCAGAACACGTACCGCGGCCTCGTGAAGATCCTTCCGTCCGCGGACGGGGCGCGCAACTACACGCAGTGCGATTCGCTGCTGATGGGCGATCGCTGCGGCGCGCACACCTTCCCTTACGTCGAGGTCCGCAACCCCGGCGCAACCGTCGAGCACGAAGCCACGACCTCGCGCATCGGCGAGGACCAGCTCTTCTACCTGATGCAGCGCGGGCTGTCGCAGGAGGACGCGGTCAACCTGATCGTCAACGGCTTCTGCAAATCCGTCTTCAAGGAACTGCCGATGGAGTTCGCCGTCGAGGCACAGAACCTCCTCGCGGTCAGCCTCGAAGGCTCGGTCGGCTAAATCCAGGCATATCCCCATGAGCAACATCCAGCACGGCGACGTCGTCCTCGACATCCGCGGCCTCACGGTCAGCGTCAAGGGCCGTAAGATCCTGAGTGGACTCGACCTCACGGTCCGGGCAGGCGAGGTGCACGCGATCATGGGACCGAACGGCGCGGGCAAAAGCACGCTCTCGCAGGTGCTCGCCGGGCGTGCGGACTACGAGATCCTCGCTGGCACCGCGACCTACCTCGGCGAGGACCTGCTGGCGCTGCCGCCCGAGGAGCGCGCGCGTCGCGGCCTGTTCCTCGGCTTCCAGTACCCGGTCGAGATCCCGGGCGTGAACAACGTGTACCTGCTGAAGGCCGCGCTCAATGCGCGCCGCAAGCAGATTGGCCTCGAAGAGGTCGACGCGTTCGAGTTCCTGGCCATCGTGCGCGACAAGATGAAGCTGATGCAGATGGACGAATCGTTCCTCAAGCGCGGCGTCAACGAGGGCTTCTCGGGCGGCGAGAAGAAGCGCAACGAGATCCTGCAGATGACCGTCCTCGAGCCGACGCTCGCGATCCTCGACGAGACCGACTCGGGACTGGACATCGACGCCCTCAAGGTGGTCTCCAATGGCGTCAACAGCCTGCGCAGCCCGGCGCGCGCGGTCGTGCTCGTGACCCACTACCAGCGGCTGCTCGATCACATCGTGCCGGACTTCGTGCACGTCCTGGCCGGCGGCCGGATCCTGAAGTCGGGTGATCGGGGCCTCGCGCTCGAACTCGAGCGGCGCGGCTACGACTGGGTCCTCGAGGAGGCGAACGCGGCATGAGCGCACGCCCGGACGCGCCGTCGGCGCTCGCGCGCCTCGAGGCCTCCCTGCCCGGACTGCCGGGCGGCGCGGACTGGCTTGCCTGGCGCCGCGCGGCGCTTGCGGCGCTCGCCTCGGTCGGCCTGCCGACGCCGCGCGATGACGCGTGGAAGTACACGAACCTGCGCCTGCTCGAGCGGCGCGACCTGGCGCCGGCCACGGCGCAGCTGCTGCCGACAAGCGCGCTCGAGGCACTCCCGACGCCGACCGGTCCGCGGCTGGTCTTCGTCGACGGGCGGTTCCACGCCGGGCTCTCGGCGAGTGCGCTGCCGGAGGGCGTCACGCTCGCGCTCGCCGCGCCCGCGATCCCGCCACCGGCCACCACCGCGGCCGCCGGAATCGCCGTGGAGGACCGGATCCGCACGCTCAATGCGCTGCTCGGTCGGGGCGCAGACCATCTCGTCATTGCGCGCGGCGGCACGCCGGGACACACCCTCGAGATCGTGCACGTCGCCACCGGTGGCGGCGCCTACCCGCACGTCGCACTCGACCTCGGCAACGGCGCATCGCTGGACCTGCTCGAGTACCAGATCGGCCCGCAGCAGGGCGATGCGTTCGTGGCGAAGGTCACGGACGCCACGCTTGCCGCCGGGGCGCGCCTGGCACATACGACCATCCAGCTCACCGGTGACCGCACGGTGCTGCTGGACGACCTGCGGATCACTCTCTCCGCGGATGCGCATTACCAGCACCGGCTGGTCGCGCTCGGCGGCCAGGTGACCCGCTTCGACCTCACCGTCACGCTGCTCGCGCCCGGCGCCGAGGCGCACCTGGCCGGCCTGCTGTTCGCCGACGGCTCCCGCGAGCAGCACGTCCGCACGCTGGTCGACCATCGCGCGCCGCACGGCACCAGCGACCAGCTCTATCGCGGCGTCGCCGGTGGCCGCGGCCGTGGCAGCTACGACGGCAAGGTCGTCGTGCGCGAGGGTGCGGCGAAGACCTCGTCGCGCCAGTCGAGCCGCAACCTGCTGCTGGGCGCGGACGCGGCGATCGACACGCGACCGCAGCTCGAGATCAACGCCGACGACGTCAAGTGCGCCCACGGCGCGACGACCGGCACGCTGGATGAACACATGCTCTTCTACCTGCTGACCCGCGGCCTCGACCGCGAGACTGCGCGCGCGCTGCTGACCTACGCGTTCGTCGAGGACGTGCTCAAGCTGCTCGGCGACGGACCGGTGCGCCAGGCGGTCGAGTCGCGAGCGCTCGCCCGCCTGCCGGCGGCGGCGACGATCCGGGAGTTCGTGGCATGAGCGCCGCACCCGCGCACCCCGTGCCGCTCGACATCGAGCGGCTGCGAGCGGACTTCCCGATCCTGTCGCAGCGGATCAATGGGCAGCCCCTCGCCTACCTCGACAACGGCGCATCGGCGCAGCGACCGCTCGCCGTGATCGAGGCGGAGCGCAACTACGCCGAGACGATGCATGCCAACGTGCACCGTGGCGTGCATACGCTGTCGCAGCGCGCGACCGACGCGTTCGAGGCGGCCCGCGAGAGGGTCCGGCGCTTCATCCATGCCCGCTCCACGCGCGAGGTGATCTTCACCAAGGGCACGACCGAATCGATCAACCTGGTCGCGCACTCGTTCCTGCGCCCGCGGGTGAAACCCGGCGACGAAATCCTCATCACCTGGCTCGAACACCACGCGAACATCGTGCCGTGGCAGCTTGCGTGCGAAGCCACCGGGGCAGTACTGAAGGTCGCGCCGATCGACCGCAACGGCGAGCTCGACCTCGACGCGTTCCGCGCCCTGCTGTCGGATCGCACGCGCCTCGTGGCGACCGCCCATGTCTCGAACGCGCTCGGCACGGTGCTGCCGGTGCGCGAGATCGTCGCGCTGGCGCACGCGCGCGGCGTGCCCGTGCTGCTGGATGGCGCGCAGGCGATTCCCCACTTCGCGCTCGACGTGCAGGCACTCGACTGCGACTTCTATGCGTTCTCCGGCCACAAGCTCTACGGCCCGGACGGTATCGGCGTGTTGTACGGGCGCGAATCGCTGCTCGAGTCGATGCCGCCCTGGCAGGGCGGCGGCGACATGATCCTGTCGGTGAGCTTCGCGGGCACGACCTACAACCAGCTGCCGTTCAAGTTCGAGGCGGGCACGCCGCACATGTCCGGTGCCGTCGGCCTCGCCGCCGCGATCGACTACGTCGACGCGATCGGACTCGATCGCATCGCTGCATGGGAGGCCGACCTGCTGCAGTACGCAACGACGAAGCTGGCCCAGATCGAGGACCTGCGGATCATCGGCACCGCCCGCGACAAGGCCAGCCTTGTCTCCTTCGTCGTCGCCGGCGTGCACCCGCACGACATCGGCACGATCCTCGACCAGCACGGCATCGCGATCCGCACCGGCCACCACTGCGCGATGCCGGCGATCGAGTTCATGGGCGTGCCGGCAACCGCGCGCGCCTCGTTCGCCTTCTATAACACGCGCGCGGAAATCGACCGGCTGGCCGACGCCGTCCGCTCGGCGCGCGACATGTTCCGCTGACAGGCTAGCCATGGACCTCAAGGACCTCTCCCGCGACGTCATCCTCGACCACAACAAGCGGCCGCGGAATTTCGGTCGCCTCGAGCCGCCCGCGCACGAGGCGCGCGGCCATAATCCGCTGTGCGGCGACCAGCTGACCGTGTACGCGGTCCTCGAGGGCGACGTCGTCAAGGACGTGCGCTTCGACGGCAGCGGCTGCGCGATCTCGGTCGCCTCCGCCTCGCTGATGACCGAGGCGGTCAAGGGCAAGACGCGGGCGGAGGCCGAGCACCTGTACGCGGCGATCCACGACCTGCTGACGCGCGCCGATGCGCCTTCCCTGCCTGAGCTTGGCAAGCTCGCCGCGCTCGGTGGCGTCCGTGAATTCCCGGCCCGCGTGAAGTGCGCGAGCCTGTGCTGGCACACGCTGCATGCGGCGCTCGAGGGCGCGGCCGCACCGGTGTCGACCGAATAACCACGCGAGCGAACAGATGAGACACCAGGATAGAGACCCGTTCGTGGTCAGCGAGGACGTCAAGGCCGTGCTCGTGCCGGCCGGCATCGAGGTGAAGCTACGCGTCGGCAGCGTCGGCTACGTCACCCAGTCGCTCGGCGGCAGCTTCACGGTCTACGTGGAAGGGAACCTGTTCCGCATCGCAGGCGAAGATGCGGCCGCGATCGGCCGGGAACCGCCGAGCAAGATCGAGCTGCCACCCGACGCGACCGATGCCGATGTCGAGCGGCTCGCCTGGGAGCAGTTGAAGACCTGCTACGACCCGGAGATCCCGGTGAACATCGTCGACCTCGGCCTCATCTACTCCTGCGAGGTCAGCCGCCAGCCGGATGGCACGCGCAGCGCCGCGGTCAAGCTGACGCTGACCGCGCCGGGCTGCGGCATGGGCGAGGTCCTCGTGCAGGACGCGAAGGACAAGCTGCTGCAGATCCCCACCCTGGTGACCGCCGACGTCGAGCTCGTCTTCGACCCGCCGTGGGACCGGGAGATGATGTCCGAGGCGGCGCGCCTGCAGACGGGGATGATGTGAGCGCGGCCGCGCACGGCGACGGCCTCGATTGGATCGACGTCGCACCGGCCGATGACCTCGTCGGCGGCGGCCACCGTGTCTACGAGGCGGACGGCAGGTTCGTCGCGGTCTACGACGTCGGCGGCGACCTGTATGCGATCGAGGACGTCTGCCCGCACGACGGCAACCCGCTCGCCGACGGTCCCGTCGAAGGCCTCGAGGTCATCTGCCCGCGACACGGGGCACGCTTCTGCCTGCGCACCGGCGCGGCGCTGTGCCCGCCCGCCTACGAGCCGGTGCAGACCTTCGCCGTCGAGCGCCGGGATGGACGCCTGCGCATCGGGATCCGCTGAGCCCTGGAGGAGCGCGTGAAGGAACTGTGGATCCTCCGGCACGCCCACGCGGAACCCTACCGCGACGAGGCGACTGACTTCGAGCGCCGGCTGGACAGCCGCGGCCAGGCGGAGGCCGCCGCGATCGGGCGCCTCTGCGCTGCGCTGCACCTCGACTTCGAATACATCGTCGCCAGCCCTGCAGCGCGCACCCTCGCGACCGCGAGGGCCGTCGCGAGCGGCATCGGTGCCGGCAAGCCGCAGTTCCTGGAGAACCCGGCGATCTACCTCGCCGATCGTCGCGCGCTCGCCGCCATCATCCGCGCGCTGCCAACCGGCTGCAGCCGTGCGCTGATCGTCGGCCACAATCCAGGCATCAGCCGGCTCGCGCACTGGGCGACCTCGGACGAGCGCATCGGGGAGCTTCGTCCCGCGACGCTCGTCGGCACCCGCGCCGACCTCGGCCAGTGGGCCGACGCCGGCGAGGGCCTGTTCGAGCGGCTGCGGATCCTGCGCCCCGAGGATGCCGCGCTCTAACCTCCGAGCGCGAGTAGCGAGGCGTTGCCGCCGACCGCCGCCGTGTTGATGGTCAGCGTCTGCTCGCTCGCGAAGCGATACAGGTAGTGCGGGCCGCCGGCCTTCGGCCCGGTGCCGGACAGGCCATTGCCGCCGAACGGCTGGACGCCGACCACGGCACCGATCATGTTGCGATTCACGTAGACGTTGCCAGCGCGCGCCCGCGAACGGATGCGCGCGACGGTCGAGTCGATGCGCGTATGGATTCCGAGCGTGAGGCCGTAGCCCGTGGCGTTGATGGCGTCGACGAGTGCGTCGAGCTCCTTCGCCTTCCAGCGCAGCACGTGCAGCACCGGGCCGAACACCTCGCGCTTCAGGACCTCGAGCGAGGGGATCTCCACCGCGAGGGGCGCGCAATAGGTCCCCGTGGCGATGCCGGCGGGCAACGCGCCGCGGTGGGACCAGCTCGCACCCTTCACGATGGCGGCGGCATGAGACTCGATGCTGGCCAGCGCCTCGGCATCGATGACGGGACCGACGTCCGTGTCGAGCAGTGCCGGATCACCGACCTTGAGCTCCTGCATCGCACCGGCGAGCAGCGTCTCGACCCGGTCGGCGATGTCCTCCTGCACGCACAGGATGCGCAGCGCCGAGCAACGCTGGCCGGCGCTGCCGAAGGCCGACATCACCGCATCGTTGACGACCTGCTCCGGCAGGGCCGAGCTGTCGACGATCATCGCGTTCTGCCCGCCCGTCTCGGCGATCAGCGTCGCGATGGGACCGGGCCGGTTGGCGAGCGCGCGCTGGATCGCGCTCGCGGTCTCGTTGGAACCCGTGAACGCAACACCGGCGACTCGCGGATCGGCGGTCAGCAGGGAGCCGACCTTCGCGCCATCCCCGGGCAGGAACTGCAGGACTGCGGCCGGCACGCCTGCGCCGTGCAACAGCTCCGTTGCCAGCATGGCGACCAGCGGCGTCTGCTCCGCCGGCTTCGCGAGCACGGTGTTGCCCGCCGCGAGCGCCGCGGCGACCTGGCCGGTATAGATCGCGAGCGGGAAGTTCCAGGGACTGATGCAGACGAACACGCCCTTGCCGCGCAGCAACAGCTCGTTGCTCTCGCCCGTCGGTCCCGGCAGCGGCTGGCTGCGGCCGAAATCGAGCCTGGCGCGGTGCGCGTAGTAGCGCAGGAAGTCCACGGCCTCGCGGATCTCCGCGATGGCGTCGCCGAACGTCTTGCCGGCCTCCGCGACCAAAAGCGAGACGAACGCATCGCGCTCGCGCTCGAAGGCATCGGCGGCGCGTTCGAGCACCACCGCGCGATCGGCCGCCGCAACGCCATCCCAGCCCGGGAACGCCGCCGACGCCGCCGTAAGCGCGGCGCCGACCTCGTCCGCGGAGGCCGTGACGACGACGCCGACGACGCTGCCGTCACTCGGGCTCCGGACCGGCTCGCCGCGGGCGGCGAGGGCCGCCGCCTTCGGGCGTTCACGTCCGGCGACGAGCGGATACGCGACGCGGGCGGCGGCGCGCGCAGCGCTTACGCCATGCGCCAGCGTGGCGAGCGCCGCGCCATCGGCGAGGTTGAGGCCCTGGGAATTCGGGCGCTCGGTCCCGAAGATGCGCGCCGGCAGCGGAATGCGCGGATGGGGAATCGTCGCGAGGCCTTCCACGAAGGCGACCGGATCGGCCGCGATCTCGCTCGCCGGCAGGCGCGCGTCGACGATGCGGTTCACGAACGAGGTATTCGCACCGTTCTCGAGCAGCCGTCGAACCAGGTACGGGAGCAGGTCCTCGTGGGAGCCGACCGGCGCATAGACGCGGCACGGGGCGTTCTCGCGCGCGGGATCGGTGACGAGTCCATACAGCTCCTCGCCCATGCCATGCAGGCGCTGGAACTCGAATGCGCGGCCGCGCACGCGGGCCATGTGCAGGATGCTCGCGACCGTGTGCGCATTGTGCGTGGCGAACTGCGGGTAGATCACGTCCGGCGCATCCAGCAGCAGGCTCGCGCAGGCAAGGTAGGCGACGTCCGTGCACTGCTTGCGGGTGAACACGGGGTATCCCGGGTGGCCACGCTCCTGGGCACGCTTGATCTCGCTGTCCCAGTACGCGCCCTTGACGAGGCGCACGTTGAGCCGACGGCCCGCGGCGCGGGCGCGGGTCACGAGCCAGCGGATCGAGTCCGGCGCGCGCTTCTGGTAGGACTGCACCGCGAGCCCGAACCCCTGCCAGCCGGCGAGCTCGGGCGCATCGAGCACCCGGCCGATCAGCTCCAGCGACAGCTCGAGCCGCTCCGACTCCTCGGCGTCGACGGTCAGGGCGATGCCGGCGCGGGCCGCATGCACCGACAGGGCGATGAGCCGCGAGCCGAGCTCGGCATGGACGCGCTCGGCGTTGGCGTATTCATAGCGCGGATGCAGTGCCGAGAGCTTCACCGAGATGCTCGGCAGCGCCTCCGGAGCGGTGTCGCGCTGCGCCCGGGCCACGCGTCCGAGCGCGTCGATGCCGGCGCTGTAGGCGTCGAAGTAGCGATCCGCATCCTTCATCGAGAGCGCCGCCTCGCCGAGCATGTCGAACGAGTAGCGGTAGCGGGCGTTCGCGCCCTCGGTCGCGCGGGTCATCGCCTCGTCGATCGTGCGGCCCATGACGAACTGGTGGCCGAGGATGCGCATCGCCTGGCGCATCGCGGTGCGCACCACCGGCTCGCCGACGCGGGCCACGAGATTGCGCACGAATCCGGCGGGATCGCGCTGCGTCGCGCCGTCCGGCTGCACGATGCGGCCGGTCAGCATCAGGCCCCAGGTCGAGGCATTGACGAACAGCGACCCGTTGTCGAGCAGGTGGGCGGCCCAGTCGCCCGCCTTGATCTTGTCCGCGATCAGGCGATCCGCGGTGATCGCGTCCGGGATGCGCAAGAGCGCCTCGGCAAGGCACATCAGGATCACGCCTTCCTGGGAGCTGAGGTCGTACTCTCGTAGCAGCGCGTCCATCGCGCCCTTCTGCACCTGAGCGCCGCGCACGCCCTCGACGAGGGCGGCGGCATGTGCGGCGACCTCGGCACGCTCGCGCGGCTCGAGGCGCGCGAGCGGCAGCAGCTCGCGCAGCACGACGTCCTCGTCCGCCAGCCACAGACGATTGATCGCGGCGGCGTTCGGCCGCTCGAGGGACTCGCCAGCAGGACGAATGAACGCACTCATAGGACCCCCTCCATTGATCCATCTACTTTATTGAGTCCTGTGTAGACGCTTTCACTATTTTATGGCGTACTAAACAGACTAATCATCTGGAGATGCCCGATGTCCACGGCTCTCGACCGCACCGACCGGCGTTTGCTGGCATTGCTGCAGGCGGACGGTCGCCTGTCGATTGCCGAGCTTGCACGCCAGGTGCACCTGAGCGCGACGCCGTGCCTCGAGCGGGTCCGCCGGCTGGAGCGGGACGGCTACATCCGCGGCTACGCCGCCGATCTCGACCCGGCGAAGCTCGGCGCCGGCCTGATCGCCTTCGTCGAAGTCCAGCTCGACCGGACGACGCCGGACGTGTTCAACCGCTTCCGGGACGGCGTGATTGGCCTAGATCCGGTGCAGGAGTGCCACATGGTGGCGGGCGGCTTCGACTACCTGCTGAAGGTCCGCACGGCGGACATGGCCGGCTATCGCCGCTTCCTCGAGGAGCTCGCGGCACTCGCGGGGATCGAGCAGACGCACACCTACGTCGTCATGGAGGAAGTGAAGTCGACCCGCGCCATCGCGATCGACGAGCGCTGACGCCCGGACCGGGTACGATCGGGCATCCCGACCGCCGCGCAGAGCACACCATGGCACCCGATCCCCTCCGCGAGTGGCATCGCATCGTCGCGACCGGCGACGCCAGCGCCATCCCCGCGCTGCTCGCCGCGGACGTCACGTTCCACTCGCCTGTTGTGCACACCCCGCAGCGCGGCGCGGCGGTCACGGCTGGATATCTCGGCGCGGCACTGCAGGTATTCTGCAACGACTCGTTCACCTACGTCCGCGAGTTTCGTGGCGATCGAAGCGCGGTGCTCGAGTTCGTGGTCCAGATCGATGGCATCTACGTCAACGGCGTCGACATGATCGCCTGGAACGAAGCCGGGCTCATCGCCGACTTCAAGGTCCTGCTGCGCCCGCTCAAGGCGGTCAACCTGATCCACGCGAAGATGGGGGCCCTGCTCGCGGCGCAGCCCCGGCACGCGCCGCGCGCTTGAGTCGCGCCGAGCGCCGGTCGAAGCCGCGTACACAGCAGATACTTTATGTTTCAAAGTACTTGCACGGTGCGCCCGACGCTCCTACAATCGAAGCACGGACCCTCGGAGCATCACCCCGTGGCAGCCAGCCCCCGCCCGTCGCCAACCGCCCTGCATGACCGCGCCGCGGACGACCTCCGCTTCATCCGCGAGACGATGCAGCGCGCCGTCGCCTTCACGGCGCTGTCCGGCTTCGGCTTCATCCTCGTCGGGCTCGGCGCGATCGCGACGGCCGCCACCACGAGCCGTATCGACTCGCCAACCGCGCGGCTGCTGTTGTGGCTCTGCGACGCGCTCTTGTCGGTCGCCGTCGGGTCCGCGATGACCGCGATCAAGGCACGCCGCGCCGGGCAATTCGCGTGGCGTGGACCGCTGCGGAAGTTCGCCGCGAGCCTCGCGCCCGCACTGGTCGCGGGCGCGGCGCTGACGGCCGTGCTCGCCGGTCGCGGCGACTTCGACGACCTGCCCTGCGTGTGGTTGCTCTGCTACGGCGCCGGCCTCGCCGCGGCCGGCGCGTTCTCGGTCCGCGTCGTGCCGGTGATGGGATGGAGCTTCGTCGCGGTCGGCCTGTCGGCTGCCGCATTCGGCCCGCGCGGCGGCGAGGTCGCCATGCTGCTCGGCTTCGGCGTACTGCATGTCGCGTTCGGGGCCGTGATCATGCGGAGGTACGGTGGCTGACCTCGGCGCACGCAGGACCCGCCGGCCGACGCGCCAGACCGCGCCCCCCGCCCGCGCGGCCGCAGAAGCGGCCGAGGTGGCTCGCACGCCCGTGACCGCGGACCGCGACGAGCTTCTCTACCATCGCTTGCGCCTCGGGATCCTGAGCGCCCTCGCCGCCTCCGACTCGCTGACCTTCGTCGACCTGCGCGGACTGCTCGGGACCACGGATGGCAATCTCAGCGTGCACGCGCGCAAGCTCGAGGACGCCGGCTACGTCACCTGCGCCAAATCCTTCGCCGACCGGCGACCCCGCTCCGAGTACCGCCTGGCAGCGCCAGGCCGTCGCGCGCTCGAGCGCCATCTCAAGCACATGCAGGCGCTCATCGAGGCCACACGCAGGTCGCTGGATCGCTGACGATCAGGGTCGACATGGGCGTCGGCTCGTCCATTCACTTTAATTCATAAAGTTATTTGCACATGAAACCCAATCACACCGATGCCCCCGCGCCACGACGGATGGCCCTGTGGGTCGCCGGACCCGTGCTCGCGATCGCGATCACGACGGTCGGCTATGAGGCAAGGCCGGGACTCAACTGGTTCCTGTCCATCGCGGCGATCGCGCTCTCCCTCGCCGTGCTCGAGCGGCCCTCACCGCGCGCGCTCGCCTCGCAGCGCTACGTCGCGGTCGGGGTCGCGGTCGGCCTGTCCTCGTTGCTGGCCGTCACCGCGGACGCGCTACTGCAGTCGCTGCTGGCGCTCGCGATCGCGGTCCTCGGCGCGGTCGTCGTGCGCCTCGGCGCCGGTCTCGCGCCGGGCGAACTCGGCCCCGCGCAATGCCTTGCGACCCCGTGGCAAGCGACCCGCCTGACGGCGTCCGCCGCGAGCCGCGTGGTCGGCGATCGCCTGCGCACCGTCGGCGAGGGCCGCGCCATCGCCCCGCTGCGCGGCACCGCAGCCGCGGCGGCGATCGTCATGGTGTTCGGCGGACTCTTGGCCGAGGCGGACCCGACGCTCGCCGCGGCACGCGATTCGATCGTCCACGCCGTCACCAGCTTGTCGGGGATCGGGCGGGTGGGCGTTTGCACGGCGCTCGCGTTCGGGCTGGTCGGCTTCCTCGGCGTCGCGTGCCACTGCGCCGGGAATCCGCGTGCGGGCGGGGCCGGCCGCGCTTCGCCGGCGGTGCACACGGACACCGAACGCCTGATCATCCTCGGCACGGTCGCCGCGCTGTTCGCGGTATTCCTCCTCCTGCAGGCCCCGTATCTGTTCGAGAATCCCGGCGCCCGCGCCGGCAGCGGCGTGACGTTCGCCGCCGCCGTGCATCGTGGATTCATCGAGATCACGATCGTCGCCTCGCTGACGGCGGGCATCGTGCTGTTGCTGGATCGCCGCGCGGCGCGCGGCCCACGCGAAACCGCGGTCCGTATCGTCGGGTACCTCGTCCTGCTGGAGTGCGTGCTGCTGCTGGGCTCGGCATGGTTGCGCCTCGACGCATACGAGGGGGCCTACGGCTATACATTGCCGAGGACCTACGTCCGCGGCTACGTCCTGGCACTCGCAGTCACGCTGCTGATGCTCGCAGCGGAATTGCGCGCGGGCGTGGACCCGGCACGCTTCTGCTGGAGGCTCGGCATGGTAGCCGTCGCCGCGCTGGCCGCACTCGCGATCGGCAACCCGGGCGCATGGGTCGTCCGCGCGAACGCCGAGCGCTACATCGCGAGCGGCCGCATGGATTGGGATTACCTCGCGCAGACCGGTCCGGATGGCTTGCCCACACTCGCGCACCTGCTGCCGCGGCTGACGGTCCCGGAGCAGGCGCGCGTCACGGAGACGCTGCGCGCGTCGGGCTGGCGCCCTGGCGCACCGGACCGCTGGTTCGAATGGAACCTGCACCGATCGATGGCGCGCGGCGCACGGCAGGCGATCACCCATGAATCCCCATAGCCGGCGCCGGTCGCAGCAGGATGCGCGCGTGCGCCACTGGCTGCGCCGGGTCAGGGCCCTCCTCGAGCGTCGCGATCTCCCGCGCGATCGCAGCTGCAGCCCCGCGTCCGCCCCGCGACCGGTTCAGGTCCGTCCGCGCGCGAGGTAGTCGGCGACGATCCGCGCGTGGTCGAAGGCGAGCGGCGGCGGCGAGGCCGGATCCACGATCGCGAACGCGCCGGCATCATCGCCGGCCAGCGGTTGGCCACGCGCGCGCCCGACGTAGACGATGCTGACCGTTTGGCCGCGCGGGTCGCGCGCGGGATCGGAGTACACGCCGAGCAGGGCAACGAGTTCGACATCGAGCCCCGTCTCCTCCCGCGCCTCGCGCACCGCAGCTGCCTCGACGGTCTCGCCGACCTCGACGAAGCCGCCGGGTAGCGCCCAGCCGGGCGGTGGAAAGCGCCGCTCGATCAGCACGATCGGGCGTCCCGGGCGATCGACGAGTTCGATGATCACGTCGGCTGCGACCGGCGGCGTCGTGGGTCTGGTCATTGGCGCAGTATCCCACCACGCGGGGCGGGGCGCCGCCGCGGCGATTGCCGCCGCGGACGGCCGGGCCTGGTCCGAGGTCCCGCGCCCGCATCCGGGCGGCGGTCGTCGCGCGGGTGGGCGAGCGACACGACCCGGTGGCGTCGCCTCGCGACGGCCCGCCTCGACGATGCACAGACGGCTCAGCCCTCTCGCTGGCGCCGCGCGAGCGCACGCAGCTCGCGACGCTCCTTCTTGTCCGGCCGGCCGTCGGACTGGGGCATCGACAGCGAATCGAGGCGACGGGCCTCGGCGAAGCGGGCGCTGCGCGCGGCGCTCGCCGCGGTCTCGGCGTAGCAGGCCCGCGCCTCGGGCGCGGGCCCACGCCGCGTCGGGATCGCCAGCACCTCGAGCTCGAGGTCGCGGCCCCCGAGCGAGAGCCGCAGCAGGTCGCCCCTCGACACCGCCCGGGCCGGCTTCACCCGCCCGCCGTTCAGGTGCACGTGGCCGCCCGACACGGCGGCCGAGGCCAGCGAGCGGCTCTTGTAGAGGCGCACGCACCACAGCCAGCGGTCGAGGCGCAGGTCGTCCGCCCCGCCCTCGGCCTCGCCCTCGTCCCGGTCATGCGATTTGGCCATGCGCTTTTTAGATCGCGGCCAGCGGCCGGATCCGGGGATTATTGCCTATACTTGCCGCCCTACAGAAGGCTCGGGGACCTGAATGGACAGCGCGTTCTACGACCGTCTCGCCACCGACATCGCCGGCCTGCGGGAACAGGGGCTGTACAAGACAGAGCGCCTGCTCAGTTCACCGCAGGACGCCGTGATCCGCGTCGGTGAGGGCCGCGAGGTGGTCAACCTCTGCGCGAACAACTACCTCGGACTGGCCTCGCACCCGGCCATCCGCGAAGCCGCGCATGCGGCGATCGACCGCTACGGCTACGGCATGGCCTCGGTGCGGTTCATCTGCGGCACGAACGCCGTGCATCGCGAACTGGAGCAGCGGCTGTCGGCGTTCCTCGGCACGGATGACGTGATCTTGTACTCGTCCTGCTTCGATGCGAACGGCGGCCTGTTCGAGACCCTGCTCGGCGAGCAGGACGCGGTGATCTCCGACGCGCTCAACCATGCCTCTATCATCGACGGCATCCGTCTGTGCAAGGCGCGCAAGCATCGCTACGCGAACCGCGACATGGCCGAACTCGAGGCGCGCCTCGTCGAGTCCGCCGATGCGCGCACGCGACTCATCGTCACGGACGGCGTGTTCTCGATGGACGGCACGATCGCGCCGCTCGCCGCGATCTGCGACCTCGCCGAGCGGCACAACGCGCTCGTCGTCGTCGACGACTCGCACTCGACCGGGTTCATGGGCGCCGGCGGCCGTGGCACGCATGAGCATGCCGGCGTCATGGGGCGCGTCGACTTCCTGACCGGCACGCTCGGCAAGGCCCTCGGCGGGGCCGCGGGAGGCTACGTCGCCGGTCGCGCGCGCGCCGTCGAATGGCTGCGGCAGCGCTCGAGGCCGTACCTGTTCTCGAACTCCGTGCCACCGGTGATCGCCTCGACCTCGCTGCGCGTACTCGACCTGATCGCCGAGGGCGACGCGCTGCGCCGCCAGCTGCACGAGAACGCCCGGTTCTTCCGCACCGGCATGCAGGCCGCGGGGTTCACGCTCGTCCCGGGCGAACATCCGATCATCCCGGTGATGCTGGGCGAGGCGACGTTGGCCGGCCGCATGGCCGAACGGCTGCTGGAGCTCGGCGTGTACGTGATCGGATTCTCGTTCCCGGTCGTCCCGAAGGGACAGGCGCGCATCCGCACGCAGATGAGCGCCGCCCATACGCGCGCCGACCTCGAGAAGGCCGTCGCCGCGTTCACTACCGCCGGGCGCGAGCTCGGCCTCGTCCGCTGAGGAGCGCGACATGAAGGCATTGGTGAAGGCCAAGGCGGAAAAGGGCATCTGGATGATGGACGTCCCGGAGCCGACGATCGGCCCGAACGACGTTCTGATCCGCATGCGCAAGACCGCGATCTGCGGCACCGACATGCACATCTGGCACTGGGACGACTGGGCCCAGCGCACGATCAAGGTACCGATGGCGGTCGGCCACGAATACTGCGGTGAAATCGTCGAGATGGGCAGCGAGGTCGCCGGACTCAAGGTCGGCGACCGGGTCTCCGGCGAAGGGCACATCACCTGCGGCCACTGTCGCAACTGCCGCGCGGGCCGTCGCCACCTGTGCCGGAACACGGTCGGCGTCGGCGTAAACCGCCCGGGCTGCTTCGCCGAATACATGTCGCTGCCCGCGTCGAACGTCTTCAAGCTCTCCCCCGCAATCAGCGACGACATCGCCTCGATCCTCGATCCATTCGGGAACGCCACGCACACCGCGCTGTCGTTCAACGTCGTCGGCGAGGACGTGCTGATCACCGGTGCCGGACCCATCGGCATCATGGCGGTCGCCATCGCCCGCTACGCTGGCGCACGCCATGTCGTGGTCACCGACGTCAATCCCTACCGTCTCGACCTCGCCCGCAGGATGGGTGCCTCGCGGGCACTCGACGTGCGCACCGAGAACCTCGAGGAGGCGATGAAGTCGCTCGGCATGGAGGAAGGCTTCGACGTCGGCATGGAGATGTCCGGCGTGCCGTCGGCGTTCCGCGAGATGCTGCGCACGATGCATCATGGCGGCAGCATCGCCATGCTCGGCATCATGCCGAAGGACACCGGCATCCAGTGGGACGAGGTCATCTTCAAGGGCCTCGTCATCAAGGGCGTCTACGGCCGCGAGATGTTCGAGACCTGGTACAAGATGTCGAGCATGCTGCAGAGTGGCCTCGACATCTCCGGTGTCGTCACCCATCGGATGCCGGTCAGCGAATACCGGGACGGGTTCGAGACCATGGCCTCGGGCCTGAGCGGCAAGGTCATTCTGGACTGGGTGGCCTGAGGCCGGCGCGACCGCGGGGCTCTAGACCTACCGGGCTCCCCGTGTGGACAGGCGGGAGGCACTGTAGGCCCATCGGGTCGAGCCGCAAATTGCCTCACAAAACGGGTCTTTCCGTTGACAGTCCCGCCTTGCGACGGCATATGCTGTCCGGATGCCTAGACCAGTCGTAAACCCGGTAACCGGGTCCTCGCGAGGATGCGGGGAGACCCACGGCGGGGAGCCAGCATGCCTTGAAGGCATCGCCCCCGCCACACCCCGCACCGCAGCCCCCCGGCGCGGCGCACCTGCGTCTCGCACCCTGCGGCCGGGCCGCTAGTCATGGGCTTCCTGGCGGGCGCGGCCCCGGTCGTCGTCATCGCGTTCCTGCTCGGCCTTGCGGTGTCCGTCCTGACCCTCCTGATGATGCTGACGACGATGGTCATGCGCATGAACTCGCTGCGCATGGAGCGCATCGATGCCGATGCGCGGGCCCTCTGGCACCCGCTCCTGTCCCACGCGGCCGCGGGGCACCTCGGCACCCTGCCGACGCTGCAGGCACGCCACGTCCGCGGCTTCATCGAGGTGTGGAACGAGGTCCACGAACCGCTGCGCGGCGGCACGACGGACGCGCTCGCGGAACTCGCCCGCGCCGGGGACCTGCCACGGCACCTGTACCGGTTCCTCGGCCAGACGACGTTCCACCACCGGGTCATGGCGATCATCGCGCTCGGCCACCTCAAGCGCGGCGAGAGCTTCGACCGAGTCCTGCCGTTCCTCAACGACAAGAGCCCGATCCTGTCGCTTTGCGCGGCACGCTCGCTGATGCAGTTGGATCCGGAGCGGGCGGTGCCGAAGCTCGTACCCCTGATCGTCGAGCGCACCTACTGGTCGCAGGGCGTCGTCGCGTCGATCCTCACCGAAAGCGAGCAGGCCATCGTCACCGAGCCGATGGCCGACGCCACGCTGCACGCGACGTCGGACGTCGCCCCGCGCCTGATCCGCTTCCTCGCCGGGGTCAGCCCCGAATCGGCCGCGCCGATCATCCGCGAGGCTCTGCGCACCTCGAGCGACGAGCGCATCATCTCCACCTGCCTGCAGTCGATGACCGACCCTGCGGACCTCGACTGCGTGCGCCCACTGCTCTCGCACCCGCTCTGGTACATCCGGATGCAGGCCGCGAGCACGCTCGGCGCTCTCGGCGTACCGGGTGACGAGCACCGCCTCGTCGTGATGCTGCGCGACACCCAGTGGTGGGTTCGCTATCGCGCCGCCCAGGCGCTGCTGCGCCTGAAGTTCATCGGCGCCGATGATGCCCGCCGCATCCACGATTCGCAGACGGACGCTTTCGCGCGGGACATCCTCTCGCATGTGCTCGCCGAGCGGTCGATCGAGGCGCCTACATGACCGAGCTCATGGCGACGTGGCTGCTCGACCTGCAGTGGGTGTTCTTCGCCTACTTCATCCTGATCAGCGCAGGCTACCTGACGCTGCACTACATCGCCGTCATCTCGACGATCCGCTACATGCGCGACAACCGCGCGGAATACCTGCCGCGGATCCTGCCCTCGTACCAGCCCCCGATCAGCATCCTGATCCCGGCGTACAACGAGGAGCAGTCGATCATTTCCTCGATCCACTCGGTGCTGCGCCTCGAGTACCCGGAATTCGAGGTCGTCGTCGTCAACGACGGCTCCAGCGACGGCACGCTGGCGCGACTGATCGCCGAGTTCTCGATGCACGAGTTTCCGGAGGCCTACCGCCAGCGACTGGCGACGCAGCGCATCCGCGGCGTCTGGGCCTCGCCGCTCTACCCTCGCCTCAGGGTCGTCGACAAGGAGAACGGTGGCAAGTCCGACGCCCTCAACGCGGGCATCAATTGCATCCGCTACCCCCTGTTCTGCGCGATCGACGCCGACTGCATCCTCAATCCCGGCAGCCTGGCACGCGTCGTACGGCCGTTCCTCGATGACTCGACCACGGTGGCGAGCGGCGGCGTGGTGCGGGTACTCAATGGCTGCACGGTCAAGAACGGCTTCCTCGAGAAGGTCGAACTGCCGCGCAGGCTCCTCCCCCTCATCCAGAGCGTCGAGTACCTGCGCGCGTTCCGGTTCGGGCGCATGGGCTGGTCGCCGCTCAACGCGCTGCTCGTGATCTCCGGTGCGTTCGGGGTGTTCTACAAGGAGCACGTCGTCGCCGTCGGCGGCTACCGCACCGACACCGTCGGCGAGGACATGGAACTCGTCGTGCGCCTGCACCGCAAGCTCAGGCGGGAGCGCCGCCCGTACCGCATCACGTTCGTGCCGGACCCGATCTGCTGGACCGAGGTGCCGTCCGACCTGAAGTCGCTGAAGGCCCAGCGCATCCGCTGGCAGCAGGGCCTCGCGGAGAGCATCATCCCGAACCTGCGGCTGCTGTTCAGCCGCCGTGCCGGCCTGGTGGGCCTGGTGGCATTCCCGTTCATGATCCTGTTCGAGCTGCTCGGCCCGATCGTCGAGCTGCTCGGCTACGTCGCCATGATCACGCTCTGGCTGCTGCACCTGATCCCACTGCAGTCGTTCCTCGTGTTCCTGTTCCTCGCCGTGGGGATGGGCATCATGCAGTCGACGAACGCCATCTTCCTCGAGCGGCTCTCGTTCCAGATGTACCCGCGCATCGGCCAGCAGCTGATCCTGTTCGCGGCCGCGATCGTCGAGAACTTCGGCTATCGACAGATGACGGCCGTGTTCCGTCTGATTGGACTCGGCCGCTGGTTCTTCAGCGGCAAGGCGCGCAGCGATTGGGGCCAGATCACCCGGGACGGGTCGTGGCAGTCCGAGGAGGCCCCGGCCGAGGTCGTCTCCGCCGTCGCGCCGCGGAGCGGGTTCCGACAATGAGCCATCCTTTCAGGGCACTCGCTTGTGCCGCGCTGCTCGCGACCGCCGCGCCGTCGTTCGCGGACGAGGCCCCGGTCCGCTTCGACGATCAGTTCCTCGCGGCACGCGGCCTCGCGCTCGCCGGCGAGCGCGAGGCCGCGCTCGCGGCGTACGGCGCGTTGCTGGACGCCTCGCCCGGCAATGCCGACGTCCTGCTCGGCCGCGGGCGCCTGTACGCCTGGATGGGTCGCTGGGACGAATCGGAAGTCGACCTGTGCGCAGCCGTCGAGGCGTCGCCCGCGTACGCCGACGCCTGGGCCGCGCTCGGCGACCTGTACCTGTGGAGCGACCGGCCCGCGCTCGCGACCGGCGCCTACGGGCGCTGGCTCGCGCTCGCCGCCGTGGACGATCCGGCGCCGCTCATCGCGCGCGGCCGTGCGGCCCGCGCCGCAGGCGACCTGCCCGCCGCGCGCGCCGACTTCGAAGCCGCGGGCGAGCGCGGCGCGGATCCGCAACGGATCCGCGACCTGCTGGCCTCGCTGACGCCACCCGCGCCACCGCCACGCATCGTCCGGCCACGCGCCGTCGGGCCCGGCGGCTTGCCGTGGTCGGCGAGCCTGTCGGTGGACCGCAGCAGCTTCTCGGGCGCGGGCATCGACTTCACCGACAGCGTCGCCTCGGTCCGCCGCTACTTCACGCACGGCTCGCTCGGTCTCGAGGCCCTCGCCGCGAACCGGTTCGGGATCCAGGACCATGCATTCGCGCTCGACGGCTACGCCGACGTGTGGAACCGCGCCTACGTCAACGTGCGCTTCCAGGACGGCCCGAACGAGAGGCTGTTCCCGCGGTCGCGCTGGCGCGCCGAACTGTTCCAGGGCGTCGGGCGCGGCTGGGAGCTGTCGGCCAGCTACGATCGGCTCGGCTATACGCCCTCCGTCGAGCTGATCGGATTCGGCGTCGGCCGCTACATCGGCGACTTCTACGTTCGCCTGCGGCACCTGTACATTCCCGCCACGCCGGGCACCGGCAGCAGCAACAGCGACCGCCTGCTCGGGCGCTACTACTACGCCGGTGACGCCGACAACTACGTCGAGGTCGCCGCGGGCATCGGCCGCAGCGACCAGTCGACGGCCTTCGTCGTCGGTCCGCTTCCCGCGAGCCACAGCTGGTCCGGGAGCGTCGCGGTCGTGAAGTACCTGACCCCGCGCATCGGCATCAAGCTTGGCGTCGACCTCGGCTACGGACTCGAGGGCGAGCCGTACTCGAACCACGGCTTCTTCGGGACGCTCTACACCCGATGGTAGCCGGCACTGGCGTGGACCTGTCGGCCCGGGAGCCGGATCCGGGCCCGGTGACCGTCGGCGACCGCATCGGCCGCGCGGGCGCGCGCTTCCTCGGGTTGCTGCCGGCACTGGTCGCGGCCCTCGCATGGCTGCGCCTCGCCGAGTTCATCGCCGGCTGGCCCACCGGGATCGGCGCGGATGCGGCGGCGTGGGGTATCGCCCGCGCGCTCGCCGACGACGGCCTCGGCCTGCTTCGCGACCTGCCGATCCTGTTCGTCGTCTCGCTGCCCGCGCTGCTGCCCAGCTCGCGGCGCGCGCTGCTCGCGGGCGTGGGCCTCGCATGGTCGCTGCTGGTCCTCGCCCAGGCCTGCCTCGTGCAGTACTTCATCACCACGCGGGTGCCGCTCGGCGCGGACCTGTACACGTATTCGACGGGCGAGATCCGCGAGGCGGCCTTCGCGGGCGTGCACCTCGACCCGTGGGTGGCCCTCGGCACGACATTGGCACTCGCGACCCTGTGGCTCCTGCTCGCGGCCCGCACCCGGGATGCCCGGCGCGATCCCGCACCCCGCGCCTGCGCACTGCTGTGCGGGATTGGCCTGGCGCTGCTGTGGTTCGGGCCCGCGGAACTGCCGCCCGCCCGCGGCGAGACCGAATACGCGCGCAGCCTGCGGCTCAGCACGTTCCCCGCGTTCGTCGACGCGACGCTCGGCTACCTGCACCCCACCGAGGCCGCGCCAGCGGCGACGCCCGGCGCCGCGACGCCGCCGGCGTCCCCTGCCGCAGTGGATGCGCCCGTGGATGCGCCGGCGGCTGCCGCCGACGCCACGCGCCATGCAGACCCCCGCTACCCGTTCCTGCACCCGGAACGCACGCCGGACACGCTCGGCCCCGAGTTCAACGTCGACCCCGCACACCGCCCGAACCTCGTGCTGGTGATCGTCGAGGGGCTCGGCCGGTCGTTCTCGGGGCCCGAGGCCCCGCTCGGCAGCTTCACGCCGTTCCTCGACCAGCTCGCGACGCGCAGCCTGTACTTCGACAACTTCCTGGCACCGCAGGGACGCACGTTCGGCGTGCTGCCCTCGCTACTCGGATCGCTGCCCTTCGCGGAGCAGGGCTTCGCGGCGCTCGGCCACCGCATGCCGGCGCACGCGACGCTGCTCAGCGTGCTGAAGGCCGAGGGATACCGCCTGCGCTACTTCGGCGGCACCGACTCCGCCTTCGACGACGAGCGCACGTTCCTCGAGCGCCAGGGCGTCGAGGCGCTGTTCGACCGCGCGAGCTTCGGCGCCGGCTACGAACGGATCAACGAGTGGGGCTACGACGATCGCGAGCTCGTCTCGTTCGCGCTCGCCGAGGAGGCGCGCGACGAAACGCAGCCCTTCGTCGACGTGATCCAGACGATCACCATGCACGACCCCTATCGGGTCCTCGGCGAGGCGGCGTACCGGCCGCGCGTCGAGCAGCGCCTCGACCAGCTCGGCGTGGCCGAGCCCGAGCGCGCACCGTACCGTGCATCCCGGGATATCTACGCCTCGATCCTCTACACGGACGACGCGCTGCGGCACTACTTCGACGAGGCGAGCAAGCGCGCCAGCTATCGCAACACGATCTTCGTCGTGACGGGCGACCATCGCCTGCCGGAGCTTCCGCTCGCGGAGTGGATCGACCGCTACCACGTGCCGCTGCTCGTCTATTCGCCGCTGCTGAAATCACCCCACCGCATCCGGTCCGTGTCCTCGCAATTCGACGTCACGCCGTCGCTGCTCGCGTTCCTGGCCCATGGCTATGGCCTGCACACGCCAGGATCCGTGACCTGGCTCGGGTCGGGCCTCGACCTCGAGCCCTCGTTCCGCAACGTGCACGACATCCCGCTGAAGCAGACCAAGGCCAACCTTGTCGACTTCGTCTCGGGCCCGTGGTACCTGAGCCGCGGGAGCCTGTACCAGCTGCGCGACGGGTTGCACGCCGAGGCCGCAGCGGACGACGCCGCGAAGGCGCGCACCGAACAGCGCTTCCAGGCATTCCGGGCGGCGAATGCCGTGGTCGCCCGGTCGCTGGTGCTGGCACCGCCCGGCACCCAGGCGGTCGGCTCGAGCTATGCAGAGCGTGCCCACGCGGCGGCCGGGACGCCTGCGACGACGGCCGGCGGCGAGCTCGCCGTGCGCGAGGCACGCGCACCGGACCGTGCGCGCCGCGGGGAACTGGCCATCGAGGTCGTGTTCGCGAACGGCGCCCGCGAACCGAGCGAGCTGTTCGTGCCGCTCGTCGTGGTGACGGGCGCGGACGGCGCGGAGCTCACGGAGACCTACGGCAGCGCGATGACGCTCGGCGCCGGCCAGTCCACGACGCTGACGCTCCCGGTTCGCACCGACGGTGTCGCGCCCGGCCGCTATTTCCTGGCCGTCTATCCGTCCGACCCCGGCAGCGGCCGCCGCATCGGCGCTGGCCGCTTCCGCATCCCGTTCGTGCTCGAGGACGCGGTGGCCCCTGGAGCCTCGCCCTGAACGCACGGCTGCAGTGGCTCGCACTTCTGCTGTGCGTGGCATCCGGCGCGGCCGACGCCGCCGGGCGCGCCGTCTGGACCTGGGAGTCGGCGAGCTACGAGATGTTGGAGGACCGCAGCGCGGCCGACGAGGCGATCGCGTTCGCGCACGCGCAGCACATCGACACGCTGTACCTGTATGCCGATGCCTTCGCCGGCCGCACCCTCATCGCGACCCGGCGCGAGACCTACCGCCGCCTCATCCGCCGCCTGCACGCCGAGGGCATCAGGACCTACGCGCTGCTCGGCTCGGCCTTCCTGCACACCGAGGCCTACGTCCTCCCCGAGAAGCGCACGGCCGCGCTCGCGATGATCCGGCGCGTGCTGGATTACAACGCGACCGCCGCGGCGGAGGAACGATTCGACGGCATCAACCTCGACATCGAGCCGCACATCCTCGCCGAGTGGGACACCCGGAAGATGCGGCTGCTCGAGGACTACCTCGAGCTCGGTCAGGCGTTGATGGATCTCAAGCGGGCCTCGGGCCAGACGCTCGAGGTCGGCCCGGCGATTCCGTTCTGGCTCGACGGCATCACGCTCACGTGGCGCGGCAGGACGATGAGCGTCGCCGAGCACGTGCTCGGCCTGTACGACTACGCGGCACTCATGGACTATCGGGATCACGCGCTGGGTGCCGACGGCATCGTCAGCCATGCCGAGAACAATCTCGCGATCGCAAGGCGCCTGCATCGGCGCCTCGTGATCGGGGTGGACGTCACGCCGGGCGAGCCGCAGAAGGTGTCGTTCGACCACCTCACCGAAGCCGACCTCGAGCGCGAGCTTGGCCTCGCCGCGGTGGAATTCGGCGCCGACCCGGCGTTCGCGGGATTCGCGATCCACCACTTTCGCGGCTACCAGGCCTGGCTGGCGCGCGATCGTCGTCGGGATTGAAGGTCCGCGCTAGCGCAGCTCGCAGCCGCAGTAGGCGTACACATGCCGCGGGTCGTCGAACGCACCCAGCACCCGCAGTTCGCGCTCGGCGCCGCCGAGCACACGCGCGACCACCGGCGGGGTGACCGGCGCGAGGCCGACCGCCCGCGCCGCGGCACGTCCGTCGGCACTCAGCGAGCGCACGAGGCGGTCGCGCCAGCCGAGATCCTTCTCCCGCCAGCTGGTGCCGTACTTACCGGCCGGCAGCTTGGCGAGGGTGGCGGCGGCGACGATCGCGTCGTCGACGCCACCGAGATGGTCGACGAGCCCGAGCTTCGCGGCCTCCGAGCCGATCCAGACGCGCCCTTCGGCGACCGCCTCGATCTCGGCCGGGGTCTTCTTGCGGGCCGCCGCCACCTTGCCGACGAAGTCGTGGTAGGCGTGCTCGACGCCGAGCTGCAGCACCTCCCGGGTCTCGGCGGTGAGCGCCCGCTCGGGCCTGAGCGCGCCCGCGAGTGGCGAGGTCGCGACGCCGTCGCTCGCGACGCCGATCTTGTCGAGCGTCTTCTCGAATGTCGCGGTGAGGCCAAACACGCCGATCGAGCCCGTGATCGTCGTCGGCTCGGAGTAGATCTGGTCGGCATCCATCGCGATGTAGTAGCCGCCGGAGGCCGCGACGCTCGAGAACGAGGCGACGACCGGCTTGCCGGCGGCCTTCAGCGCGTCCACTTCCTGGCGGATCACCTCGGACGCCAGCATGCTGCCACCGCCGCTGTCGATGCGCAGCACGACGGCCTTCACGTCGTCGTCGAAGCGTGCCTTCCTGAGCGTGTCCGCGAAGCTCTCGCTGCCGATCTGGCCCGGCCCGCCTTCGCCGTAGACGATGCTGCCCGCGGCGACCAGCACCGCGACATCGCCCGCCGGATGGCGGGCGAGCGCCGATTCCGGGCGGATCACCGCGAGGTAGGCATCCTGGTCGACGGCGTTGAAGCTGTGCGTCGCATGGTCCTCGCCGACGAGGTCGATGATCTCGCGTTCGAACTGGATCGACGTCTTGCGCCCGCTGATCAGCCCGCGCTCCTCGGCAAGCTTGGCGGCATCGCCGCCGGCCTCGCGCATCAGCGGCACCGCGTCGTGGACGTACCCATCGATGGTGCCTGCCTTCAGGTGCCGGGCCGTCTCGACCGTGCCGGTATACCACTGCCACAGCGGCGTCATCCAGCCGAGCGTCTGCTCGCGATCCTCCGGCGACATGCTCTGGCGCGTGAACGGTTCGACGAACGACTTGTGGGTTCCGACCTTGAACACCTCGACCGCGACGCCGAGACGCTCGAGCGCGTCATGGAAGTACAGGCCGTAGGCGGCAAAGCCGTTGATCGTCACCTCGCCGGTCGGGTCGATGTAGGCGCGGTCGGCCTGCGCCATCAGGAAGTACTGCTCCTGCGAGGTGTAGCGGGAGTAGGCGTACACCTTCTTGCCCGCGCGGCGGAACGCCGCGAGCGCATCGGCAACGGCCTTCAGCTTGGTGTAGCCACCCGCCGCGAGGTCCTCGACGTCGAGCACGACGAGGTGGATGCGGTCGTCGTGGGCGGCCTCGCGGATCGCCTCGACGACGTCGCGCACCAGCGTTTCGGGTTCGTGGTCGCCGGTCACGAAGCCGAGCGAGCGGTCGAACGAGCTGCCGCTCTGCTGCTCGACGAGGTGGCCCTCGAGGCGCACGACGAGCGCGGCCTTGGACGGCACCATCGGCAGCGGATGATGGAATGCGATCAGCACCACGCCGAACAGCACGAGCAGCAGCACGAGGCTGAGCACGCGCCTCAGGCCATCGAGCAGGCGCCAGATGAAAGCAAACGAGCGAGCGACGCGACCCATGGCGACTCCGGAACCGTTGCCGCGGATCTGCCGCGGGCGAGGAGCAGTGTAGCGGGAGACGGTGGCGGCTGCTCGCGACGGCGGGACCCGCAAAAGACGAAGGGCCAGGCAGGTCGCCCTGCACTGGCCCCAAAGGTCGCCCTACGCGCCGGTGGCGCGGTGGATCAGACCTTCTCTTCGATGCGGGCCGACTTGCCCGAGCGGTCGCGCAGGTAGTACAGCTTCGCGCGACGGACGTTGCCGCGACGCTTGACCGTGATCTCGCCGAGCGACGGGCTGTAGGTCTGGAACACGCGCTCCACGCCCTCGCCGTGCGAGATCTTGCGGACCGTGAACGACGAGTTCAGGCCGCGGTTGCGGCGCGCGATCACGACGCCCTCGTAGGCCTGGACGCGCTCGCGCTCGCCTTCCTTGACCTTGACCTCGACGACGACGGTGTCGCCCGGGCCGAACTCGGGAATCTGACGGGCCGTCTGGCGCTGCTCGATGGCCTGGGTGAACTTGTTGGTCATGACTCGTGTTCCTCTCGATACTCTTCGAGGAGCACTCGCTCCTCGCTCGTCAAATCCCGCCCGGCCATCAGCTCCGGGCGCCGTTCGGCTGTCCGGCCCAGCGCCTGCTTCAGGCGCCAGCGACGGATCGCCGCGTGATCTCCTCCGCGCAGCACGTCCGGCACCCGCCGTCCGCGCCACTCCTCGGGCCGCGTGTAGTGCGGCCAGTCGAGCAGCGCCCCGTTGGCGCCGAACGACTCCTGTTCAGCCGACTCCGCATCGCCGAGCACGCCCGGCAGGAGCCTCGCCGTCGCATCCACGACCACCAGCGCCGCGAGCTCGCCGCCCGACAGCACGAAGTCGCCGATCGACAGTTCCTCGTCGACCATCTCGTCGATCAGCCGCTCGTCGACACCCTCGTAGCGCCCTGCCACCAGCAGGAAGCCCGGCAGCGCCGCGAGCCGTCGTGCGGTCGCCTGGTCGAACGGCCGGCCCTGCGCCGACAGGTAGATCCTGGGACTGCCCGCCGGCAGCCGCGCCGCCGCCGCCGCGATCGCGGTGGCCAACGGTTCGACCTTCAGCACCATCCCCGGACCGCCGCCGTACGGGCGATCATCGACCGTGCGGTGCACGTCCTGCGCATGACTGCGCGGATCCTCGGCACCGACCCGGACGAGACCGCGCTCGATCGCGCGCCCGACCACTCCGACCGCCAGCTGCGTCCGGACCGCGTCCGGGAACAGCGTGACGATCTCCACCGCGAGGTGCGGACCCACCGCGTCCATCGCATCAAATCTCCGGGTCCCAGTCCACCACCACACGCCGGGCGTCGAGATCGACGCGCTTCAGATGTAGCGGCACGAGCGGAACCCAGCGCTCGCGCCCCCCGTCCTTGATGACCATGACGGGGTTCGCCGGGAACTCGAGGAAGTGCACGACCTCCCCCAGCTCCACGCCCTCGAGGGTCGCCGCCCGGCAGCCGAGCAGGTCCTCCCAGTAATACTCGCCAGCGGCCGGCACCGGCATTGCCGAGCGGGGCATCGCGATCTCGCGGTTCGCGTAGCGGCGGGCATCCTCGGGATTGCCCACCCCCTCGACCGCGACGACCAGCGTGCGCCCTCCGCCATGGACCCGGCCCTCGCGGACCCGGACCTGCTCCCAGCTGCTGTCGCTTCGCGCGACATTCCAGACGGGGTAGTCCAGCAGTCCCTCGCGGGGATCCGTGTACGACTCGACCTTGATCCAGCCCTTCACGCCCCAAGCCGCCCCGAGGCGACCGAGGACGATCATCCGTTCCGCGGCATCAGACATCGCCGCGGCACCGCTCATCAGGCAGCGGCCGGCGTCTCCGCCTGCTGCTGCTTGCGGTAGTCCTTGACCAGTGCGGCGACGCGCTCGGACGCCTTGGCGCCCTTGGCGAGCCAGGCGTCGATCCGAGCGATGTCGAGACGCAGCTTGATTTCCTTGCCGCGTGCGATCGGATTGAAGATCCCGACCTGCTCCAGGCTCGTGCCGCCCTGGCGCTTGCGGCTGTCGGTAACAACCACGTGGTAGAAGGGATCCTTCTTGCCGCCGCGACGCGTCAGGCGAATGGTAACCATCAGCTGAAATCCCCAGAAAAAACGTGTGACGCAGGCGCGGGCCTTCAGCCCTCGCCAAAGAGCCGCGCATTCTACTGAAATGACTCGGTTTCCGCTAGGGGCCGGGTGACTAGCCAAAGCCGGGGGGCATTCGCCCCCCCAGCGTGCGCATCAGGCCGCGCATGCCGCCCTTCGAGAACATCTTCATCGCCTTCTGCATCTGCAGGAACTGCTTCATCAGGCGGTTGACGTCCTGGACCTGCAGGCCGGAGCCGTTGGCGATCCGGCGCTTGCGGGAGCCGTCGATCAGGTCCGGATTCCGGCGTTCCTTCTCGGTCATCGAGTTGATGATCGCGATCTGCCGGCTGACCTCCTTGGCCGCGAACGGGGTCTGCGACTTGGCGGCGGCGGCAGCCATGCCACCCGGCAGCTTGTCCATCAGGGCGCCGATGCCGCCCATCTTTTCGAGCTGCTGCATCTGCTCTCGCAAATCATTGAAATCAAATCCTTTTCCCTTCTGGAGCTTCTTGGCGAGCTTCGCCGCCTTCTCCTGGTCCACGTCGCGCTGGACCTGCTCGACCAGCGACAGCACGTCGCCCATGCCGAGGATCCGGGACGCCACCCGCTCCGGATGGAAGAGTTCGAGCGCCTCGACCTTCTCGCCGACCCCGAGGTACAGGATCGGCTTGCCGGTGACCTGGCGCACCGACAGCGCCGCGCCGCCACGGGCATCGCCATCCGCCTTGGTCAGGATCACGCCGGTGAGATCGAGCGCGGCATTGAAGGCGCGGGCGGCGTTGACGGCGTCCTGGCCGGCCATGCTGTCGACGACGAACAGGCGCTGGTGCGCACTGACGGCCCGATCGATGGCCTGGACCTCGGCCATCATGTCGGCGTCGACGTGCAGGCGACCCGCGGTGTCGACGATCAGCACGTCGTAGCTGCCGCGCACGGCCGCCTCGCGCGCCGCCGTCGCGATCGCGACCGGCGCCTCGCCCGGCCCGACCGGGTGGAACGCGACCCCGATCTGCGCCGCGAGCCGCTCGAGCTGCGTGATCGCCGCCGGCCGGTAGACGTCGACCGAGGTCAGCAGCACGCGCTTCTTCTGCTGCTCGGAGAGCAGCTTGGCGAGCTTCGCGGCCGTGGTCGTCTTGCCGGCGCCCTGCAGGCCCGCCAGCAGCACGACGACCGGGGGCTGCGCCCGCAGGTTCAGCCCGCCGCCGGGCTCGCCCATCGTCGCGACGAGCTCGTCGTAGAGGATCTTGATGAACACCTGGCCCGGCGAGAGGCTCTGCTGCACCTCGGTCCCGAGCGCACGCACCTTGACCGCGTCGATGAACGCCTTGACGACCGGCACCGCGACGTCGGCCTCGATCAGGGCCATGCGCACCTGGCGCAGGGCGTCCGAGATGTTGTCCTCGGTCAGGCGGCCACGGCCGGTCAGGGCCGCGACGGCGCCGGTCAGGCGCTCGGTGAGTTTGTCGAACATCCGCACTCCTCGGGGTCAGCCCCCATTATAGAGGGCGCCGCGCGCCGGTGCGCTTCCCGTGCCGCGGCGCGTATGCAATCATCCCTCGGACGCCTCGAGCCCACACCGTGCTTTCACTCATTCCCCTGCTGCTCTACATCGCCGCCGCGGTCCTCCTGGTCCGCGCGACGCGCGCCTCGCCAGGCGTGCGCCAGCCCGTCGTGGTCGCGCTGGCGACCCTCGGCCTGCTCGTGCACGCGGTGATCCTGTTCCGCTCCATCGAGACGCCGCACGGACTTGCGATCGCGATCACCGACACCGCCTCGCTGGTCGGCTTCGTGGTCGCCGCCTCGACCGTCGTCGGGCTCGCATTCATGGATCTCGCGGCGCTGCCCGCCGCGCTGCTGACCCTCGCGGGGCTGCTGGCCTCCGGCACCGGCGTGCTGACCGGGTTCCGGGAGATCCACGCCCCGCAGTGGGAAATCACCGCGCACATCACGCTCGCGGCGCTCGCCGCCGGCTGGCTGTCGATCGCCGCGATCACCGTGCTGCTGCTATCGTGGCAGGACACGCGCCTGCGCACGCGCACGCCGATGGGTGTGCTCGGCCTGCTGCCGCCCGTCGAGACGCTCGAGATCACGCTGTTCCGCGCGCTGACCGGCGGCTTCATCGTGCTGACGTTCGTGCTGCTGACGGGCCTATTCTTCGTCACCGACGTGCTCGCGCAGCACCTGATCCACAAGATGGTGCTGGCGATCGTCGCGTGGCTGGTGTTCGCCACGCTCCTGTGGGGCCGTTATCGCTACGGCTGGCGCGGCCGCAAGGCGCGCCAGTTCACCACGGTGGGCTTCGTGATCCTGGCGCTCGCCTACTTCGGCTCGAAATTCGTGCTCGAAAACGTGCTTGGCCGGCACTGGGGCTGAATGACAGACGTACCGCTTGGCCTCCCCCTGGCCGGGCTGCTGACCTCGATCGTGCTCGCGGCGTTCTTCTCGAGCACCGAGACGGCGCTCATGAGCATCAATCGCTACCGGCTCCGCCACCGGGCGAGCCAGGGGCACAAGGGCGCGCGCCTCGCGGAGAAGCTCCTCGCGAGGCCCGACCGCCTGATCGGCGTGATCCTCCTCGGCAATACGCTCGCCAACGTCGCGGCGGCCAGCATCGTCACGCTGCTGACGCTGCGCATCGCCGGCGAACACTGGCTGGCCGCGGCGAACGGCGTGCTCACGCTCGTACTGCTGCTGTTCTCGGAGGTGGGCCCCAAGACCTACGGCGCGATCCACGCGGAGCGCCTCGCCCTGCCCGCGGCCTACATCTACCGGCCGCTGCTGATCGTCACCTATCCGCTCGTGTGGCTGATCAACGGCATCACCAACGCCATCCTCAGGATGGTCGGCGTCTCGGCCGAACAGGCCGCCTCGCACTCACTGTCCGCTGAGGAGCTGCGCACCGTCGTCGCCGAAGCCGGCGCGCTGATCCCGATCAAGCACCAGCAGATGCTGGTCGGCATCCTCGACCTCGAGCGCATCCGCGTCGACGAGATCATGATCCCGCGCAGCGAAGTCGTCGGCATCGACGTGGACGACGACTGGGAACGCATCGTGGCGACGCTGCGCGAGGCCCAGCACACGCGGCTTCCCGTCTACGAGGGCGACCTCGACAAGATGATCGGCGTGCTGCACATGAAACGCGTCGCGCGTGAACTGGCGCGCGGCGAACTCGACCGCGACGCGATCCTGAGGCTCGCCCGCCAGCGCGAGCCCTACTTCATCCCGGAAGGCACGACGCTCACGCAGCAGCTCGTGGCGTTCCAGGAGAACCACCGGCGCCATGCGTACGTGGTCGACGAATACGGCGACGTGCAGGGGCTGGTGACGATCGACGACATCCTCGAGGAGATCGTCGGCGAGTTCACCTCGCTGCCGCAGGCGCTCAGGCGCGACGTGCGCGCCGAGGACGATGGCAGCTTCGTCGTCGCCGGCAGCACCACGGTGCGGGCCCTGAACCGGTCGCTCGGCTGGACGCTGCCGACGGGCGGGCCGAAGACCCTGAACGGGCTGGTGATCGAGTACCTGGAGACGATCCCGGAGCCCGGGACGTCGCTGAAGCTCGACGGGCACCGCATCGAGGTGCTGCAGATCGTCGACAACACGGTGCGCACGCTGCGCGTCTGGCCGGCCGCCCCGAAGGTGGACGAGGACGCCTAGCGGATCGCGGCCAGCGCCTCGGCGAGCCGTTCGACCCCGACGACCTCGAGGCCCCCGATGGGCCGCCGCGGCGCGTTGGCGCGCGGCACGATCGCGCGGCGAAAGCCGTGCTTGGCGGCCTCGCGCAGCCGCTCCTCGCCGAACGGCACCGGCCGCACTTCGCCGGCGAGCCCAAGCTCGCCGAAGGCGACGAGATCGGCCGGCAGCGGCCGATCGTCCAGGCTCGAGGCGGCCGCGAGCACCGCCGGCAGGTCCGCCGCGGTCTCGCCGACGTGGACGCCGCCGACGACGTTCACGAAGACGTCGTGCGCGTACAGCGCGACGCCCGCGTGGCGGTGCAGCACGGCAAGCAGCAGCGACAGCCGGTTCGACTCGAGCCCGACCGCGACGCGGCGCGGCTGCTGGGCGCGCGACTCGTCGACGAGCGCCTGCACCTCGATCAGCAGCGGCCGGGTTCCCTCGCGGATCACCGTCACGATGCTGCCTGCGACCGGCGCGGGATGGCGCGACAGGAAGATCGCCGAGGGGTTCTTGACCTCGCGCAGCCCCTGCTCCTCCATCGAGAACACGCCGATCTCGTTGGCCGCGCCGAACCGGTTCTTGACCGCCCGGACGATCCGGTACCGGCTGCCGGCGTCCGACTCGAAATACAGCACCGTGTCGACCAGGTGCTCGAGCACGCGCGGGCCGGCGAGCACGCCCTCCTTGGTGACGTGGCCGATGAGCACGACCGCGGTGCCGGTCTGCTTGGCGTGCGCGACGAAGCGCGCGGCACACTCGCGCAGCTGCGACACGGAACCCGGGCTCGCCTCGACCGCGGCGCTGCCCATGGTCTGGATCGAGTCGACCACCAGCACCCGCGCACCCTGGGTCTCGGCCGCGGCGAGCACCTGCTCGACGTCGGTCTCGGCGAGCAGCGCGAGCGCGTTGGCGCCGAGCCCCAGCCGCCGCGCGCGCAGGCCCACCTGCCGCAGGCTCTCCTCGCCCGTCGCGTACAGCACCGGCACGACCGGCGCGAGCGCCGCGGCCGCCTGCAGCAGCAGGGTCGACTTGCCGATCCCCGGGTCGCCGCCGATCAGGGTGACGGACCCGGCGACAAGGCCGCCGCCGAGGACGCGGTCGAACTCGGACGAACCGGTGCCGAGGCGGGTCGCCTCGTCGGTCGCGGCGGAGCCGAGGGTCTGGGGCGCGGATGTCGCCGGCGGGCGCGAGGCCGTCGCGCGGGCCGGGGTGCGCGGGGCACTCATCGCCGACAGGGTGTTCCAGGCCGAGCACGCCGGGCACTGCCCCTGCCATTTCGGCGTGGCGTCGCCACAGGCGCTGCAGACATAGACGGTGCGGGATCGGGCGCTCATCGGCCGATGCTAGCAGAGGGGGCCCCCGGCTCGATCCGGAACCGTGCGGCGCGTCGCGACTCGGACAGGCCGGTCGGCTAGACTCGCTGCGTGGGCCATTTTACCTAACATGCACTCACATCCACTGTTCCGCCCGCTGGCGGCCGCTGCGGCGACCGTCATCCTCGGGCTGCTGATCGCGCTCGCCTTCGCGCCGTCGACCTATGCGGGCCTCGAGGGCCTGTCGCTGGCGATCGTGCAGCGCGCCGAGAACGCGCCGGTCACCCAGCCGGTGATCTGGGTGGCGCCGGGCGCACCGCTCCCGGATGCAGGCCCGCTGCGCAGCCAGATCGCCCGCGCGATCGACTTCGCGACGACGAACGGCGCCCGCGCGATCGTCATCGCAACGCCGCTGTCCGACCCCTCCGACAGCGCCGACCTGGCCCGCGTCCGGGGCTTCCTCGAAGGCGCCGAGACCTCCCCCGACGCGGCGATGCGCGCCCGCCTGCAGGCCTGGGTCGCCGAGCTCGACCATGATGGCGACCTCGAGCGCGCGATCCGCGCGGCCGGCAACGTCGTGCTGCTGGGCGCGTCGGGCAGCCCGCCGCTGGAGCGCTTCGCCAGCGCCGCCCGCGGCGTCGGCTACGAACCCGCCGCGCCGCCCGACGCGGACGGCGTCACCCGCCGCGACCACCTCTACCAGACCGACAGCAACGGCGTGCCAATGCCGTCGCTGGCGCTGGCCGGCTGGCTGGCCGCCCACACGCCGGGCCGCACCCCGCTGCCGACCGCCGAAAAGGCCGCGGTGATCGCGGCGATCGCGCCGCTCGATGCGCCCCGCAGCGGCACCTGGGTCCCGCACTACGCCAGGCGCGCAGGCCAGGTCGGCGGCACGCCGAGCTACGTGCTCAAGGATCTCGCCGCGCGCACCCAGCCCGACCGGGCCTTCGTCGGGCGGATCGTCGTCATCGGCGGCGGGCAGGCGACGGTCGCGGTCGCGACCGGCCCTGGACTTGCGCTCGGCGAGGCGACGGCGCAGCGCGTCGCGAGCCTCGAAAGCCGCGATTTCGCGACCGTGCCGCGCATCGCGCGCATCTACACGGCGCTCGCACTGCTGCTGGCGATCGGCTGGGCGGCCCTGCTCGCACCGCGGCTGCGCACCCCGGTGCGATTCACCGCCGCGGTGCTGATCGGTCTCGCCCTCGCGGTCCTCGAGATCCTGCTGCTGTCGATCGCGCACCTGTGGATCCCGCTGATCCCGGCGGCCCTCGCCGTTCCACTGGCGACGCTGGCGGCGTTCCTGGTACCGGAGCGCAGCGAGCCGCGAGCCGCCCGGCCGGAGCCGGTCGTGCCGCTTCCGGCCGCCCTGCGCCCCACCTCGCGCCCGCCGGCACCCCGCCCCGAGGCGCCGAAGCGCCCGACCGCGCCGGCCGCGGACCCGTTCTCCGAGGACCTGCCCCCGCCCCCGCCGCCACGGCCGGGCAGCACGCCGAAGCCGGCGCCGAAGCAGGCCGAGCCGCCGGCCCCCACCTCGCTCAAGCAGATCAACGCGGCCCTCGAGGCGCGTCGCGAGGAACCGAGCCGGGCCGAGGTCGCCGACATGCTGCTGGGTCGCTCCAAGCGCCCGCCGAAACCACGCCTCGGTCGCTACGAGCTCGAGCGCGAGATCGGCCACGGGGCGATGGGCACCGTCTACTACGGTCGCGATCCGACGATCAACCGGGTCGTCGCGGTCAAGGCAATCCCGATCGTGGAGGAGTTCAGCGAGGCCGACCTCGCCGACGCCCGCCAGCGATTCTTCCGCGAGGCGGAAATGGCCGGCCGCCTCAAGCATCCGAGCATCGTCACCGTCTACGACGCCGGCGAGGACGGCGGCATCGCCTGGATCGCCATGGAGTACGTGCAGGGACACATGCTCTCGGAATTCGCGGCATCCGACCGCCTGCTGCCACCCGCGCAGGTCCTCGAGATCTGCGCCCGCATCGCGGACGCGCTCGACTACGCCCACACCGAGGACGTCATCCACCGCGACATCAAGCCGGCGAACGTGCTGATCAACCCGGAGATGCTGGAGACGAAGATCACCGACTTCGGCATCGCGCGGCTCACCAACTCGAGCGCGACCCGCAGCGGCATCGTGCTCGGCACGCCGTCGTTCATGGCGCCGGAGCGCCTCGAAGGCCGGAATGTGACTGGTCGCTCGGACTTGTTCGCGCTCGGTGTTACCTTGTTCCAGCTGCTGGCCGGACAACTGCCGTTCCGCGCAGACTCGATGGCGGGACTCATGGACAAGATCACGAACTCACCGCACCCGCCGTTGAAGACGATCCGCCCGGACCTTCCGCCCTGCACGTCCGCGATCGTCGATCGCGCCCTGCAGAAGAACCCGGCGGACCGCTTCGCGACCGCCGGCGAGATGGCCCGGTTCCTGCGCGCGTGCGCACGCGCCTGCACCACCTGAGGCCGTCGTGCGCAACAAGGTCAAGAGCGTTTCGGGCACCGATACCGGGCGGGTTCGCGAACACAACGAGGATGCGATCGGCGCGGAGCCCGACATCGGCCTGTACGTGCTGGCCGACGGCATGGGCGGCTACAACGCCGGCGAGGTCGCGAGCGGCATCGCCGTCAAGACGATCATGAACCTCGTCCGGGAGGCCTATCAGGTGCAGGACCTGTCGGGCATCGACCGGGCCACCGGCCTGATGCGCCCCAGCATCATCCTCCGCGACGCGATCCTCCGGGCCAACAAGATCATCCACCAGACGTCCAAGACCCAGCCGCAGTGCGAGGGCATGGGCACGACGGTGGTCGCGGCCCTGTTCTACAACGACCGGATCATCACCGCGCACGTCGGCGACTCGCGGCTGTACCGCCTGCGCGCCGACCGCTTCGAGCAGCTGACGATGGACCATTCGCTGCTGCAGGAGCTCGTCGACCGGGGCTTCTACTCCCAGGAGGAGGCCGCCCGGTCGACCAACAAGAACTACGTCACGCGGGCGCTCGGCGTCGAGCCGACCGTCGAGGTGGACGTCCGCGAGCACCGCGCCGAGAAGGGCGATCACTACGTGCTCTGCTCCGACGGCCTGTCGGACATGGTCGAAGATGAGGATATTCAGTTAACAATCAGTACTTTCGGTGATAATCTTGATGTCATCGCAAAGCAGCTGGTCCAGCTTTCCAACGAGCATGGCGGCCGCGACAACATCTCGGTGGTGCTGGCGCAGGTCATTGACTCGTTCCCCGCTCGCCGGGCCATACTTGACAGAATATTGGGCTGGTTCGGCTGACCCAGGAAGGACGTACGGCCAATGGCTAGATTGATTCTCAGCCTCGACAACCAAGTTCTTGCCGAATACAACATGAACAAGGAGCGGTACACCGTTGGCCGCCTCCCGGACAATGACGTCCGCATCGACAACCCGGCGGTCAGCGGCCACCACGCCCTGATCATCAATATCCTCAACGACTCGTTCCTTGAGGACCTGAACAGCACGAACGGGACGTACGTCAACGGCAAGCTGATCAAGAAGCACGCGCTGCAGCATGGCGACCTGATCACCTGCGGCCACCACCAGCTGCGCTTCGTCGACAGCCAGTCCGCCGACAACGAGCCGGACGAATTCGAGAAGACGATGGTGATCCAGCCGACGGCCGCGACCGAGGAACTCGTGCGCGCCACGCGCGCCGAGACGCCGGCGCCGGGTACCGCGCCCGCCCCGGGCGATTCCGGCGCCATGGGCGCACTGCCGCCGAAGGCCAAGCTGCAGGTGCTGTCCGGTGCATTCGCCGGTCGCGAGCTCGAACTCGTCAAGACCGTGACGATGGTCGGCCGCCCGGGCGTGCAGATCGCCGCGATCACGCGACGTTCGGACGGCTTCTACCTCGTGCAGGTGGAGAGCGCCAACGGCGACTTCGCCGAGATCAACGGCACCGCGATCGGCGCCCAGGCGCGTCGGCTGCGCGACAACGACGTCATCACGCTTGCCGGCGTCAAGATGGGTTTCTTCGTCAACTGAGTCCGCCGCCACGCGTCGACGCTACCATCCCGGGCGCGACTTCCGCCGCGCCCTGAACATCGAGGAGCTGCGGCGCGTCGCGCGCCGCCGCGTTCCCGGCTTCGCGTGGGAGTACGTCGAGGGCGGCGCCGAGGACGAGCTCGCGCTGGCGCGCAACCGCCAGGCCTTCGATGGCTGGCGCTTCGTCCCGCGCACCCTCGTCGACACCACTGGCCGGCACCTGCGCACGAGCGTGTTCGGCCGCGAGCAGTCACTGCCCCTCGTCATCGCCCCGACCGGGCTCAACGGCGTGCTGCGCCGGGGCGGCGACGTGATGCTGGCGCGCGCCGCGGCAGCCGCCGGCATCCCGTTCTGCCTGAGCACCGTCGCCAACGCGCGCGCCGACGAGATCGTCCGCGGCGCGGGCGGCCGCGTCTGGATGCAGCTCTATGCGCTGAACGCGCCGGGGCTCGTCGAGGACGTCGTCGCGCGCGCCGAGGCCGCCGGCTGCGAGGCGCTCGTGTTCACGACGGATGCCAACGTGTTCGGGTCGCGCGAGTGGGACCGGCGCAGCTTTCGCGCCCCGGGCAAGCTCGCGCCGCGCATGCTGCTCGATGTGCTCGGCCACCCGCGCTGGATGCTCGATGTGATGGTGCCGCACGGCCTGCCGCCGTTCGTCAACGTGATGGACTTCCTGCCCCCGGAGGCACGCACGGCGAAGAGCGGCGTGTCGCGCATACCGGCCCTGTTCGCGCCGTCGATCTCGTGGGACGACGTCGCACGACTGCGCGAGCGCTGGCCACGCAAGCTCGTGATCAAGGGCATCCTCGACCCGGCCGATGTCGAGCGCGCCGTCCGCATCGGCTGCGATGGCGTCGTGCTCACCAATCACGGCGGCCGGCAGCTCGACTCGGCGCCCGCGCCGATCGAGATGCTGCCCGAGATCGCACGCGCGCACGGCGCACGGATCACGATCTTCGTCGATGGCGGCTTCAGGCGTGGGTCCGATATCCTGAAGGCCATCGCGCTCGGGGCGCATGCGGTGATGCTCGGGCGCGCGACGTTGTACGGCCTCGCCGCCGGCGGCGAGGCCGGGGCGAGCCATGCGCTCGGGATCCTCGGCAGCGAGGCCGACCGCGTGCTCGGCCAGTTGGGCTGCCGCTCGCTCGCGGACCTCACGCCGGCCATGCTGCGCGAGGGCGCGCCGACGATGCCGGGCACGGGCTGAACGTCGCGACGGGTTGCATTCCGGGCGGCACCGCCCCATGTCCTAGGCGCGCCAACCGAGTGAGCCGATGACGTTGCACACCACCGACCCGCCGCTGACCGCCTACCTCGCCACCGCGCTCACGCCGCGGGCGTGCGACGCGTACGGCCTCGTACTGCAGGCCGTCGGCATCCCCTACTCGATCCTCGGCGACGGGACCGGCTACGGCTTCTGGGTCCAGGCCGAGGATCTCGACCGCGCCCGCGAGGCGCTCGCGCTGTACGTCGAGGAGAACGTCCCCAAGCCCGTCGAGCCGCCGCGACGACTCGCCGGCACCGGCATCGCGGCCGCGGCGGCGTACATCGCCGGCGAGATGCTGGTGGCGATCGCGGCCAGCCGCGCAGTGTTCGGCGCGGCGTGGGATTCGGCAGGCATCCTCGATGGCGAATCGCTTCGCAACGGCGAATGGTGGCGGCCCGTCACGGCGCTCACGCTGCACGATGGGCTCGCGCATCTCGCCTCGAACCTCGGCTTCGGCGCGCTGTTCATCGGCCTGCTGGCGCGCGTCTACGGCACCGGCATCGCGCTCGGGCTGACGCTCGCCGCGGCAACCGCCGGCAACCTGCTGGAAGGCGCGTTCATGGCGCACGGCCACGCCTCGCTCGGTGCATCGGGTGCGGTGTTCGCCGCGCTCGGCATCCTCGGCACGGTGCACTGGCCGACGCGCACGGCGCGCGGACGATGGACACTCAGGGGCGCCACGCTGATCGGCGCGCTGGTGCTGCTGGCGCTGCTCGGCACGGGCGATGCGAAGACCGACATCGAGGCGCATGCGCTCGGCTTCGCGTTCGGCGCGCTCATGGGCCTGCCGTTGCGGCGTGCCCCGGTACCGGGTGCGCACGCCCAGCGCCTCGCGGGCCTCGCCGCCGCAGTCACGCTCGCCGTCGCCTGGACGGCGGCGATCCTGCATGCCGGCTGAGGCGGATCGTCCGGCTAGCGCCCGCCCGGCCTGCCGCGGCCACCGCCGCCCTGGCCACCGCGTCCCCCGCCGGAACCGCCGCGACCACCACCCTGGCCGGGTCGGCCGCCGCCACCGGACGGTGCGCCACCCCGTCCGCCGCCGGACGAGGACCCGCCGCCACCGCCGCCAGCACCACGACGCGCGCCCTTGGCGGCGCTGCGCGAGCGGTCCTCCGCCTTCTTGGCGCGGATCTGCGCGATGCGCTCGGCAAGCGGGATCTCGAGCTTCGCCTCGGCACGCGCGTTGTAGTCGAAGTCCGGCACGGTGACCCGCGGCAGGCGTTTGCCCAGCACCTTCTCGATCGCGCCGATGTCGCCTTCTTCCTCGCGCGAGACGAAGGTGAACGCGTCACCGACCGCCTCGGCACGACCCGTGCGGCCGATGCGGTGGATGTAGTCGGCCGGCACCAGCGGCACGTCGAAGTTGACGACGTGGCCGAGCTCCTCGACGTCGATGCCGCGCGCGGCGATGTCGGTGGCAACCAGCACGCGGATCTTGCCGTTCTTGAAGCCCTCGAGCGCCGCCGTGCGCTGTGGCTGCGAGCGGTTGCCATGGATGCGGTCGGCCGACAGGCCGCGCTTCACCAGGAACTCGGCGAGGCGGTTCGCGCGATGCTTGGTGCGCGTGAACACCAGCGCTTCCTTCATGTCGCCGCGCTCGAGCAGCGTCGCGAGCAGCGCCGACTTCAGGTCCTGCGAGACGGGGTACAGCGCCTGCGTGATGCCGGTTGCGGGCCGCGACTGGCGCTCAAGCGCGATGGTCACCGGGTCCTTCAACATCTCGCGCGTCAGCTGCGCGATCGGTGGCGGCATCGTCGCGCTGAAGAACAGCGTCTGGCGCTTGGTCGGCAGGTGGCGCAGCAAGCGCTTGATGTCCGGCAGGAAGCCCATGTCGAGCATGCGGTCGGCTTCGTCCAGCACCAGCACCTCGAGCGCGTCGAAATTCGCGTAGTTCGACTTCAGGTGGTCGAGCAGGCGGCCGGGGCAGGCGATGATGACGTCGACGCCGCTGCGCAGCGCGTGCTCCTGCGGACCCATGCCGACGCCGCCGTAGATCGCCGCACCGGTGACCGGCGTGTGCACGCCGAGGTCCTGCAGGTCCTGCAGGATCTGCGCCGCGAGCTCGCGCGTCGGTGCGACGACGAGCGCGCGCGTGCGGCCGCGCGGCTTGTCGAGCAGGCGCTGCAGGATCGGCAGCAGGAAGGCCGCGGTCTTGCCACTGCCCGTCGCGGCGCAGGCCAGCAGGTCGCGCCCGGCGAGGCCCGGGGGGATCGCGTCCGCCTGGATCGCGGTGGGCTTGGTGAAGCCCAGCTCCTTGATCGCGGAGAGCAGGCTCGGGTGCAGTTTGAGTTCGGCGAAGGACATCGGTGCCTCGAAAAAGACGACGCCCGGCAGGGGCCGGGCGGCGTGGAGAATACAGGGATCGGCGGTACCCCGCCCCCCTTTCAGACCTTGCGCAGCCAGCCGTGGCGATCCGGGGACGTGCCCTGCTGGATCGCGACCAGCGCCGCCCGAAGCTTCTGGGTGTTGGGGCCGATTTCGCCCGTCCCGACCCGGATCTCGGTCCCGCCCTTGCGGACCAGGGTGCCGACGCCGGACAGCACGGCAGCCGTCCCGGACAGGGCCGCTTCACCGGTGGCCACCCAGTCGAGCATCTCCGCGACCGTGAACACGCGCTCCTCGATCCGGTAGCCGAGGTCGACGGCCATCGTCAGCACCGAATGCCGGGTCACGCCGTTCAGGAACGTCCGGTCGAGGCTGCGGGTCAGGATGTGGCCGTCGCGGATCAGCAGGAAGTTGGCGGCGCCCGTCTCCTGCACCTCGCCTCCCGGCGCAAACAGCACCTGGTCGACCTTGTACGCGCGGCGCGCGGCGAGCGTGGGACCGAGCGCGGCGGCGTAGTTGCCGCCGGTCTTGACGACGCCGAGGTGCGACGCGCAGCGGGTCGCTTCCTCCTCGACGTAGATGCGCAGCGGCTTGGCGCCACCCGCGAAATAGTCCCACACAGGGCTCGCCAGCACGACCAGCATCGCCTCGCTGGACGGTGTCGCGGCGGCGCCGATGTTCGGCGACGTACCGATGAGCATCGGGCGCAGGTACAACGCGCCGGGCGCGTCGGGCACCGCGGCACGGCTGCGGTCGATGACGCTCGTGACCATGTCGGCGACGAGTTCAGGCGCCGGCACGGGCAGCTCGAGGCTGCTGGCGCTGTTGCGGAAGCGCTCGATGTGCCGGTCCATCCGGAATACGTGCACGCTGCCATCCGCCCACTTGTAGGCCTTGAAGCCCTCGAAGCACTCGGATGCGTAGTGCAGCACGTGCGCCGCGGGATGGATCTCGATCGGACCGACCGCACGCAGCGCCGGCGCGCTCCAGTGGCCGTCCTTGAACGTCGCGACGGCCATCACGTCGGTGAGGATGCTGCCGAACGGGGCGTTCTGCGGGGTCGTGCTCGTCATGTCATCGTCCTCGGGTCATCACTCGCTCATGAAGATCGTCGCCGGATGCTCGAGGCGCTCCTTGAGCGCCTGGATCATCGCCGCCGCGTCGAAGCCATCGACGAACCGGTGATCGAAGGAGGACGACAGGTTCATCATCCGCCGCACCACGACCTGGCCGCCGACGACCATCGGTCGCTCGACCGCCTTGTTCACGCCGATGATCGCCACTTCCGGGGCATTGATGACCGGAGTCGAGGCGATCCCGCCCAGTTTACCAAGACTGGTGACCGTGATCGTGGATCCGCCGAGCTCGCCACGCGTCGCCCGACCGGTCCGGGCGGCCTCCGCGACGCGGCGGATCTCGGCGGCGAGCGCCGCCAGGGTCAGGCCCTCGGCGTGGCGGACGACCGGCACCTTGAGCCCGTCCGGCGTCTGGGTCGCGACGCCGACGTGCACCGGCCGGTGGCGCAGCACGACGTTCCGCTCGGCGTCGTAATGCGCGTTGCACTGGGGGAAGGACTCGAGGACGCGCACGAGCGCGGCGACGAGCAGCGGCAGGTACGTGTATCCCGCAGCACCCTTCGCCAGCTTCGAATTCAGGTGCGCGCGCAGCGACTCGAGCTCGGTGACGTCCACCTCCTCGACGTAGGAAAAATGCGGGATCGTTCGCTTGGCGGCGGCCATCCGCTCGGCGATCACGCGCCGCACGCCGATGATCTTGATCTCCTCGACGCCAGTGCGTGGCTGCGCGCCGGCCGTCGGGACCGCCGCGACCGGCGCCGTCGAGGCGCCGAGCACCGCCTCGAGGTCGGCCTTGCCGATGCGCCCGCCCGGGCCCGTGCCCGTGACGGCCGAGAGGTTGATGCCGGCCTCGCGAGCGCGCCGGCGGGTGGCCGGAGACGCCATCACCCGCGTGGCAACCGCGGCCGCCGCGCGCGCGGCGGTGCGCGCCGACGAAGCGGCGACCGGCGCCTCGCCGACCGGAGCGACCGGGACGGCCGGCGCGGCCACGGCGGTATCGGTCTCGAAGATGACGAGTTCGGCACCGACGGCGACGATGTCGCCCGGTCCGCCGATCAGCGACACGATCCGCCCGCCGACCGGCGAGGGCACCTCGACGACGGCCTTCTCGGTCGACATCTCGAGCAGCGGGCCATCCTCGAGGACCACGTCGCCTTCCTTGACGCGCCACGCCACGATCTCACTCGAGACGGTGCCTTCGCCGAGGTCGGGGACCTTGAAGACGTAGCGGCTCATCGGACCTCCATGACGCGGGCCAGCGCCGTCGCGACGCGCGCCTGGCCGGGAAAGTACTCCCACTCGAAGGCATGCGGGTACGGCGTGTCGAACCCGCAGACACGCTCGATCGGAGCCTCGAGCTCCCAGAAGCAGCGCTCCTGGATCGTCGCCAGCAGCTCGGCTCCGAATCCGCCGAAGCGCGTCGCCTCGTGGGCGATCAGGCAACGCCCGGTCTTCTTTACCGACGCGACCAGCGTGTCCACGTCGAGCGGCACGAACGAGCGAACGTCGATGACCTCCGCGTCGAGGCCGAGGCTCGCGGCGGCGGCCTGTGCGACGTGGACCATCGTGCCGTAACTGACGATCGTGATGTCGTTGCCCGGGCGCACGATCTCGGCCTTGCCGATCGGCACCGTGTAGTGTCCTTCCGGCACCTCGCCCTTGGGGTGGGTGCTCCACGGCACGGCGGGCTTCGCCGGATCGCCGTCGAACGGACCGTTGTAGAGCCGCTTCGGCTCCAGGAACAACACCGGATCGTCGTCCTCGATCGCCGCGATCAGCAGGCCCTTCGCGTCGTACGGATTGGATGGCATCACGAGCTTGATGCCGCAGACGTGCGCGAATATGGCCTCGGGACTCTGCGAGTGGGTCTGGCCGCCGCGGATGCCGCCACCGCAGGGCGTGCGGATCGTCACCGGCGCGGAATATGCGCCGGCGCTGCGATAGCGCAGCCTGGCGAGCTCACTCACGATCTGGTCGTAGGCGGGATAGATGTAGTCCGCGAACTGGATCTCGGCGACGGGCCGCAGCCCGTTGACGCCCATGCCGATGGCGGCACCGATGATGCCACCCTCGGCGATCGGCGTATCCAGCACCCGATGCTGGCCATACTTGCGCTGCAGGCCGTCGGTCACGCGGAACACGCCGCCGAAGTAGCCGATGTCCTCGCCGAGAAGCACGACCGAAGGATCCCTGCCGAGCGCGATGTCCATCGCTGAATTCAGCGCCTGAATCATGTTCATCTGGGCCATGGCGGTCAGCTCCGCTCGCGGCGCAGCGCTTCGCGCTGCTCCACGAGATGGGGCGGCAGCTCCTTGAAGACGTCCTCGAACATGAGGTCCCGGTCGAGGCGCGGCCCGTCGGTGAGCGTGCCGTACGTCGTCGCCTCCTGCCAGGCCGCGACGACCTGCGCGTCGAGTTCACCGACGAGCGCCGCGTGCTGCTCCTCGGACCACTCGCCGAGACGGATCAGGTGGCCCTTGAGTCGCTCCACCGGATCGCCGAGCGGCCAGCGCTCCGCGTCTTCCTTCGGACGGTAGCGGGACGGGTCGTCGCTGGTGGAGTGCGCCGACGCGCGGTAGGTCACAAGCTCGATCAGCGAGCCTCCGGCCCCCTTACGCGCACGCTCGGCGGCCCATTCGGTCGCCGCGTATACGGCGAGGAAGTCATTGCCGTCGACCCTGAGACCCGGCATGCCGTAGCCCGGGCCGCGCGCCGCGAACGAGCGCTGCTCGCCGCCGGCATACCCCTGGAACGTCGAGATCGCCCACTGGTTGTTGACGACGTTCAGGATGACGGGCGCCTTGTACACGGATGCGAACAGGAGCGCGTGATGGAAGTCCGCCTCGGCGCTCGAGCCCTCGCCGATCCAGGTCGCGGCAACGCTGTCCTCGCCCTTGATCGCGGCCGCCATCGCCCAGCCCACCGCCTGCGGGAACTGGGTGGCGAGATTGCCGGAGATCGAGAAGATCCGCCCCGGCACCGAGTGGTACATGACCGGCAGCTGCCGACCCTTGCACATGTCACGCGTGTTCGACAGCAGCTGGCACATGAGGTCGACGAGGCGCGCGCCGCGCACGAACTGCAGGCCCTGCTGGCGGTACGCCGGGAACAGCATGTCGGACGGCCGCAGCGCCATCGCCGCCGCGATCGCGACGGCCTCCTCGCCGGTCGACTTCATGTAGAACGAAATCTTGCCCTGGCGCTGCGTGCGCAGCATGCGGTCGTCGAACACGCGCGTCAGGACCATGTGACGCAGCGCGACCTGCAGCACGTCGACGTCGAGGTGCGGGTTCCACGGCCCCACCGCGACGTGCTCGTCGTCGAGGACCCGGATCAATTCGACCGAGAGGTTCTCGATGTCGGCGGGCGCCGCGTTGACGTCCGGGCGGGCGACCGCGCCGGCCGGCGACAGGCTGACGTAGCTGAAGTCGGGCGCCTCGCCCGGTCGGGCGGGGACGCGGGGTACGTGCAGTCGGGAAGGACGCGGCATGACTCACCCTCTTCGGTCCGGATGCCCAGCGTAACGCCCCGGCGGTGGTCATTTCACCCAAAGGCGATCAGGCTGCAGGTATAGTTTGGATGTTTTATCTAGACTTACAAACAATTTCGGGATTTTCATCCATGAACATCGACAGGACCGACTTACGCATCTTGAGTGCACTGCAAAAAGACGCGTCTCTATCGACGGCCGAGATCGCCGAGCGGGTCGGCCTGTCCCAGTCCCCGGCCTGGCGCCGGATCAGCCTGCTCGAGGCCAACGGCACGATCCGCAAGCGCGTCGCCCTGCTCGCCCGCGACAAGGTGGGCCTGGACGTGCTGGTGTTCACCCACGTCAAGCTCGCCAGCCACGGCTGGCAATCGCTGCCGAAGTTCAAGCAGAAGGTGGTGAGCTTCCCGGAGGTGATGCAGTGCTTCATGGTGATGGGCGACTTCGACTTCATCCTGCTGGTCGCGACCCGGACGATCGACGACTACAACGACTTCATCCAGAAGCGCCTGTCGCAGGTGCCGGGTGTCCAGGCGATCGAATCGCGCATCGTGCTCGAGGAGACCAAGAACACGACCGAGCTGCCCCTCGAGCTCGCGACGACGCGGCCCGAGTGAGCAGTCCGCCCGGCGTCACTGCCGGGCGGCGTACCAGGCGCGCGCCTCGCGCAGCCGCTGGAGCACGCCCGCCTTCTCGGCCGGCGAGTTCCAGTCCGGGTAGCCGTCCGTCGCCTGCAGCACGCGATCGATCCATGCCGTGAAGAACGCCGCGTCCCGGGGCGCCTTGAACGGACGGTTGGCGACGCTCAGGTAGATCGGACTGGTGGTCGCATACGGGTAGTTGTCGAGCACCGGATGCTCGGCACGGTCGCTGCTCGCGCGCAGCACGCACCAACCGCTGTTGCCGACGGGCAACTGGCCCGAGGCGTCCACTGCATTGCGCGCGCCGGACAACGGCAGCGACTTCACGACGACGCCGTTGCAGACGACCTCGAGGTGGTCGACGGGCACCATCGAGCGCAGGTGCGCGGTGAAGGGCACGCCTGCCGCGCGCGCGAGGCGGACCTCGCCACCGATCGGCTGACCGCCGAGCGTGAAGTCCAGCAGCGGACCGTTGGTCGCGAACGTCCGGCCGGCCTTGAGCCCCGCGAGCCACTCGGCCGGATCCACGCCCGCCGAGGGCACGGCGACGTAGACCCGATTCATGCCAACGGGCCCGCGCAACGAGGCGTAGTTCGCCATCGCGTCGGTCCCGGCTGCGGCCGGCAGGCGGAAGCCGAGGTTGAGGAGCCGATACCAGACCTCGGCGGTCGTGCGGTGATCGCTGAAGCCGAGCACCTCGATGTAGTCGACCTTGCCGAGCGCGACGTCGACGGGCAATTCGTTGCTCAGTGCCTCGCTCGCATCGAACGGGTGTGGGGGATCGTCGAACGGGTGGACGTATCCGACCAGCGCGCCGCCCGCGTGCGCGCGATCCGCGACATCGGCGTTCATCGGCGCGAGGCTCGCGGCCGCGGTGTTCGGATAGCCGGCATAGCCCGGCAGCAGCGTACTGCGACGCAGCCCGATCAGCCCCAGGTGCCCCCAGTAGCTGGTGTGGAACTCCTGCCCATGCAGCAGCACGTGCTCGGGGCCGGACAGCGGGTCACGACCACGCCCGCTCTGCGCGATGTCCGGAACCCGCTGCTCCTTGTTGACGATGAGCGCGTTGACGAGACCGAGGTCCTCCGCCTCCGCCTGCTCGAGCAGGTGCGCGGGCGTGTTCCGGTACAGGCCGCCGTAGTTCATGTGTACATGGGCGTCACCGCTGACCCAATGCCCGCCCGTCGTGGCCATCGGGAACCGGTCGCCGAGCCGGCGTTCGACGCGCTGCTCGGCGCCCGCCGCGACGTGGACCGTCTCGATGGCCAGGGGGCGACCGAAGCCCTGCATGACCTCGATCGTGACCTCGCCCGCCGGCACGTCGATGAGCTCGTCGCCGCGGGTGTGGAAGTAGTGCGCCTCGAACGGACGCTCGGCGCGATCAAAGCCATCGTCGCCGTGGATCCAGCCGCCGGCCGGACCGTGGAAGCGGCCGCGCGCATCGGTGACCGAGACGCGCGCCGGAGCGGGTTGACCCGCGGCGTCGCGCACCGCGATGCGCAGCCGCCCGGTCGGCGCGAGCCAGCGACGCGCGCCGATCTCGAGGCGGCGCTGCGCCCCGGTCGCCGCATCCTGCAGCCACAACTCGAGCGCGCCGGCGCGATTGGAGATGAACGCGAACGTGCCGCCGTCCGGCGACCAGCGCACGGCCACCTCGTCCCAGTCGCCGTACGAAACGGGCAGCGCATCGCCGCCACCGGCCGGCATCACCCACAACTGGTGGCCGTTGCGCCCGAGGTAGGAGCTGTAGACCATCCTCGAGCCGTCGGGCGAGAAGTCAGGCCGCGCCCGCCAGTTGGTCTCCTCGTAGTGGATCTCGCGCGCCGGCGCGCCGGCGCGCGCCTCCATCTGCCAGAACCCACCGGTTCCATGGACGTGGTCGCGGTTGGAGACGTACACGATCGAGCGCCCATCGCGCGTCCAGACCGGGTTGATCTCGTGGTCGTAGGGACTGTAGTAATAGCGCCTGAGCGGGCTCTTCGTCTCGCCCGTGAGGCGCTCGACGTGTTCCAGTCCGCTCGCGCCGACGTCGGCGAGATGCAGGTGGAAGCGGCGATTGTATGCCGTCGACACCCACACGAGGCGCTTGCCATCCGGCGACCAGCGTGGCTCCACGTTGATCGCGCCGTCGCGCGTGAGCAGGTCCGAGTGCCCGCTCGCAAGGTCGAGGCGGGCCAACTCAAGGGAGTCGCCGCGATAGGTCACGTACACGATAGAGCGGCCGTCCGGCGACCAGTCCGGCTGGTAGTCGTAGCCCGGACCGTCGGTCAGCTGCTGGGCGACGCCGTCGTCCAGGCGCTGGCGCCAGAGCGACCCGGCCATCGAGTACACGACTTCCCGCGAGTCCGGGGAGAAGGTGACGGAGGAAGGCCCGCCGGTCAGCTGCGGCAGGTACATCTCGCGGAAGTAGTAGGCGTGCGGCAGGTCGATCTGGCCGAGCACGGGCTGGCGGCCGGGCGGGCCGGCGGCGGCTCCCATCGCGATCGCCATCGCAAGGCAGGCCAGCAGGCATCGGCTCATCGACTTCATCATCGGTTGGTCTCCGTCATCGGCTCTGTTCCCATAATTCCAAGGCCGCATCGTGCATCGGCACTGCGGCGTGGACGAGCCATCCATGGTCTGGGGTCACTATGCCCCCGGGCGCTCGGGTGCACAACGCAGCAGTGCCTGCCGCGACCGGGACCGCGATATAGTGGGGCGCGCGAAGCGGCAACCCCCGTCGGACAGGATGACCGCCCACGCCCGATCCGTCTCGCCTGCGCCACGCGGCTCGGCGGTGGCGACAACGCTGGTGAGGCCGTCAACCTCGGCACCTGGCAAGCGTCTCCCGCAGCAGTGCCGGCGGCGCTGGCGTCCGACCCGGGTCACGACACTGGGATACTGATCGACGGCAAACCGCCCGACACCAATGCACGGCAGCTGGAGGCACCGATGTTGAGCAGGTCGATGCTGGCCGGCGCGCTCTGCGCCATTGCGCTGCTCAGGGCCTCGCATGCCGATGCCGGAGCGACGCGGCCGCTTGACGCGACGGAAGGGACCTACGCGGACTGGCTCGACGCGAACTACGCGCTCGCGACGATCGCCGCCGGACCCGCCCGTTCGGTGGGCGGCGCAGACGCGAGGACGTGGCAGCGGCGCAGCCGGGCAGCGGCGCGCCAGCTGCGCCAGGACCTGGCGAGGGCGGCTGCGGCGGGACCCGATGCGGAATCCGACAGACTGCTGGCCGCGATCTCCGCCGGGTTCGCGAACCCACCCTACGAGCCGGCCGCACCTCAGGGCGACACCGCCGCGGCCTGCGAGCACGCGCAGGACGCCGCGCTCGACCGCAAGGCGCTCTCGGCCGCGCTCTACGCCTGCTTCGAGCATCACGGCAACCACCTCGCGTTCGAGGGCCGGACGATCGTGCGTTCCACGGCCCTCGAACTGCTCCAGGAACTCGACTCCAGCGAGCGCCGCCGGGCGCTGTTCACGTCGTTCGCGCCGCTGTGGCAATCGCTGACCACCGACGGCGGGCCATCGAGCCCGTATCGCAGGCTCGTCCGCCTCGCAGCCGAGGACGGCCGCGCGCAGGGCGGCACGCCCGTCGACGCCGCGCTGCGCACGGTTGCCGCCGATCGCGATACGGTCGAACGCTGGCTCGTCGATATCCTGTCCGCCTGGTCGCGCGTGACCCGTGGCACGGCCGTCGAGCCGTGGGACTACTGGCACGCGCACACCGCCGCCAGCCGCGAGCTCGACGCGCTCGTGCCGACCGAGCGGATCCTGCCGCTGACCCGGGCCTACTACCGTGACCTCGGCGCGGACCTGGACGCGCTCGGCGTCGTGCACGACCTCGCGGTGCGAACCGGCAAGGCGCCCCTCGCCTACTGCGATTTCGTGAGGATCGGTCGGGTCATGAACGGCCACTGGCGCCCGGCTAGGGCGCGCGTCTCGGCGAACGTCGAGCACGGCGGCCTGTACGTGCTCAACGAGATCGTCCACGAGGACGGCCATGCGGTGCACGCATCGGCGGTGCACGTCAGGCCTGCGTCCTTCGGCTGGGGCGACGACCTGTACGTCGAGGCCTTCGCGGACGTGACGAGCTGGTCTGTGGCGCAGCCGGCGTGGCAACGCCGCTACCTCGGCCGCAGCACGAACGAGTCCGATTCGCTGCGCGCGCTGTACGCGACCGTGATGCTCGACGTCGCGTGGGGACTGTTCGAGCTCAGGATGCTGCGCGAGCCCGACGCCGACCCCAACCTCCTGTGGACCGGGATCACCTCGCGCTACCTGCATGTCGTGCCGCACCCGGAGCTGCCCTGGTGGGCACTGCGGGTGCAGCTCGTGGACGTGCCGGGCTACATGATCAACTACGGGCTCGGTGCGGTGGTCACGGCCGACTTGCGGCGCCGGACACGCGAGGCAATCGGCCCATTCGACGCCGGCAACCCGCGCTGGTATGCGTGGACGACCGAGCAGCTGCTGCGCCACGGCGCATCCATCCCGACACCCGATCTGCTGAGGACCTTCCTCGGGCGGCCGGTCTCACCCGAGGCCCTGCTCGCAGAACTCGCCCGCATCGACGCCGCGCCGCAGCCCTGAAGCGGCGGCGCGGAGTCGCCATCAACCGGCGAGCGCCTCCACGAGGCTGGCCTCGAGGATTTCGACCGCCTCGTCGATTTCCGCGATCGTGACCACCAGCGGCGGCATGAAGCGCACGGTGCTCTTGCCGCAGGACAGCAGCATCAGCCCGTTGTGGTAGGCGCGCGTGACCAGCCGGTCGCAGAGCTCGGCGGCGGGCTTGCGCGAGGCCTGGTCGGTGATCAGTTCCATGCCGATCATGAGGCCCTTGCCACGAATCTCGCCGACGACGGCGTGCCGGGTGGCGAGTTCCCGCAGGCGCGCCTGGAAATGCGCGCCGACGGTGGCCGCGTTCTGCATGAAGCCGCCCTCGACGAGCGCGATCGTCGCGAGCGCCGACGCGCAGCACACGGGGTTGCCACCGTAGGTGTTGCCATGGGCGCCACGCGCCCACTTGGACATGATCGATTTCTTCGCGACGACCATGCCGATCGGCAACCCGGACCCGAGGCCCTTGGCGAGCGTCATGATGTCGGGCTTCACTCCGAAATGCTCGCTGGCGAACATCTTGCCGGTGCGACCGATGCCCGACTGGACCTCGTCGAAGATCAGCAGGATGCCGTGCCGGTCGCACAACGCCCGCAGCCCGGCCAGGAAGCCATCCGGCGGCACGAGGTACCCGCCCTCGCCCTGGATCGGCTCGATCAGGATCGCGGCGACCTCGGAGGGCGGCACGTTGCTCGTGAACAGCACGTTCTCGATGTAGCTGAGCACCGCCTCGCCCTGGTCGGCACCGGCGAGCAGCGGGCGATAGTTGTTCGGATAGGGAACGTGCGTGACGCCCGGCATCGTCGGGAAGAATCCCTTCTGCTGGGTGTACTTGCTCGAGGTGAACGACAGCGATCCCATGGTGCGGCCATGGAAGCCACCTAGGAAGCCGATGAACCGCGGGCGACCGGTCACGTAGCGAGCGAGCTTGAGCGCACCCTCGACGCTTTCCGTGCCGGACTGCGCGAAGAAGCTCATCGCCGGCTCGCCCATCGGTGAGAGTTCGTTCATCTTCTCGGCGAGGCGGATCTGCGTCTCGTGCCAGTAGTCCGACGAAATGTGCAGGAACTTGTTCGCGGCCTCGGTGATCGCCGCCACCACCTGCGGATGCGCATGCCCCGTGCTGCAGACGGCGATGCCGGCGACGAAGTCGAGGAAGCGATTGCCATCGACGTCCCACACCTCCGTGCCACGACCGTGCGACATCACGAACGGGTAGTCGCGAGGGTAGGACGGCGACACGACTGCGGAGTCGCGGGCGAGCATCAGCCGGGCCTTCGGTCCCGGCAGCTCGGTCTTGATATGCGGATTCTTCATGGACGTTCCCCTAGACCGGCAACTTGACCGGTCGACTGTTGGCTTCGCGGGTGCGGCGGTGCAGGTCCCGCAACACCTCCAGTTCCTCTGTCTGCGGCGGCGCGAGGATCGCGACGCTCGCGGCGACCCGGAGGGGCCAGCCAGTCGCGGCCACGGCCTCGGCCACCGTGACGTGCTCGTAGCGCGCGACGAGCTCGAACTCCTCGCTTCCCTCGGCCGGCTTCATCACGCCGTAGTCGGTGATGATCGCCTGCGGTCCCGCCCCGGGCGCGCCGCTCCTGGCCCGGGCTCCATGGCCCTCGAGGAAGCCGCCACTGCTGCGGAATCCGAGCTCCGCCACGAAGGAGCGTGGCGACTGCTTGAGCACCACGAACACCTGCTTGGCGTGGATCGCGATCTCGGGCGCGCCGCCGGCGCCGGGCAGGCGAGTCTTCGGCTTCGCATAGGGCCCGATCACGGTGCTGTTCAGGTTCCCGTAGCGATCGACCTGCGCGGCGCCGAGGAAGCCGACGTCGACCCGACCGCCCTGCAGCCAGTAGGCGAAGATCTCCGGGAGCGGCACGACCGCGGAGGCCGTCTCGGCGAGTTCCCCGTCGCCGATCGACAAGGGCAGCACGTCCGGCCGTGTGCCGATCGTGCCCGACTCGTAGATCAGCACGATGTCCGGCGCGTGCAGGAGGCGCGCGAGGTTCGCCGCGGCGGACGGCAGGCCGATGCCGACGAAGCACACGCATCGATCCCACAGCATGCGCGCGGCCGTGACCGTCATCATCTCGTCCGGTGACCAGCCGGGCCGAGCGCCGCCGCTCATGGACGTGCTCCGTCGGCGCGCAGCGCCGCAATGAAGGCGGGGAAGTCCGCCGTGCCGCGTACGTAGCGGTCGATCCAGGCCGTGAACGCGGTGCGATCGCGCGAGATCTCGTCCCAGGCGATGTAGAAGGCGTTGTCACGCGAATAGTAGCCGCGCGCGTAGGACGGCCACGCACCGCCCGGAACACACGCCACCGCCGTGACCACCCAGTGCGGCAGCACGATGCCATTCATGGGCGTGCCGAGATCCTCGACGATCTCCTCCACCGTGACGAGGAGGCGCTTGGCCGCGAGGCCAGCCTCCTTCTGCGCCCCGAGGATGCCGGCGAGCAGCACGTTGCCGGCGCGATCGGCCTTCTGCGCATGCAGGATCGTGACGTCCGGGTTGAGCGCCGGGACTGTCGCGAGCTGCTCCCCGGTGTAGGGGCAGGTCACGCTGCGGATCGAGGCATTGACCAACGGCAGGTCCGTGCCGAGGTAGCCGCGCAGCATGCCGAAAGGCAGGCGCGAGGCGCCCGCCACGTAGGCGGCGGCCATGCCGGCGTGGGAGTGCTCGTTGATCGCGAGCGGTCCGGGCCAGGCGTTCTCGATGGCGTCGCGCACCCGATGCGCGGAACCGACACCCGGATTCCCGCCCCAGGAGAACGTCAGCCGGTCCGCACAGCCTGCGCCGATCATCTGGTCGTAGACGAGATCGGGCGTCATGCGCACCAGGCGCAGCCCGCGGCGACCCTGGCGGATGATCTCGTGGCCGGCGGCGAACGGAATCAGGTGCGTGAACCCCTCGAGCGCAACGGTCTCGCCGTCGTGCACATGAGCCTCGATCGCCTCGCGCAGGGTCGTGATCGCCATGGCTACTCGACGACCGTCTGGGACTGCTCGCGCAGGTACTGCGGCAGGTAGTAGAAGGAGCCGATCGCCTTGCCGGTCGACGCCGAGCCCTTCCAGCCCGCGAAGGCCTGGTATCCGGGCCAGGCGCCGGTCGTCGCGCCTTGCGGGCGATTGACGTAGACCGTGCCGGCCTCGATGTGCTCGAGGAAGTGGTCCACCTCGCGCGCGTTTCCATAGACGCCGGCGGTCAGGCCGAGCGGCGACGCGTTGGCGCGCGCGACCCCTTCCTCGATCCCGGAGATGCGCGCCATCATCGCGATCGGCAGGAACATCTCGGTCAAGAACAGCGGGTGGTCGTGCGGGGCCTCGGCCAGCAGCGGCGCAACGTAGCAACCGGCCGCGAGCGGCCCGTCGGTCAGCCGGCGGCCTCCGGCGAGCAGACGCGAGCCGCCGGCCGCAAGCTCGGTCGCGAACCGCTGGTACTTCGCGACGGCGGATGCCGAGATCACGGGACCCAGCCAGTTCTCACGCCGGGTCGGGTCGCCGATGCGGATCGCCTGCACCGCCGCGACGAGTCGCGCCGCGAGCGCGTCGGCGACGGCATCGGCGACATAGATGCGCGACAGCGCCGAGCATTTCTGCCCGCCGAGGCCGAAGGCCGAGCGCACGATGCCCGTGGCCACGCGCTCGAGGTCGGCGTCGGCCGTGACGATGCAGGCGTTCTTGCCGCCCATCTCGGCGATGCACGGGCGCACCCATGCGCCGGACGCCATTCGCCGCGCGAGGTCCATGCCGACCTCGTAGGAACCCGTGAACGTGAGGCCCGCCACCCGCGGGTGGTTGACCAGAGCCTCACCAACCACGGCGCCGCTGCCGGCGACGCAATTGAACACCCCGGGCGGAAAGCCGGCGTCCCGGATGCAGTCCGCGAGCAGGCGGACCGCCCATGGCGTGTCCGACGCCCCCTTCACGACCACCGTATTGCCGGTCACGAGCGCGGCGGCGGCGGGCCCCGCTGCCAGGGCGAGCGGGAAATTGAAGGGCGCGACGATCGCCCAGACGCCGTGCGGCTTGAGCACCGACCGGTTGTGGGAACGGAAATCCTTCAGCGGATCGTCCGGCAACACCCGGTCGTAGCCGCCGTTCGTCTCGAAGTCCGTGGCGTAGCCGTAGAAGAAGTCCGCAACCTCCTGCGTTTCGGCGATCGCCTCGAGCCGGTTCTTGCCCACCTCGAGGCAGAGCGCCGCGGAGATGTGGTACACGCGCTCCTCGATCAGGGCCGCGGCGCGGCGCGCAAGTCGGATGCGCTCGGGCGCCGGCGTGCGTCGCCACGCCGCGAACGCGGCATCGGCTGCCGCCACCGCGGCGCCGACCTGCGCCGCGTCCGCCGCCGCGAAGTGGCCGAGCAGCGCGCCGTCGATCGGCGAGCGCTTCTCGATGGTCGCCGGGCCGTCGACATCCTGTCCGCCGATGTGCATCCGGTGGCGCGCCCCGAGGCCGGAGCGAACCTGCGCGAGCGCCTCCTCGAAGCGCCGGTGGAGTTCCTCGGGCGGGTCGAACATCGTCGAGTACGTCAGCTTGAAGCTCATGACCAGTCGATCTCCCCCAGCAGGCGGTCGAGCAACGCGACCGCGTCGGCCAAATCCCGTTCCGCAATGACGAGCGGCGGAGCGATGATGATCAGGTTGCCGCGCGTCGCGAACGACACGCCCTCCTCCATCGCGCGCACAACGAGGCGGCGCAGCGGAGCGGGTGTCTCGGGCCACGTGCCGTGCGGCGCCTTCGTGGCGCGATCACGCACGATCTCGATCACCGCGAAGAGCCCGTCCCCGCCACGCACGTCGCCGATCGCCGCGTGGCGCAGGGCAAGGGCCTGCAGCGACTGCAGCAGCGACGCACCCAGCGAGCGGGAGCGTCGGATCAGGTCCTCGTCCTCGTACGCCTGCAGCGCCGCGACGCCGGTCGCGCAGGCGAGCGGGTGCCCGCAGTAGGTCAGGCCCGTGTAGAGCATCTCGTGCTCGAGTCGCGAGGCCACTTCGGCGGAGACGACGACGGCGCCGAGCGGCAGATGCGCACCGGTCAGCCCCTTCGCGAGCGTCATCAGATCCGGCCGTCCGGCCTCGCCGTGACGCTGCCACGCGAACCATTCGCCGCAGCGGCCGAACCCGCTCATGACCTCGTCGGCGATCAGGTAGACGTCGCGCGCGCGGGTCTGCTCGCGAAGGCGCGGCCAGAAGTTCGCGGGCGCGACGATGCCGTTCGTGCCGGCGTTCGCCTCCATCAGCACGGCGGCGACCGATCCCGCGGGCTCAGCGTCGATCGCCTCGGCGACCGCCTGCGCCGCGCGCTCGCCGCAGTCGGATTCGCGAGTCGTGCCCCAAGGACAGCGGTAGGCGTATGGAGGCGGCACGCGGACGACGCCGAACGCGGCCGGATCGGCCTGGCGTTGCGTGCGCGCATCACCTGACAGGGCCATCGTGGCGTAGCTGGCACCGTGGTACGAGCGGTCGCGCGCGACGACGAGGCCACGGAGGCGCCCACTCGCCTGGCGCGCGAACTTGACCGCATGCTCGTTGGCGTCCGCGCCGCCCAGGGAAAAGTAGACGCGGCCGCCCTCGAATCCCGACAGTTCGAGCAGGCGTCGCGCCAGCGCCGCGCGAGGCTCGGCGCCCCAGCTCGCCGTGACGAAGCAGAGCCGTTCCGCCTGCGCCTGGATCGCGCGCACCAGCGCCGGGTGCTGGTGGCCGAGATTCATGCACTCGGCGAGGCTGCTCATGTCGAGGTAGGCCCGGCCGGTGTCGTCGAAGAACCGGGCGCCGGACCCGCCGACGATCGTCGGCGCGTTCCAGTCCGCCTGGACGCACCAGCTGTGCAGCACGTCGCGCCGTTCGCTACTCATCGGCCTTGCCACCCCAAAGGCTCGCAGGAGGCGAACCCGACCGTGCATTGTCTCGCGCCCGGCACCTGTCACTCAAGCGCCGCCGGCTTGCGGTGGCGCCCACTTGACGGGCGGCCTCGGACCGCCCTCAGCCGAATTGACCCATCCGCAGGTGCAGGCCGGCATCAACGTGCAGCGTCTCGCCGGTGACGTGCCGGGCACTTTCGAGCAACCACAGCACGGGCTCCGCCACGTCCGCGGGGCCGGTGACAAGCTGGAGCGGCGTTCCTTCGCGGACGGCGGCCGTCATCCGCGCGATGCGCGGTGCGTCGAGGCCACGGGCGTGCCAGGGCGTGTCGACGAAGCCGGGTGCAACCGCGTTGATGCGGATCGCTGGCGCGAGCGCGCGCGCAAGCGAGTGGGTCATGTTGATCAGCGCCGCCTTGGATGCGGCATACGCGACGGAGCTGCCGATCGCGCAGGTGCCGGCGATCGATGCGACGTTGACCACCGCGCCGGAACCACTCGCCTCGAGCAGCGGCCGCGCGGCACGGATCATCTGGAACGCACCGGTGACGTTGACGGCGAAGATCCGGGCGAAATCCGTGGCATCGAGCCCGTCGAGGTTGCCGTGGGCGACGAACGTACTCGTGCCGGCATTGTTGACGAGATAATCGAGCCGGCCATACTCGGCCTGCGCCGCGGCGACGAGCGACCGGCAGCCCTCGTCTTGCGCGACGTCGGCCTGGACGACGCGGGCGCGGCCGCCGGCCGCGCGGCACGCCTGCGCCACCGCTTCGGCGGCACTCTCCGAGTGCACGCAATTGACGATGACGCCCATCCCGCGCGCGGCCAGCGCGAGCGCGACCGCCGCGCCGATGCCGGAGGAGGCCCCCGTGACGATCGCCGCTCGCTCGGTGTTCATGGCAGCCTCGGTCTCCTACGGCCTGAACGCGATCAGCACCGCGACGACCCGTTCCAGCACGGCGACGAGGGGCGCCGCGCGGTCGGGATCGTAGTCGCGACCCGCCTCGTCCATGTAGGTAGACTGCGCCAGTTCGATCTGCAGTGCATGGACCCGTCCGGTCGGCATGCCGTAGTGGCGCGTGATGTGGCCGCCCTTGAAACGCCCGTCGAGCACGCTCGAGAAGCGCGGCTGCGCGGCGACCGCGCCCATCACGGCCGCGGACAGCGGCGCGGCGCACGATGCACCCCCGTTCGTCCCGACGTTGATGTCCGGCAGCCGCCCCGGGAAGAGGCGCGGCACGGCCGAGCGGATCGAATGCGCGTCGAGCAGCACCGCATGGCCGTGCCGCAGGATCGCGGCATCGAGCAGCCCGCGCAGCGCGTCGTGGTAGGGCTGCCAGTAGCGCACGCGCCGCCGCAGGACGTCGTCCGGTCCCGGACCCCGGTCGACGTACAGGTCCACCCCGTCGAACGACTGTGCCGGGCAGAGCCCGGTGGACACCTGGCCGGGATAGAGCGCGGCATCGTCGGGTGGCCGGTTCAGGTCGACGACGTAGCGCGACAGGCTGGGCTGCAACCAGGCTGCGCCGGCCGACTGCGCGAACGAATACAGGCGATCGACGTTCCAGTCGGTGTCGGGCACCCCGCGCGCCGCGGGCGTCATGCCAGCCGCAATCTCGGCCGGGATCTCCCGGCCGACGTGCGGCAGGCTGATCACGAGCGGCGTCGTGCCCGGCCGGGCGTCGATCATGGCGCCAGCATCGGCAGGTTGAGTCCCTGCTCGCGCGCGCAGTCGATCGCGATCTGGTAACCGGCGTCGGCGTGGCGCATCACGCCGGTGCCGGGGTCGTTCCAGAGCACGCGAGCGAGGCGCTTGGCCGCTGCGGGCGTGCCATCGGCGACGATCACGACCCCGGAATGCTGGGAGAAGCCCATGCCGACGCCACCGCCGTGGTGCAGCGAAACCCAGGTCGCGCCGCCCGCGGTGTTCAGGAGCGCGTTCAGCAGCGGCCAGTCGGACACGGCGTCCGAGCCATCCTGCATCGATTCCGTCTCGCGGTTGGGGCTCGACACGGAACCCGAGTCGAGGTGGTCGCGCCCGATGACGATCGGCGCCTTGAGCTCGCCGCTCGCCACCATCTCGTTGAACGCGAGGCCGAGCCGATGGCGCTGGCCGAGCCCGACCCAGCAGATGCGCGCCGGCAACCCCTGGAAGTGGATGCGCTCGGCGGCCATGTCGAGCCAGCGATGCAGGTGCTTGTCGTCGGGGATCAGCTCGCGGACCTTGGCATCGGTCTTCCTGATGTCCTCGGGATCGCCGGACAGCGCCGCCCAGCGGAAGGGGCCGATGCCGCGGCAGAACAGCGGCCGGATGTAGGCCGGCACGAAGCCGGGGAACGCGAATGCGTCCTTGACCCCTTCCTCCAGGGCGACCTGGCGGATGTTGTTGCCGTAGTCGAACGTCGGGATTCCGAGCCGATGGAACTCCAGCATCGCCTCGACATGCCGTGCCATGGACTTGCGCGCGGCGCGGGCCACCTCGTCCGGCGCGCTGACGCGCTTTTCTTCCCATTCGGCGAGCGTCCATCCGCTCGGCAGGTAGCCGTTGACCGGATCGTGCGCGGAGGTCTGGTCGGTGACCGCGTCCGGTCGCACGCCACGCCGCAGCAGCTCCGGCAGGATGTCGGCGGCATTCGCGCACAGGCCGATCGACCGCGCGCGCTTGAGCCTGACGTCTTCCGCGATCATCGCCAGCGCCTCGTCGAGCGTCTTCGCCTCGACATCGAGGTACCCGGTGCGCAGCCGCATCGCGATCCGGCTCGGCTGGCATTCGATCGCGAGCATCGACGCGCCCGCCATCGTCGCGGCGAGGGGCTGCGCGCCACCCATGCCACCGAGGCCGGCCGTGAGGACCCAGCGCCCGGCAAGCTCGCCACCGAAGTGCTTGCGACCCATCTCCGCGAACGTCTCGTAGGTGCCCTGCACGATGCCCTGGCTGCCGATGTAGATCCAGGAGCCTGCGGTCATCTGCCCGTACATCATCAGGCCCTTGCGGTCGAGCTCGTTGAAGTGCTCCCAGTTGGCCCAGTGCGGCACGAGGTTCGAGTTCGCGATCAGCACGCGCGGCGCGTCGGCATGCGTCGGGAATACGCCGACGGGCTTGCCGGACTGCACGAGCAGCGTCTCGTCGTCGCCGAGCGTCTTCAGCACCTCGACGATACGGTCGTAGCACTCCCAGTTGCGCGCCGCGCGACCGATGCCGCCGTACACGACGAGCTCGTCGGGACGCTCGGCCACGTCCGGGTCGAGATTGTTCCGCAGCATCCGCAACGCAGCTTCAGTGAGCCATGAACGGGCCTCGAGCGTCGTGCCTGTCTGGGCACGGATCGTGCGGGTGGGGTCCTTGCGCGTCGGCGAAGCCATGCGATTCTCCGGGGGTCTGTGTGTCTGGTGTCGGGTGTCAGATATCGAAGACGCCGCACAGCTCGAAACGGCTGCCAGCGTGATGCAGGCTTGCGAACGAGGCCGGCAGCGAGCGACTCCACGTCGTGCGCTCGATCAGCAGCACCGGCTCCCCGGGCGCGAGGTTGAGCAGCCGGCCGACGCGTGCTTCGGGCGCGACCGCACGCACGACGTGCTGGACCCGCTCGAGCGGTGCCACGCGCATCAGGTACTCGTGCGCGGTCGTTCGCGTCAGGTCCGCCGACAGGTAGTCGGGCGCCACGACCGGATTGACGTAGCGATCCTCGACCTGCAGCGGCACGTCGTTCTCGAAATGCACGACGATGCTGCGGAACGCGAGGCGGGCACGCCCGCCGATGCGCAGTCGCGCACGGATCCCCGGCGCCATCTCGACGCGCGCGAGGCTCAATACCTCGGCACGGTGCACGTGGCCGCGATCGCGGATGTCGGCGGCGATGTTGCGGATCTGCAGGGGATGCCCGGCCGCGCGCAGGTCGGCGACGAACGTACCGAGGCCCGCCACGCGCGACAGCACGCCGGCCTGGACGAGCTCCCGGATCGCGCGATTCGCCGTCATCCGCGAGACCTTGAGCTCCCGGACCAGCTCGTGCTCGGAGAGCACGCGGGCACCGGGTCCCCACTCGCCCGAGCGAATGCGCGAGACGACGTGGTTCTTCACCTTCTCGTAGAGTGGTGTCGCCACCGCGCTCACCGGACACCTGCCGCGTGCAGTCGCGCGAGGGCGGATCGATAGGATTCCTCGATCGCGGCGCGATGCCGGTGTCGACCGGCGACGACGGCGAGCTCGCCGCCGACCCACACCGAGTAGACGGGCGACGGGCGGGGCGCGAATACCCACGCGTCGACGAGCGCATCCACCGCGACGCCCGCGTATTCCGCGCGATCGATGTCGACCAGCACGATGTCCGCGGGCGCGCCGGTCGCAAGGCCCGCATTCGCGTAGCCGAGCGCGCGGGCGCCGCCGGCCACGGCGTCGGTCCACATGGCGGCGCCCACGTTTGGAACCGCCGCCGAGGCCGTCAGCACGCGGCGTTCCCGCCACATGCGCACGTTGTACTCGGCGAGGCGCAGCTCCTCGCGCGGGTCGATGGAGACGTGGCTGTCGGATCCGACGCCATAGCAACCGCCGGCAGCGAGGAACTCGTCGAGCGCAAAGCGCCCGTCACCGAGGTTGCCTTCGGTGGTCGGGCACAGGCCGACGACCGCGCCGCTGGTCGCGATCCCGGCGAGCTCCTGCGCATCGACGTGGGTCGCATGCACGAGGCACCAGCGTTCGTCGACGAGGCCCGTCGACAGCAGCTGGGCGACGGGGCGCCGTCCGAAGGCCGCGACGCAGTCCTCGACCTCGCGCGACTGCTCGGCGACATGGATGTGGACGGGCCAGCGGCGCTCGGGACGGGCGGCCGCGGCGGCGACCGCGGCGACGGCCGCTGGCGGGACGGCACGCAGGCTGTGCAGGGCGACGCCGGTGCGCATGCGCGCGTCGTCGCCGCCGGCGAGACGCCCGGCGAGGTCCAGGAAGGCGTCCGTGTCATGGTGGAAGCGGCGCTGCGCCTCGGCGAGCGGACGACCGTCGAAGTGGCCCTGCTGGTAGAGGGTGGGCAGCAGCAGGTGGCGGATGCCGGTCGCCCGGGCTCCGTCGCGGACCGCATCCGCGAGCGCGGTCACCGGCTGGTACGCAGCGCCCCCGGGGGCGTGATGCAGGTAATGGAACTCCGCCACCGCCGTATAGCCGGCCTCCAGCATCTCCAAGTAGGCGAACGCGCTGATCGCAGCGACGTCCTGCGGCGTGAGGCGCTCGACGAAGCGATACATCACGTCGCGCCAGCCCCAGAAGGAACCGCCGGCGGCCGCGCGCACCTCCGCACTGCCGGCCATCGCCCGCTGGAATGCGTGGCTGTGCAGGTTCGGCATCCCGGGCAGCGCGAGGCCCGGCACGAACGGACCGTCGCCGGCGCCGGGCCCGGTCGCGACGCGTGCGATCCGGCCATCGGCGCCGACCTCGACGAGCACCCGGGAGGCGATTCCGGAAGGCAGCAGGGCGCGTTCGAAGCGAAGTTCCATGCGAGGTCCTGTATATACAGGTTCGAAGCTGCGATAATAGACCCGTCGCGGCGCCTTGCACAGGGGTATCTGACGTGTGGGACCAGTTGTGGACGGACATCCGGATCGCGACCGTCGCGCCGGGCGGTGACGGCTTCGGGCTGATCGACGGCGGCGCACTCGCCGTCGATGGGGAGCGGATCGCCTGGGTGGGGCCCGCCGCCGAGCTTTCTGCTGCGCCGCAGCAGCTCGCGCGCACGGTCCACGCCGGCGCCGGGCGCCTTGTGACCCCGGGCCTCGTCGACTGTCACACCCATGTCGTGTACGGCGGCAATCGGGCACTCGACTTCGACCTGCGCACCCAGGGCATGGGCTACGCGCAGATCGCCGCCGCGGGCGGTGGCATCCGCTCGACGGTCGCCCACACGCGCCACCTGAGCGCCGAGGAACTCGCCGCCGAGGCCCTGCCCCGCGTGCGCGCCCTGCTGGCCGACGGGGTGACCACGCTCGAGGTGAAGTCGGGATACGGCCTCGACGTCGCGAGCGAACTCAAGATGCTGCGCGCCGCGCGGCTGCTCGGCACCCTGCTCGACGTCGAGCTCGTCCCGACGCTGCTTGCCCTGCATGCGCTGCCACCGGAATTCGCGGGCGACCGTGCCGGCTACGTCGACCTCGTGGTCCGCGAGCTGATCCCGGCCGCGGCGGCCGAAGGCCTCGCGGTCGCGGTGGACGTGTTCTGCGAATCGATCGCGTTCACGCGCGACGAATGCGCACGCGCGCTCGAGGCCGCGCGCGCGCACGGGCTCGCGGTGAAGGTCCACGCGGACCAGCTGTCGGATCTCGGCGGCGCCTCGCTCGCCGCCGAGTACGGCGCACTCTCGGCAGATCACCTCGAATTCACCTCGGCAGCGGGTGTCGAGGCGATGGCCGCGACCGGCACGGTCGCCGTGCTGCTGCCGGGCGCCTATCTCATGCTCGGAGAGACGCAGCGTCCGCCGGTCGCCGCGTTGCGTGCGGCCGGCGTGCCGCTCGCCGTCGCCACCGACTCGAATCCCGGCACCTCGCCCTGCACCTCGCTGCCGCTCGCGATCGCACTGGCGCGCGCGCAGTTCGGCCTGACCGCGGCCGAAGGACTTGCGGGCGCGACGCGCAACGCCGCGCAGGCACTCGGCCTCGGCGACAGCCGCGGCATCATCGCACCCGGCCTGCGCGCCGATTTCTGCCTGTGGGATCTCGGCCATCCGCGCGAGATCGGCTACTGGCTCGGCCGCGGGGCCTGCCACGGGGTCGTCCGCGGTGGCCGGCCGCGGGCCTGCTGAACGCAGGGCGTCCGGGTATCCTAGCCACGGCTTCCACCACGCAGACCCGGACGAGACGCGATGACAGCACCGACGCGCAAGGACTTCTCCAGCGACAACGTCACCGGCGTCGCACCCGAGATCCTCGAGGCGCTGGCCGCCGCGAACCCGGGAACGGTCCATTCCTACGGCGCCGATCCGATCACCGAGCGGCTGCGGGCGCGCGCGGACGAACTCTTCGAGCGCCCGGTCACGATCGTGCCGGTCGCGACCGGCACCGCTGCCAATGCCATCGCGCTGTCGGCCCTCGCGCGGCCGTGGCAGGCCGTCTACTGCCCGGCCAGCGCGCATGTGAACACCGACGAGTGTGGCGCGCCGGAGTTCTTCAGCGGGGGCGCCAAGCTCATGGGCCTGCCGACCACGGACGGGCGGCTCGCGCCGGGCCAGGTGACCGAGGCGGTGGCCTTCGCCCGGTCGATGGGTGTCCACCATGTGGAACCCGCGGCCGTGACGATTTCGCAGGCCACCGAATGGGGCACGGTCTACGACCTGGACTGGCTGCGTCGGCTCGGCGACGAGGCACACGGCCTCGGGCTGCGCCTGCACGTCGACGGCGCACGCTTCGCGAACACCATCGCGCGACTCGGCTGCTCGCTTGCCGACGCGACGTGGCGCGCCGGCGTCGATGCCCTGTCGTTCGGTGCCACGAAGAATGGGGCACTGGCCGCCGAGGCGATCGTCGTGTTCGACCCAGCGCTTGCCACGGAGCTCGAATACCGACGCAAGCGCAGCGGCCATCTTTGGTCGAAGCATCGCTTCCTGAGTGCCCAGCTGCTCGCCTACTTCGAAGGTGATCTCTGGCTGCGCCATGGACAGCGCGCGAACGCGATGGCGGACCGCCTCGCCGCCGGCCTCGCGTCGATCGAGGGCGCGGCGTGCCTCCTGCCGGTGGATGCCAACGAGTTGTTCATCCGCCTGCCCGCCGGGGTCATCCAGGGGCTGCGCGGCGAGGGATTCGAGTTCTATGACTGGCCGGCGCCGTCCGGGACAGATGGCCCGGTCGTGCGCCTGGTCACCTCCTGGAACATGGCGGAGGCGGACATCGATGCCTTCGTCGAATCCGCCCGACGAGCGGCCCGGAACTCCTAGCCCCCCCTCCCGTCCAACTTCGGCTTTTGCCAACCAGCGCACGCCCGGTTCAGCGGGCGCCCGCTTAAATGGCCGTCCGGAAGGATCCGGCCGCCCGCGCGGCCCCTAGGCCTATCGTGAACCGCGTCTCATCGCATGCCCGCGCTCCGGCGCCCACGCCCTCGCCCCTGCGCGGAGGCTGATCCATGTCGCTGCGGACCCGCATCGCGCTGACCTTCGTGTTGCTGCTCGCCGGCGTGCTGGCAGCCGCGTTCCTCGCCGTCTCGGCCGCGAATCGCGCCAACGCGCAGCGCGAGATCGACCGCCAGCTCGCCGTCGGCAACCATGTCTTCGAGCGCGCGCTCGAATCCAACCGCCGCCAGCTGGTGCAGGCCGCGCAGGTCCTCGCGGCCGACTGGGGGTTCCGCGAGGCGATGGGGACGCGCGATGCGGCGACGCTCGCATCGGTCCTGCAGAATCACAGTGCGCGCATCGGCGCCTCGCTCGCGACACTCGTGTCGCTCGAGGGCACGGTCATCGCGGCAAACGGCAATGCGGCTCGCCCGGGCGAGCGATTCCGCCACGCCGCGCTGCTCGAAAACGCAGACGAGTCGGACCGCGTCACGGCGGTCACGGTCGAGAATGGCCGCGTCTACGAGCTCGTGATCGTGCCGGTGCGCAGTCCGCTGCCGGTCGCCTGGATCGTCATGGGATTCGCGCTGGACCAGAAGGCGGCCTCCGAGCTCGGTGCGGTCACCGGCCTCGACGTCACCTTCGCCGTCCACCAGCCGGACGGCTGGGTGGCGTCGGCAACGACGCTCTCGCCGGTGGAGCTCAACGAGGCACTGCGCGCCCTCGGCAAGCAGGCCGGGAAGGCCGACAACGACCTCGTCAGCCGTGCGCTGCCGCTGTCGACCCCGGGCGAGGAACCTGTCACGGCGCTCCTCACCCAGTCGCTCACCGAGGCGCGCCGCCCGTTCGATCGGCTCACCGAGCGACTGCTTCTGATCGCGGCACTGAGCCTCAGCCTCACCGCCATCGCCGCGTTCTGGCTTTCGAGGAACATCACCCGGCCGCTGCAGGCTCTCGGCGCCGTCGTCGAGCGCATCCGCAGCGGGCGCTACGACACGGATGTCCCGGTCGAGCGCAGGGACGAGATCGGGCTGCTCGCCGAAGGCCTTCAGCTGATGGGCCGCGCCGTGCAGGCGCGCGATTCCGACATCCGCACGCTGGCCTATACCGACCGGCTCACGGGCCTGATGAATCGCACCGCCTTCGCCGACGCGTTGGCAACCTCGCTGAAGGCCAACGCACGCTCGCACGCGGTCGCGCTGATCGACATCCGGCGCTTCCGTCGCATCAACGAGTGCCTCGGCTACTCGGTCGGCGATGACGTGCTGCGCCAGATCGGCGCGCGCCTGACGGCACCACCCGCCCTCGGGCGCTCCGTGGCCCGCGTCGCCGGCGACTATTTCGCCGTGCACGCACCGCTCGACCCCTCCGACAGCCTCGCGGCATTCGGCACGCGGCTGCTCGCCCGCCTGTCGGACCCGGTCACGGTCTCCTCGCAGTCGATCGACGTCAGCACGGCGGTCGGCCTTGCGGTCGCTCCGGCGCATTCGACTGACGCCGACGACCTGATGCGCTGCGCCGATCTCGCCCTCGAGCGCGCGCGGCGCGAGAATGCCACGCTGCAGGTCTACGAACCGGGCCTACGCGCGGCCACGCGCGACCAGTTGTCGCTGCTCGGCGAGCTCGAACGGGCCATCGCTCAGGACGAGCTCGTCCTCGCGTTCCAGCCGAAGCTGTCGCTCGCGGACTGTGCCGTGCGGGGCGCCGAGGCCCTGATCCGCTGGCAGCATCCGACACGCGGGCTGTTGGCGCCGTTCGCGTTCATTCCGTTCGCCGAACAGACCGGCTTCATCCGCCACATCACGCGCTGGGCGATCGCCTCCGGCACCCGCACGGCCGCGCGCTGGGCCCGCGCCGGCGCCCCGGTGCCGCTGTCGATCAACATCAGCGCCGACGACCTTGCCGACCCGACGCTGCCGGACATCGTGCGCGAGGCGCTCGACGACTCCGGGCTCGCGCCGGACCTGCTGACCCTCGAACTGACTGAAAGCGGCTTCATCGCCGACCCGGAACGCGCACTGCAGCGACTCGAGGCGCTGCGCATCATCGGCGTCGGCCTGTCGCTCGACGACTTCGGGACGGGCTATTCGTCACTGTCCTACCTCGCGCGGATGCCCGTCGATGAACTCAAGATCGACCGCTCGTTCGTGACCGGGATCGCCGAACGAGAGGAAGTGGCCGCGATCGTGCGCGCCGCCGCCGAGATGGCCCATTGCCTGGGACTGACGGTGGTTGCCGAGGGCATCGAGGATGTCGACACGGCCATCCGGCTGTCGGCGCTAGGCTGCGATCTCGGCCAGGGCTACCTTTACGCAAAGCCGATGCTCGAGGCTGACTTCCTGCGCTGGCGCGCGCAGCGAGTGCCGATGCCCTCGCAGACCTCGATCGTGAGATCACTCGCCTCCGCGCAACGCCGGGCCTAGCCTGCACTATGCATGAAGGACTGGATCTTCATGGTCATGCGTACAAGTTTGGCGATGTCGGGGCGTGATGTCGATGCGCGACGGTGATTTTGCCGGCGGTTTGTGCGTTGGCGATCGATTGTCGAGCGCGGTATGCG
>CAISEB010000041.1 GCA_903884235.1 uncultured Pseudomonadota bacterium
ACTGCGCCACTTGCAGCCGTTCTCCGCGACGTACAGGATCGCGTTGACGACTTGGAGGTTGCTGAGCGAGACGTTGCCGCGCTGTACCGGCAGAAACGCCTCGATCCGACTGAACTGCTCTGCGCTGATTTCCATGTCGCACAGCATATCACATAGTGTTAACAGGCCCTAGAACGGACAACCCCGCGGTCCGGCGTTTCCAGGCGCGGCCGTGAAGCCGATTTACGCGGCGCGCGCTGTGCGCTTGTTTGCCGTCGATACCCATATGGGTATAACATGAAAGAATCAGAGTCTCCACAGAAACCGCTGATCTGGATGGGCAGGAGTCGACGGGATCTCGCCGCGTTGCCTGCGCCCGTCGTCGACGTCTTTGGCTATGCGCTGTATCTGGCGCAGACCGGCCGGCGCCACGACAGCACCAAGGTAATGCGTGGCTTCGGTGACGCCGGCGTATTGGAGGTGATTGAATCGCACGCCGGCAACGCGTACCGCGCGGTGTATACCGTGCGCTTCGCCACTGCCGTGGTGGTGTTGCACGTGTTCCAGAAGAAGTCCAAGTCCGGTGGGCGGACACCGAAGCCCGATATGGACTTGATCGGGATACGATTGCGGCAGGCTGCCGATCTACTGATAGCGAGACCGACATGAAGCGTCATGCCGCCAGAACCGCCGGCCACGAAATCGGTACGACCAATGCGTATGCGGACTTGGGCTACAAGCGCGCCGACGAAATGCTCGTCAAAGCGCAACTCACGACGAAGATTGCGGAAATCCTGTCCGAACGCGGCTATACGCAGGCGAAGGCGGCGGCGTTGCTCGGCATTCCGCAGCCGAAGTTGTCCAACTTGCTGCGCGGCCAGTTTCGTGGCGTCTCCGAGCGCAAACTGATGGATTGCCTCACGCGCCTGGGAAACGATGTCGAGATCGTGGTGCGCGCCGCTGCGAATCGCAGGGGGCAGGGGGGCGTATCTGTCCTGTTCGCGTAGACGTCGCGCCGAAGGCCGGAACGCGCAACCGATCGCGGCAGGATCCACGACGTATTTCCGCCCGAATTTCTTGTGGAGGATCCGCGTAGGGGGGTGCCGCGCCGCCGTGTCGAGCCGCTCGCGGCTGACACTCGGGCAGAGACGGGACACCACGACCCGGTGGGCATCGCCCACCGGGTCCTTTGGTCTCAGCCTTCGTCCATCGCGAACGTCATGCCGACGCTGCTGTAGCCGCCGTCGACGTAGACGACTTCGCCGGTGATGCCGGCGGCGAGGTCCGAGCACAGGAACGCGGCCGCGTTGCCGACATCCTCCTGTGTGACGTTGCGCCGCATCGGGCTTGCCGCCGCGACGTGGCTCAGCATCTTCCTGAACCCGCCGATGCCGGCGGCCGCGAGCGTCTTGATGGGACCGGCGGAGATCGCGTTCACGCGGATCCCGAGGGGACCCAAGTCCGCCGCGAGGAAGCGCACGTTCGCCTCGAGGCTCGCCTTCGCGAGGCCCATGACGTTGTAGCTCGGGATGGACTTTACGGCGCCGAGGTAGGAGAGCGTCAGGATCGAGCCGTTACGGCCCGCCATCATCGGCTTCGCCGCGCGCGCAAGGGCCGTCAGGCTGTAGCTCGAGATCTCGTGCGCAATCCGGAACGCGTCCCTGGACGTGTTGTCCGTGAAGCTGCCGGCGAGGGCTTCGCGCGGCGCGAAGGCGATCGCGTGGATCACGATGTCGATCCCGTCCCACTCCTTGGCGAGTTCCTCGAACGTCGCCGCAATGGCCTCGTCCGAACCCACGTCCATGTCGTAGACGAGGTTGGCGCCGACCTTGACGGCCATCTCGGTCACGCGCTCGCGGAACCGCTCGCCGACGTAGGTGAAGGCGAGCTCGGCGCCCTCGCGGTGCATTGCCTCGGCGATGCCGTAGGCGATCGAGCGTTCGCTCGCGAGGCCCGTGATCAGTGCGCGCTTGCCGGTCAGAAATCCCATCGTTTAGATCCTCATCCGCCGTAATCCTGCTCGCGCCCAAGATAGAGCACGAGCTTCTGTCCTTTGCGAAGGTCGGAACCCGAGAGCTGGTTCCATTCCTTCAGCTTGTCGACGCTGACCGCGAACTTGCGGCTGATCGCATGCAGCGTGTCGCCGGTCTTGACGACGTAGCTGACGCGGCGCGGTTCGGCCGGTGCGGCGGCATGCGCCACCTTGCCGCCCTTCGACCTGCCCGCGTGCGCCTTGCCCTCGGCCCTTGCACGCTCCTGCACCTCGGTGATCAGGTGCGTGCCCGGGTGCAGGCGGGCCTTGGCCGCGAGGCCGTTGAGGCGCGCGAGCTCGGCGACCGGGACGCCCGTGCGCTTCGAGATCGAGGCCAGCGTCTCGCCCTTGTGGACCACGTAGCCGTGGCCACGGTGGCCCCTCGGAGGCAGCTCGCCCTCGATCACGAGTCCGGCCCTAAGCGGGGAGATGTCCATCGCCGGGAGCAGGATCTCGTTGCCGGCCTTGAACAGCTCGATCGCGCTGCCGTTCAGGGCCTTGATCGTCGCGACCGGGATCTCGCGTTCGTCAGCGATTTTCTGCAGGGTTTCGCCGGGGGCGATCACGTAACGCTCGATCGGCAGGCGCTGCTCGGGCGTCATCGAGGCGATGGTCTCGGCGAACGCGGATGCGCTTTCGGCGGGGACGAGGACGTGGTGCGGACCCTCGGGGTCGGTCGCCCAGCGGTTGAACGCGGGGTTCAACGCATGCAGTTCGTCCTCGGAGATCCCGAGGATCGCTGCCGCGACGCGAAGGTCCAGCTGGCCGCCGACCTCGACCTGGGCGAAGAACGGCTTGTTCGCGATCGGCGCGAACTCGAGTCCGTACGCATCGGGGTTCGCGACGATGCGGGCCATCGCGAGGAGCGCGGGGACATAGCCCTTGGTCTCGCCCGGGAGCTTCAGGTGCCAGAAGTCTGTGGGCTTGTGCTGGGCCTTGTTCGAGGCAATCGCGCGCTGCACGTTCATCTCGCCACAGTTGTAGGCGGCGATCGCGAGCAGCCAGTCGCCGTCGAACATCACGTTGAGCTCGGACAGGTAGTCGAGCGCGGCACGGGTCGAGTCGACGATGTCCCGCCTTCCGTCCTGCCACCAGTTGACCCGCACCTGGTGGCGCGTCGCGGTCGGGGCGATGAACTGCCAGATGCCGGCTGCCCGGGCGCGGGAGAACGCGTAGGGATTGTAGGCGCTCTCGATCACCGGGAGCATCGCGAGCTCGAGCGGCATGTGCCGAGTCTCGAGTTCGCGCGTGACGTAGTAGAGGTAGCGCTCGCCGCGCTCGAACGTCCGGTCGAGGAAATCGGGCTTGCCCGCGAAGAACTTCACCGACCGGTCGATCGACGCGTCCGCGACGTCCGGAAGGGCGTAGCCGAGGCGGATCCGGTCGAAGACGTTCTGTAGGTCCGCCATCGGGGAGGTTTCGGGCGGGATCGGCAGCGAGACGAGGGCCTCGCTCGCGGCGTCGATGGCGGCGGCTTCCGTCGTCGCCTGGTCGATCGCGGCCTTGGGTGCAGGCGTTGCCGACGGCACCGCCGGCACCATCGGCCAATCCTTCGCGCTGGGCGAGGGTGTCGTCGCACAGCCGGCAAGCACGAGGAGGAGGGCGCTCGCGAGCGTGCGCCCGAGCAGGCGTTGGCGGGCGGTCCTCATCATCCGCGGAACCCGTTCTTCCACTCGCGCACCTGGCGGAACGCGTCGGCATCGTTCGCCGCGGGGCGTCCGGAGAATTCGGCCGCGGCCTCGCGGATCGTCGCCTCGCGCGTGCGCAGGAACGGGTTGATCGCGCGCTCGCGCCCGATCGTCGTCGGGATCGTCGGCTCCAGCTTCTCGCGCCGGCGCGCGACTTCCCACGCGTAGGACACGAGTTCGGCATTGCCGGGCTCCACGGCCAGCGCGAACTTGAGGTTCGAGGCCGTGTACTCGTGTGCGCAATAGACTTTCGTGTCCTCTGGCAGCGCGGCAAGTGCGTCGAGCGAGCCAAGCATCTGTTCTGGGGTGCCTTCGAAGAGGCGGCCGCAGCCGCCGCTGAAAAGCGTATCTCCACAAAATACGCAGCCATGACCTACGTACGCTATATGCCCCGAGGTATGCCCAGGGACGTCAAGGACTCTGAACGCTAGCCCCATTGACGGAAAGTCAACACGGTCTCCACCGTTCAATGCCGCCGTGCGCCCAGGAATTCGTTCGGTCGCTGGGCCGTAGACAGGTACGTTGTGAAGGGTCGCAAGTGCCTCGACCCCGCCAATGTGGTCGCGATGATGGTGAGTAACAAGGATGCCCGCGGCAACGAGCTTCAGATCGCGCATTACCGAATTGATCACTGCCGAATCACCAGGATCGACGACGATTACCGCTGACGCCGCGTCACCCCGACCGTGGATCAGCCACACGTAGTTGTCTTCGAACGTGGGAACGCGGGTGATTGCGACCTCGGGCGACGGCAGGTTGCGGGCAGGCGTCTCCGGGCGCATAAACAAACGACATCCCTAGCAAGAATGGGCCGGCGGCACGATCCACCGCTTCGAGTCCCGGAAGTAAGAGGTTCGCAAACTTCCGCATATTTAACCCGTAAGCTTCTCAGATAGCTAGCTTCACGCCCGACCGATGTCCCGCGCGAAAATTTCTCTGCCAACGCACGCTAGCAATTATGGCAGTGGTGCAAGTTTGCAAGCCAGGTAGATCCAGTTCTCGCGAGTAAGAAACTCGCATCAGCTTCTCAGCTCCAAGTTCGTAGCGCAACGAACCGAAATGCTATCGAAGATGTGCCGGCTGTTAAATTGAACACATCCGATGCGCGAATGGGTCAATCAAAAATGAGAGGATTGCATTAATATGTATATACCGCTGAGCGCCGGTTATGGCATTTGAATGCGCGCGCAACGCGCTGTGAGATTTAGGTAAATATGCGCCAGGGCCGCCAAAGCAATCTTGAATTCCTAACGTCCGTCGCTCACCGCTGGCGAGCGGTGGGTTCCGCAAGTGCCGCTTTTTTGGCTCGAACAACGAACGCGACGCTGTCGTACCTGAGTTCGATTCTGTACGCCCGCATTCTGAATATCGAAGATTTTTCCTCGGTCATTTCTTGGACTTCATTCGCCAATCTCTCCGCGATTTTGCTCGCTGTTGGCGTTCCGACATACGTTTCCCGGGAAATATCGCGTGCTAGAGCAAATCAACGGAGCGCAGTATTAACGGCGCAATTTGTTTTCGGAACACGGATGTGCTTCGCCTCTGCCATTGTTCTCGTCGGGATAGGGTTTGGATTCTCAAATTTCGTCGCTTTCAGGGCAGGCTCAGATCAAAAATTGCTGCCTTTTCTGAGCTTCTGTTCAAGTGCAATCTCAATTTTTGCTGCATATTATGCGGCTGTTATTCTTGCGTTTGACCGGGTTAAGTCGAGTCTCTGGCTGAGTACGACGCCGCTGCTTGTTACTACGTCAGCGGCGGCTCTGATATATTTCTTGAAAATCCCTACGGCCGCAGTTGGTATCGCCGTGCTTGCCCTCGGAGGGTTTCTAGTCGCTGCTCTTATTGGGCGATTGCTTGCGCAATCTGAGACGAATGCGTTCGCCTCGGCGGCAGCATTGACGGTTTCGCCATCGTACATTTCTTGGCTTGGGAGAAGCGCTGCAATCGGCATCAATCAAGTTTTGGCAAGTTCGCTTACGCAGGTCGATATTCTGCTTCTCGGCCGCGTTGGTGCCGCCGAGGACACTTCCATGTATTTCGCTGCATCGCGCCTGGCGTTCATAACAACATTCTTCTTTGTTGCAACCGCCTCAATAATTGGGCCGCGAATATCATTTCTCAGCTCAGAAGCCGATAGGTCCCGGCTGGAAAAATACTGCCGCGATATGGCGTTGTTGTCGTTCATAGTCGCCGCGCTCATTGCGTTGTTCGTCGTAATCGCCCGGAATCGACTGCTCGCGCTTTTTGGTGACCACTTCGTTCTGGCTTCTCCGCTCCTCTTAACGCTTACGCTTGGCTGGCTGCTCTCCTTGGGCTTCGGATTCAGTCAAATTGTCCTGGTGATGACTGGCTTTGAGAAAGATGCATCGACAGTCCTCGTGTCTACGCTCTCTATAAATGTTGTCGGCGACCTCTTGGTGATTCCAACTTTCGGTGCATATGGCGTCTCTTGGGTGGCTGTCGCGTCCATGATATGGATGGCATCTCTAAGCTCTTTTGCCGTACGGAGAAGGCTGGGATTGAAAATTGACGTAATATCTGCACTTCGGGCGAGGAGCTAGAAGCCCTTACAAGATGCGCGAGTGCATTCCGGATCTGCCGGGAAATACATGGGAACCCCTAGATATTCAATTTCCGAGATTGCTGCGTTTGTCGGAGCCTTCGTATTTATAAGCGGAAGCACGGTTTCGACGTTAGTGTTTACTTCGGATACTCCGCAGTACTATTTGGCAACTACAATCGGCGCGCTGCTTTGCTTGCCGCAAATAACGCGCGGCATCTCGAATAGGCGCTTAATAGGAACGTCGAGCTCCGTGGTTGGCGGATTGGCCACGATTTCTATTGTTCATGCCATTTTCTTGGACAAAGTTGCAACGTTCTCCTTTGCTCCATATGGCGCGATAGCTGTTGCGTTGGGCATGGCCTTTGCAATAGCCATTTTTGATCGTCGTATGTTTCGCGATCTAATGACGGTCGTGGCTCTGGTCCATGTGGCGATATGCGCCTACGGTCTCGCGAATTTTCAGATTTCGACCGACGAAGCACGCTTCGATGCTCTCGGCGTTGGTGTCGCGCTGTGGGGTGAAATTGCCCTTGGTGCAATCGTCGCGGCAGTGCTTTCGGATCGATTTATAGTGTTACTGGCAAGCATGCCTTGCTCATTTATTGTGATCGCGCTGAGCCAAATGAGAGGGGCTGGAATCGCGGCGCTCATCGCTTCGACAGGCGCTGTATTCTTGGCGATCCCGCGCCGCCTTCGAGGCAGTGCCCTGACTTTTGCGCTGCTCGCATCTCTTACTGTCTTTATTCTATTCTCAACTGAGATATCCGAGAAAATCAACGCGATATTCTTGCTTGATGATCAATATCGCGGTGTTGACGCGGGGTTCTCTGGGAGATTCGATAACTGGGCGGATGGGCTAGAAAAGTTCGCGGAATCTCCCCTCTTTGGCGCGGGCTTGGCGGATGATACGGCCGCGTTCACGCACAATGGAGCTTTGAAAGTGCTGGCACAGCTAGGGCTCCCGTTCGCGCTATTCTTGTTCCACAAACTGACGCTCGCCCTAATAAGTTCTTGGAAGGCAAGCGATGGACCGACTTTTTTATCGCTGTTGGCCTATGTTTCCTTCGCGATGACCGCTCCTCGTTACATTAACTTTCAGGTGATGCCCTTCCTGGGAGTGGTTGCTGTATCAGTTGCGCTCGTTCGTAACTCACAAACTCCCGCTGTCCCTGGGCCATAATCTAGAAAGTAGTATTTTAATCGAATCGCCTATCCCAGAATCAGATGGCAGCCCTATCTTCTTCCTGCGCGCGTTCCGTCGGTAGCGGTGCTCAAACCTGAGCAAATCATCAGGTGGTGATGACGCCAGACCCGCTAAAAAATCTTTGTCCGCGGGTAAGTGAAGCAGTGAGGGTAAGGTGCCCAGTTTGAGCGCCGCCTGTTCGTGCTTCGTGCGAACGCTCCAATGACGTCTGACCGACCCGCCTACTCCCGCATCGTACAGATGCGTCCCTCGTTGCCGAAGTGCGTTGAGCGCTGCAGAGGTTAGCAGTTCATCCCCAATGTGATGAAACTCCGGTAGCCGCGTGGCGTAGTCACTCATCATCTCCCGAATCAATGAGTACAACCTGCGAAACGATGCCGGCGTCGCCCCAATGAATTCGCCACCGAACCAGCTCTGCTCTCCGGATATTCCGTTGAGGGACCGCAGGTCACGCTGAACCTTCCCCCATCCTACTGCGGGAGCCACTTGCGTTGAAATGTCGTACACGGCGAATCCGTCGGCCATGCAAACCCGTGCGATTTCTTCGGGAATAGGGCGTAAGCAAATGATGTCCAAGTCAATCAGGAAGTGGACTCCGGACTCAGCGCGCGCGAATTCGTGAAAACAGGCGAACTTAAAATGAGCCGAATAGAAGCGGGTGCCGGGCGGAACTGATGATTCAAATTCAATCTCTTGCATGTCGAAGTTTGGGCCGCCAAATTCGGACAACTGCCGCTCAATAACGGCCGCGGCATTTGTGAAAACTGTTAGTCGATGTCCATGCGCGAGCAGGGAGCGGCCGAGCGTGTATGCGACCCGGCAGAGAATCCGAACCCGATCGGATGAGTTGGATATCTTTGAATTGATGGGAAGCGGGTCGCTATCCGAGAGATGAAGCAACGAATAGAAACGCATCTCCACTGCCGGCATTTGCCGCGGCTGATTCGAAGGTGGTGAGCATGGCATGTCGTAATCTCGGTGCAGCTGACAATCTTCGTGTGCGCTACGACAGGAGGTCTATCCTAGGTCACGACAGGGAAAGTGAGCAACGCGCTGCTACGTGGCTCGCGCAGTCTTGCGTGTTGGCGAGCGTCGTAGATCGGTGATGCTGCGAACCAATCGCGTGCGGATGTTATGATTTCACTGAGATGTTATGAGGTCTCGCCAAATTAAGGTCCACTTTCATGGGTTCGTCCAATGTGGCTGCCGCGACCAACTCTTTTCGCTGCGCTCCGGTTGAGACCCTTGAGCCTAGGCTGATCGGGATAAAGTGAAAGTGAAGAAACGAGTTATCATCTATCACAACATACTCTGGTCCCGTTATAAGGGGAGAGTTTTCTCCGAGATCGAGAGAATTCAGAGAACGTCGCCCTCCGAATTCTCGATCTCCTTCATTCAAATCGCTGAGACAGATTCAGATAGGAAATTCCTGGGCGGCAGCGGCAGGCAAGGTCACGATTATCCTTTTGAATTGCTATACCGAGGTAGCTACGAAGCCATAGGTACCCTACGTCTGTCGCGCCGTCTCCTTACCCATGCGATTCGTTCAAACGCGGACTTATTGTTGTTACCGGGTTGGGGGAGAGTCGAATTCTGTGCATTGTTGTTTGGAGCGATGGTTTCGGGAAAGAAAGTTGGAATGTTTTGTGATTCAACCAAGCTCGACAATCCATCTTCTATTTATCGGAATCTTCTAAAGCGTGCATTTGCTCGGTGTTGCGTTGGCTTCTTTTGTTATGGCGAAAGAGCGCGAGAGTACCTTCTTAGTGTCGGTGCTAGCGAAAAAGGAATATTTATTCGCTGCCAGGCGGCAGCGCTTCCTCCGACTTACGACGCTAGAATTGTCCGTGACGCGCGTATTGCCGCTCGCGCGAATCAGCGTCATTCGGCAAGATTTTTGTACGTCGGTAGGCTCTCGCCTGAGAAATGCGTCGGATCGCTAATTGAGGCGTTCGATATTGTTAGGTCATCTGTTCCTGATGCGATGCTCCGTATCGTGGGCGATGGTCCACTGCGCTATGAAATACAATCTACCGTGCAGAGGCTCAATCTCAATAGTTGCGTGGAGGTCGTAGGGTCCCTCACGGAAGGACGACTCGTCGACGAGTACATTCATGCGCTGTGTCTCGTACTTCCAAGTAGTAGTGAGCCCTGGGGATTGGTAGTGAATGAATCCCTTAGTTATGGATGCCCTGCAATCGTGAGCGATCGATGTGGCTGCATACCGGAGTTGATCTCCGACGGAGAAACTGGGCTCGTTTTTTCGGCGCTCAATACTGCGCAGTTAGCAGCGCAAATGATTAGCGCCACCCGTCTGTTTTCATCCACTCCGGTTGTTGCAGATGCCTGCATAAACCGGATATCAAGGTTTACGCCCCAAGCTGCGGCAGAACAGATTCTCAGCGGAATTTCCGCTGTGCTTAAGTGAAATGCCTGTCAGTTCCTCATCTCTCCGCTATGGTGGGGCCGGAAAAGCACTTTGCATAGGCGAACAAATGCATTTCAATACTTCGTTAGGCGCAGATTCTCCGCTCGACGAGATGTCGATAGTTGCGCGGTGGGGTCGGCGAATCAGGCCATGGCACGATTTGGAATGTCTTTAATTGAATCCAATTAGGCGTACGACCAAATGGCAAAAACTGATCAGCGTGAGCACGACGTGCATACGTCGAGCGGAACGAACCAGTCCCGAGAGGGCCAGAATGGGTTTCGACTACTCCTAGCGACACTTCGATCGAATGCGCGGCTGTACGTAGTGATCTTCGGTGTTTGTCTGGGTGCATTCGTTGGTTATATTATGTTCACGCCAAAATGGTACCGAGCAGAGACCACGATCATACTCGCGGACTCTAAGGCGGCGGCGTCATCGGGGTCGCTTGAGAGTGTCGCGGCCCTAACTGGCTTGCCCCTTGGTTCTACTGCGGGCCAGGAGCCTCTAGCAATATTGAAATCGCGCAGCTTGTTGCGCGGCTTTATTGAAGAGCGTCAGCTGCTCCCGGTGCTTTTCGCGAATAAGTGGGACGATGAGCGCAAAAAATGGAAGAGCGGCGATCCTGCAGATCAACCGGATATACGGGATGCGGTCAAAATATTTGACGAAAAGCTCAGAACGGTTGTCGATGACAGAAAGGCCGGCCTAATTACTCTGCGGGTAATTTGGACAGACCCTGCTATTGCGGCCAGCTGGGCTGAGGGTTTGGTTCGTGCAGTTAACGAAAGAACCCGTGCGGAAGCGCTAGTTGAGTGTGAGAGGAACGTGTCATATCTTCAGGGTGAACTTAGCCGAGCCGAGGTATTGCCGGTTCAACAGGCTATCGGGAGAGTTTTGGAGTCGCAGCTTCAGAAGCTGGCGCTAGCGCGAGCAAAAAGCGACTTCTCCTTCAAGTTTGTTGACGTACCGGTACCGCCGAAGCGTGCGTATTGGCCCAATGCCCGCCTATTGATCATTCCCTTTCTGGTCATTTCTGCATTTCTGTCCGGGATCGCAGTGCTAGCCACTAAGCTCGGCGCGCGCCGCCTTTATTGCATCATTCGCAGCGCGGTGGGAAATTCGACGGAATATATCGAATGACTGACCTTTACTCGCGGTGCGTCACCTAGGGTCGGGTAGTTGCCCCGACGTATGTTGAAGGTGAAGTTGCTTTAGAGCCGTGATCCGGGCCCGCTTTCATGCTTCAGAGATGAAAAGAAGACAGATTCTAATAAATGCTTCGAACCTGCATGTAGGAGGCGGCCTACAGGTTGCGAGTGCTTTTTTGGAGCATATTGCGCTGGGCGCTCTGCAGCTTCCCGATGACGCAGATTTTCACTTCGCTATTTCGAATGCCGTACGCGCTAATCTCGCAACGGCTGGAATTGATCACCAGATGCTCCGGAACGTCACAGTCTACGACTCAAAAGGCTGGCGTGAGTTAATTAGCTCATCGAGTGTTTTGCGCCAGCAATACGATGTTGTATTTACGATCTTTGGACCGCTGTATTCGCCGCGCCAGGGCAGGGGATATATAACGGGCTTCGCGCAAGCTTGGATTCTTGTGCCGTCGGGAGCTTACGGCTATTTCCCGCAGAGTATCCTGTCGCGACTGAAATTTGAACTACAATGGATTTTCTTCCGCCTTTCCGGAGACTTAATAGTAGAAACTGATCACGTTCGGCGTCTCTTGTGCGCGTACCGAAAATATCCGGAACAGAGGATCCTAGTCGCACCAAACTGCATAGGCGATATATTTCGGGATCGGAAGAGATGGGTGATTGATCGCTTCAAATCGATTTCAGAACCAGGGGTTATTCGGATTGGATATCTGGGTCGCGACTATCCACACAAAAACCTTGGGGTCCTACTAGAAATTGACCGCGTATTAAATGCAGGCGGCAGGCGGTACCGGTTTTACGTCACCCTCTCGCCAAGTGAATGGCGCGGCCGATCACCGGAATTCCGTCGTTCGATCGCGAATGTAGGAGAAATCTCAACTGCAGAGTGTCCGCCATTCTATGAAATGCTTGATGCCGCAATTTGCCCAAGCCTATTGGAGTGCTCCTCTGCCCTGCCGCTCGAGTCAATTTACATGGGTAGGCCTCTATTCTGCTCCGACCGCGCTTTTCATCGTGATGCATTGGGGCAATACGCAAACTATTTTGATCCACTCGATGCGATTAGTGCCGCAAGATTAATTGATGATTGGTTTCATTCGCTCGACGACACCCGCAGGGAGCGCTTTTTGACGGAAGCAAAAATCTGGGCCGAATCCTGGCCCACTGCGCTCGATCGGTCGAAGCTGTATCTCGCTCGAATTTTATCTCGATGCAGTTCCATGCAATGGAAGCATGCTTCATGACGGCTCGTCGCGAACCCGAGAAACCCCATGAGTCGGCGGCGGAACGCTGAAGTGCGAAGCGCGATACTTGAAAGGTTTTCCACGATAAAGCGGGAAAGCGGCCTATTTGTCGCCGTTGCACGTGCGCTTAGACATCCTGTTCTTGTGCTCGCCCAGCGCATGAAGCAGGTCGCGTACCGAAATCACGTTCGTATGAAGCGAACCAACGAGGAGCGGTTTACGTGGATATATAAAAATAATCTCTGGGGCTGCAGAGAATCCGTTAGCGGCTGGGGGTCAACTCTCTCATACACCGAAAACATTCGATCTCAACTTCCGCACGCAATTCGCCAACTTGGGATTTCAAGCCTCCTGGATGCTCCTTGCGGCGATTATAATTGGATGCGGGAGGTCGTGGCGCGCACCGACGTGACTTATATAGGTGGCGATATTGTCTATCCGCTAATTGAGTCCCTTTCGGCGCGATTTTCGACCGACCGCACGAGTTTCATCCAGCTCGATATCACTCGGCAGAACCTACCCAAGGCCGACATGATGTTGTGTCGGGATTGTCTTTTTCATTTTTCGGAATGCGATATTTTACGGTTTCTGGAAAACTTCGCCAATTCGCAAATACCCTTTTTGCTAACGACAACGCATAAGAATCATGAAGAGTTCAAGAATGTCGATATCGAAACGGGGGGGTTCCGCCTGCTTGATTTGTTTTCGGCCCCTTACCTATTTTCCGCGGATCCAATTCTTCGCATTGATGACTGGGTCCCACCGGAGCCGCCAAGGGAAGTCTGCGTATGGAGCAGGGATCAGGTGCTTGCGTCGCTTCAGCGTATGCGAGATTTCAGGGCGGCCCGTTCAAAATCATAGCGAATGATTCGATTTTGCTTCGTCTTACAACCTAGATTACACGCCCCAAATTTCTCTCCCTCATCGGAGAGACGCGGCTTGACTTAAGAATCTTTGCGCAAAACATCGCTAGCCCGCCTTGGAAATACAATGTTCACAGACAAGGTTCTAATGATTACTGGCGGCTCTGGTTCTTTCGGTAATGCTGTGCTGAAGCGATTTCTCGCTACAGACGTCCGAGAGATCAGAATCTTTAGCCGCGACGAAAAAAAGCAAGATGATATGCGTCGTCGATACCAGCATTCCAAGCTGAAATTCATCATCGGAGACGTTCGAGATGCACGTAGCATCGGATCTGCCGTCATGGGCGTGGATTACATTTTTCACGCTGCCGCATTGAAGCAAGTGCCTTCATGCGAGTTCTATCCGATGCAGGCAGTGAGAACAAACATACTCGGGGCGGAGAACCTACTAGATGCCGCAATTTCTGCTGGCGTAAAGCGAGTTGTATGTCTAAGCACCGACAAGGCGGTCTATCCCATAAATGCGATGGGAATTAGCAAAGCAATGATGGAAAAGGTAATGATCGCCAGCAGTCGCCAGCTCGGAGGTAGTGGACGAGTTATATGTGGCACGCGATATGGCAACGTCATGGCCTCTCGCGGCTCAGTAATCCCGCTTTTCGTCAGCCAGGCAATGAAGGGTCAGTCGATCACCGTGACGGATCCACGAATGACTCGGTTCATGATGACACTGGATGATGCGGTTGAGCTCGTGCTCTATGCGTTTGAAAACGGCAACAACGGTGACATTTTTGTTCAAAAGGCGCCAGCAGCGACCGTCCTCACCCTCGCGACGGCGATATTGGAGCTATTCGGCAGGAACCCTGCCGACATGAAGGTAATAGGAACTCGGCACGGCGAGAAGTTGTATGAGACTTTGCTAAGTCGAGAGGAGCGCGTAAGTGCCGAGGATCTGCGCGGATATTTCCGCGTCCCTGTGGATGGCCGAGATCTCAACTACAGCAAGTACTATGAATGCGGTGAGACACGGATATCTGAAGCGGTCGAGTATACGTCCCATAATACTGAGCAGCTTGATGTCCCTGCGATGAAGCGCCTTTTGCTGAAACTTGATTTCGTCAAATCGGCGGTTTCCGGAATAGTTCCTGCATTGGAGGATTAGGAGTGATTCGCGTCCTCATTACAGGCTCGGACGGATTTATCGGGCGCAATCTCATTGCGCATCTTAAAACTCGCCCGGAGGTTGAGATCCGGTGCTTTACGCGACGCGACTCAACCGATTGCCTGCCCTCCCTATTGTGGGGTGTGGATGTCGTCTATCACTTGGCTGGGGTTAATCGCCCGTTAGAACCTGACGAATTTAGAGAAGGAAACCATAGGCTCACCCGGTTGCTTTGCACGCTAGTGCACATTGAAGCGAAAAGGCTTGCTCGTTCGATCTCGTTTGTATTCTCTTCCAGCACTCATGCAGAGTTTGAATCCGAATACGGCGTGAGCAAGCGGCTAGCAGAGAATGAAGTTCTTGCGCTAGCTGGATTGAATGGGATTCGACCTTACGTATTTAGACTTCCGAACGTCTTCGGAAAATGGTGCAAGCCTAACTACAATTCCTTCGTCGCGACCTTTTGTCACAACATCGCGCGTGATTTTCCTATCGATATTCATAAACCGAATGCTAACGTAACGCTGGTATATATCGACGACGTAATCCGAGAATTCGTTCGTCTGCTCCCCAGTCCGGAGGTTGGGCCCGACCCAACTGGCTTCCGCGTGGTGCAACCAGAATACAATTCAAGTGTTGGCGAAGTCGCTGAACTCCTTCGGCAGTTTCGTAAGAGCAGATCAACGTTAAACGTCGGCGACGTTGGTGGCGGTCTTGCCCGGGCGTTGTATTCGACTTATCTCAGCTATTTGCAGCCGAATGAGTTTGCATACTCCGTTCCTCGCTACCAAGATTCCCGGGGCGTATTTGTTGAGATGGTAAAGACTCCCAGATCGGGGCAATTCTCGTATTTCACAGCTAAGCCGGGAGTTACTCGAGGTCGTCACTACCATCATACGAAGACGGAAAAATTCTTGGTTATAAGCGGACGTGCATTGTTTTCATTCGTTTCAGTTGCCACAAATGACGCGCATGAAATTGAGGTTAGCGGTGAAGATGGGACGATTGTTGAGTCGATTCCCGGTTGGATTCACGAGGTTTCAAATTTAGGCGCGAATGACTTAGTCGTTGCGATATGGGCAAACGAAATTTTTGATCGAAACCTTCCCGATACGTTCCCAGGAGCCCGATAGTGGTCTGTGCATCAAAGATCCGGGTTATGACGGTTGTCGGAACAAGGCCTGAGATAATCAGGCTGTCGAGGGTCATTGTCGCGCTGGATCTAAGTTGCGATCATGTCTTGGTGCACACTGGCCAAAATTATGATTATGAATTAAACGAGATTTTCTTTGCTGATTTGGGTTTGCGGAAGCCAGATTATTTTCTGGCGGCGGCTTCTCCGGGTGACTCAGCGGCAAAGGTAATTGCGCGCACTATTGAAACGATTGATCGAGTGTTAGTTGACGTGGCGCCCGATGCCCTACTGGTACTAGGCGATACGAATAGTTGCCTTTCCGTCATTGCCGCAAAGCGCAGAAAGATTCCGATCTTTCATATGGAGGCGGGGAATCGTTGTTTCGACGAGCGTGTGCCTGAGGAGACTAATCGCAGAATTGTTGATCACGTGGCTGATATAAATCTGACCTATAGCGATATTGCGCGTGAATACCTCCTTAGGGAAGGGCTTCCGGCGGATCGCATAATTAAAGTTGGCAGCCCCATGCTCGAGGTGCTGAACTGGTCGTCAGCGGAGATTGAGTCCAGTCAGATTTTAGATCAATTGGAATTGGTCAGGGACGGCTATTTTCTAGTTAGCGCGCACCGTGAGGAGAACATCGAACCGGAAGACAGCTTTCGGCGATTAGTGGATGTCCTCAATAGCGTTGCGACGATGTTTGACTTGCCTGTCATTGTGTCGGCACATCCAAGGACGAGGAATCGAATCGACGAATTGGGTGCAGTTTTCCATCGCAACATTAGATTGCTAAATCCGCTCGGATTCTTTGACTATGTGAAGCTGCAAATGTGTGCGCGCGCAGTATTGTCGGATAGCGGGACAATTACTGAGGAGGCATCTTTGCTTCAGTTCCCTGCGTTAAATATTCGTGAGGCGCACGAGCGGCCGGAAGGAATGGAGGAGGCCGTAGTAATGCTGGTCGGCCTGAATGCTACGCGCGTGCTGCAGGGCCTGAGAGTGCTTGGAAATCGCCACGCCGGCGAAAATTCGAAAGTTCGGCGCGTCCGCGATTATGACGTACCTAATGTCTCTGAGAAGATCGTCCGGATTATTTATAGCTACGTCGACTATGTTAATCGCGTAGTATGGAAAAAATATTAGCGCATTTATGCGCCTTATTGTAATTTCCGATGTGTTCCCGCCAATAAGAAATTCTGGGGCCGTCCAGGTCCGGGATTTGTGCGCCGAATTGTTCCGCCTCGGGCACGATGTTTTGGCTGTGGTGCCGAATCCTGGCTCGACTTCGCACTTCTCGCTCGAAAAGCTTGAAGGTGTCCAAGTTTTGCGCCTGAGTATTCCACTGCCACGTAGAGCGGGATATATCGGGCGTGCGCTGTCTGAGGCGCAGATGCCTTTTTATATGGCTTTTCACTTTCTTACCGGGCCACTTAGAAATGATCAATTCGATGGAATAATTTGGTATTCACCATCGATATTCCACGGGCCGTTCGTTTTTGTCTTGCGCAAGCTAAATCGGTGTCCCAGTTATCTTATAATAAGGGACATATTTCCGGAGTGGGCCGTTGATTTGGGTCTATTGAGGCGTGGAATTGCCTTTTGGTTTTTGAAAGCGGTAGCCGCATTTCAATATTGGAACGCTAATGTCATAGGAGTTCAAAGTGAGGGTAATGTTGGTTACTTTCGCAATTGGACTCGTCCTCGGCGTCGTCGCATAGAAGTGTTGCCTAATTGGCTGGCGTCCCCAGGACAGGCGCCTTGCTCAATCAAAATTTGCGACTCTATTTTGGCTAATCGAACGATATTCGTTTACGCGGGCAATATGGGCGTAGCACAAAGTGTGTCTATCTTTTTGGATGTCGCAGAGCGACTTCGAGATAGAGTCGACGTTGGGTTCTTGTTTGTTGGACGCGGAAATGAGGTTCTCGATTTACGAAGCCGAGCAGAGAACCTCAAGCTTCGAAACGTTCTGTTTTGCGACGAAATCGAGCCTGATGAGATTCCGGCGCTTTACGCGCAGTGCCACGTTGGGTTGATAGCGTTAGATGTAAGGCATAGGACGCATAATATTCCCGGAAAATTCTTGACGTACATGCAATGCGGGCTTCCGGTCTTGGCGCGTGTGAATCCTGACAATGATTTGACTCGAATTGTTCGAGCCGGGAATGTGGGACTGGTTTCCGAATCAGACTCCGCTGATTTGCTGTTTTGGCTAGCGTGTGAGTTGTTGACGTGGATAGAAGCGGATCCGGGTATTTCGGCTCGCTGTCGAGCTATTTTCTCTGAGCGATTCTCTGTCACCCAAGTTGCTGGAGTGGTAATTGACGCATTGAACAGCGCGCAGTGACTCGGGAGTACCGATTTAGATTCGGAAGTGCAAATTCTTGCTAGAAACAGACTCAGTTTGCTATGATTGGCAGTTCCGTAAGCATGTCAAAAATTGGATTCTGAGGTTCTAGTTATGCCACTCGATAACACCGCGAAAGCCGGTATCGTCGCGAAGTTCGCCCGCGGCAAGCAGGATACTGGGTCGCCGGAAGTTCAGATCGCGCTCCTGTCGGAGCGGATCAACGGTCTCGGCGAGCACTTCAACACCCACAAGCGCGACCATGCGTCCCGCCGTGGCCTCCTGAAGATGGTCAACCAGCGCCGCAAGCTGCTGGATTACCTCAAGCTCAACGCCCCCGAGCGCTACGCCAAGATCATCGGCGACCTCGGCCTGCGTCGCTAAGCCCAGACCCAACCCTCGGCCCGCCTCATGGCGGGCCGTTGCGTTTTAATCCAAAGGAATTCCCAGTGTCCGTTCATAAGCAAACGTTCCAGTACGGCCCGCACGAGTACACGATCGAGACCGGTGAGATGGCCCGCCAGGCCGACGCCGCCGTCGTTGTCACCGTCTCCGACACCGTCGTCCTCGTCACCGCCGTCGGCGCCAAGAAGGCCGTCCCCGGACGCGACTTCTTCCCGCTGACGGTCAACTACCAGGAAAAGACCTACGCCGCGGGCCGCATCCCGGGCGGGTTCTTCAAGCGCGAGGGTCGTCCGACCGAGCGCGAGACGCTGACCAGCCGTCTCATCGACCGTCCGATCCGCCCGCTCTTCCCGGAAGGCTTCATCAACGAAGTTCAGGTCGTCGCGACCGTCGTCTCGCTGAACCCGGACGTGCTCGGTGACGTCGCCGCGCTGATCGGTGCGTCGGCCGCGCTCGCGCTCTCGGGCATGCCGTTCCTGGGTCCCATCGGGGCTGCCAAGATCGGCTACTCGAAGGGCCAGTACCTGCTGAACCCGACCGTCGCCCAGATGAAGGAGTCGGACCTCGACCTCGTCGTCGCCGGCACCAAGGACGGCGTCATGATGGTCGAGTCGGAGGCTTCGGGCCTCTCCGAGGACGTCATGCTCGGCGCCGTGACCTTCGGTCACGAGCAGATGCAGGTCGCGATCAACGCGATCAACGCGCTCGTCGCCGCCGCCGGCAAGCCGAAGTGGAAGTGGAGCGCCCCGGAGGCGAACGCCGAGCTCGACGCCGCCGTCGCCGGTCTCGCGACCGACGGCCTCAACGCCGCCTACAGCATCGTCGTGAAGTCCGAGCGTCGCGAGCAGATCTCGGCCGTCCAGGCCAAGGTCATGGAGCACCTCGCGACCGGCGAGGGCGCCAAGTACACCGTCGACGCCGTCAAGAAGGTGTTCGGCGATCTCGAGTACCGCATCGTCCGTGACCGCGTGCTCTCGGGCGCACCGCGCATCGACGGCCGCGACACGAAGACGGTCCGCGCAATCACCGTGAAGACTGGCGTGCTGCCGCGCGCGCACGGTTCGGCGCTGTTCACCCGCGGCGAGACGCAGGCGCTCGTCGTCACGACCCTCGGCACCGGCCGCGACGCGCAGATCATCGATGCGCTCGAGGGCGAGCGCAAAGAGCCGTTCATGCTGCACTACAACTTCCCTCCGTTCTCGGTGGGCGAGACGGGCATGATGGGTTCGCCGAAGCGCCGCGAGATCGGCCACGGCAACCTGGCCCGCCGCGGCATCGCCGCGGTGATGCCGGACATGACCAAGTTCCCGTACGTGCTGCGCATCGTCTCCGAGATCCTGGAGTCGAATGGCTCGAGTTCGATGGCCTCGGTCTGCGGCTCGTCGCTCGCGCTCATGGACGCGGGCGTGCCGATCAAGGCGCCGGTGGCCGGCGTCGCGATGGGTCTCGTCAAGGAAGGCGACCGCTTCTCGGTCCTCACCGACATCCTGGGCGACGAGGATCACCTCGGCGACATGGACTTCAAGGTGGCGGGTACCAAGGATGGCATTACCGCCCTCCAGATGGACATCAAGATCACCTCGATCACGAGCGAGATCATGAAGGTCGCGCTGGCCCAGGCCCGTGAAGGCCGCCTGCACATCCTCGAGAAGATGAACGCCGTGCTCGACCACCCGCGCGCCAAGATGAGCGAGTGGGCCCCGACGATCACGACGATCAAGATCGACCCCGAGAAGATCCGCGACGTCATCGGCAAGGGTGGTGCGGTCATCCGCGCGATCACCGCCGAGACGGGTGCGACGATCGACATCGAGGACGACGGCACGATCAAGATTGCGTCCGTCAACGGCGCGCAGGCCCGCGAGGCCCAGCGCCGCATCGAGCTGATCACCGCAGACGTCGAAGTCGGCCAGATCTACGAAGGCAAGGTCGTCCGCCTGATGGACTTCGGTGCGTTCGTCGCGATCCTCCCGGGCCGCGACGGCCTCGTCCACATCTCCCAAATCTCGAACGAGCGCGTCGAGCGCGTCTCGGACAAGCTCAAGGAAGGCGACGTGGTCAAGGTGAAGGTGCTCGAGGTCGATCGCCAGGGCCGCGTGCGGCTCTCGATGAAGGATCTCTAAGACCCATCCGATCGGAATCGATCCTACTGCGGGGCCTTCGGGCCCCGCAGTCGTAATGGCGTCTTGGTCCGCCCGGCGACGCCGGTCAGGTGCTGATCGTCTCGCCGGTCGGCAGGCCGCCCGCGACGTAGAGCGCGGCAATTACCGCAACCAGTAGTACGAAGGCAATGATCGCGGCCCCTGCATTCGTTCCACCCGCTGCCGCCAGTGTCCCTTGCAGGCGATCGACCGGCACGGTCGGGGTGATGTCGGCGATCCGCTTCGTCACGTGCTTCCGGTACCAGTGGTTGCCCTGTAACCCGATCACGACCGCGAGCGCGAGGTTCATGGCGTTGGCCGCCGCATCTGCAAGGTGGAACAGGTAGGTCGCGACGCTCTCTAGGCAGGCGATGCCGAGCAGGATCCCCGCGTTCATGTACATCTTCCGGTAGGCCATCCAGAAGAGCCCGAACAGGAAGGCCGGCCAGTTCCACGAATACGTCGAGGAGCGACGGTCACAGGCCTCCCACTTGCGCTGGTAGGTCGCGTAGTTCGGGCCGACGAAAGTCGCAACCGGATCCAGTACGGGCGGCACGAGGCTGAGCGCGGTGCCGCACCCCCTGCAGAAGGCTGAATCCGGCAGCGCAGGCGCACCACAATTTCCACAGCACACCATGCTTGGGCTCCACGAATCCGGCCATCAGGTCGAGGCGTGAATATCATGGGGGGCAGGCGGAATACATTCAATCACGGTCGGGTACCATCAAGCGATGGACCGAGCCTCCCGATAGAACCTGTGCAACTGACCGGGACAAAAACGACGCGAAAGTGGCGATGGCGGCGCTTAATTGCGCTCGCTGTCCTGCTCATGGGCTTCCGCGCGGATCCGGCAGTAGCGCTGGAGCGTGAAGCTGGATCCGTTTCGGACCTCGCGCTTGGTGTCGGCGAGATCAGCAGCCTAAGCGACTGGCCGCGGTCGTTCTCGCTTGCGCTGTCCTATCGGCATGCCTTCTCGCCGCATTTCTCGACGACGCTCGCCTACCTCAACCACGGCCACTTTCCGGGCCACCATCGCGACGGCGTGGCGGGGGAGGCCTGGCTGCAGCAGGATGTCGGCAGCTTCACGCTGGCCGCCGGCGCCGGCTACTTCTACTACTTCGACACGACCGTCGCGGCGCACGGCGGCGGATTCTCCGACGATCATGGCTGGGCACCGATGGCGAGTCTCAGCCTCATGAAGCCGCTCGGCCGGCGGTCGTTCCTCGAACTCCGGCTCGATCACACGGCGCCCTCCCAGAGCATCGAGACGAACTCGGCGACGCTTCTCTGGGGTAGCCACCTCACCCCCGACATGCGGGGGCCGGACCATCACGACGACGGCGTCTACCACGCCTGGGAGGCGACGCTGTACGGCGGCAAGACGGTGGTCAACAGCCTGCATTCGCCGAGTTCCCTTGCACTGTCCGGCGAGGCGCGCTACGCGTTCGGTGACTATGTCCGGGGATCCATTGCCGTGCTGAACGAAGGCAATGCCGAATTGATCCGCCGAAATGGGTTGCTGGTCGAGGGCTGGCTCGAACCCGAGTTTTCGGGGGACTCATTTTCGGTTGGCGTCGGTCTCGGGGCGTATTCCGCGATCGACAAGTATCGGCCGGCACCCGGGCGACACCTGTCGGGCGTCGTGTCCCTCACGCTCAGCAAGCGCCTGCCGGCCAACTGGGACCTGCGAGTCGACTGGCACCGGATCGTCACCGACTACGACCGGGATACAGACATCATCCTCGGCGGGGTGGGGTACCGGTTCCGGTGAGGGGCCCCGTTTCGTCCGTCAATTGAAGTACGTGCGGAGCCATCACCCGCTCGGGCGGAATGTGTCCGGGCGTCCAGATAAATCCAGCAGTTAGCGAGATTCTCCGATTGCGAGCGTGAACTCCGGGCTGTTAAATAGCACGCAATAGGCCGGTCCCGTCCGGCACACATTGACGTGGTCCCGATCGACTGGTCGCCCGGGTGACGGACTCAAGGAAAGAACTGCAACATGCTGATTCGTAAGGTACTTGCCCAGCTCTCCCTGGCGCTACTCGTGGCGGTCGTGGGAGCCGGGTCCGGTCCGGCCATCGCCCAGTCGTTCAGTGCCGAGGACATCGCCGCGTTCAAGGCCCTCCCGGCAGACCAGCGCAAGGCGCTGATGCAGCAGTACGCCCCGGACATGTCACCCGAGGATGCGGCCCTGGTGGGTGGGGATGCACCATCCGGCGTTCCGGAAGGCGATGGCCCGAAGGCGGACGTCGGTCCCTCGGCGCCCGCCGGGCACAGCACGCTCGTGACCGCCTCGACCCTGCAGCCCGGCGACGCGGTGTTCATCGAGATGGCGCGCCGCGGTGGCGCCGAGCCGCCCGACGCGATGAGCCAGGACTTCCTGCGCTCGATCAACGAACACAATCCCTTCGACATCAAGCCGGACGGTGCGCTGCACCTGCCTGGCGTACCGGCGGTGCGGGTGGCCGGGCTCTCGGTCGCCTCGGCAGAGAAGGTGCTCTCGGCGCAGCCGATCCTGAAGCCCTGGACGCTGCATCTGACGATGCTGCCGCCCGTGGGCGGTGTGCCGAAGCGCGTTGCGCCGTTCGGCCATGAATTCTTCCAGCACGGCAGTGGTCGCCAGGGCCTGACGCCGAGCCTGCCGGTGCCGAAGGACTACGTCCTCGGCCCCGATGACCAGATCCAGATCGAACTCTTCGGGAACAAGGCAGCGCGCTACCAGCGCAACGTCGACCGCGACGGGATCCTGAACGTGCCGGAATTCGGACCGATCTCCGTCATGGGACGCCGCTTCGACGACGTCCGCCGTGAACTCGAGATCGCGGCCAAGACCAAGCTGATCGGGACCGAGGTGCACGTGACGATGGGGCGCCTGCGCTCGATGCAGGTGTTCGTGCTGGGCGACGTCGAGCACCCGGGTGCCTTCAACGTCAGCAGCCTGAGCACCGTGCTCAACGTGCTCATGGACGCAGGTGGCCCCAATCCGGTCGGTTCCATGCGTTCGATCCAACTGCGTCGTACCGGGGAACCTTCCAAGAACGTCGATCTTTACGACGTGCTGTTGAAGGGCGACCGTGGCCACGACTATTCGCTGCAGCCGGGTGACGTGGTGTTCGTGCCGCCGCTTGGCCGTACCGTCGAGATCGGCGGTGAAGTTCGGCGCCCGGCGATCTATGAGGTCGGTGCGACCGCCACGCTCGCAGAGCTGATCCAGCTCGCAGGCGGCCTCAATTCAACTGCGTACTCCGGCGAAATCACGGTCGATCGCGTGACCCGCAGCGGCATCCGCGAGGCGCTCCACGTCGACCTTGCGAAGGGTCAGGGCAAGACGCTCAAGATCAACGACGGCGATCGACTGCAGATCGCCCGCGTGCTGGATGCGATCGAGAACACGATCGAAGTTGCCGGCTGGGTGCAGAGGCCGCGCACGGTCCCCTGGCGCGCTGGCGTTCGGGTGAGCGATCTCGTGTCGTCGGTCGAGGCGCTGGAGCACAAGCCCGACCTCGAATACGGACTCATTGCGCGCGAGGTGGGACCCGAACGACGCATGACGTTCTTGTCGTTCGTGCCGCGGGAGATGTTTGCGGCGCACGGCACGGATGCGGATCCGACCCTCGAACTGCGCGACGTCGTGCTCTTCTTCGCGAAGGATGAATCCCGCGCCGGACTCCTCGAGCCGCAGATGCGGCGCGTACGCGAGGAGTACCACGACGGTCAGCCACCCCCGGTCGTCAGCGTGTCGGGTCCCGTGCGCCTTGGGGGCCAGTACCCGCTCACGAAAGGCATGACCCTCGGACGCCTGCTGATTGCCGCGGGCGGCGAGCGCGAGCCGGATCTCGATTACGGCCTGATCGCCCGCGAGGAGGGCGAGGATCAGCACCTGACGTTCATCCCGTTCTCGCCGCGGGCGCTGCTCGACGGCAACCCAGAGGTTGCCGGGACGCCGCTGCAGGCGCGGGATGACGTGCTGTTCTTCTCGCGGACCGGAGAGCGGGAAGGGGCCCTCAAGGACCTGCTCGCGCGGGTGGCGCGCGAGGCTCACGAAGGGTCGCCGCCGCGCATCGTCAGCGTCACGGGCCACGTCAAGTTCCCGGGTCAGTACCCGTTGACCTCGAACCTGACGGTGCGCGATCTCATCCACATCGCCGGGGGTGAGCGCGAGGCCGTCAATCTGTCCGCGGAGCTCGCGCACTTCGAGATCAAGGACCACGAGGCGCGCATCGCGCACGTGGATTCATTGCGCCTCGATTCGGATTCGGGTCTGTCGACGGCGCTCCAGCCGTACGACGTGCTGATGGTGCGCTCCGTCGAACGCGCCGACGTTTCGCAATGGTCGATCGAGGTCTCGGGTGCCGTGCGGTTCCCGGGAACCTACGTGATTGGTGATCATCAGACGCTGGTCGATGTCATGAAGCGCGCCGGTGGCTTCGCCGCCGATGCGAATCCGGAAGGGCTGGCGCTGATTCGTGAAGAGGCGCGTCGCAATGAGCAGGCGCAGCTCGATGCCCTGACTGAGCGGCTCTCGCACGATCTCTCCGTCAAGATGATCTCGGCGTCGAATGGAGCGGCTGCATCGCCGACGACCCAGAACGATGCGAAGGAGCAGATGCTCGCGGCCCAGTCGCTGCTGTCGGAGCTCAAGACCAAAAAGGCGATCGGCCGTGTCGCGTTGCCAGCCCAGGGCATCGCCCGCCTCAAGTCCGGCGAGCGCTACGACATCCAGATGCTCGGCGGCGATCGCATCGTCGTGCCGCGTCGTGCTGGTACTGTTTCGGTCGTCGGCGAAGTGCTGAGTCCGGGCGCGTTCTCGGTGACGGCGGGTTCGAGTCTCAAAGACTTCGTCCGCCTCGCGGGCGGCACGACGAAGGATGCTGACGAGAGTCGCGCCTACGTCGTCGGCCCCGATGGCCTTGCGCAGCCGCTCGGTCATTTCGGTGGTCGGGGCCTGCGCGACGGCGATACGATCGTCGTGCCGACGGACCTCAAGAAGCTGCCGCCGCTGCCGGCGTGGGCCGCGGTCACGCAGATCCTCTCGAACATGGTGATCACCGCCGCCGCGATCAAGCGGTTCTGATCGCCGGACACGCATCCGAGGCGAGTGATCCCCACTCGCTTTGTGGCTCCGGTATTCGCGGCGTCGATGTCACCAGCGTCCTGTTTCTTGCTTGCAGAGGGTGACCTTCGTTGTTATTCATGACGCCACCATCGCCGCCCACGATCGACCCGCTGGTCGATTGGCTCGCCGCGCCGCTCGGGCGGGCGCTGCTCGAAGCCGAGCGGCAGTTGGTGGGCGCGGCGTTCGACGACGTGTTCGGCCATCACCTGCTGCAGCTCGGTTACTGGGGCCCGCCGGACTCGTTCCTGCCGCTCGCGCGCCTGCCGGCGCGCAGCCTCATCGTGCCGCCTGGTTATCGTGGCGACTGCGTCAGCCACGCCGCGGAGCTCGCGATCCGCACGCGCTCCGTGGAGGCGGTGCTGCTACCGCATACCTTGGAGTTCGAGCCCGAGCCGCATGCGGTACTGCGCGAAGTCGAGCGTGTCCTGACGGCCGAGGGCCACGTGCTGCTGCTCGGCTTCGATCCACTGGGGAGTTGGACGCTTCGGCACCGACTCACGCGAGGCGGGTTCCCGCCGGGTCTGCAGCAGCTGTTCAGCTGCAGGCGCCTGCGCGACTGGCTCCGGCTCCTTGGCTTTGACATCATCTCGACCCGCCGCTGCCTGTGGACGCTGCCCTTCGAGGGCGCGCAGCACGGCGTGCTCGCCGCAGGCTTCGAGCGGGTCGGGCGGGCGCTGGAGGGACGCGTCGGGAGCGTCTACCTGATCAAGGCGCGCAAGCGCGTGTGGACCCTGACCCCGGTGCGCCAGAATCGCAGCCGGCGGCGGGCGGTGGCTGGAACCGTGATCGAGAGCACCTGATGGTCGATGTGACGATCTTTAGCGACGGCGCATGCCGCGGCAATCCAGGCCCTGGTGGATGGGGCGCGCTACTGGTCGCGGGCACCCAGCGACGGGAGTTGTGGGGTGGGGAAGCGCTCACGACTAACAACCGCATGGAGCTGACTGCCGTCATCCGCAGCCTTGAGGCGCTGAAGCGTCGCTGCACGGTCGCGATCTACACCGATTCCAAGTACGTCATGGACGGCATCCGCGACTGGATGCCGAACTGGAAGAAGCGCGGCTGGAAGACGGCCGACAAGAAGCCGGTCAAGAACCAGGACCTGTGGCAGGCACTCGATGCGCTCGTCCAGGGCCATGACATCGAGTGGCATTGGGTTAAAGGGCACTCCGGGCACGAGGGCAACGAGCACGCCGACCAGCTGGCGAACCGGGGCATCGACGAGCTCCAGGGTTGAGGCGACGCTCGTCGCGAATCGGTCGGAATCGCGGTGACCCTGTCGGGGTACTAGTCATGCGAGACGAGTCTTCGGGTTCCACGGGTTCCGGCGAGTGCGGTGACCCTGCAGTGTCACGATGGTCGACTAGGATGGAGGGACGGGGCGTCGCCCCGACCCACGAATGAGGCTTGAGGGGCAAGACGGATGACGAAGCGAGCACTGATCACCGGCATCACGGGCCAGGACGGCTCGTACCTGGCCGAACTCCTCCTCGAAAAGGGTTACGAGGTCCACGGCATCAAGCGCCGGGCCTCGAGCTTCAACACGGCGCGGGTCGACCACCTCTACCAGGACCCGCACGAGTCCCACCGCCGGTTCCACCTGCATTACGGCGACCTGACGGATTCGACGAACCTGATCCGCATCGTCCAGGAGGTCCGCCCGGACGAGATCTACAATCTGGGCGCCCAGAGCCACGTCGCCGTGTCCTTCGACACCCCCGAGTACACGGCGAACGCCGATGCGCTCGGCACGCTCCGGCTCCTCGAGGCGATCCGCATCCTCGGCATCACGGACACGGTGCGCTTCTACCAGGCCGGGACCTCCGAGATGTTCGGCAAGGTCCAGGAGATCCCGCAGCGCGAGACGACGCCGTTCTACCCGCGCTCGCCGTACGGCGTCGCCAAGCTCTACGGCTACTGGATCACGGTCAACTACCGCGAGTCCTACGGGCTCTTTGCCGCGAACGGCATCCTCTTCAACCACGAGTCGCCGCGTCGCGGCGAGACGTTCGTGTCGAGGAAGATCACGCGCGCGCTCGCGCGCATCGAGGTCGGCCTCGAGCAGTGCCTGTACCTCGGCAACCTGAACGCCCGGCGCGACTGGGGCCATGCGAAGGACTACGTCGAGGCGCAGTGGCTGATGCTGCAGCAGGCGACGCCCGCCGACTACGTCGTCGCGACGGGGCTGCAGTACTCGGTGCGCGACTGCGCCCGGGTCGCGGGCGAGAAGCTCGGCATGCCGATCGAGTTCCGGGGCGAGGGCCTGGCCGAGGTCGGCATCGACACCCGCACCGGTCGCACGGTCGTGCGCGTCGATCCCGCGTACTTCCGCCCGGCCGAGGTCGAGACGCTGCTCGGGGATGCCTCGAAGGCGAAGGCGGAGCTCGGCTGGACGCCGAAGATCACCTTCGAGCAGTTGATCGCCGAGATGGTCGAGAACGATCTCATCGAGGCCAAGCGCGAGGCGACGCTGGCGAAGGCCGGGTTCAACGTGGTTGCGTCCCGTGAGTGAGCGCATCTACGTCGCCGGGCACCGCGGGCTCGTGGGCTCCGCGATCCTGCGGGCGGTGGAGGCGAAGGGCGAGGGCGTGCCGATCACCCGCACGCGCAGCGAACTCGACCTCACCGACCGCGTCGCGGTGGATGCGTTCTTCGCAGCCGAGAAGCCGACGCACGTCTACCTCGCGGCCGCGAAGGTCGGCGGCATCCGCGCGAACGACACGTACCCTGCGGAGTTCCTGCACGAGAACCTCGCGATCCAGACCAACGTGATCCACGCGGCCTGGTCGCACGGGACGACGAAGCTCCTGTTCCTCGGCTCGAGCTGCATCTATCCGCGCCTCGCGCCGCAGCCGATCCGCGAGGAGTATCTCCTCACCGGTCCCCTCGAGCCCACCAACGAGGCGTACGCGATCGCCAAGATCGCCGGCATCAAGATGGGCCAGGCGTACCGGCGCCAGTACGGCTTCGATGCGATCTCGCTGATGCCGACCAACCTCTACGGGCCCGGCGACAACTTCGCGCTCGAGAACTCGCACGTGCTGCCGGCGCTGATCCGGCGCTTCCACGAGGCGAAGCTCGCGAATGCACCCGAGGTCGTCGTGTGGGGGACGGGCACGCCGAAGCGCGAGTTCCTGCACGTCGACGATCTCGCCGCGGCCGCCGCGCACCTGATGGCGCACTACTCGGATGCCGGGATCGTCAACGTCGGCACGGGCGAGGACGTGGCGATCGGCGAGCTCGCGCGGCTTGTCGCCGCGACGGTGGGCTACACGGGCCGTCTCGCGTTCGACACGACGAAGCCCGACGGCACGCCGCGCAAGCTCCTCGATGTCTCGAAGCTGCACGGGCTCGGCTGGCGGCACCGGATCGATCTCGCCGCGGGCCTCGCCTCGACGTACGCGTGGTTCCTCGCGCACGAGGCGACGTTCAGGCGCTAGCGCCGGTTGACGGGTGGCGCGATCGCGCCACCCCGGAAACGAAAACGGCCGGTCGCATCATGCGACCAGCCGTTTGGTGAATCCTGATCCGGCTTCCCATCCGTGGGACAACCCGATCCCGGCGCCTCAGTGCGCCGACGGGCCGAATATAGACGCGGGTTTCGCAGATCTCAAACGCGCAGCGTTCGCCACCGCACAGGGCGCGAATTTGCTCTTTTTATCATTTAATGGGTGTGCACGAAACCTTATGAAACAAGGCCTTTGCGCGCATTGGCGCGAGGCCCGATTCGCGGCACAACGCCGGCCCGGCAACAGTGTCGCGCTTCACAGTTCGGCGATGTCCCCGGGCGGGCCGCAGGACCGACGCGGCCTCGCCTCGCCCGCGCCAGGGGGAAGGGGAGGGCCGGGCACCGGGCCGACCCACGGGCCGTGCGCGGCCCGAGGCTCGCACCGCCCCGGGCGAGCGAATACACTGCCGGGTCGCCGGGCGGGCTGCCGCCGGGCCCGAACCTGACTGGAGTCGTATCCGATGTCCTCGCTGCTCTTCTACAAGAACGTCGTCGCGCTCGATCGCGAACAGCACCGCAACCTCCGCGTCCGCCCGCTGCCGAATCTCTCGTTCCTTTCGGACATCACCGCGGTCCCGGTCGTGGTGGGCGAGTTCGCCGACATCGCCCGCCAGGGCCCGGTCGGGTTCCTGCGCTCGAGCGAGGGCAGTGGCCTGATCCCGGTCGCGCTGATGGGCCTGCCGGAGGGCCGCAACCTGTACCTCGACGCCGACGGCAAGTGGACCGGCAGCTACATCCCGGCGTTCATCCGCCGCTATCCGTTCCTCTTTTCGGAGGACGGCGAGCGCATGACGGTGTGCATCGACCGCGACTTCATCGGCTTCAACGAGGTCGAGGGCGAGCCGCTGTTCGACCCCTCCGGGGAACCGGCGGCGTTCACCAAGAACGCGATCAACCTCCTGAGCGAGTACCAGCGCCAGGTCGCGATGACCCAGGCGTTCACGAAGCGCCTGCAGGAGGCCGACGTGCTGCAGGACTCGGCGGCCGAGGTGCGGCTCGAGGACGGTCGCAGCACGACGATCAACGGCATGCTGACGGTCGATGACGCGAAGCTGCGGGCGATCCCGGAGACGACGCTGAAGACCTGGTTCGATGGCGGCGATCTCGGCTGCATCTACGCGCACCGGATCTCGCTCGGCCACCTCGTGGACCTGTGCCGCAGGGGGCTCAACGCGCAGGCGGCGGCGGCCTCCGCGGCCTGAAGTCGCCGCCCCCGGCCCGCGGCCGGGGGCGGGCTCTTATTCCTTCGGCTCGTCGCCGCGCCCGGGCGCGGGCGGCGTCATCGACTTCAGGAACGCCTCCTGCATCTGGCGCCAGCGCTGGAAGTTCTCCTGCGCGAGGTTCGACATCGCCGACATCGGGTCCATGCCCACCATCGAGCGCATGCGGTCGCGGATCTGCGTCTGCTGGGCGGTGAACAGCTTCAGGCTCTGCTCGAGGTAGTCGCCGACCACGTTCTGCATCGTGCCGCCGTAGGCGCGGATCACCTGCGCGAGGAAGTCCTGGCTCATCATCGGATCGCCGGCGTGCTCCTGCTCGGCGATCACCTGCAGAAGGATGCTGCGGGTGATGTCCTCCTGCGTCTTCTTGTCGACGACGACGAAGTCCACCTTGTCCGTCACGAGGCGCCGGATGTCCGCGAGCGTGATGTAACGGCTCTCGACCGTGTCGTAGAGGCGACGGTTCGGGTACTTCTTGATGACGCGGGCTTCGCTCATGGGACATCCTTGAATGCTGCGGCGCGACCGCAACATCATACGCGCGCCGCGCTGCGTAGCAACAAAACGCAGGCGCCGACCGGATCAGTCCGAGAATACCTGCCTAACTCCTCGGAAAACCTCCGGATTCCAATTCGCGACGGCCCAGGCGAGCTGCTCGGCGACCGGGGCTCCGGCGACCCCCGGGGGCGGCGTGTGCAGCAAAAACGTCAGTACGCGGGTCAGGTTCAGGGGGGCGAGGGCGGCCTCCACGGGCAGCGCCCGGCGCGACTTCGAGAGCTTCCCGCCGTCCTCCTCGACTAGGAGCGGCAGGTGCAGCAGCGTCTGCATGGGCAGGCCCAGGATCGCCTGCAGCAGGCGCTGGCGCGGGCTGTTGTCGTAGAGGTCCATGCCGCGGACGACGTCCGTGATGCCCTGCTCGGCGTCGTCGACGACGACCGCGAGCTGGTAGGACCAGAACCCGTCGCGGCGCCGGAGCACGAAGTCGCCGACGATCGCGTCGATGTCCTGCCAGTAGACCCCGTGCACGCGATCCTCCGCCGGGATCAGCGGATAGCCCAGGGTCTTGAGGCGGATCGCCATCGGCACGCCCGGGCGCTGCGGCCCGTGCCGGCAGGTGCCCGGATAGCGGCCGTCGCGGTCGGAGGCAGAGGCCGCCTCGCCACGGGAGCAGGAGCAGGGGTAGGCCTGGCCGCGCGACAGCAGGATCTCGAGGCGCGCCCGGTAGGCCTCGTCGCGGGTGCTCTGGAAGAGGACGGGACCGTCCCAGTGCAGGCCATGGGCCTCGAGGCAGCGCTGGATGTCATCGCTGGCGCCCGGCTGGATACGGGCGCGGTCGACGTCTTCGATGCGCAGCAGCCACTCGCCGCCCTGCGCCCGGGCGTCGATCCAGCTGCCGACCGCCGCCAGCAGCGAGCCGAGGTGCAGCCGGCCGGTCGGGGACGGCGCGAACCGTCCGCGCCGCGGCCGGGGTGCCGCCTCAGCGGTACCGGTCGTCCCGGTCGCCGTACTGCTTCTCGCGCCGCTCGCGGCGCTCCTGGGCCTCGATCGAGAGCGTCGCCACCGGGCGTGCCTCGAGCCGCTTGATGCCGATCTCCTCGCCAGTCTCGAGGCAGTAGCCGTAGCTGCGGACGACGCCAAGCTGCGCGCGATCCCGGACACGACACTGAAGACCTGGTTCGACGCCGGGGACCTGGGCTGCGTCTACGCGCACAAGATGTCGCTCGGCCACCTCGTGGACCTGTGCCGCAAGGGGCTGAACGCCCAGGCGGCGACGCCCGCGGCGTGATTCGCGCTGCCCCCGGCCTCTGGCTGGGGGCGGCGGCCCTTGATCCGTCCCTCTGGACGTCGTGCGGCCGGGTGCCACCGGCGCACTCGCGCAGGCGGGTGCTGCGCTAGACTGGGCGGGCGCACGGACGGGCGCGCCTAGACGACCGGGCGAGGAGTGCCGAGATGCCAGTGCATCCCGAAATCAAGAGCTTCATGCAGTTCCTCGCGAGGAACCAGCATCTGCGCCAGCAGATCGCGGCGCCCATGAACCAGACGATCCTGTACGCCGGCGACATGGCGCAGAACAACCCGTGGAAGCGGACGACGCCGGTCTACATGAAGATCCAGGCCATGAAGGCGGCCGACCCGTCGTTCGCGCAGAAGCAGCTGCTCAACGACGTGCTGGCGCGGTTGCCGGCGCCGGGCACGCCGCATCCCTCGCTGCTCGCCTACGCCGACCATGTCGACGGCGTGCTGGAGCGCGCCGGCGTGATCAAGCGGGAACGGATCCTGATCTGGCGCGCGCTGTCGGGCATCTACGCCAGCAACGCGCGCGGTGCGGTGTCGTTCATCATCGGCAAGGGCGTGAGCGTCAACGACCTGAAGGTCTTCGCGTTGACGGAAATGCACGTGATCGCGCGCAACCAGCACGTCGATGCCATCACGCTCGACATGGTCGAGTACCTGAAGCGCTGCGTGCTCACCCACGGCTACCCGATGGCGAGCCTGATCCGCAACGTCTGAGCGAGGGATCGGTCGCCGTCAGTCCTTCGGCTCGTCGCCGCGGCCGGATGCGGGCGGCGTCATCGACTTCAGGAACGCCTCCTGCATCTGGCGCCAGCGCTGGACCTTGTCATGGGTGGGCGAGTTATACTAGAAGTTTATTGACTCTAGTATAACCGTCGGCTAGGCTGGCCCCACGTTCCAACCGGACCAGCCCTGCCATGCAGCCGCTCGCAGTCTCGCCCCTGCCGCTGTCCGCGCAGAATGCCTACGCGCAGTTGATCGACGCGGCGCTCGGCGCCGATCACCTGCGCTCGGTCTCGGACCTGTCCGGGTCGTTTGCCGCCAAGACGGTCAAGGGACGCACCTACTGGTACTACCAGTGCACGCAGCCCTCCGGCCGTCTCACGCAGCAGTATGTCGGTCCCGACAACGACCGGGTGCGGGCGCTGATCGCGCGGGCCCGTGAGCCTGGGAGCTTCGGTGAGCTTCGACCGCTCGTGCGTGCCGCGGTCGCGCTCGGCTGTTCAACGATCCTCCCGCGCCATGCGCAGGTGCTGCGCCGGCTCGCCGAGTACGGATTCTTCAGGGCCGGTGGCCTGCTGGTCGGGACCCATGCGTTCGTCGCGTACGGCAACATGCTCGGCGCGCGCTGGGGGAGCCAGGACCGCACGCTCGACATTGACTTCGCAGATGCGGGCAAGTCGCTCTCGCTCGCCCTGCCAACCACGCTCGAGGTACAGACGCACGATGCGATCGAGTCGCTCGACATGGGCTTCCTGCCGTTGACGAGTCTCGCCGGCAAGACCGGCGGCACGTTCCTCGTGCCACGCGAGCCCGAGTTTCGGCTCGACTTCCTGACCTCGCGCCACCGCGGCAAGGATGAGCCGTTCGTCCATCCCCAACTGAACGTGTCGCTGCAACCGATGCCCTACATGGAGTTTTCGCTCGAGCAGGTCGAGCAGGCGGTCGTCTTCTCCGGGCGGGATGCGATCATCGTCAATGTCCCTGAGCCGGCGCGCTTCGCGCTGCACAAGCTCATCGTCTATGGCGAGCGGCGCGGCGCGTTCCGGGCGAAGGCGGGCAAGGACCTCGCGCAGGCGGCGCACTTGCTCGCACACCTGTGGGATGACATCCCGGCAACGGTCGAGGCTGCCATCACCGACCTGAAGGGCAGGGGACCGAAGTGGAACCGGGCGTTGCAGGTGGGCGTCGCGGCCCTCAAGGCGCAGTACCCGGCCATCGCAGCGCGCGTGGCGCTGATGCAGCGCCTGGAGAGTGGATCGCCGGGACGCTGACTCGTCCGAACTGCCGGCTATTCCTTCGGCTCGTCGCCGCGACCCGGCGCGGGTGGCGTCATCGACTTCAGGAACGCCTCCTGCATCTGGCGCCAGCGCTGGAAGTTCTCCTGCGCGAGGTTCGACATCGCCGACATCGGGTCCATGCCCACCATCGAGCGCACCCGGTCGCGAATCTGTGACTGCTGCGCGGTGAACAGCTTCAGGCTCTGCTCGAGGTAGTCGCCGACCATGTTCTGCATCGTGCCGCCGTAGGCGCGGATCACCTGCGCGAGGAAGTCCTGGCTCATCATCGGGTCGCCCGCGTGCTCCTGCTCGGCGATCACCTGCAAGAGGATGCTGCGGGTGATGTCCTCCTGCGACTTCTTGTCGACGACGACGAAGTCCACCTTGTCGGTGACGAGGCGCCGGATGTCCGCGAGCGTGATGTAGCGGCTCTCGACCGTGTCGTACAGACGCCGGTTCGGGTACTTCTTGATGACGCGGGCTTCGCTCATGGGACATCCTTGAATGCTGCGGCGCGACCGCAACATCATACGCGTGCCGCGCTGCGGAGCAACAAAACGCAATCCCCGCCGGGATCAATCCGCGAAAACCTGCCTAACTCCGTGGAAAGACTCCGGATTCCAGTTCGCGACGGCCCAGGCGAGCTGCTCGGCGACGGGCGCTCCGGCGAGCTCCGGGGGCGGCGTGTGCAGCAAAAACGTCAGCACGCGGGAGAGGTTCGCGGGGGCGAGGGCGGCCTCGACGGGCAGCGCCCGGCGGGATTTGGAGAGCTTGCCGCCATCCTCCTCGACCAGCAGTGGCAGGTGCAGCAGGGTCGGCATCGGCAGCCCCAGGATCCCCTGCAGGAGCCGCTGGCGGGGGCTGTTGTCGAAGAGGTCCATGCCCCTGACGACGTCCGTGATGCCCTGCTCGGCGTCGTCGACGACGACGGCGAGCTGGTAGGACCAGAACCCGTCCCGGCGCTTCAGCACGAAGTCACCGACGATCGCGTCGACGTCCTGCCAGTAGGGCCCGTGGACGCGGTCCTCGGCCGGGATCGGCGGGTAGCCCTGGGTCCGGAGGCGGATCGCGTGGGGGACGTCCCGTCGCTGCGGGCCCGACCGGCAGGTGCCGGGATAACGCCCGTCCCGGTCCGAGGCCGAGGCCGCCTCGCCGCGGGTGCAGGAGCAGGCATAGGCCTGGCCGCGCGCGAGGAGCACGTCGAGCCGCGCCTGGTAGGCCGCATCGCGGCTGCTCTGGAAGAGGACGGGGCCGTCCCAGTCGAGGCCATGGGCCTCGAGGGTGCGCAGGATGTCCTCGGTGGCACCGGGCACGGTGCGGGCGCGGTCGACGTCCTCGATGCGCAGCAGCCATTCGCCGCCCTGGGCGCGGGCATCGACCCAGCTGCCGACCGCGGCCAGGAGCGAGCCCAGGTGCAGCCGGCCGGTCGGGGACGGTGCGAACCGCCCCCGTCGCGGTCTCGGCGCCGCCTCAGCGGTAGCGATCGTCCCGATCGCCGTACTGCTTCTCGCGCCGCTCGCGGCGCTCCTGGGCCTCGATCGAGAGCGTCGCCACGGGGCGGGCCTCGAGGCGCTTGATGCCGATCTCCTCGCCGGTCTCGAGGCAGTAGCCGTAGCTGCCGTCCTCGATGCGGGCGAGGGCCTCGTCGATCTTGCGGATCAGCTTGCGCTCCCGGTCCCGGGTGCGAAGCTCGAGGCTGAACTCGGATTCGAGCGTCGCGCGATCGTTCGGGTCCGGCGGGTTGGCCGCCTCGTCCTTCATGTGCGTGACGGTGCGGTCGACCTCCATCATCAGGTCGTTCTTCCAGGTCGACAGGATCTTGCGGAAGTGCTCGACCTGCTGCTTGCCCATGTACTGCTCGCCCTTCTTGGCGAGGTAGGGCTTGACGTTGCGCGGGCCGGCGAGCAGCGACAGCGACACCTCCGGGGCGTCCTCGTCGCTCTCCGGCACGACCGGCAGGCGCGGCGCGGGCTTCAGCACGAGGTCCTCGGCCCTGGGGGCCTTCGCCGGCTTCGGCGCCTTGGGGGCGGCGGCCTTCGCGGGCGGGGCGGCGGGTGCCGGCTTCGCGACGATCACGGGCTTGGCCTTGGCGGCGGGAGCGGGCCTCGCCGCGGGCGCGGGCTTCGCGGCCGGGGCCTTCACGGGCTTCGCGACGGCCTTCGGCTTCGCGGGGGCCGCGACCTTGGCCTTCGGCTTCGCCTTCGGCGCGACGGGCTTCTTGGCCACGGGCTTCGCGGCCTTCTTCGGCTCGGCTTTCTTCGCGGCCGGCTTCTTCGCCTTCGCAGGCTTCTTCGCTGCCATCTCGAACTCCATATCGAAGGTCTACCCTGAAATTATAGCCGGTCCCGGCGTCCGGGTCCGGATTACGCGCCGGGCAGGAGGGCGGCCGGGGCGGGGGTCCAGCCCGGCGCGCGATGCTCGGCCACGACGCTGGTATACAACCCGCCGCGGACGTTGAAAGTACCGGTAAGCCGCAGGAACCGGGGCGAGAGCGCCCCGACGAGAACGTCGGCGATCTCGTTGGTCACCGCCTCGTGGAAGCAGCCGCGATCGCGGAACGACCAGATGTAGAGCTTGAGCGCCTTCAGCTCCACGCACGCGGCCTCGGGGATGTACTCGAGCAGCAGCTCCGCGAAATCGGGCTGGCCCGTGACGGGGCACAGGCACGTGAACTCCGGGATCCGGATGCGGATCACGTAGTCGCGGCCCGGGGCCGGGTTCGGGAAGGTCTCGACGTGCGTCTGCGGGGTCGTCGCGTTGCGGTCAACCATGCGCGGTCCTGTCAAGCGGGTCGTCAGCGAGGGCCGCGTACTCTACACTAGTCACCCCCGAGTCACTACGCGCAAGGGACCTGCCCGCGGGGCGGGAAAACGCGCGTGCCGCGGCCGAAATCCTAGGTTTTCCAATGCGTTTATCGAAGCTCAAGCTCGCCGGTTTCAAGTCGTTCGTCGACCCGACCACGGTGCACCTGCCTGCCAACCTGACCGGCGTCGTCGGCCCGAACGGCTGCGGCAAGTCGAACATCATCGACGCGGTGCGCTGGGTCATGGGCGAGATCTCCGCCAAGCACCTGCGCGGCAACGACATGACCGACGTCATCTTCAATGGCTCCGGCGGCAGGAAGCCGGTCGGTGCCGCGTCCGTCGAACTCGTCTTCGACAACGCCGACGGCACGCTCGCCGGGCCCTATGCCGCGTACGCCGAGGTGTCGCTGAAGCGTCAGGTGTCGCGCGACGGCCAGTCGACGTACTTCATCAACGGCGCCAAGTGCCGCCGCAAGGACATCACGCAGCTGTTCCTCGGCACCGGCCTTGGCAGCCGCAGCTACGCGATCATCGAGCAGGGCATGATCTCGCGCCTGATCGAGGCGAAGCCCGACGACATGCGCGCCTTCCTCGAGGAGGCGGCCGGCATCTCCAAGTACAAGGAGCGCCGCCGCGAGACCGAGAACCGCATCGCGCACACGCGCGAGAACCTCGACCGCCTGAACGACCTGCGCGAGGAACTCGACAAGCAGATCCGCCACCTGCAGCGCCAGGCGGTCACCGCCCGGCGCTACCAGGGCCTGAAGGAGGAGGAGCGCAAGCTGAAGGCCGAGCTCCTCGCGCTGCGCCTCCGGGAACTCGACGCCGAGGCCGGCACCCGCGCCCATGCGGCGAGTGCGACGGAGCTTGCGCTGCAGGCCGCACTCACGGAGCTGCGCGCCGCCGAGGCCGCGATCGAGAAGGGCCGCGAGCTGCATACCCGCGAGACCGAGCGCCTCGCCGAGGTGCAGGGCCGCTGCTACCAGATCGGCGCGGAGGCCGCGCGCTGCGAGCAGGCGATCCTGCACGCGCGCGAGCTGCGCTCGCGCCTGAAGCAGGACCTCGAGCAGGCCGAGGCCGGCCACGCCGAGGCGTCCATGCTGCTCGCCCGCGACGAGGCCGAGTCCGCCTCGGTCACCGAGGCGCTCGCCGCGCTCGAGCCCGGGCTCGTCGAGGCCCGCGCCCGGGAGCGCGCCGCCTCGGACGCCCAGTCCGCGGCCGAGTCCGCGATGCAGGGCTGGCAGCAGCGCTGGGAGCAGTTCACGCGCGAGGGCAGCGAGGCCAACCAGAAGGCCATGGTCGAGCGCGCGCGCATCGAGCAGATCGATGGCCGCCTGCGCCGCAGCCTCATCCAGCAGGAGCGCGTGCACACCGAACGCGACACGCTCGCCGCGCTCGACGCCGGCCAGGCGATCGCCGAGCTCGAGGCCAGGAAGTCCACCGCCGCGACCGAGGACGAGGCGGCGCAGGCGCACCTGCGGGCGCTGCTCGAGGATCTCTCGAAGGCGCGCGACGCCGAGCGTTCGCTGCAGGGCGCGCTCGATCGCGCCCGCTCCGACGTGCAGAGGGCACGCGGCCAGGTCGTCTCGCTCGAGGCGCTGCAGCAGGCGGCGCTCGGCCAGGTCAAGGGCAAGGTCGTCGACTGGCTGAAGGGCCACTCGCTCGGCGACCGGCCGCGCCTCGCGCAGCAGCTCGAGGTCGAATCCGGCTGGTCGCGCGCGGTCGAGACCGTGCTCGGCAGCTACCTCGAGGCCGTCTGCGTCGATGGCCTCGACGCGGTCGCGGCCCTGATCGGCGACCTCAAGGTCGGCCAGGTCACGTTCGTCGGCACCGATGCCGGCGCCGCGTCCGGCGGCAGCGGCGATCGGCTGCTCGCCAAGGTCAAGGGACCGGCAGCGCTCGGGGGACTCCTCGGTGGCGTGCACGCCGTCGAGCACCTCGCCGAGGCGCTCGCGCGTCGCGCGACGCTCGCGCCCGGCGAGTCGATCATCACCAAGGACGGCGTCTGGATCGGCCGCGACTGGCTGCGCGTCAGCCGCGACCAGGATGCGCACGCCGGCGTCCTCGAGCGCGAGGCCGACCTGCGTTCGCTCAAGGACACGGTCAAGGCGGCGGAAGCGGCGCTCGCGACGCACGAGGCCGAGCTCCTCGCCGGTCGCGAGCGCATCAAGTCGCTCGACTCCGGCCGCGACGATGCCCAGGAGGCGGCCAACCGCCTGCACCGCCAGCACGTCGACCTGCGCGGCCAGCTCGAGTCGCTGAAGAGCCGCATGGCGCAGAACGCCGAGCGGCTGCAGCGTCTCGCCAACGAGGCGACCGAGCTCGCCCACGAGATCAAGAGCGCCGAGGACGACAGCCGCGCCGCCCGCGAGCGGCTCGCCGTCGCGATCGAGGCGATGCAGTCGTTCGAGAGCCGCCGGCCGGGACTCGAGACCGAGCGCGACGAGCTGCGCGCGGCGCTCGCGCAGGCGCGTGCCGCGGCCGAGGCGGCGCGCGGCGCCGCCCAGCAGGCCGCGATCGCCGTCGAATCACGCCGCTCGACGCTCGCCTCGCTCGCCACGAGCCTCGCGCGCCTGCGCGTGCAGCAGGAGCAGGTGGCCGTGCGGCGCGAGGAGCTCGGTCGCACGCTCGCCGAGGGCGAGGCCCCGCTTGCCGAGCAGCAGAAGGAGCTCGAGGTCCTGCTGGCGCGCCGGCTCGATGCCGAGCGCGAGCTCGCCGCGGTGCGCACCGCGGTCGAGGCCGCGGAGTCGCAGTTCCGGGCGCTCGACGAGGCCCGGCTCGCGGCCGAGGCGCGCGTCGAGTCCGAGCGCCAGTCCGCCAACAGCGCCCAGCTCGCCGCGCAGGAGACGCGCGTGCGCCGCGAGTCGCTGATCGAGCAGTTCGCGGCGACCCGCTTCGAGCTCGAGGCGGTGACCGCGGCGCTGCTGCCGGAGGCGACTGCCGCCGCCTGGGAGGCGAGCGTCGCCGAGGTCGAGGGCAAGATCGAGCGCCTCGGGCAGGTGAACCTCGCCGCGATCGACGAGTTCAAGGAACAGTCGGAGCGCAAGGAATACCTCGACCGCCAGTTCGCGGACCTCACCGAGGCGCTGAACTCGCTCGAGTCGGCGATCAGGAAGATCGACAAGGAGACGCGCCAGCGCTTCCAGGAGACCTTCGACAAGGTCAACACCGGGCTCAAGGACAAGTTCCCGCGCCTGTTCGGTGGCGGCCACGCCTACCTCGAGCTCACCGGCGATGACGTGCTCGCCGCCGGCGTCGCGGTCATGGCGCGCCCGCCCGGCAAGCGCAACTCGACGATCTCGCAGCTGTCGGGCGGCGAGAAGGCGCTGACCGCGGTCGCGCTCGTGTTCTCGATCTTCGAGCTCAACCCGGCGCCGTTCTGCCTGCTGGACGAGGTCGACGCACCGCTCGACGAGTACAACGTCGGCCGCTTCTGCGACATCGTCCGCGACATGAGCGAGCGCGTGCAGTTCGTGTTCATCACGCACAACAAGCACACGATGGAACTCGCCCGGCAGCTGGTCGGCGTGACGATGAACGAGCCGGGCGTGTCGCGCCTGGTCTCGGTCGACGTCGACGAGGCCCTGCGGATGGCGGCGGCGGGCTGAGCGCGTGGCCGAGCTGCGCTGGATACTGCTCGGGTTCGGACTGCTGGTGATCGGCGGCATCTGGCTGTGGGGCCGGCGCCGCCCGGCCGCGGTCGCCGACGAGACCACCGCGATGATGCGCGGCAGCGACCGCTACGAGCCGCACATGGACGGCGACGCCGACGGGCACGTGCACGAGGACGGCCACGACGAGGGCCACCACCCGCACCTGCACGACGACGACCTGCCAACCATCGAGTTCCCGGTGCGCGGCTACGACGAGCGCCGCGCCCATGGCGCGAACCCGCCGGTGGTGACGATCGACGACCTGCCGGAGAACGCCGAGGACGTCGTGCTCGTCGACGCGCAGGACACCGTCGCGGTCGAGCCCGTCCACGTCGATCCGCCCGCGCCGCCGCGCCGGCCGCCACCGTCGCCCGCGGCACCGGCGCGCCCGGTCGTGGCACCGGTCGTCGAGGAGGAGCCGGTGCACTTCCCGGATCCCGAGGACAACACCCCGCACGACGAGCCGCCGACGGTCACGATCGAGGTGCCGACGCTGCCGCCGGAGGCCGCGGTCGCCGAGCGCCGTCGCCAGCGCCCGCCGGCGCCGCCGCCGGTCGTGCCGCCGCTGCCGCCGCCGCCGGCCAAGTCCGACCCGCTCGCCGACACGATGGTCGGCGCGCAGAAGCGCAAGACCGTGCCGGCCGAGCCGCCGCCGCGCCAGCAGCGCATCGTCGCGATCCGCCTGATCACCCCGGCCGACCGTCCGCTCGACGGTGGCCAGCTGAAGGCGGCGCTCGCCGCCGAGCGGCTGGTGTTCGGGCGCTATTCGATCTTCCACCGGCTGCTCGAGGGCGACCGGCCGATGTACAGCGTCGCGAGCCTGGTCGAGCCGGGTTCGTTCGATCCGGAGCAGATGGCCTCGGCGACGTTCCCGGGCGTGTCGCTGTTCGCCGTGTTCCCGGGGCCGCTGCCCGCGCCGCAGGCCTTCGACGAACTGCTCGCCTGCGCCCGGCGCCTCGGCGACAAGCTCGGCTGCGTGCTGCAGGACGACACCGGCAGCAGCCTGACCGGCCAGCGCGTGCTCAGCCTGCGCGAGGACCTCGTGCACTTCGAGCACCTCGTGTCGCTCGGCCGCGGCGGCCGTCCGGCCGGCTGAGCGCTCGTGGCCACCGCGAAGTCGCGGATGCTGGCACTGCGCGCCGAAATCGCGCGCCACGACCATCGCTACTACGTGCTCGACGACCCGGAAGTCCCGGACGCCGAGTACGACCGCCTGATGCGCGAGCTGCGCGCGCTCGAGGCCGAGCACCCTGCGCTCGTGACCCCGGACTCGCCGACGCAGCGCGTCGGCGGAACTGCGCTCAGGGAGTTCGGCGAGGTCGTGCACGGCATGCCGATGCTGAGCCTCGACAACGCGTTCAGCGAGGAGGACGTCACGGCGTTCGACCGTCGCGTGCGCGAGCGCCTGGAGCTGCCGGACGGCGAGCAGGTCGAGTACAACTGCGAACCCAAGCTCGACGGGCTTGCGATCAGCCTGACCTACGTCGACGGCGTGTTCACCGTGGGTGCGACGCGCGGCGATGGCGTGAAGGGCGAGGACGTCACCGCCAACCTGCGCACGATCGGCAGCGTGCCGCTCAGGCTGCTGGGCGGACGCCACCCGAAGCTCGTCGAGGTGCGCGGCGAGGTGTTCATGGGCGACGCCGGGTTCGCGAAGATGAACCGCGACGCCGAGGCGCGTGGCGACAAGGTGTTCGTGAACCCCAGGAACGCCGCGGCCGGCAGCCTGCGCCAGCTCGATCCGTCGATCACGGCGACCCGGCCCCTCGAGATCTTCTTCTACGGCGTCGGCTCCTTCGAGGGCGGCTCGCTGCCGCCGCGGCACAGCGAGTTCCTGGCCCAGCTCAGGGAGTGGGGCCTTCGGACCTGCCCCGAGATCCGCGTCTGCACGGGCGTCGAGGGGCTGCTCGACTACTACCGCGAGATCGGCCGTCGCCGGCCCACGCTCGGCTACCAGATCGACGGCGTCGTCTACAAGGTCGACTCGCTCGGGCGGCAGCGCGAGCTCGGCTTCGTGGCGCGGGCGCCGCGCTGGGCGATCGCGCACAAGTTCCCGGCCGAGGAGGAGATGACCCAGGTCCGCGACGTCGAGTGGCAGGTGGGCCGCACCGGCGCGCTCACCCCCGTCGCGCGCCTCGAGCCCGTGTTCGTCGGCGGCGTCACCGTCAGCAACGCGACGCTGCACAACGTCGACGAGCTCACGCGCAAGGATGTCCGCATTGGCGATACGGTGATCGTGCGTCGTGCGGGCGACGTGATCCCGGAGATCGTGCGGGTGATCCTGGAGCGGCGCCCGAGGGGCACGGACGTCGTGCAGCTGCCAGCCTCCTGCCCGGTGTGCGGATCCGCGGTCAGCCGGATCGAGGGCGAGGCCGTGGCGCGCTGCACCGGCGGGCTCGTGTGCCCGGCGCAGCGCAAGGAATCGATCAAGCACTTCGCGAGTCGAAGGGCGATGGACGTCGAGGGGCTCGGCGACAAGCTCGTCGAGCAGCTCGTGGATGCCGGCATCGTCGCGAGTGCCGCGGACCTGTACGCGCTGACCGCGGCGCAGCTCGAGGGGCTCGAGCGGATGGGGGAGAAGAGCGCGGCGAAGCTGCTCGCGTCGATCGCGGCGAGCCGCGAGACGACGTTCGCCCGGTTCCTGTTCGCGCTCGGCATCCCGAACGTGGGTGAGGCGACGGCGCTGGGGATCGCCGAGCATTTCGGGACGCTCGACTCGCTGCAGTCGGCCTCGCTCGAACAGATCATGGCGGTCCCGGACGTGGGTCCCGTGGTTGCCGAGGACGTGCGTGAGTTCTTCGATTCGAAGCGCAATCGCGACGTCGTCAACCTGCTACTGGCGCACGGCGTCGCGTGGCCCGCCCCGACGGCTTCCAAGTCAGAGAATCAGCCTTTGGCTGGGAAGACCCTGGTGCTGACAGGCACGCTGCCGACGCTCGGTCGGGCTGACGCCGAGGCTCTCATCAGGAAGGCTGGTGGGAAGGTGGCGTCGTCGGTCAGCAAGAAGACCGACTATTTGGTTGCGGGGGATAGCGCTGGTTCGAAGCTAGATAAGGCTACGCAATTAGGCGTGGCGGTTATTTCCGAGGAACAATTGCTCCACCTCGTACGGTAGAACCGATTGGCGAAGCCTTGGCGGGATCTACCCAGGCGAACGCGCCGATGCCAACCGTGACCTCTCGTTCTCTGGGCGCACCCTCAAGTTCACGCTTGGCCAACCAGTCGTCGACGGAATCAATAAGGTATTGACCCTGCTGCTCGACGAATCGCAGAAAGACTGGAAGATCAGTGGCGCGTATACGAACATCCGCGACATGGCGCTCGTAACGCGCGGGAACTCCTCCAGAAACGTTATGAGTAACGGTGCCAATTAGCCGGATGATTGCCGCGGTAGCGTGGGCAAGGATTAAGGGTGTTGGCTGCCCGACAACAGCTGATCTCATTTCTGGCGTGAAGTGCGCTCCGGATTTCGAGACGAATCCAAATTCGATCATGTCACCGACGAGCTGCTTTGCGGCTGGACTGTTAGGGCAAACGCTTAGAGCGAGTGATGTCAACGATACCTTTCCTTCCCGTCGGAGCAGGCGAGGGCAGCCATCCTTGGTTAGGTAGGCGCCGTTCGTGTGCCACTGATTGAGCGCGGCGGCTGCATCGCGCAGCCTGAGATAGCTCCGGTGCAGGTCAACGGGGTCCGTCGGATCTGCTTCGAGAATTACGTCCCGGAGTACGTCGCTGCCAATGAATTTTTCCAGCAAGCTATCGAAGGCTTTCAATACATCGTTGCGAGCGGCTCGCGCGATTGGCTTCAGCGCGAGTCGCCGATTTGGGATCTTAGAGCTAGTAGCTCTGGCCTTCGTGCTCATGGTGGCAGTGTCGCTAGCTATTCTGGATCTGATGTTTCGGTGTGAGACACAAGTATCGTAAATTCCTGCGCGCTGCGAGAAGTGGATGATTTCTCGCCCGATGCTGCTTCGCCATGCAGGTAGTCGGACAGCGCCTCAAGAAATCGTTCCGTTCGCGTACTTACGTTTCGCTTTACGCCGCCTGGGACTGGTCCGGAGAATCGAACCGTCACTCTTCGAAGAGTAGGCTGGTGCCCAGTCTGTGCGCCCTCGGTACTTGCGAACACAATTTCTACGTCTTGGGCAAGCCGCTCGAGGTCCACGTGATTCGCCTTGGGCGCGACGTGATGGCGACGAAGTGCTCGAACTACGTTCTTTGAGTCCTGCGCTACCATTCCGCCGGAAATTAGCTCCTCCAGGACCGCTTTCCGAGGCACGTCAGCGCCATAGCGGCGTACTAGCTCGTCAAAGGATCCTGTACCCAACATTGGGAGCGTCCGAGGTGCGCCTCGCTGGTCTACATAGCGGGCGTCTGTGAACCAGCCGTGCATTACCCGTTCAGTTCGCTGCTCGGGAGGCCGCGCTGAAGCTTGCTTCCCAGTTCGTATGCGGGCCACTTCCGCACGAGTGAGACCAGTGAGGATCGCAATTTTCGCAGTCGACGGTCGTTTGCCCCGATTCCGGATCTGCATTTCTGCCGACGCTACAAATGCTGCCTTGGCCGCCGCAGAAAAATCCCCAAAGCTGAAGCCAAGGGGAATGACGATCGCGGCTATTCGTTTGGTAAGCGCGAATGCGAGCTGGCTGGCTCGAGTTTTCCACGCGTGGTCCACGAATTTCGCCCTTTGTGCGATGCGCTAACAGCGCTTCCGGATAATTATGGCCCCTGACGGGGCAAATCCGGTCCACCCATATCTGACGTATTTGTGCAGATATTGATCGGGCTGACGTGGCGGAATCAAATTTGATATGCGTTGCGGCCCGTGGCCGCAACCACGTACGGCTGGTGGCCGCAGTAAGAAGCTCTACCTTCCCCTTCCAGCCAATCTGTTTGGCTGGAAGGGTAGGTGCATCGGCTTCGGCGGCTAGTTGTGGCCGCTCCCAGAAATCCCCGGTGTCGTTGCGGCGCTTCCGCTTCCTGAGATTCCCGGTGCGGTCGCCTTTCCGCTACCAGAAATGCCGGGTGAAGTAGCCCGGCCACTGCCGGAGATGCCCGGAGATGTGGCCTTACCGCTGCCCGAAATGCCAGGTGCCGTGGCGCGACCACTGCCCGAAATGCCAGGTGCGGTCGCCTTGCCGCTACCTGAGATGCCCGGCGCTGTGGCCTTACCGCTGCCAGAAATGCCGGGTGCAGTGGCCCGGCCACTGCCGGAGATGCCCGGCGCGGTCGCCTTGCCGCTGCCAGAGATGCCAGGCGACGTAGCCGCGCTGCCGCTGCCCGAAATGCCAGGCGCCGTGGCGTGACCACTGCCCGAAATGCCAGGCGCGGTCGCCTTGCCGCTGCCCGAAATGCCCGGTGCAGTCGCGCGGCCACTCCCGGAAATACCAGGGGCAGTCGCCTTACCGCTGCCAGAGATGCCAGGCGACGTGGCCGCGCTGCCGCTGCCCGAAATGCCAGGCGCCGTGGCGCGACCACTGCCCGAAATGCCAGGCGCGGTCGCCTTACCGCTGCCCGAAATGCCAGGTGAAGTAGCCCGGCCACTGCCGGAGATGCCCGGCGCGGTCGCCTTGCCGCTACCAGAGATGCCAGGCGACGTAGCCGCGCTGCCGCTGCCCGAAATGCCAGGCGCCGTGGCGCGACCACTGCCCGAAATGCCAGGCGCGGTGGCCTTGCCACTTCCCGAGATACCCGGCGCCGTTGCGTTGCCGCTTCCGGAAATGCCGGGCGCCGCCGAGGCACTGGCGCCGCCGGATGATCCGATGGTCGAAGTGCTTGCAGGCGGGATGATTTGAGCGCGTGCGGCAAGAATCAGGGATGCAGATCCCGGTTTCGTACCCAGAACCTGGACTACATCGCCGAGGTGAACCGAGAACTCGGGAGAGACCGACAGAATCGCCGAGTAGTCGACAGCGGTCTTGCCGATCCACATGCGAGCGGTACGCGCGTCGATCGCCCGCACAACCCCTGTGGCAACGACTTGGCTCGCGCCGGCAACGTACGGTCGATTGAAGTTGATGACCACCCGCGTAACAGGCGATCCAACTCCATCGCTGAGTACAGCAACAGATGGGGAATCACTATGCGCAAGCAAGCTCAACGCAGTGGCCGCATGGGCCACGTGTCGACCGTCGACGACGGCATCGGCATTGGGCGCAATTTCAAACGTGGAGCCCAGTACCGAAAGCGACCCATTGGGCTCGATACGGTCAACCGGACCGTACGCGCGCACCACCAATTCCGATGCGCCCGCACTACCGGACGCAGCAACTGCCGTCATCGAGATAGCGAACACGATCGCTGCGCGCAGATTTTGAGATGCCATTTGTCGATTCCCCTAGCGCGAGAAATTTTTTATTTCGGTCGTTCTAAAACTTTCGAATCACGAAGCGCGATCTCTGATGGATCAATTCGATCGGCTTCGTTTTCCACATACAGGTAAACGCCTACGCCCACGCCGAGGCGGTCTTCATCCGCGCCGGGTGGGTTCGAAGTCATCCAAGCGTCGAGTTCCTCCAGGAACTTGCCGCCCCGCTCTTCGAGAAACACGGAGAGCTTCGGAATCTGTCGGGCTGAGAGCCCATGGTCCGCAGCAACAGTGCGTTCAAATCGAGCGTCTTCTTCGCGCTCAATACGAATGTTGTGACCGAGCGTCTCGACGACGTTGCCGACGACCCGGGACAGCCGATTCAGGCTCACGTCCGTGAGGGCGTCCGGTATGTAGGCGCGGTTCTCTAGACGAAGGAGGCCCGATTCCAAGCGGCGAACAGCACCGACGCCGATAAGTTCTTCAAGCAATTGAGCAGGCGGCGTCGCGCCGCTATATCGCTTGGCGAGATCGGAGAAGCTGAGCCCGTCGGCATCGTCCAAAGGCCCGAACGCAACGTCCACCGGCCAACCGTATGGGCCGACGTAACGCGGATCACTCGACCAACCAGTCAGAAGCCGGGTGATGCGCGCGAGGCGAGTGCGATCACTACTGCCCGAATCTTCCGCCCAAGATTTGAGAATTCGGTCAACGATCGGGCGCGGAAGTCCGGTCAGGATCGCTACTCTGGGGATTGAAGCGTCCGTGCCTCGCATCCAAGAGTCCTTGATGCTTTCCTCAATGAAGATGTCGCGCGCCGTATCGGAGAACTCGCTGAACGAGATTCCATTCCGAAGCATGAGACGAACCAGCGGCCGGAAGAGCCGCCGGTACGCCTCGAGCAAGCGGTACCTGAGATTGAACTTAACCATTGGTTACATAATCGCACTCTTTAGATAGTTTCTCACCTATTTCGTGCTGATTATGTTCAGGAAAGACCGGGATTTAGGGGTCGGAGTTGCCCTGACGAGTTCGCCGCGTCAGAGACTCCTGACGGTCATCCGGACGCTTTTGGATATCGGCCGTAAGCAACTAAAAACAAACAAAGTTGCAACCGATACTCGGGTCTTCAAAGCGCGACCAACCTTCCACAGAAATCAAACGCCGAAGATGTGCCGAAGCTCTTGGTGATCCGACTAAGACTTCTCCCTTCTAGATATAGGGTTATGGAAGATAGCTAACCTTATTTAGGAGGTTAGCGATGCGACCTCACTTGGACGCGGCGTAGCGCGATGTCCCGGCGGCTGGATCGCCGATATGCCCAATTTGAGGTATGACGACCATGTCGAAATGCGACATGCGTGGCAGGCGGCTAGGAGTCTGCGCGGCAGACAGATGTCGGGGTAGCGGGAGCGGCGATGAACGAGTTTTTCGTAGCCGCAGAGGCTGACGGCAAGCGGCGCGGACCCAGCGGTCGTCCGCTGGATCTGCCGATCACGGCCCGACGGGCGATATTGCTTCCACTTGGCATCGTTCAGACCGCCATCGTTGCCATTCGCCGCAAGTTCAGCGCCGCGCAGACGAGCTGGAACTCACAGCGCACCTTCTCGACGCCACGCAAGCTGAACTGCCGGAACCCCAGCACCTGCTTGATCCAGGCATTCGGAGGTTCGACGATGGCCTTGCGCCGCCGGTAGCGGCCACGGCCATCCGGGTGTTCCATCTTGGCCGCCATCGCCGCCGTGTGTGGCAGCCGACCGGTGTCGATGCCGACCAGACGCTTGCCCTCACGGCCGATCGCCACGATCACATCAATGTCCGGCGCCGACACGGCCAGGTGAGCCAGCGCCGCTTCGCTGCGGTAGCCGGCATCCGCCAGCACCACTGCGGGGACACCCCCGGTGTTGCGTTCGATCGCAGCGATCATCCTGGGCAACTCGCCCGAGTCGGCAGCGCACTGGGTCAGTTCCGCCACGACAATGATCTGCGCCTGGGCGTCCACCGCCGTCTGGCCGTTGTAGCACTGCTCAAAGCCGGCGCTGCTCTTCATGATGCGGCTGTCAGGATCGGTGAAGTTGTCCTGCGCCTTCGCCGGCGGCTCGCCGAAGGGGCGCTGGAACGCAGGCCCTGGCTTGCGCGGGGAACCCCCTGGGCCTGAGTCGTCGTCATCGGGCTTGCGGCCACGTTCGGCGTCTGCCTCGCGCTGGCGCTGCTCGAGCCGGCCCTTGGCCGCTCGGATCGCCGCCAGACGCTGCTCGCGCCGCGCGATCTCCGCCGGCACGTCCAGCTCCGGCTCGCCGGCCTCCGCCTTGTCCGCCTGCGCCGCACGGGCCAACAGCGCGTCGATCTGCGCCTTGAGCTCCGCCTCCGCCGCCTGCATCCGACCGTAGCTCATCGCCTTGTGCTTGCTGGCGTTGGCCTTGAGCTTGGTGCCGTCCACCGCGATCGTGCCCAGCCGCACCAGCCCACACTCCCGCGCCAGCTTCACCACCTGCACGAACAACGCCGCCAGCTCCTTCAGGTGCAGCGCCCGAAAGTCACAAATCGTCCGGTGCTTCGGGAAGTTACCCGCACCCAGCAGCCGGAACGCCACGTCCTCGTGCAGCTTCTTGGCAATCTTGCGCGAGGAAAACACCCCCGTCGCGTAGCCGTACACCAGCACCTTCACCATCATCGCCGGATGAAACGGCTGGTTGCGTGGACCGCCGTCCTCGTAGCGTGCGTAAAACGCCCGCAGATCCAGCGCGTTGATCGTGTCGCTGATGTAGTGCGCCAGGTGATCTTCCGGCAGCCAATCCCGCAGCGAGTGCGGTAGCAGCAGATCCTGGTCCGGTTCGTACGGCAGATAACTCGTTGGCATGCCGTATTTTACAGCCTCAACTCACCCAGCGGGGCATCAACTCACCTGAAAATAACGGCTTCTGCCGCGCAGACTCCTAGGCGCGAATGAGATGCATCGCTTGCGTCGAAGGCGGCTTCTTAAATCGCCGGGGCTACGGAGGACCCCAGAATCAAAAAGGGCCGGTCACGACGTGACCGGCCCCTTCCTGGAAGGTCCGTAGAGCGGCGCCCGGGGCGCCGTCGACTTACTTCTTGCCGTCAGCCGCAGGCGCTGCGGGCATGGCAGGCATCGCGGGCATCGCGGGCATCGCGGGCATCGCGGACGCCGCCGGAGCCTCGACCTTGGCTTCCTCGATCTTCGCGGCCTTGCGCAGCGAGTCGATGTAGTCGTGCACCATGTGCTGCTGCACGATCGAGCCGAGGCGATCCTTCACGGCCTCGTACGGCGGCGGCGTGATCGGACGCTTGTCGTCCAGGCGGATCACGTGGAAGCCGAACTGCGTCGCCACCGGCGTCTTCGTGTACTCGCCTTTCGCCAGCGCCGCGACGGCATCCGAGAACGGCTTGACCATCTTGTCGCCGGTGAACCAATTGAGGTCACCACCCTGGGCCTTCGAGCCCGGGTCGATCGACAGTTGCTTCGCGAGGTCCTCGAACTTCGCGCCCTTCTGCAGCTTCGCAATCGCGTCCTTCGCCGTCGCCTCGTCCTTCACGAGGATGTGGCGGGCGTGGTACTCCTCCTTCGGCATGCCGCCGATCTGGCGGTCGTACTCGGCCTTCAAGTCCGCCTCGGTCGGCGTCTTGCTCTTCGCGTAGTTCTGGAAGAGGGTCGAGGCGAGCAGGTTCAGGCGGTCGAGCTCGAGACGGGCGGCCACCTCCGGGTTCGCGGCGACGTTCTGCTTGTCGGCCTCGATGCCGCTGACGTACAGGCCCTCGAGGGCCTCGAGCAGCTGCTTGCGCTGCTCGGTCGGCAGTTCCTCGGGCTTCTTGTTGGTCTGGGCCTGGACCCACACCTCGAAGGCCGCCGCCGAGATCGGCTTGCCGTTGACGGTCGCGACCGCCGGCTTCTGGGCGGGCTGGTCGGACGCCTTGTTGCCGTCGTGCTTGCAGGCCGCGAGGCCGAGCGCGGAGACGGCAACCACCGCCGGCATCCAATTGCGAATCATCATGGAGTCAACCTCATGTGTCGATAAAAGGGGGCGGCGAGGCGCGCTCACCCGGCGCGTCCGCCTCGATGCTCAGGGCATGCACTTCGGCCGGGATCAGCGGCCGCAGCGCCTCGTAGACCAGCCGGTGCCGGGCGAGCACCGGGAGGCCCCGGAATCGTTCAGACAGGATTCGCACCCGAAAGTGCCCGGCTCCGCCATGGCCGGCATGGCCGGCGTGCGCGTGGCTGTCGTCGACCACCTCGAGGTGCAGCGGCGACAGCGTCTCGGTCAGCAGTGCCTCGATCCGCTCGGAACGGTTCATGGTAGCACCTTGATGTAGGGCAGGACCTCGACCGAGGCGTACACGCCGGCCGCGCGATACGGATCGGCGTCCGCCCAGGCGCGCGCCGCCTCGAGCGAGGGAAACTCCGCGACGATCAGGCTGCCGACGAAGCCGGCCGGCCCCGGATCCGGGCTGTCTATCGCGGGCAGCGGGCCGGCCGCGAACAGCCGGGCCTCGGCCTGGAGCGCCTGCAGCCGCGCGAGGTGGGCGGGGCGCGTCGTGCGCCGGGCGGCGAGCGAGTCGGGCGCGTCGCGGCCGAGGATCATGTAGAGCATCAGGTCGAGTCTCCGGCGAGGCGCTCGGCCCGGCGGGCCAGCCAGTACACCTGCGCGAGCAGGAACACGAACACGATGCCGATCTTCGTCAGCTTCCACCAGACCCACGTGTTGAGTCCGTACCGGTAGGCGACCGCGAGGTTCAGGCCGGCGAGCAGCGCGAAGAACCCGACCCACATCCAGTTCGCGGCGCGCCAGGTGGCGGCGTCGACCTTCAGGTGCTCGGACATCATCCGCTCGACGAACGGCCGGCCCTGCAGCGAGGACGCCGCGAAGGCGAGGGCGAGGGTGGCGTACAGCGCCGTCGGCATCCACATCAGCACGAGGTCGTCGTGGAAGTAGAGCGTGACCGCGCCGAAGGCGAACACCAGCACCGCCGACCACAGCATCATCGGGCTCACCCGGCGCGTGCGCAGCCACGTCACCGCGAGCTGCAGCGCCGTCGCGGCCATGAGCACGCCGGTGGCGGTCCAGATGCCGACGGTCTTGTAGGCGACGAAGAACGCGAGGATGGGCAGGAAGTCGATGAGCGCCGACATGTCGTCTCGGGCCGCGTGCGCGGGGCCGGTATCATAGCGGAATGGCCCGCGACCGGCATCCGCCGCCGCCCGCCGCCCTTAGGTCCCGCCGATGAGCACGCTTCTAGAACTGCATCCGAAGAACCCCGAGGTCCGCCTGATCCGCCGCGCCGTCGAGGCGATCCGCCACGGCGGGGTGGTGGTCTATCCGACCGACTCCTGCTACGCGCTCGGCTGCGCGCTCGGCGACAAGGACGCGATGGAGCGGATCGCGCGGATCCGCCAGACCGACAAGCACCACCATTTCACGCTGGTGTGCCGCGACCTGTCCGAGATCGCCCACTACGCCCGGGTCGAGAACTGGCAGTACCGGCTGCTGAAGGCCGTGACCCCCGGGCCCTACACGTTCATCCTCGAGGCGACCAAGGAAGTGCCGCGGCGCCTGCAGAACCCGAAGCGCCGCACGATCGGCATCCGGGTGCCGGACCACCCGGTGCCGCAGCTGCTGCTCGCGGAGCTCGGCGAGCCGCTGATGACCTCGACCCTGCTGCTGCCCGGGGACGAGTACCCGCTGACGGATGCGGCCGAGATCCACGCGCGGCTCGAGCACCAGGTGTCGCTGGTGCTCGATGGCGGCAACTGCGGCCTCGAGCCCACCACCATCGTCGATCTCGCCGGCAAGGCGCCGGCTATCCTTCGCCTCGGCAAGGGCGACCCCGCGCGCCTCGGCGCCACGGCCTGAGTCCCCGCCGCGTATAATCCGGCGCCTCCCGTCCAGCGTGTCTCCGGTGCTGCCCGAGGCGACTCCGGGATCGCTTTGCCATGGGAATTAAGATTAAGTAAAACATGGATTTGAACCAGATACTTCTAGGGATTTCGATCTCGACCCTGCCGCTGCTCCTCGCGCTCACGGTGCCGGAGATCGCGCGCGGCCGGGTCGCGATGGCGCTCGGCGACAAGACGCCCTCGCCGCGCGGGCCGCTGAGCCTGAACCCGCTCAAGTACGTGCACCCGATCGGCACGCTGCTGCTGCCGCTGCTCACGGTCGTGCTCGGCTCGCCGCTGGTGTTCGGCTGGGCGCGTCCGGTGGCGGTCGACCCGCGCAACTTCCGGCACCCGCGCTCGGGCTTCGTCTGGCTCGCCGCGACCGGCCCGCTCGCCAACCTCGTGATGGCGTTCATCTGGGCGGTGCTGTGGATCCGGGTCGCGGCGCTCCCCGTGCTCGGCGGCAGCAACCTCGCCAGCTGGATCGGCTACATGGGCAAGTTCGGGGTGACGATCAACGCCTTCCTCGGCGTGCTGACGCTGCTGCCGATTCCGCCGTTCGCGGGCGGCCAGATCCTGATCGCCGTGCTGCCGCGCGAGGCCGGCGCCGCCCTCGCGAGGCTCGAGCCCTACGGGTTCTATATCGTGCTCGGCCTGCTCTTCCTCGAGATGTCCAATATCATCGCGATCCTGAGCCCGACGGTCTGGTGGGTGTGCACCCTGATCGTCCGCATCGTGTCCTGACGTTCCGCCGGAGCCTGCCGACTTGGTCAATACCCCTCCCAACGCCCGCGTCCTGTCCGGCATGCGCCCCACCGGCGCGCTGCACCTTGGCAACTACCACGGCGCGCTCAAGAACTGGGTCGAGCTGCAGTACCAGTACGAGTGCTTCTTCTTCATCGCCGACTGGCACGCGCTGACCACGGGCTACGAGGACACCAAGGACCTCGAGGAGAACACCTGGCAGATGGTCATCGACTGGCTCGGTGCGGGCCTCAACCCGTCCGCCTCGACGATGTTCATCCAGTCGCGCGTGCCCGAGCACGCCGAGCTGCACCTGCTGCTGTCGATGATCACGCCGCTCGGCTGGCTCGAGCGCGTGCCGACGTTCAAGGACCAGCAGGAGCAGCTCAAGGAGAAGGACCTCGCCACCTACGGCTTCCTCGGCTACCCGCTGCTGCAGAGCGCGGACATCCTGATCTACCGGCCGCGCTACGTGCCGGTGGGCGAGGACCAGGTCGCGCACGTCGAGATCACCCGCGAGGTCGCCCGCCGCTTCAACCACATCTACGGCCGCGAGAGCGACTTCGCGGAGAAGGCCGAGAAGGCGCTGAAGCGCCTCGGCGGCAAGAACGCCGAGGCCTATCGCGAGTTCAGGCGCGCCTACCAGGAGAGCGGCGACGAGAGCGCGCTCGAGAAGGCGGCGGCGCTCCTGGATGGCAACGGCCGGCTCACGCTCGCCGACCGCGAGCGCCTGCAGGGCTACCTCGAGGGCACCGGCCGCATGATCCTGCCGGAGCCGGACGTGCTGCTGACCCAGACGCCGAAGGTGCCGGGGCTCGACGGTCGCAAGATGTCGAAGTCCTACGGCAACACGATCGGGCTGCGCGAGGAGCCGGACCAGGTCGCGAAGAAGCTGAAGGCGATGCAGACCGACCCCGCGCGCGTGCGCCGCACCGACCCCGGCGATCCCGCCAAGTGCCCGGTGTTCGACCTGCACCGCATCTACTCCGGCAGCGACACGCAGGCGTGGGCGGCCGAGGGCTGCCGGACCGCCGGCATCGGCTGCATCGAGTGCAAGAAGCCGCTGATCGACGCGGTCGTCGTCGAGATCGAGGGCGTGCGCGCGCGGGCGCGCGAGTACGAGGAGAACCGCGACGCCGTGGTCAGCCTCGTCAACGAGGGCTGCGAGAAGGCGCGCGAGGCCGCGCGCGAGACCATGCAGGACGTGCGCTCCGCGATGGGGCTGGAATACCGATGAACGAGACCCACGACCTGCCGCCGAGCGGGACCGGCGCGACGCCGGAGGCGACGGCCGAGTCCGCCGCCGAGCATGCGATCGCCGCCGAGATCCTCGCCGAGGGTCCCGCCGTCGCCGACGGCGCCCTGAAGCCCGAGCAGCACGAGATGCCGTTCGCGATGGTCGACGGCGAGCCGCTGACGGTGATGCCGAAGGACCTGTACATCCCGCCGCAGGCGCTGCAGGTGTTCCTCGAGGCGTTCGAGGGTCCGCTCGACCTGCTGCTCTACCTCATCCGCCGCCAGAACCTCGACATCCTCGACATCCCGATCGCCGAGATCACGCGCCAGTACCTCGAGTACATCGACCTGATGCAGGACATGGAGCTCGAGCTTGCCGGCGAGTACCTGCTGATGGCGGCGATGCTCGCCGAGATCAAGTCGCGCATGCTGCTGCCGCGCCCCGGCGGCGAGGCGGCCGAGGAGGACGATCCGCGCGCCGAGCTCGTGCGCCGCCTGCAGGAGTACGAGCGCTTCAAGCGCGCCGCCGAGGACATCGACCAGCTGAAGCGCATCGAGCGCGACACCTGGGCGGCGCAGGCGGAGCTGGTCGAGCGCAAGGTCGTCGCGGCGCTGCCGGACGTGACGCTGAAGGAGATGCTGCTCGCGTTCAAGGACGTGATCCAGCGCGCGGCGATGTTCGCGAGCCACACGGTGGTGCGCGAGCGCCTGTCGGTGCGCCAGCGCATGAGCGAGATCCTCGAGCGCCTGCAGGGCGGGGAGTTCTTCGGGTTCTCGCAGCTGTTCCGCGTCGAGGAGGGCAGGATGGGCGTCACCGTGACCTTCATCGCCGTGCTCGAGCTCGTGCGCGAGGGCCTGCTCGAGCTCGTGCAGGCCGATACCTATGCGCCGCTGCACGTGCGCGGCGCCGTGCCGCGCGCGGATGCGCCGGCTGCCAACGACCCCACGGCCGAGCCCGTGGCGTCCTGATCAGAGGCTGAGAGCGATGAGTGAGTCGTACGTGAAGAACGTGGTCGAGGCGGCGCTGCTGGCCGCCGGCCGTCCGCTGCCTGCCATCGAGATCCGCGAGCTGTTCGACGAGTTCGAGCGCCCGGAGCTCGCCGCCATCGAGGCCGCGCTCGCGCAGCTCGGCGCCGAGTACGAGGGTCGCGGCATCGAGCTCAAGGAGGTCGCGAGCGGCTTTCGGATCCAGGTCCGCGAGGCGGTCTCGGGTCCCGTGTCGCGGCTCTGGCAGGAGCGCCCGGCGAAGTACTCGCGCGCGCTGCTCGAGACGCTCGCGCTCGTCGCCTACCGCCAGCCGATCACGCGCGGCGAGATCGAGGACATCCGCGGCGTCCAGGTCAACCCGAACATCATCCGCACGCTGCAGGAGCGCGACTGGGTGCGCGTCATCGGCCACCGCGACGTGCCGGGCCGCCCCGAGCTCCTCGCCACCACGCGCCAGTTCCTCGACTACTTCGGCCTGAAGAGCCTCGACGACCTGCCGACGCTCGCGCAGCTGAAGGACGTCGAGTCGCTCGGCGTGCAGCTCGAGCTCGGCCAGGAACTCACCCTCGAGGCCGCCGAGGCGCAGGACCCGGACGGCGGCACGATCGAGCTGGAGGCCGTGCCGGCCGCCGCCGACGTGCCGGCGAGCCCCGACGCGCCGGCCGGCTGATCGTGAACGAACGCCTGCAGAAGGTGCTGGCCGCCGCGGGCGTGGCCTCGCGACGCGAGGCCGAGGCGTGGATCAGCGCGGGCCGCGTGACCGTCAACCAGAAGCCGGCCGTGCTCGGCCAGCGGGTGGGACCGGAGGATGTGATCGCGGTCGATGGCAGACGGCTGAGGCTCGAGCGCGCCTCGCCCGAGGACCTGATCCTCGTCTATCACCGCAGCCCGGGCGAGGCGCTGAAGGCGACCACCGCCGCCGAGGGCGAGGTCGGCACCACGAGCTACGAGCGCCTGCCGAAGCTGCGCGGCCGCCGCTGGCTGCCGCTGTCGCCGCTCGCGCCCACCGACGGCGGGCTCGAGGTGTTCACGACCGACGGCACGCTGCGCGCGACGGCGAGCAAGCTCGCCCGCGAGCTCGTGTCCGCATACTCGGTGCGCATCGCCGGCGAGCCCGCGCCCGAGCTCGTCGAGGGCCTGAAGGTGCGCGCGCTCGCCGCCGAGCCGCCGTTCGAGGTCGTCTCGGTCGCGATCGGCGGCGGCGAGGGCCGCAACCGCTGGGTCGACTTCGAGGTCAAGCACGCGCACGGCCGCGACCTTCGCAACCTGATGCTCGCGGCGGGCTTCGAGGTCAGCCGCGTGCTGCGCACGCGCTTCGGGCCCGTGTCGCTCGATCGCGGCGTGCTGCGCGGCTGGAGCCGCGAGCTCGAGCCCGAGCAGCGCGACCTCGTCTACACCGCGTTCGGGCTGCCGACGCCGACCGAGAAGGCCCGCCAGCTCAGGATTGGCAGTCGAACCGCTTCCCCGACACGCCCCGCGCCGCGGGGCCGAGGAGCCAGAGGTAGGTCGGCAGGATCTCGGCGGGCGACTTGAGCTGCGTCGCGTCCTCCGCCGGGTAGGCGAGGGCGCGCATGTCGGTGCGCATCGCGCCCGGGTTGACGAGGTTGATGCGCAGGCGCTCGTTGCCCTCGTACTCGTGCGCGAGCACCTGGGCGAGGCCCTCCACCCCGAACTTCGACACCGCGTACGCGCCCCAGTAGGCGCGGCCGACCTTGCCCACGCTGCTCGTCGTGTAGACGAGCGAGGCGTCCGCGCTCTTCTCCAGCAGCGGCAGGCACACCTGGGTCAGCGCGAACTCCGCCGTCAGGTTCACCTGCAGCACGCGGCACCAGGTCGGCACGTCGAAGTGCGCGATCGGCGCGCGGGTGCCGAGGATCGCGGCGTTGTGGACGAGGCCGTCGAGGCGCCCGAACTCCGCGCCGAGCGCGTCGGCAAGCGCGTCGTACTGCGGCGCCAGCGCGTTCTCGAGGTCGAGCGGCACGATCGCCGCCTGCGGGTGTCCCGCGGCCTGGATCTCGTCGTAGACGCGCTCCAGCTTCTTCTGCGAACGGCCCGACAGCGCGACCGTGGCGCCGTGCGCGGCGAGGGCGAGCGCGAGCGCGCGGCCGATGCCGGAGCCGGCGCCCGTCACGAGGATCACGCGGCCGGCGAGGAGGTCGGCCGGCGGCCGGTACTGGGTCGGATCGAAATCGGTCAAGGCACGCTCCCGAGGGCCCGGCGCGCGGTGCGCCAGGCAAGCCACCATTGTCGCAGGGCCGGCAGCTCGCCGCCCACCCGGTCGAGCCCCTCGCGCGCGAGCCGGGCGCGGATCAGGCCGTGCGCCTGGCGTGCCGTGAACGGCGCCTCGAGCGCGAGCGCCCGGTCGAGCTCCTCGATCGCGAGCGCCCGGGCCTCCGTCCTCGGCACCGCGCCGAGCAGCGTCGCGTCGTCCGTGGCGAGCGCGCCGGCGAGCCCGAGCCCGCGGCCGAGCGCGCACGCGTAGTCCTCGAGCCGAGGGTGCTGGCCGCCGACGAGGATCTCGGCGCGCAGCGCCGCGCGCGTGCCGTGGCTGCGATCGAGCTCCGCGAGCAGTTCCGCGCGGCCATCGGGCGCGTAGCCGAGCACGGCCATCTCGGCGCTGCGCAGCAGTTCGGCAAGGCGCGCGTAGCGGGGCCCCGCGCCCGCGGCCACGTGCAGGCGGCGCGCCGCCGGATGGCGCGGGGTGCCGGATGCGAGCTGCTCGATCTCGCCGCGCCACCATTCGAGCCGGACGTGGGCGACGCCGTGGTCGATGCCATGGCGGGCGCTGGCGAGGATCTCGTGCTCGACCTCGGCCAGCGCCGCGAGCGCGTCGGCGCGCGCGCCGGCGCCGAAGGCGAGCGCGAGGCGCTCGCCGAGCGGGATCGCGGCCGGCAGCACCGGCGGCGGCGCGTCAGCCATGGGCGTCGAGCCCGAGTTGCGGCGCGAGCTCGGCCGGCGTCGCCACGACCGCATCGGGATGCCAGGTCGCGGGGTCCTCGCCGTCGGCGAGGTAGCCCCAGCCCACCGCCACCGTGCGCATGCCGGCGCCGCGGCCGGCGACGATGTCGCGCTCGGCATCGCCTGCGTAGACGCAGTCCGACGGGCTCACGCCGATCAGCGCCGCGGCGTGCACGAGCGGCGCGGGATCGGGCTTGCGCACGGCGAGCGTGTCGCCCGAGACGATGCACGCGGCGCGCTGGCCGAGGCCGAGGTCGGTGAGCAGCGGCTCGGTCAGCCAGCCGGGCTTGTTGGTGACGACGCCCCACGGCAGGCCGCGGGCCTCGAGCCGGGCGAGCAGCGCATCGAAGCCCTCGAACAGCCGCGTGCCGCCGGACAGCGCGTCGCGATACAGGTCGAGGAAGCGCACCCGCAGGTGCTCGCGGCCGGCCTCGTCGACGTCGCCGAAGCCGGCGCGCACGAGCGCGACGGCGCCATGCGAGACGAAGGGCCGGAGCGCCGCGAAGGGCAGCGGCACGCGTCCTTCCTCGACGCGCAGCGAGTTCAGCGCCCCGGCCATGTCCGGGGCGGTGTCGAGCAGGGTGCCATCGAGGTCGAGGAGCAGGGCGCGCGCGCGGTGCCGTCGTGCTCACGCCGGGACCGGCCCCGGACGCACGAAGTGGCACAGGTAGTTCACGCCGACGTCGGGCCCGAGGCTGAACTCGCGCGTCAGCGGGTCCATCACGAGGCCGGTCACGTCGCGGACCTCGAGGCCGGCGGCGCGCGCGGCGCGGCCGAGCTCGCTCGGGCGGATGAACTTCGCGTATTCGTGGGTGCCGCGCGGCAGCACCCGCATCACGTACTCGGCGCCGACGATCGCCAGCATGAACGCCTTCGGCGTGCGGTTCAGCGTCGACACGACGATCGAGCCGCCCGGGCGGACGAGGCGGGCGAGCGCGCCGATCACGCTCGCCGGATCCGGCACGTGCTCGAGCATCTCCATGCAGGTGACGACGTCGAAGCTGCCCGGGACCTCCTCGGCCAGTGCCTCGGCACTGATCTCGCGGTAGCGGACCGCGACGCCGCTCTCGAGCGCGTGCAGCTCGGCGGTCGTCAAGAGCGAGCGCGACAGGTCGATGCCGGTGACGTCGCTGCCCGCCTGCGCGAGCGATTCGGCGAGCAGGCCGCCGCCGCAGCCGACGTCGAGCACGCGCTGGCCGGCGAGGGTCGCGACGCGCGCGACGTAGCCGAGCCGCACGGGATTGAGCTTGTGCAGCGGGCCGAATTCGCCCGCGGGGTCCCAGAAGCGGCCGGCGAGGGCGTCGAATTTCTCGATCTCGGCAGGGTCCGCGTTGGTCGGCGCGGCGCGGCTCTCGGCGGTTGCGTTCACGCGGGCGTTCTCGGTTCCGGGGCGGGGAAGGGTGCGGGCCCCGAGTATAGCGCGGCGGTGCGGCCAAATGCCTGAAAAACCTGCCTAATCGGAGGTGCCGCTATGGTATGATTTTCGTTTCGGACTCCGCCCAAAGACGTGCCCCGCATGGCTGAAATCGCGCGCGAACTTCTCCACGTCAATCTCGAAGACGAGATGCGTCAGTCGTACCTCGATTACGCGATGAGCGTGATCGTGGGACGTGCCCTCCCGGACGTCCGGGACGGCCTGAAGCCGGTGCACCGGCGCGTGCTGTACGCGATGCACGAGCTCGGCGTGGAGTGGAACAAGCCCTACAAGAAGTCGGCGCGCGTCGTCGGCGACGTGATCGGCAAGTACCACCCGCACGGCGACACCGCCGTGTACGACGCGATGGTGCGCATGGCGCAGCCGTTCTCGATGCGCTACATGCTCGTCGACGGCCAGGGCAACTTCGGCTCGGTCGACGGCGACATGCCGGCGGCCATGCGCTACACCGAGGTGCGCATGTCGCGCCTCGCGCACGACCTGCTCGCCGACATCGAGAAGGACACGGTCGACTTCGTCCCCAACTACGACGAGTCCGAGTCCGAGCCCGCGGTGATGCCGACGCGGGTGCCGAACCTGCTGATCAACGGCGCCGCCGGCATCGCCGTGGGCATGGCGACCAACATCCCCCCGCACAACCTCGGCGAGATCGTCGACGCCTGCATCGCGGTGATCGACAACGCCGAGATCACGCTCGCCGAGCTCATGCAGATCGTGCCGGGCCCGGACTTCCCGACCGCCGGCATCATCAACGGCGCCGCCGAGATCGTCTCCGCCTACAAGATGGGCCGCGGCCGCATCTACGTGCGCGCGCGCACCCACGTCGAGGACCTCGAGCGCAGCCGCCAGCAGATCGTCGTCACCGAGCTGCCCTACCAGGTCAACAAGGCGCGCCTGCTCGAGCGCATCGCCGACCTCGTGCGCGACAAGGTCATCGAGGGCATCGCCGGCGATGGCCTCAGGGACGAGTCGGACAAGGACGGCCTCAGGGTCGTCATCGAGCTCAAGCGCGGCGAGGTCCCGGACGTCGTCCTCAACAACCTCTACAAGCACACGCCGCTCGAGACCGTGTTCGGCATCAACATGGTGGGGCTCGTCGACGGGCAGCCGCGCCTGCTGGGCCTCAAGGACCTGCTCGACGCGTTCCTGCGCCACCGCCGCGAGGTCGTGACCCGGCGCACGGTGTTCGACCTCAAGAAGGCGCGCGAGCGCGGCCACGTGCTCGAGGGCCAGGCCGTCGCGCTCGCCAACATCGACGAGGTCATCGCGGTCATCAAGGCCTCGCCGAGCTCGGCCGAGGCGCGCATCGCCCTCATGGGGCGCACCTGGAAGGGTGGCGCCGTCGCCGAGATGCTGGCGCGCGCCGAGGACGTGCGGGTGCGCCCGGACAACCTGCCGCTCGAGTTCGGGCTCGTGAACGGTGGCGAGTACCGCCTCTCCGAGGTCCAGGCCCAGGCGATCCTCGACCTGCGCCTGCACCGCCTGACCGGCCTCGAGCGCGACAAGATCGTCGCCGAGTACGCCGAGATCCTCGAGCGCATCAAGGACCTCTCGGACATCCTCGCGCGCCCCGAGCGGCTGCTCGAGGTGATCCGCAACGAGCTGCTCGAGATCCGCGCGCAGTACGCCGACGCGCGTCGCACCGAGATCAACATCGACCATTCCGACCTGACGATGGAGGACCTCATCGAGGACCAGCCCGTCGTCGTCACGCTGTCGCGCGACGGCTACGCGAAGAGCCAGCCGGTCACCGAGTATCGCCGCCAGAACCGCGGCGGCCGCGGCCGGGCCGCGACCGACATGAAGCAGGAGGACCTGATCGACCGCCTGTTCGTCGCGAACACGCACGACACCCTGCTGTGCTTCTCCAACCGCGGCCGCGTCTACTGGCTCAAGGTCTACCAGCTGCCGCTCGCCGGCCGCGGCGGGCGCGGCAAGCCGATCGTCAACCTGCTCGCCCTCGAGGAGGGCGAGCGCATCAACGCGATGCTGCCGATCCGCGAGTTCCCCGAAGATAAGTTCGTGTTCATGGCGACGAGCCAGGGCACCGTCAAGAAGACGCCGCTCGAGGCGTTCTCGCGCCCGCGCACCGCCGGCATCATCGCCGTGTCGCTCGACGAGGGCGACCGCCTGGTCGGCGTCGACATCACCGACGGCTCGAACGAGGTGATGCTGGCGACCACCGCCGGCAAGGCCATCCGCTTCGCCGAGGACGACGTCCGGCCGATGGGCCGCGAGGCGGCGGGCGTGCGTGGCATCGCCATCAGCGACGGCCACGAGGTCAACTCGCTGATCGTGCTGCGCGAGGGCCCGATCCTGACGGCCTCCGAGAACGGCTACGGCAAGCTCACCGAGGTCGCCGAGTTCCCGATGCACGGCCGTGGCGGCCAGGGCGTCATCGCGCTGCAGCTCTCGGAGCGCAACGGCCGCATGGTCGGCGCGATGCAGGTGCAGCAGAGCGACGACGTGCTGCTGATCAGCCAGGGCGGCACGCTGGTGCGCACCGCGGTCGCGCAGGTGTCGGTGCTGACCCGCAACACGCAGGGCGTGCGCCTGATGCGCCTCGACGACCAGGACCTGCTGGTCGGCATGGCGGCGGTCGAACACCTCGCGGCCGACGCCGAGGGCGTCGAGGGCGAGGGCGAGAGCGAGGGCGAGCTGGCGGCCGACGGCGCCGACGTCCCGCCGAGCGAGGGCGATGCCGGCACCGCGCCCGCGGCGGATGCCGCCCCCGCGGACGGCGGCACGCCGCCCGGCGTGACCTGACGGGCCGCGCCCGGATGCGCGTCTACAACTTCAGCGCGGGCCCGGCGATGCTGCCGACCGCGGTGCTCGAGCAGGCGCAGGCCGAGCTCGCCGACTGGGGCGGCAGCGGCATGTCGGTGATGGAGGTGTCGCACCGCGGGCGCGCCTTCGGCGCGGTCGCGGCGAACGCCGAGCGCGACCTCAGGGACCTGCTGCTGGTGCCCGAGGACTACAAGGTCCTGTTCCTCGCCGGCGGCGCGACGCTGCAGTTCTCGGCCATCCCGCTCAACCTCGCCCCCGCGGGCGCGCGCGCCGACTACGTCGCGACCGGCACCTGGTCGTGCCGGGCGCTCGCCGATGCGCGCCGCTACCTCGAGGTCAACGTCGCCGCGGACGATGGCCCCGGCCACTACACCGGCATCCCGCCCGAGGCGCTCTGGCACAAGAGCCGCGATGCGGCCTACCTGCACTACTGCGTCAACGAGACCATCGGCGGCGTCGAGTTCCCGTTCATCCCGTCGGTCGAGGTGCCGCTCGTCGCCGACGTCTCCTCGACGATCCTGTCGCGACCGCTCGACGTGTCGCGCTTCGGTCTCCTGTACGCCGGTGCGCAGAAGAACATCGGCCCGAGCGGGCTGACCATCGTGATCGTGCGCGAGGACCTGCTCGGCCGCGCCCGCGCCGACCTGCCGCCGGTGCTCGACTACGCGGTGCAGGCGCGCGAGGGCTCGATGCTCAACACGCCGCCGACCTTCGGCTGGTACCTCGCCGGGCTCGTGTTCCGCTGGCTGAAGGCCGAGGGCGGCGTCGCCGCGATGGGCGAGCGCAACCGGCTGAAGGCCGAGACGCTGTACGGCTACATCGACGGCTCCGGCTACTACGCGAACCCGGTCGTGCCGAGCTGCCGCTCGTGGATGAACGTGCCGTTCCGCCTGCCGCGCTCCGAGCTCGAGGCGACCTTCGCCGCCGAGGCGAAGGAGAGCGGGCTGACCAACCTCGAGGGCCACCGCTCGGTCGGTGGCATGCGCGCGAGCCTGTACAACGCGATGCCGCTCGAGGGCGTCCGGGCGCTCGTCTCGTTCATGCGCGACTTCGCCGCCCGCCACCCTTAAGAAACGGGCCGCATCCGCGACCCGCCGCCACCCACCAGGAACCGCCCCGTGAGCCGCCGACCGCCGCCGAAGAAGAAGGCCGCCCGTTCCAAGCCCGCCCCGGGCGCCGCCCCGCTGCCCGCGATCCGCGGCGAGATCGATTCGATCGACGCCGAGATCCACGCGCTGATCAGCCGCCGCGCGCGCCTCGCGCAGACGGTCGGGGTCACGAAGCGCGCCGCCGGCACCGCCGACTTCTACCGCCCGGAGCGCGAGGCCGAGGTGCTGCGCACGGTCGTCGAGCGCAACAAGGGGCCGCTCTCGAACGAGGAGATGGTGCGGCTGTTCCGCGAGATCATGTCCGCGTGCCTCGCGCAGCAGGAGTCGCTCAAGATCGCGTTCCTGGGGCCGGAGGGCACGTTCACGCAGCAGGCGGTGCTGAAGCACTTCGGGCACTCGGTGCGGGCGCTGCCGATGGCGGCGATCGACGAGGTGTTCCGCGAGGTCGAGTCCGGCGTCGCCGACTTCGGCGTCGTGCCGATCGAGAACTCCACCGAGGGCACGGTCAGCCACACGGCCGACATGTTCCTGCTCTCGCCGCTCAGGATCTGCGGCGAGGTGGAGCTGCGCGTGCACCAGCACCTGCTCGGGCGGGTCGAGGGGCTGCAGCAGATCGAGCGCATCTGCTCGCACCAGCAGTCCCTCGCGCAGTGCCGCGGCTGGCTCGCCGAGAACCTGCCGCACGTCGAGCGCATCGCCGTGTCCTCGAACGCCGAGGCCGCGCGCCGCGCCCGCGACGAGTCCGGCACCGCGGCGATCGCCGGCTCCGCCGCCGCCGAGGTCTACGGCCTGAACGTGCTCGTGCCGCAGATCGAGGACCGCCCGGACAACACGACGCGCTTCCTGGTCGTCGGCCGCAAGCTGCTCGCCGCCTCCGGACGCGATCGCACGACGCTGCTGCTGTCGGCCCCGGACACGCTCGGCGCCGGTGCGCTCGTCAAGCTGCTCGGGCCCTTCGCCGAGCACGGCATCAGCCTCACCCGCCTCGAGTCGCGGCCGTCGCGGCGCAAGAAGTGGGACTACGTGTTCTTCGTCGACATCGAGGGCCATGCCGAGGACGCCCCGGTCGCCCGGGCGCTCGCCGAGGTCAAGAAGGTCGCCTCCCTGCTCAAGATCCTCGGATCCTATCCCCGCGCGGTGCTGTGAACGTGAGCCACGAATCCCTGAATTCAGAAGCGCGTTACCTCGTGGCCCATGGCGGCTGCGTGCGTGGCGAGGTCACGGTGCCCGGCGACAAGAGCGTCTCGCACCGCTCGGTGCTGTTCGGCGGCATCGCCGAGGGCACGACCGAGGTCGACAACTTCCTCGAGAGCGAGGACTGCCTCGCCACGCTGAACGCGATGCGCGCGATGGGCGTCGCGGTCGAGCGCCCGGCGCCGGGCCGGGTGGTCGTCGACGGCGTCGGCCTCAAGGGCCTCGCGGCGCCCGGCGGGGACCTCGACATGGGCAACGCCGGCACCGCGATGCGCCTGTCGATGGGCCTGCTTGCGGGCCAGTCCTTCGACGCGCGCCTGATCGGCGATGCGTCGCTCTCGAGGCGGCCGATGGAGCGCGCGGCGACGCCGCTCAGGCAGATGGGCGCGGTCATCGAGACGACGGCGGGCCGGCCGCCGGTGACCCTTCGCGGCGGCCACGCGCTCGCCGGCATCGACTACGCGCTCGAGGTGGCGAGCGCCCAGGTGAAGTCCGCGGTGCTGATCGCCGGCCTCTACGCGCGCGGCGAGACGGTGGTGCGCGAGCCTGCGGTCACGCGCGATCACACCGAGCGCATGCTGCGCGCATTCGGCGTCGAGGTCGAAAGCCACGGCGGGCGCGTCGCGGTGCGGGGCGGCCAGGTGCTGCGCGCCACGCACCTGCGGGTCCCGGGCGACATCTCCTCGGCCGCGTTCTTCATGGTCGCCGGGGCGCTCGCCGCCGAGGGCCCGTTCCTGATCCGCGACGTGGGCGTCAACCCGACGCGCACCGGCATCCTCGACATCCTCAGGCTGATGGGGGCCGACATCCGTCTCCTGAACCCGCGCCTCGCCGGCGACGAGCCGGTGGCGGACCTCGAGGTGCATCGCTCCGAGCTCAAGGGCATCGACGTGCCCGAGCACCTCGTGCCGCTCGCGATCGACGAGTTCCCGGTGCTGTTCGTCGCCGCCGCCTGCGCGAAGGGCACGACCCGGGTGACGGGCGCCGCGGAGCTCCGGGTCAAGGAGAGCGACCGGATCGCGGTGATGGCCGAGGGCCTCAGGCGCCTCGGCGCGGACGCCGAGCCCACCCCGGACGGCATGGTGATCCGCGGCGGCACGCTCTCGGGCGGGCAGGTCGCAAGCCATGGCGACCACCGCATCGCGATGTCGTTCACGGTCGCGGCGCTGCGCGCCCGCGGCGACCTCGTGATCCACGACGTCGCCAACGTCGCGACCTCGTTCCCGGGCTTCGCGGGCATGGCCCGGCACGCCGGGATCGCCGTCGAAGAGACCCGGTGAGCCCGACCCCGGTCATCACCGTCGACGGCCCGTCGGGCTCCGGCAAGGGCACGATCTGCCGCCGGGTCGCGACCGCGCTCGGCTACCACCTGCTGGATTCCGGGGCGCTGTACCGGCTGACGGGCCTCGCCGGCAGCCGCGCGGGCCTCGATCCCGCCGACGAGGCCGGCCACGCCGCGCTCGCACTCCGCATGGGCCTCGGCTTCGGGGTCGACGCCAAGGGCGAGGAGCGGGTGTTGCTCGACGGGGAGGAGGTCACGGACCGGATCCGCACCGAGCAGGCGGGCAATCTCGCCTCGATCGTGGCCCGGTACCCGGCGGTGCGGGCGGCCCTGCTGGAGCGCCAGCGGGCGTTCGCGCAGCCCCCCGGCCTCGTCGCCGACGGCCGCGACATGGGCACCGTGGTGTTCCCGGAGGCCCCGCTCAAGATCTTCCTGACCGCGAGCGCCGAGGAACGCGCCCGTCGTCGGTATAACCAGTTGAAAGATAAGGGGCTGTCTGTTAGTCTCGCCGACCTTTCGCGAGAGATCGCCGAGCGCGACCACCGCGATGCCAGCCGCACGCTGGCACCGCTTGTGGCCGCAGCCGATGCGATCTCCCTCGATTCGACGGGAGTGACGCCCGAGGAGATCGTCGCGCGCGTGCTTGCACTCGCGCGGGGACGCTTCTAGGGACAGTCCCGGCCGGTGGCTCGGCACCGGTGCAGACAGGTGGGGTGGGGCGTGAGTTCCACCCTGGTTTTTTGGCGACAACCCCTCGGCATCCGCCCCTCCCCGGAACCTACACCGGCCGGGCCCGAGGATTGAACGGGACCCACGTGTCCCACGGAAACACATCACATGACGGAATCTTTTGCCCAGCTGTTCGAAGAGAGCCTGGCTAACCAGCGTTTTCGCCCCGGCCAGATCCTGAACGGCTTGGTCGTCGAAGTCGGCCAGGACTACGTGATCGTCAACGCGGGCCTGAAGTCCGAAGCGGTCATCTCGATCGACCAGTTTAAGAATGAGAAGGGTGAGATCGAAGTCGTCGCCGGCGACGAAGTCGAAGTGGCCCTGGACTCGGTCGAGGACGGCTCCGGCGAGACGCGCCTGTCGCGCGAGAAGGCCAAGCGGGCCCGCACCTGGACCCGCCTCGAGACCGCGTTCAACGAACAGCAGGTCGTCACCGGCATCATCAATGGCCGCGTGAAGGGTGGCTTCACGGTCGAGATCGAGAACGTCCGCGCGTTCCTGCCGGGCTCGCTCGTCGACGTGCGCCCCGTGCGCGATCCGTCGTACCTCGAGGGCAAGGTCCTCGAGTTCAAGGTCATCAAGCTCGACCAGAAGCGCAACAACGTCGTCGTCTCGCGCCGTGCGGTCGTCGAGCAGGAGTACAGCGCGGAGCGCTCGGCGCTGCTGGACAACCTGGCCGAGGGCTCGGTCGTCAAGGGCACCGTCAAGAACCTCACCGACTACGGCGCGTTCGTCGACCTCGGTGGCATCGACGGCCTGCTGCACATCACGGACATGGCGTGGAAGCGCGTCAAGCACCCATCGGAAGTGGTCAAGGTCGGTGACGAGATCGACGTCCGCATCCTGAAGTTCGACCGCGAGCGCCAGCGCGTCTCGCTCGGCATCAAGCAGCTCGGTGCCGATCCCTGGCAGAACATCGCCCGCCGCTACCCGCCGAACACGCGGATCTGGGGCAAGGTCACGAACATCGCCGACTACGGCTGCTTCGTCGAGATCGAGGAGGGCGTCGAGGGCCTCGTCCACGTCTCGGAAATGGACTGGACCAACAAGAACGTCAACCCGGCCAAGGTCGTGCACGTCGGCCAGGAAGCCGAGGTCATGGTGCTGGACATCGACGAGGAGCGCCGCCGCATCTCGCTCGGCCTCAAGCAGTGCAAGCCGAACCCCTGGAAGGAGTTCTCGGAGAACTTCAACCGCGACGACCGCGTCTCGGGCCAGATCAAGTCGATCACCGATTTCGGCATCTTCATCGGCCTGTCGGGCGGCATCGACGGCCTCGTGCACCTGTCGGACATCTCCTGGGACGTGCCCGGCGAGGAAGCGGTGCGCAACTACCAGAAGGGCCAGACCCTCGAGGCGGTGGTGCTGTCGATCGACCCGGAGCGCGAGCGCATCTCGCTCGGCATCAAGCAGATGGCGAAGGACCCGTTCTCCTCGTTCATCGCGCAGCACCCGAAGGGCAGCGTCGTCAAGGGCGTGGTCCGCGAGGTGGATGCCAAGGGCGCGATCATCGACCTGCCGGGCGCGGTCGAGGGCTACCTGCGCGCCTCCGAGCTTGCGCGTGACCGCGTCGAGGACGCGCGTACCGTGCTCAAGGTCGGCGACGAGGTCGAGGCGAAGTTCACGGGCGTCGACCGCAAGTCGCGCGCGATCGCGCTGTCGATCAAGGCCAAGGAAGTGCACGACGAGCAGGAGGCGATGCAGGCGTATCGCACCGACTCGCCGACGGGCACCAGCCTCGGCGACCTCCTGAAGGAGCAGCTGTCGGACCGCGACAACTCCTGATGATGTTGAGCGTCGGCCGGCGCCTTCGGGCGCCGGCCGGTCGCGTGACCCGATTGCCCCAAGTGACCGCCGACCCCGGATGCCCTCATGACCAAGTCGGAACTGATCGAGATCATCACGACCAAGCAGAAGCATCTGCCGGCCAAGGACGTCGAGCTCGCGGTCAAGCAGATCCTCGAGATCATGAGCGACGCGCTCGCGACCGGCGAGCGCATTGAGATCCGCGGCTTCGGCAGCTTCGCGCTGCACTTCCGCCCGCCGCGCCAGGGCCGCAACCCGAAGACGGGCGAGGCGGTGTCGCTGCAGGGCAAGCACGTGCCGCACTTCAAGCCTGGCAAGGACCTGCGCGAGCGGGTCAACGACGGCCAGCAGTACCCGATCCGCGAGTGAGCTGAGGCTCGCCGCCGAGTTCCCCCGCACGCGCCACCGCGCGTGCTAGATTGTGGCGCGGGCCTTCCCCGGGTGCGCCATGTTCTCTCGACTCCTCCAGGTCCTGTCCTTCGCCGTACTCGCGCTGCTGTGCGCGGGCTTCGTCCGGCTGAACGCGACACCGACCCAGCTCGACCTCTATTTCACGATCCTGCCGGCCACGGTGGGCGAGGCGCTCGTCGGCGCCGTGCTCGTCGGCTGGCTCGTCGGGCTCGCCGGCGCGCTCGCCTGGCTGCGCGCGCTCGCCCGCGAGCGCGCCGCGCTCGAGCGTGCGCTGCGCCTCGCCGAGGGCGAGGTGCGCACGCTGCGCGCCGTCGCGCCGTCGCATGCACGCTAGCTGGGTCGAGGCCGCGCTGATCGGCGGCGGCGCGATCGTCGGCTGGTACGCGACGCACCGCTGGCGCGTATCCGGGGCGCCTGCGCCGCGCGGGCCCTCGAGCGACTACCTCGAGGGCCTCAACTACCTCGTCAACGAGCAGCCCGACCGCGCCGTCGAGGCGTTCCTGCGCGCGGTCGCCGTCGATCGCGACACCGTCGAGACGCAGTTCGCGCTCGGCGCCCTGTTCCGCCGTCGCGGCGAGGTCGACCGCGCGATCCGCGTGCACCAGAACCTGATCGCGCGCGAGACGCTGGAGCCTGCGTTCCGCGAGCAGGCGAGCTACGCGCTCGCGCAGGACTACCTGCGCGCGGGCCTGTACGACCGCGCCGAGAAGCTGCTGCTGGAGCTCGCCGAGGGCGGCACCTACCGCATCGCGGCGCTCAAGGACCTGTCCTCGATCTACGAGCTGGAGCGCGACTGGGACAAGGCCATCGCGATCCACCACAAGCTCGCGCGCATCGGTCGCACGGACCATCCGACCGCGATCGCCCACTACCACTGCGAGATCGCCGAGGCCGCGCTCGCCGCCGGCGAGCTTGACCGCGCCGAGCAGCACCTCGACATGGCGCGCGCCGAGCAGAAGCGCTTCCCGCGCGCGATGCTGCTCGCCGCGGACCTTGCGATCGTGCGCAAGGACCCCGCGGACGCCGTGCGCCTGCTGCGCTCGGTGCCGCTGCAGAGCCCGCAGCTCGCAGGCGAGGTGCTGCCGCGCCTCGTCCGGGCGCTGACCGCGGCGGGGCGCGAGGCCGACCTCGCGGCGCTGCTCGGCGACCTCGCCGGGGACGGCAAGGACGTCGCCGATGCGATCGCCCACGCGGCGATCCTCGCCGGGGCGCTGTCGGCGCCGGCGCTGCTCGCGCTCGCGCGCGACTACGTCGGGCGCGAGCCCGCGGTCGCCGAGACCGTGGCGGCGCTGCTGCCCGAGGGGGTGCCGGACGAGGCGACGCTGCGGCGCCTGTGCGCGGCGCTCAGGCGCCAGGCGCTGCGGGCGCCGCGGTTCCGTTGCGGGAATTGCGGCTTTTCGGCGGCCAGCTTCTTCTGGCAGTGTCCGGGGTGCAAGAGCTGGGACACGCTGAAGCCGCTGACGCCGTCGGATCTCGCCGGCCGGCCCCCCGGCGCGGCCCGCTGACAGCGCACGGTCGGGCGTCACACGGCTCCGGTATCATCCCGGCCAGTCCAGTTCCGAGGTCCTCCATGTCCACGATCCGCAAGCCGGTCCGCACCGCGGTGTTCCCCGTCGCCGGCCGGGGTACCCGCTTCCTGCCCGCCACCAAGGCGAGCCCCAAGGAAATGCTGCCGATCGTCGACAAGCCGCTGATCCAGTACGCGGTGGAGGAGGCGCTCGCCGCCGGGGCCACCCAGCTCGTGTTCATCACCGGCAGCGCGAAGCGCGCGATCGAGGATCACTTCGACTCGGCGCCCGAGCTCGAGGCGGCGCTGCAGGGCAAGGAGGAGCTCCTCGACACGCTGCGCAGCATCGTGCCGGCGAACGCGACCTGCATCTACATCCGCCAGCCGGCGCCGCTCGGACTTGGGCACGCGGTGCTGTGCGCGCGTCCCGTGGTCGGCGACGAGCCGTTCTTCATCCACCTCGCGGACGACCTGATCGACGCCAAGGTGCCGTGCCTGAAGCAGATGGCCGCGGTCTACGCCGAACACGGCGGCAGCGTGCTCGGCGTGCAGACGGTCGAGCGCAAGGACACGGACAAGTACGGCATCGTCGCCACCGAGCCGATGAGCGAGCGGCTGTCGCGGATCACCTCGATGGTCGAGAAGCCGAAGCCCGCGGATGCGCCCTCGACGCTCGCGGTCGTCGGCCGCTACCTCTTGAGCCCGCGCGTGTTCGACCATCTGGCGACCATCGGCCGCGGCGCGGGCGGGGAGATCCAGCTGACCGACGGCATCGCGGCGCTGCTGAAGGAAGAGCCCGTGTACGCGTACGCGTTCGAGGGCAAGCGCTACGACTGCGGCAGCAAGCTCGGCTACCTCGAGGCGACCGTCGAGTACGGGCTCAAGCACCCGCAGCTCGGCGAGCCGTTCATCCAGATGCTCTCGAAGCTGCTCGCGGATCGGCTGCGACGCGGCTGAATCCGACCTGCCGGACCCGCGTGCGCGGCTGCCCCCCGATCCCGGGAGGCGATTCGGCCCCTGGCCGGATCAGACGCCCGCGAGCAGGAAGTCGAGTGCCGCGATGATCTTCTGGCGATCCCGGGAGGCGTCGGCCACCACCGGGCCGAGCTCGCGGCGGGCGACTGCGGAGAGCTGCGGCGTGACCATAAGGTAGGTCTTGCCCTCGACGCTGATCGTCGGGACGAGCGTGTCCATCGAACGGCCTCGCGCCGGGCTTGCCGGTGACAACGGCACGACAACCCGCGTCGCGAGGGGATCGAGCAGATCGGACTGGATGTCGAGCAGCAACGGAAACCGTGCCCTGGTCTGGGCATGCTTGTTCCGATAGACAGCGAATTGCGCCATCAGAATTCGCGCAGCGAGTCGCCGAACACGCCGTGTTCGTCGACGTCCCGGTTGTAGGCATCGATGCCCGCGGCGTTGGCGGCAAGCCACTCCTCCCGGCGCTGGGTTCGCAGCTGAAGTTCCAGCGCCGCCTCGAGGATTGCGGACAGGTTGATACCCCGGCTTCGTGCAGAGTCCAGCAGATCGGCCGAAACCGACACGTTGACGGCCCGCTTTCTCGTGCGGAGCGGGGATGCCATGGTTCGTCACCTATCAGGTAATGCGCATAGCCTATGCGCATTTCTCGTGTGCGGCAAATCGGGCGCACCCCGGCCGGGAACGTCCACGGGCGCGCCGACCTCGGACCGGTGTTCGAGCGCGATGCGGGCCGGCGCGGCCTGCTGCAGCATGGGCCTCGATGTGAGAAGCTGAATCATTCTCGATTGCCGTGCTCCCCGGGGGCGCGGCCGAGCAGGCGGGGACTGAGCCCCGCCGAGATGAAGGCCCGCCCTGCGGACCCGCCCTGGAGCCGAGTGACCGCGCGATGAACGATTCGACGAAGGCCATCTTCCTCAGCTACACCGCGCAGGACGCCGAAGCCGCGAAGCGGCTCTCCGATGCGCTGCGTTCCGCCGGCATCGAGACCTGGTTCGACCAGAGCGAGCTGCGCGGTGGCGACGCCTGGGACGCGGCGATCCGCCGCCAGATCAAGGCCTGCGCGCTGTTCCTGCCGGTGCTGTCCCGCAATTCCCACGAGCGCGCCGAGGGCTACTTCCGGCTCGAGTGGAAGCTCGCCGTCGATCGATCGCACCTGATGGCGGCGGACCGGCCGTTCCTGCTGCCGATCGTCGTCGACGACCTCGACGAGCCGACCGCGCGCGTGCCCGAGCGCTTCCGCGAGGTGCAGTGGACGCGACTGCCCGGTGGCGTGGCGACGCCCGCGTTCGTCGCGCACGTCGCCGAGCTCCTCGCCCGTGCTCAGGAGGGCAACCTCGCCGGTCCCGCGGAGCGGCCGGAGCGGCGCGTGCCGGAGTCGCCGCCGACCGTGGCGGTCGCCCCCGCGCGCCCGTCGAGGCGAGGACTCTGGATCGGGCTCGCTGCGCTCGCGCTCGTCGCCGTGGTTGCCGCGGGCGTCGTGCTGAAGCGCGGCGCGGTCGGCAGCGCCGTCGTGCCGTATTCGCCGGAGGACCGGCGCATGACCTTCGCGGTGCTGCCGATCGAGTCCCCGGCGGGCGACGCCGCCGCCGCCGAGGTCGCGCTCGCGACCGGCGATCGGGTCGCCACCGCCTTCGAGGCCAACACGCTCTGGGACCAGTGGGACCAGATGGTGCCGCGGCAAAGCGTGCAACAGGCCACCGCCAAGCACGTGGGATTCCGCGAGCTCGGCCGGGCGCTCAACGTGCACTTCCTGGTCCGCGGCCATGTCCAGCACGCCGATGCCGGCTGGAAGGTCGAGCTTTACACGATCGACGCTGAATCCGAGCGCGTGCTCGGCACGGAGACGCTGGAGTTCCAGCTGTCCGCGCGAGTCCCGCCGTGGCCCGACGACGTCGTCTTCGCCGTCTGGGACCTGAGCTACGCGGGCTTGAAGCACGAGGCCACGCGCGTCGCGTCGCTGCCCGTGGAGCGGCTCGACGTGCGCGACCTGGCCATGCGTGCCTACGTCGCCTGGCGCACCCACCACGACTCGGATGCCAAGGTCGCCTACGACTCGGCGAACGTGCTGTTGAAGCGCGCAGCGCAGCTCGCGCCGGACGACCGGGCGGTGATCTACCTGACCGCGGCGACCAATCTGTGCGACTGCGTCAACGGCTGGTCGAAGAACCCCGAGGAGCAGATCGCGATCGGCACCGAGGCGATGCAGCGCTACCTCGAGATCGATCCTCTCTTTCCGCCGATGCTGTCGCACAAGGCGGATCTGGCGATCCTGCGCGGCCGCTACGAGGACGCGCTGCTGATCGCGGACCAGATGCTCGCGCACAATCCGCGTTCGTCGTTCGGGCTGCCGATCAAGGCAACGGCGCTGCTGAAGCTCGGTCGCGCCAAGGAGGCGCTTGCGGTCGGCGCCGAGATCATCGAGCACTACGCGCAGGACTGGCCGCCAGGCTACTCGCTGATGGCCAACATCGACTACGCGCTCGGCGATGACGCGAAGGCCGCCGAGCTCGCGCGCCGGGCGGTCACCGCGATGAGCCCGCAGGACCTCAGGAATCCGGTGTCGGGTCCGATCCAGCTGACGCTGGTTGCGGCAGAGGCCCGGCTTGGCCACGCCGAACGGGCGAAGGCCGCGCTCGCAGACTTCCAGGCCGCCGTGCCTGCGGTGCGGACGGTCGGCGCGGTGCGCAAGTGGATCCGCGGCAACGCGGACCTCGCCGGATACGAGCCGCTGTATGCCGGGCTCAGGCTCGCGGGAATGCCGGACTGACCGCTACCGGCCTGGCTTCCGCAAGGTCGGTGGCGGCGTCGCGACGCGCCGTCGCCTAGGGCGCAGGCGTCAGGAATGGCCCGATGGGGATGCGAATTGACAGGGGTTCACTTCAAATATAGTCTAGTCTGACTAGATTTTGGAGGGTCTCATGACGTCGTGGCCACTGCAGGACGCCAAGGCGCGCCTGAGCGAGCTGGTGAAGCGCGCCGGCAGCGAAGGACCGCAGGAGATCCGGGTCCATGGCCGGCCGGCCGTGATCGTCGTCTCGCACGCCGACTACATCCGCCTGACCTCGCCCGCCGAGAGACTGGTCGAGTTTCTCGCCAACTCCCCCCTCAAGGGGATCGACCTCGATCTGGAGAGGGACCGCTCCGGTGAACGCGACGTCACGCTGTGAGCTACTTGCTCGACACGAATGTCGTATCCGAACTGGTCCGGGCTCGGCCGGATCCCCAGGTCGTCGACTGGGTCCGGCGGACGTCGGACTATGGGCTCTACCTGTCGGTGCTATCGATCGGTGAACTCCGCAAGGGCGTCGAGCGACTGCCGGTCGGTGAGCGCCGCGAACGGCTCGTGCACTGGGTGGAATGGGCGCTGCCCGCATGGTTCGGATCCAGGCTCCTGCCGATCGACCTGCGTATCGCGGAACGCTGGGGGCGCACTTGCGCATCGAATCCACGAGCGCTGCCCGCAATCGACACACTGCTCGCCGCGACGGCGTTGGCGCACGATCTTGCGATGGTCACCCGCAACGTCGCGGATTTCGAGGTGCCGGGATTGCGTGTAATCGATCCATGGACCTCGCCTTGACCTCGATGTGCGCAAGGCGCAGCGCCGCCTCGACGAAAGCGCAGGGACGCGCTGACCCCGCTGCGACGGATGCGTGAGCAGAGGGGCTGCCGCGAAGTGATGAGCGCTCATGCCGCGCTCGTTCCGCGGACCACTCGATTTCTGACTGAACGCATCAATTTCTGACGCAGGTCTCGGGCATCGTCGCCACTAGGATGGCGACAATGACCGCAAGTCCTGTACCGAACGTGATTCGCACGCTGCGCTTCAAATTGCGCCGCGAAGGGTATGCCTGGCTCGAGGCGGCGGCGGTCGAGGTCAACCAGGCCTGGGACTGGTCGAATGAGGTCAGCTACAAGGCGGCACGGATGGGTCCGGCCGCTGCCGCGGAACCTGCGACTCAGGGCCGGCTGGCGGTGGCCCACACCACGAGCACCGCGACGGTGAACGCGATACAGGCGAGGTAGGCGATCACGCCGAGCAGCTGCGCGCGCCCGGTCGCGACGGGCTCGGCGAAGCCCTCGACGAGGGCCCGCGCGGTCTGCTGGCGCAGCGCGGAGGAGGAGCGCAGCCACGGCGGGGCGAGCAGCGCCGTCGTCGCCGCGCGCAGCAGCGCGTCGCGATCCTGCCGGTCGGTGATGCTCGCGGCGATGCGGCGGCGCAGCTGCCACAGGCGCAGCTGGCGCGGCGCGAGCAGCGCGACGCCGACGGCGATGATCGTGAACGCGGGGTCGCGGAACACGAAGGCGAGCGCGATGACGCCGACGACGCCCCCGATCGCGACGACGAATCGCGGCCTGCCCTCGGGGCGGGTCAGGGACTGCAGGATCCGGCCGCCGTCGAGCGGGGCGAACGGCAGCAGGTTCAGCCCGTTGATGAACAGCAGCGTCCAGATCGCGCCCGACAGCCATCCGCCGCCCGCCCCCAGCGGACCGCGCAGCAGGATCAGCGCGAGCGCAAGCACGATGCCGGGAATGGGTCCCGCGAGCAGGATCGCGAGCCGCGCGCCGACCGACGGACTCGGCCCCCGCGCCGTCGTCAGCGCGCCGAGCAGCGGGATGAAGTACACCTCCACCGCCGGGTGGCCGGCCCGCTTCATCGCGAGGGCATGGCCGCCCTCGTGCAGCGCGAGCACGGCGACGAGCGTGGCGGCCGAGGCGAGGTCGGTGGCGAGGGCCAGCACCGCGAGCGACACGCCGAGCGTGGCGAACGTGAGCAGCAGGGGGCCCCACTGGCGCCCCGGGCCCTGCTCGGGGTGGCGCGCCAGCGCGCGCACCGCGATGTATTCGGCGAGCGCGAGCTGCTCGAGCTCGGCGGGCGTGGCCGCCTGCGGTCGCACGGCGCGCATCGCGCGCGAACGGCGCTTCGCGGCGCCGAGCGCCGCCCGCGCGAACACGAAGGCGCCGCGCAGCGTGTAGCGGTCCAGTCGAGGATCATGCGTCGGGGCGAGGTCGCCGTTGGCGCGCAGCCGCTCGCGCGTGCGCGCCACCGCGGCAGCCTCGGCCGCGGCGATCGCCTCGAGCGACAGCACGGGCGGCGGCGCGCCCTCGGGCGCGAGCAGCAGCAGGCGCGCACGGTGGCGCGCGAGCAGGGCCGTGAAGTCCGCGTTCGGCACGCTCTCGATGCCCGGCACGCCGGTCACCGTGACGTCGCGGTCGGTGGTCACGATGGAGCGACCGTCCGCGAGGCAGGAGGCGAGGGCGTACTGGATGCAGCGCGCCGGCGCGGGCGCCGTCGCGCGCAGCACGTGGACCACGGTCGGGTCATCCGCGCGGCCGTGCACGCGATGGAACTCCGGCCTCGCGTAGATCGTCATCGTCGCATCGCGCACGAGGTAGCCGAGCGGCACGAAGCCGGCGAGGGCAATGCGCCCGTCGTCGCTCTCGAGGAGCGTGCGCTCCTCGGCCGGCACCGCCCCGTCCGCGGCGACGCGCACCTCGACAGCGCGCATCGCCGAGCGCAGGAACAGCCGCATGACCGCGACCTGGCCCAGCGCCCAGAACAGCGCCAGCGCGCCGGCGGCCCACGCGAGCGGCGTCCACGGACGTGGCGCCTTGCCGGGTGCGACGTAGTCTGCATCGTGGTGCTGCAGGTTGAAGCCGAGGTCGTCGTTCGCATCCGAGAGGCGTGCGGCATAGGTCGCAAGCTCGATCGGGGCCACCGAGGTCGCCTTGAGCCGGAACTCGTAGGCGAGGTTCAGCCGCCGCTCGGGCTCGCGGTAGTGCGCGTGCGAGGCGTAGTGGAACTGCGGCGTGTCGATCGCAACGTCGCCCTCCTTGATGTTCCACGGCTCCGGCAGCCGGACTTCGATGCGCTCGGTCACGTCGACGGTCTCGCCCAGCGACAGCGGCAGGGCGCGGGTGAGCGTCGCGGGCGCCCTCACGTGCTCGTTGATCAGGTCGGAGCTGACGTGGAACTCGTCGCGACCCCTGCGGTTGCGCGGGAACGGCTCCGGGATCGCATAGGACTCGTCGACGACGAGGAGGTTGCGCGCGAGGTCGTCGGCGATTCGGGGCGGTGCCGTGGCGCTCGCGCCCGGGTAGTCGCGCTGGTAGTACTCGAGGTAGTCCTCGGCCATCTTCACCGGCGACCAGGCGCGCGCGTGCCGGCGCATCCGATCCGCGGCGGCGCCGCGGTACTCGGTGTGCACTGTGAGCCTCCCGGCGACCTTCGCGCCGCGCGAGAGGTCGAAGGTGCGCGTCTCGACGGTCGGACCCGGTGCGGCGACGGGGATCGCCTCGAGCGCATGGGCGCCCGGCTCCAGCACGAGCGCCCGGCCGAGGTCCGCCTGCGTGAGGTCGGCGAGCGAGCCGCCCTGGCCGGTCGTGGTCGCGTCGAGCCAGTAGGTCCGCCCGCCGAGTCGCACCCGGACGATGGCATGGTCCATGACCGCGGGGCTCGGCAGGCGCTCGGCGAGCGCCTGGTTCCAGTGCGTGCTGACGAGCGCCGGATAGGCCTCGATGCCCATCTCGCCGAGCAGCGTCGCCACGAGCAGCGCCTTGTCCTTGCAGTCGCCGTAGCGGCGCGCGAGCACCGTGCCTGGCGGTGTCGGGCGGAACGCGCCGTCGCCGAGCTCGAGGCCGGTGTAGCGGATCTCCTCCTGCACGAAGCGCAATGCCGCGACCACGCGGGCGGCGTCGTCCGGCGACTCCGCGCGCAGGCGCGCCGCGAGCGCGGCGACCGCCGGCGCGACCGGGCCCGGCTGCTCGAACAGCGACCGGCTTGCCGCGGCGACCTCGGCCCAGTCCGCGAACTGGGACAGTTCGACCGTCGGATAGGCCTCTGCCCACGAGGGCCGGTCGGCGTCGGCATGCACCCCCGGCAGCGGCGTCCAGCGCCACTCGAGCACCTGCCAGCCGGCGCGGCTGCTGCGCCTCGGCGACTCCTCGCCGTGCGCGCGCACGTAGAGCGGCTCGCCGTCGCGGACCTCGACACGCAGTCGGGCGTCGCGGGCGGGCTTGCCCCAGCGCGTCTGGAAGTGCTCGAAGTAGCGCTCGTGCCATTCCGGGGCGTGGTGCTCGATCGTGTAGCTGTAGTCGAGCACGTCGCCGACGCGCACGTCGGTGAGCACGAGGTGCAGCGTCAGCCAGCCGTCCAGCAGCCCGTCCTCGAGCGAGGATTCGCGTTGCAGCGTCTCGACGCGCGCGCCCGGCAGCGCGTCGATCGATCGCCCGCCGCGCAGCAGGTGCACGCCGTGCAGGCGGACGCGATCCTCGCGCGGGTCGTACTCGATCTTGATCTGCGACTGGTCGTCGACGCCGCTCTGGTTGGCGAGGCGCACGACATAGCGCGAGTAGGCCGCGGAGCCCCGGTCGATGCGCACCTGGCGGTCCACCAGCAGGAAGTCGGTGCCGCCCGTCGAGCCGTCGGCCGGCGCCCCGGATGCGGTCCTCGGCGGCTGCACATCGACCCAGGCGGCCGGTGCGGTCTTCGTGTAGCCGGTCGCCGTGCCCGCGCCTAGACAGGCGGGGGCGAAGGCGAGCAGCACCAGCACGAGCGCGGCGCATGGGATTCGAATCTGGTACCGCACCGCGGGGGCTCCCTGTCCAGGTCAGGCAGCGTCCCTGCGCGCCCCGGCTCACTGTAGCGCGTCCGCGGACGACCCGACACGGCGCCGCAGTCCGTGGCGATGAGTCCCGGGCGAAAGCCGTGGCATTGACTTCCGCTCGAACAAGTATACGCTAACGTATACTTGTATGAAATGGAGGCCTGTCGTGCCACAGGTAACGCTGTATCTGGACGATGAAACCGACCGCCGTGGGCGTGCCGCCGCGGCCGCTGCCGGCATGTCCTACAGCAAGTGGCTGGGTGGGCTGGTCCGCGCCTCCACCGATTCGAGCTGGCCGGAGGCCGTGCGCGCGCTTGCGGGTGCGGTCCGGGACTTTCCGTTGGCGGACGAGCTCTATCGGGTCGACGCAAAGGACGTACCGCGCGAGCCAATCGAGTGATCTACGCCCTCGACAGCGATGCGATCGCCTACTACTTCCGTGGAGAGGGCCGGGTCGGAGAGCGGCTGCTGGCGTGCCCCGCGCGCGACATCGCCGTGCCGGCGGTGGTGGCATATGAGCTGCGCTACGGCCTCGCTCGCATGCAGGGCTTCGCGCGACGTGCCGCGCAGCTGGAGACGTTCCTCGCGAGCGCGACGATCCTGCCCTTCGATGATGACTGTGCCCGCGTCGCTGCCAGATTGCGTGTTGCGCTCGAGCGAGTCGGGGCGCCGATCGGTCCAATCGACACGCTGATCGCGGCGACCGCGCTCGCGTCCCACGCGGTTCTGGTGACGCGCAAAGTGCGTGAATTCAGCCGTGTCGAGGGGCTCGAGGTCGAGGACTGGTACGCGGGCTAGCGGCGGATCGCGAGCACGCCGTCGAACTTCGGCTCGGTGTCGAATCCGGCCGCCTTCAGGCGCTTCGAGACCTCCGCCGGCACGTCGCGCCCCGTCGTCAGCTTGTTCGGCGAGCCGGTGTAGTGGAACAGCCGGCCCCGTCGCTCGAGCACGCGCGCGAGTTCCGAGTAGAAGGCGAGCGAGTAGAGCTCGCCGGCGATCCCGAACCGCGGCGGATCGTGCAGGATCGCGCCGACCGACGCGTCGCCGAGTCCGGCGAGCGCATCGCGCACATCTCCATGCGTGAGCGAGAGCGCGCCGCCCTCGCGCGGCGACCACGGGTTCAGCGAGCGCAGCCAGATCACATCCGCGCTCTTCTCGAACGAGCGCACCTCGCGCGCGCCGGCGACGACGCACCACGCCGCGAAGTAGCCGAGGCCGCCGCAGGTGTCGAGCACCACGCGCCCCTTCGGCGCGACGAGCTCGACCTTGGCGCGCGCGTCCTCGTAGGGCGAGACCTTGGCGGTCGGCAGCATCTTGATGCCGTCGATCTCGAACGTCGGCGCGCCCCACTCGGTGGGCACCAGCTTGATCAGCGAGTTCGTGAAGCGCGACACCGGCATGAACCGGTCGTCGGCGAAGTGATAGACCGTGCGTTCCTTGGCCACCGGCAGCGGCCAGTGGCGCCCGTTCCAGCGGAACGTGTCGGCACCGGGCTCGACGGTGGTGCGGCTGCGGTCGAGGTCGAGCGAGCATTCGAGCGAGGCGTGACCGGCGCGCGCCGCGCCCCGGATCGCCTCGACGACCGCGAGCGTCAGCAGCGGACCGATGCCCGCCGCGGGCGGGGCGAGGTCGCTCACCCGTCGAGCTCGGGCGCGGCCGGGATCCACCACTCCGCGCCGCGCGCGGTGGTCACGTACTCCGGCCAGCGGTAGTCGATCGGCGGCGCGAAGTCCTTCGGCAGCAGCGGCGCAACGAACTTCTCGCCCCCGGTGCGCGCCTCGAACTCGGCGCGCGCGGCGGCGACGAGGCCGGGGTTCGCGAGCAGGTCGAGCAGCGTCCCGGCGATGGTCTTCGCGGCGACTTCGATCGTCGGATCGATGCACGGCGCGAGCCCGCCGAGCGCGTTCGACACCCACGCGGGGTACCCCGCGTAGCCCGGCGGCGCCGCGAGCATGGGGCGGGCGATGTACAGGCGCACGGTCGGCGCGTACCAGGTCATCTCGACGTAGTCGTCGGAGGTCCAGTTCGTCTGCCAGGCCGGCATCGACTGGCGCAGCTCCCGCTCGGCCTCCTCGGGCGCGATCAGCGTCTCGCAGGCCGGCAGGTACGGCGCGTCCATGGGCGCGAGGCCGAGGTTCGCCTGGATCTCGCGGGCGAGCGCGATCGCCTCCTCGCCATAGCGGGGCGCGCCGACCGCCTCGAGGTTGCGGTAGGCGAGGGAGGCGAGCGCATGGTTCGCGACGCCGGGCCGCGTGCGCGACACCCAGCGCTTGACGAGCCGGCAGTGCGCGATCGCCGCGGCGTGCTCGGCATTGCGGTCGAGCACCTCGAGGATCGACTCGGCCATGCGGATCTCCGGGGTCCGCCAGGCGTAGTTGATCTGCGCGAGGTGTGCCGGCAGGTTGTCGGCGGTCGCCTGGCCCGCCGTCAGGATCGCCTCGTTGAGCGACCAGCCGCCGGAGTGCGCCAGCATCGACTCCAGCGTCGCCTTGGCGGAGGAGTACATCGCCATCAGCGCGACGTTCGCGCCCGGTGCGCGCGCCGCCGAATGCGCCGCCGCGATCGGGCTCGTGCCATCCGCCGCGCCCCAGGTCTCGGCGTCGTCGCAGATGAACGAGTAGATGCGGCTGTAGTAGGCGCCGCAGTGCGTGTCCCAGCGCGTCGTGTTGCACAGCGGCAGCATGTAGAACGGGTGGTAGCTGACGAGCGCGTCGATGCCGTCGTAGTAGCCGCGCAGCCCGTGCACGAGCTTCGAGCCCTGCACCTTCTCGGCCGGTTCGCCGAAGAACCGGAGCGTGCCGGTCGTGCCGCTCGCGCGCATCGCGTGCTGGGTGGCGAGGATCCCGGCCAGCGCGCCGATGCCGAGTGCCGAGTGCGGGTCGGTGTGGCCGGGCGCGTACGGCGAGAGCCCCGCGCGCGGCTCGCGCCGCGTCGAGGCGGCCTGGCAGTTGCCGGGGACCGCGTCGTACTCGGCGTAGCCGGCGACGGTGGCGCCAGCGCCGTTCGACCAGCGCGCGGCGAACGCCGTCGGCATGCCGGCGGAGCCTGCCTCGACCTCGAAGCCCGCCTCGCGCAGCCGCGCGACGAACCAGGCGGCCGAGCGATACTCGCGCCAGGCGGGTTCGGCCCACTCCCAGATCGTGCGGTGCCAGGCGCTCCACTCGGCGTGGTGGGCGTCGACCCAGTCGTGGGCGAGGCGGGTGGGATTCGGCATGGTCGTTGCGCCTGCGCGCGCGGGGAGGCGCGGGGGCCTGATTGTAGTCGGCGGCGCGCGCCCGCGCAGGGTCGGCGTTGCGGGGTCGGCCTACGGTTCCTGGCGGTCCTCGTCGCGTACGCCGAAGCCGCGCGGGCGTGCCTTCAGCGCTTCGTCCAGCAGCTGGGACTCGGAGGAGGCGCCGTTCAGCAACGACCGCACCTCGAGGTCGAACAGGTCGATGCGCGAGCGGAGTTGCTCGGTCGCGGCAATGAGGTCGGCGATCCGCTCGCGATACTCGACGAGCTCCGGTTTCGACAGGCGCGTGACGTCGACGGCGGTCGTGACGGCGTTCATCGCCATGAACCCGTGCGCATCGACGAATCGCCGCTGGAAGCTCTCGAGTCGGACCGTCTCGGAAAAGAAGTGATCGCGGGCAACCAGCATCAGCTGGCGCGCGAATGACAGCCGGTTGAAGAGGCGGATGCGGCCTTCCTCGAGCAGCGCCACCGAGCCGTTGCTCTGCGCCGCCTCGTAGGGCGCGAGGCCGGGGAAGATGATGAAGAGCGCGATCCGCCGGTCGAGCAACGGCGGTTGCGCCGGAGCGCCCGCCCCGTCGATGCGTGCCGTCACGGCATTGCGCAGCTCCGTGAGGTAGGCGAGGTTGCCTCGCAGCTGCACGAAGCTGTCCGCGTCGATCTTGAGATCGGCCTCGAGCGCCCCGTGGATCCGGGTCTCCATCTCCGCCCGCAGGTGGCGGTGGTGGACCAGTTCGACGGCCTGTTCGAGTCCGAGCGCGAGCAGCAGGCCCACGGCGATCGCGCCGATGTGGACGAGGAAGTCGCGCCAGGAGTGGATCGGCTTCTCCGGGGCATGCGGCTCGAGCATGGGCGGTGGCTCCGGGGCGTGCGACTCGGTCGCTTCGGGAGGCGGCAACGACGTGACGGCGGTCATGCCGGTGCGAGCCTAGCATGCGCTGGCCGCGGCGGGTGCCGGCGCGGGCTTCCGGCTAGGCGCCGAGGAACTCCGCCGCGCGCTCGGCGATCATGATGGTCGGCGCATTGGTGTTGCCACTCGGGATCACCGGCATCACCGAGGCATCCACCACCGACAGCCCCTCGATGCCATGCACGCGCAGCCGGGGGTCGACGACGGCGTCCATGTCGCGGCCCATGCGGCAGGTGCCGACCGGGTGGTAGACGGTCTCGGCCTTGGCGCGGATGGCCGCGAGCAGCGCGCCCGGCGAGTGTGCATCCGGGCCCGGGAAGACCTCCGCGCCGCGGTACGGATCGAAGGGCTTCGCGGCGAGGATCTCGCGCACCATGCGGATGCCGTTGATCAGCACCGTCGCGTCGATGGGATCGGCGAGGTAGTTCGGCTGGATGCGGGGCGCGGCGGTCGGGTCGGTGGAGGCGAGCGTGATGCGCCCGCGGCTCTTCGGCTGCAGGCCGCAGACGTGCACCGTGTAGCCATGCCCGGGCAGCCGGTTGCGGCCGTGGTCGTCGAGCTGCGCGGGCACGAAATGCAGCTGCACGTCCGGCCGGCCGCCCTTCGCGGCGGCGGTGCACAGGAAGGCACCCGCCTCGGCGATGTTCGAGCTGCCGGGGCCGTCGCGCGTGAACAGGTAGCGCAGGCCGACGCGCAGCTCCTCGAGCTTGCCGAAGTCGTACGTCAGCGGCTGCGTGCACTTCACGAGCACGCAGTAGTCGACATGGTCGTGCAGGTTCGTGCCGACGCCGGGCAGGTCGAGCACCACCTTGATCCCGAGCGCTTCGAGCTCGGCCGCGGGGCCGATGCCGGACAGCAGCAGCAGCTGCGGGGAGTTGATCGCGCCGCCGGCGAGCGTGACGGCCGGGGCCTCGACGACGCGCGGCCGCCCGCCCTGCAGGATCTCGACGCCGGTGACCTGGCCGTGATCGACGACGAGGCGCGTCGCGAGCGCGCAGGTCATCACGGCGAGGTTGGGGCGACCGCGCGCGGGCCTGAGGTAGGCCACCGCCGTGCTCGCGCGCCGGCCGTCGCGCTGCGTCACCTGGTACCAGCCGGCACCCTGCTGCGTCACGCCGTTGAAATCCGGATTGAGCGGATGGCCCACGGCCTTCGCCGCGTCGAGGAACACCTGGGAGAGGGGGTTGCGGTGCTTGAGGTCCGAGACCGAAAGCGGGCCACCGGTCCCGTGCCAGGCATCCTCGCCGCGCACCTGGTCCTCGGCGTGGCGGAACCACGGCAGCACCTCGTCCCAGTCCCAGCCGGTCGCGCCCTCGGCGACCCAGCCGTCGTAGTCCTCGCGCTGGCCGCGGACGTAGCACATCGCGTTCAGCGAGCTCGAGCCGCCGAGCACCCGCCCGCGCGGCCACCACAGGCGCCGCCCCTCGAGGTTCGCCTGCGGCTCGGTCGAGTAGTTCCAGTTGAGGCGGCGGTTGTTGACGAGTTGCGCCAGGCCCGCCGGCATGTGGATGAACGGACTCGAGTCGCGGGGACCCGCCTCGATCAGGAGCACGCGCCGCGCGGGGTCCGCCGACAGTCGGTTCGCGAGCACGCAGCCGGCGGAGCCTGCGCCAACGATGATGTGGTCAAAGCGCGTCATGCTCCCCTGGACCCCAGCGAACTGGGGGCGTCCCGGTACAGTCCGTCCACTAATTGTGACTCGCGCGCCCCGACCGTGGCGAGGACTTCCGGGGACTTTCGGTTTCGAGCGTCGCGGTGGCTCGCGCGAGTGCCGGGCCCGACGTTCATTGCCTGCGGCATCGCCGAGCGGAGGTTCGCTACTTGAGCGACTCCAGCATCGTGCGCCGCAAGATGGCGTTGATCCGCGACTGATAGCCCTTGCCCTGCGAGCGCAGCCACGCCAGGACATCGGAATCGATCCGAATCGTGGTCGATGTCTTCACCGGCTTGTAGTACTTGTCGCGAACGGCGTTCGTCCAGAATGCCGCGGAAAGCGGAGGAATCTCGCTGCAGTCGATCTCGCGGTCCGGCCGGGCAGCGCCGGCTGCGAGCTCGGCATTCTGCCTCGCGGTCAGCGCGGGCGGGTTGGCCAGATCGATCGTGCGCTTAACGAGTGTCTTGCTCATTGCGTTTCCTTTCCATGCGGTCGGCATGACGAGCGGAAATGATGCGGATCGCGTCGATCGACTGATCGCCTTCCTGCGCCTGCCGAACCGCATGCGCAACCTGCAGCCGCGCATGCCCGTGGACGAGTCCTGTCGTTTGCCTGCGCAGTTCACCGCCTTCGACCAGAACGAACGCGGTCAGCGCCGTCGGATCGGCAAACGCCCGGATGGCCACTTCAAGACGGACCCCGTGCGTGCGGAGCCTGAGCACCGCCTTGACCCGGTCCCATTCAAACCGCATGGCCATACAATAATGTTACTACAAAAGAGTAGTGACGAGCGATTTTACCGGCTCGACCCGGCGAGCTGCCGCTGAGGCTGCGCTCGCCACCGCCGCAGGGGCGCCCTGCCAACCGGCGCATTTCTGTGCGAAATGCCCAGAAATGCGGCTCACGGTCGGGCCCCGCGCGGGGCGACACTCCGCCGATGACCGGGATCCGCACGTGAGCGCAACGCTGCTCGCCGGCAGCGCCGGCATCGCCGCCGCCTGCGGCGCGACGCTGGCCGCACTGGCGGGTGGGCTCGCCTGGGGGCGCGCCCGCGGGCGCGCCTGGGTCCTCGGCGTGCTGCTCTGCCTGCCCCTCACCGCCCTCGGGCTGCTGGTCTCGGCGGCCCTCGGCGGCATCGCCCCCGGCAGCGTGGTCGTGCGCCTCGTCCTGTCGGTGCTCGTGTTCGCGGCCCTCGGCGTCGCCGCCGGTCTCGCGCTCGCGCGCAGGACCGACTCCCGCGATGGCCTCGTGCGCCGCGGTGCGGTGATCGGCCCGCCGCCGCAGGGCGGGCCGGGCGCCGCCGCCTCACTCTCGATCGCAGGCGTGCCGGTCTCGCCGGCCGACGAGGTGCGCCACTTCAAGTGCATCGGCACCACCGGCACCGGCAAGAGCACGGCGATCCGCGAGCTCCTTGACGGCGCGCTCGCGCGCGGCGACCGGGCGGTGATCGCCGACCCCGACGGCAGCGCGCTCGCGCGCCACTACGACCCGGCGCGCGGTGACGTGATCCTCAACCCCTTCGATCCGCGGGCGCGTCGCTGGGATCCGTTTCTCGAGCTGCGCGCGCCGTACGATCCGGAGCACCTGGCGCGCTCGCTGGTCGGTGACGGGCGCGGGGGCGAACAGGCCTGGCGCGCCTACGCGCAGGGACTCGTCGCCGACCTGCTGCGCCGGCTCGCCGGCGTGCCCGGCGATCGCCTGGCCGAGCTGCATCGCCTGCTCGTCGTCGCGGAACCGACGGAACTGCGGGTGCTGCTCGAGGGCACGGGCTCGGCAGCGCTCGTCTCCGAGGGCAATGAGCGCATGCTCGCCTCGGTGCGCGCGGTCGGTGCAGGCGCGACCGCGGCGCTCGCCCACCTCGCGGCCCAGCAGGCGCCCACGCTGTCGGTGCGCGACTGGGTCGAGCGCGGCAGCGGCGTGCTGTTCCTGCCGTACCGGGCCGACGAGATCGCCGCGCTCCGGAGCATCGTCTCGACGTGGCTGCGCACCGCGATCTTCCAGGCGATGAGCCAGGGCGAGGGCGACCAGCGACTGTGGTTCGTGGTCGACGAGCTCGATGCGCTCGGCGCGATCGACGGGCTCAGCGACGCGCTGGCGCGGCTGCGCAAGTACGGTGGGCGGGTGCTGCTCGGCTTCCAGTCGATCGCGCAGGTCGGCGGCACCTACGGCGAGGCCGCGGCCCGCACCATCGTCGAGAACTGCGCGAGCACGCTGATCCTGCGCTGCTCGGCGTCGGAGGGCGGCGGCACGGCGCGCTTCGCAGCGCAGCTCGTCGGCGAGCGCGAGGTCGTGCGGCTGCAGCGCAGCCGCTCGCAGGGAGCGGGTCCGCTGCCCGGCCGGCGCACGACGTCGGTGAGCGAGCAGCATGCGGTGGAGCCGGCGCTGCTCGCCGCGGAAGTGGAGCGCCTGCCCGATCTCGAGGGTTTCCTGAAGCTCGCCTCGCGACCGGACTGGATGCGGGTGCGCCTCGCCATCCCGTCCCGCGGCGGATGACAGGGCGCGTCGGATGGCGTCGGCGCAGTCGCCGGTCTAGGGCCTTGGCGGCATCGCCCGCACGTCGAGGTCCGTCGGCGGGCGCCCGGCCAGCCGTTGCTCGTGGATCGCCCGGTACGCCTGCTCGAGATGCCTCGCCAGGGCGGGCGTGTCGAACAGCGGCGCGGTGTCCCGTGCCGCCGCGAGTCGGCGCGCGAGCGTCGCGAGCCGGCCCGGGTCCCGGCCGAGCGCGACGGCGAGCAGCTCGTATTCCTGCTCGCTGCCGGCGACGAGTTCCGGCAGGCCGACGGCCGCGAGCAGGCTCGCCGCGACGCGCGCGGCGAATGCCCGGCCCGGTCGCGTCAGCACCGGCAGTCCCGCCCAGAGTGCATCGCTCGCCGTCGTGTGCGCGCCGCACGGCAGCGTGTCGAGGAACAGATCCGCGAGGCGGTAGCGCGCGAGGTGCTGCGCGAGGGGCAGCGGCGCTGCGAACACGAGCCGGGCGGGCTCGATGCCGCGGCGCAGCGCCTCGCGGCGCAGGTTCGTCCGGACCGTGTCGTTCTCGGCATACAGCCACAGCACGCTGCCCTGGACCTGGCCGAGGATCCGCATCCAGCAATCGAACATCCCCGGCAGCAGCTTGAAGCTCGCGTTGAAGCAGCAGTACACCATGCCCTGCTCGGGCAGCCCGAGCTCTGCGCGGGTGTGGACGACATCCGCGATCGTGCGCCGGCGGTCGTTCGGCTGGTAGCTGTGGGGCAGGCGGATCAGCCGCTCGGAGTAGTGGGCCCGCTCCGCCGGCGGCACCAGCACCGCGTCGGCGACGAGGTAGTCGAGGAAATCGGTGCCGCAGGTGCCTGGGTAGCCGACATAGCCGACCTGCACCGGGGCCGCGCGGTGCTGGAAGATCCCGGGGCGCGCGTCGCGCGTGTAGCCCTTCAGGTCCACCGCGACGTCGATGCCGAGCTCGCGCGACAGCAGCGCGATCTCGCGGTCGCTGCGGTCGCGCACCTCGTGGAACGATTCGAACGCGCCCCGCAGGCGCCGGCGCATCGGATCGTCGCGGTCGGGACCGAACGAGAACGCGTGCACCTCGAAGTGCGCGCGGTCGTGCAGCTCGAACAGCTCCGCCATCAGGTACGCGGTCGCGTGCTCGTGCAGGTCCGCCGAGTAGTAGCCGATCCGGATGCGCTCGCCCGGCGCGCGAGCGCCCGCGGGCGGCAGCGGCTGGACGGCGGAGGCCGCACCGTAGAGCGCGGCGGCGCGCTGCTGCAGCGCCGGATCGTCGCGCAGCGCAAGCATCGTCAGCGGCTTCGCGGCGCGGTGCCCGGCGCGCACGTCGCCCTCGAGCGCGGCGAGCGCGGGCGCGAACTGCGACCAGTCGCACAGCGACAGCATCGCCTGCGTCCAGTCGCCGCGGATCCAGGACCGCGACGGGTCGAGCGCGAGCGCGCGCGCGTAGTCGGCCACCGCCTCGTGCGGGCGGCCGAGGTCGGTCAGCGCGTTGCCGCGGTTGCCGTACGCCTCGGCGAGCGCGGGGTCGGCGGCGATCGCGCGGCTGTAGCTGTCGAGCGCGTCGGCCGGGCGGGCGAGGTCGACGAGCGCGTTGCCGCGATTATTGAGCGCCTGCGCGGAGCCCGGCGCGAGCGCGAGCGCCGCGTCGTAGGCGCGCACCGCGGCGCCGTGCCGGCGCAGCGCGTGCAGCGCATTGCCGAGGTTGTAGTACGCGTCCGCATAGCCCGGCGCGAGCGCGATCGCACGCTCGTAGCCCTGGATCGCCTCCGCGCTGCGCCCGGCATCGTGCAGCAGCACGGCGCGGCTGTAGTGCGCCTCGGCGTAGTCCGGGCGGATCGCGATGGCCCGTCCGTAGCTGTCGAGCGCCGCCTCGGTGCGCCCGAGCGAGTGCAGCGCCCCGCCGCGGTTGCACCAGGCGAGCGCGTCACGCCCCTCGAGTGCGATCGCGCGCTGGTAGCCGGCGACGGCGTCCTCGAAGCGGCCGAGCTCGCGCAGCGCGTTGGCGTGGTTGTTGTGGGCGATCGCGAGCCCGGGGCGCGCGGCGACCGCGCGGGCGAGCAGGCGCTCGGCCTCCGGCGCGCGGCGCGTCTGCGCGGCGATGATGCCGAGCAGGTTGAGCGCGTCGTAGTGCGCAGGCTCGGCGCCCACGATGGCGCGGGCGATGCGTTCCGCGGTGTCCCAGTTGCGCTCGTTGTAGGCTGCGGCCGCACGTGCGAACTCCGCGTCGGCGGGCGACGGGGTGCTCATGGGGCGGGGGCGCGAGGGGGCATCGGGGATCCGGGGCGGCGGTGGAGGGGTGCTAGCGTACCGGGTCACCGCGGGCGGCAGAAGCGCGTCGCGGCGCGCCGTGGGCCGCCGGGCGGGGCCGGCAAAGGCGGGGCGATTGGGATAGGATGGATCCGGCTGCGCGGCTCACCGGGCGGGTCGCGAATCACGAGGCGCACAGGGAGAATCCGATGGTCTTCTGCAGAGGCTGCGGCAAGGAGATCCACGAGACGGCGATCTCGTGCCCGCACTGCGGTGCCCAGCAGGGCACGGGCGGCGTCTCTTCGACCGACAAGCGGATCCTGCCGGCGTTCCTGCTGCGCTTCCTGCTCGGCTACCTCGGCGCGCACCGCTTCTATGTCGGCAAGATCGGCACCGGCATCCTGATGATCTGCACGATCGGCGGCTTCTTCGGTGTCTGGGTGCTGATCGACCTGATCATGATCCTGGTCGGCTCGTTCACCGACAAGCAGGGCAACAAGCTCACGCTCTGGACCTGACCGCGGGCCTCGCGCGGGGTCACGCGATGAGTGGCGTTACAGCGGCAATGCGGGCAGCGCCGCGCCCCAGCACAGCATCGCTCCGCACCCGGGCTCCTCATACAGCTCGACCTGCACGAGTTCGGGCAGGCGGCGCGCGGCCTCGATGCGGATCCAGCGCACGAGGCTGCCGGCATCGGCCTGCCCCGGCCCCATCAGCTCATGCAGCGGACGATGGTCCAGCGCCTCGAACACCGGGTTGAAGCGCTCCTTCACGTCGCCGAAGTCGACCGTCCAGCCCAGCACCGCGTCGAGCGGGGCTTCGAGGGACAAGCGCAGCGTGTACGTGTGGCCGTGCACGCGCCTGCGTCGGTCGCCCGCCGGCGCCGCCGGCAGGCAGGTCGCGCTGTCGAGCGTCACGTCCTTCCAGATGCGGAACCGCTCGCCGTCGTGGCTCGCGCCGCTCTGCCCGGTCTCGAACACCGTCACCCACGCGAGTGTCGCGAGCGCGGGCTTGAGTCGGCGCCAGATCCAGCCGCACAGGATTTCGCTCGTGGGATTCTCGAGTCCCGGGATGTCATTAAGGTAGGCGTGGTCGAGTTCGGCGTGGAGTGCCTGCCATGCGGCGTCCAGGATCCCGGGCGCGAGGCCGGACCCGTCCGCGTTCGCCTGCAGCACCACCTCGAAGCCGTGGCCGTGCACGCGCCCGCACTTGTGGCCCGGCGGCACGTGGGGCAGGCGATGCGCGGACTGCAGCCGGTACCGACGCCAGCAGCGCGCGCGGCCCCCTCCATCGAGCTCGACACCCTCGTCCGGGGTGCTCTGCAGGCCCACCGCCGCGACGCCGGGTATCGCGAGGCGCGCCCGGATCCAGGCGGCGAGGGGGGCATCCCCGGTCTGCGCGAGGATCTCGTTCAGGTGGCGGTAGTCGAGGGGTTCGACGGCGGCGATCAGGGCGTCACGCAGCGCGCCGACTTCCGCGCCCGCGAAGCCACCGACACCGGCCGGCAGCACCGCATGCACCGACGCGATGAAGCCATGGCCATGCAGGCGGCCGCTGCGATGGCCGGGCGGCGCGGAGTCGACCCGCCGGGCGGCCTCGAAGCGCGTGGCCGCGGTGTGGAGCAGGCGCTCGGTCATGGTGTCGTCGTCTCGGGGTCCGGTCGCAGGCGGCGCCGTCCAGGACCGGGCGCGATGCTGCGCGACGAGCGGTGGACAGGGCGGGGTGGTCGGCGGCCCGCGGGGGGCTGCCGATCCGGGCGCGCATGCTACCGCGACCCGGGCGGTCCTGCGACCTCGTGCCGCGCGTCTTGGCCGCGAGGCGCGTGGCGCGCCTCGGGACGCTAGGGCGCGGACGCTCGCGACGGCGGCAGGAACGGCGCGAGGATGTGCCCGATGAGGGCGTGCCGGCGCCTCGCCGGGTACGCCGCCGGGGTCAGCGTCATGCCCACGCTGAGTCCGTCGCTGACGAGCGTGAGCAGGTCGACCAGCGCGCGGACGTCGGTGTCGGCGCGCAGCTCGCCCTGCGCGACGCCCACCCGGATGACCCGCTCGATGAGCCGGCGCCAGCGGCGGTAGTCATCGCGGCAGTGACGCGCGAATTCCGGGTTCACGGCGGCCGCCGCCCAGAAGTTCATGAGCACGATGGTGAACTCCCGGGTTCCCGCGCGCACCGGTTCGATGGCCTCGATCGCCGCCCGCAGCTGCTCGGCGATGCCCGAGGCGGACGCGATCGCCTCGGCGGCATCCTTGATCATCATGTCGAGCACGCGCCGGTAGGCCACCGTGACCAGCTCGTTCTTGTCCTCGAAGTAGTGGGTGATGAGTCCCGTCGTGCACCCGGCCTGGGTCGCGACGCGGCGCAGCGTGGCCGCCTCGATGCCCTCCGTCGCGATCACGGTCCAGGCGGCCTGCACGAGCCGCGTCTTCGTCGCTTCCAGGTCCGTGACCCTTGCCATGGGTTCCATCCTTCCAGGGCGGGCTCGTTGACAGCGAATGAGTCGATTGATCAGAATGCCATCCCACATAACAAGTGTTACGCTAAAAATTCAATGGCGCAAGTCCCGGCGAATATCCGCGTGACCGCGGCGTGGCGTGATGGAGCGCGTCGCCGCGACGCGCCGCCCTGCGCGCGCGCCAGGCGGGCGCCGTCGTTAGCGGCACGGTCGAGGCCGACTTTCGCCACCTGCGGCGGCTGATCGCGGGACGCGAGCTCGGCGCCGCCGCGCTCGCCGCAGGCCAGCTGTGCACGCAGCACCCGGAGTTCGCGCCCGGCTGGCACGCCAGGGCCTTCGTCGCGCTCGAGACCGGCGCCGCGGCGCAGGCGCTCGAGTTCGTCGACCGTGCGCTCGCGCTCGCGCCCGGCAATGCGCCATCGGGTCTGCTGCGCGGCCAGTGCCTGGTCGCGCTCGGGCGCCTCGAGGACGCGCGCCGCGACGCGCTCGCGATCGCGGAGGGTCCGGCGGATGCGACGTTCTGGGGCGGCCTCGGACTGCTACTGCAGAAGCTCGACGAGCACGCGGCGGCCCTGCGGGCGTACGACCGGGGCCTCGCGCTCGATCCGGATTCGACGCGCCTGCTGTACAACCGCGCGACCGGGCGTCGCTTCGTGGGCGATCTCGCCGGCGCCGAGCGGGACTACGACTGCGTGATCGCGCTGCGGCCCGATGACCACGAGGCGTACCTCAACCGCTCGGAACTGCGCCCGCAGCACGCCGACCGCAACCACGTCGCCGAGCTCGAGTCGCGGGTGGCGCGCGGCAACCTGCCGTGGGCCGGGGAAGTCCAGCTGTGCTACGCGCTCGCGAAGGAATACGAGGACCTCGGTCGGTACGCGGCGTCATTCGCGGCGCTGGAACGGGGCGCCAGTCTCAGGCGCCGGCACATGGACTACGACGTCGCCCGGGACGTGGCGACGGTCGAGTGGATCATCGAGCACTATGCCGGGCTGCCGGCGCCGACGGGCGCCGCGCCGGGGGCGGCGCCTGCCCCGGTCTTCGTCGTCGGCCTGCCGCGCAGCGGCACGACGCTCGTGGATCGCATCCTGTCCAGCCACCCGGCGCTGTCCTCGGCGGGCGAACTCAACGCCTTCGCCGCCGCGGTGGTGTCGGCCGCCGCGGGCCCGTCCGTCGCCACCGGCCAGGACCGACGCGCGCTGATCGCCCGCTCGGCGCAGGCCGACTTCGGGGCGATGGGCCGGGACTACCTGCGTCGCGCCGGCGACGCCGGCCACACCGGCCGCTTCATCGACAAGATGCCGCTCAACTACCTGTACTGCGGCCTGATCGCGCGCGCGCTCCCCGAGGCGACGATCATCCACGTGGAGCGCGAGCCGATGGCGATCTGCTATGCGCTGTACAAGACGCTCTTCAAGGACGGCTATCCGTTTTCCTACTCGCTCGAGGACATCGCGGCGTACTACGTCGCCTATCGCCGCCTGATGCGGTTCTGGCATGACGCGCTGCCGGGCCGGATGCACGTCGTGCACTACGAGAAGCTGGTGCAGGACCAGGCCGGCGAGACGCGCGGGCTGCTCGAGGCCTGCGGGCTGCCCTGGGACGAGGCCTGCATGCGCTTCCACGAGAACCCGACCGCGACGACGACGGCGAGCGCATCGCAGGTGCGGCGTCCGATGTACTCGTCGTCGCTCGCGCAATGGCGTCACTACGCGCAGCCGCTCGCGGGGCTGCGCCGCGCGCTCGAGCGGGCGGGCATCGAGATCGACGCGGACGCGCACGCGGAATAGCCCAGCGCGGGGTCGTGCGTGCGCGCTTTTGGCGCATCGGATCCCGGCGCTGCTCCATCGTGGTGCTCGCGCTCGTCGCGTGCGACGCGCTGCTGGAAGTGTGGCGGCGGAGTCGATAACGTTCGGTCGCGATGCGGTGTGCATCGTGCAGTTGGATCACAGGGCAGGGCGTACACGATCTTGGCAACCGACTTCGAGACGCATGGCATCGAACCGATCCCCGACGCGGAGCGCAATGCCTCGCTGTTCGATTTCCTGCGCATCGAATGGGGTGGCGCCAACTCGCTCGCGACGGCGGTGCTCGGCGCGTTCCCCATCATCTTCGGGCTCTCGTTCTACCAGGGGCTCGCCGCCGCCGTGCTCGGCGTGACGCTCGGCGCGCTCATCCTGGCGCCGATGGCGATCTTCGGGCCGCTGACGGGGACCAACAACGCGGTGTCCTCCAGCGCCCATTTCGGCGTCGTGGGGCGCATCGTCGGATCGTTCCTGAGCCTGCTGACGGCGGTGGCGTTCTTCTCGATCAGCGTCTGGTCGAGTGGTGATGCCGCCGTCGGCGCCGCCGGGCGCCTCGTCGGCCTGCCCGCGACGGAGCTCGCCTTCGCCGCCGCCTACGGCGTCTTCGCGCTCGCGGTGCTGGCCGTGTCGATCTACGGCTTTCGCCTGATGCTGCTCGTCAACAAGGTCGCGGTCTTCAGCAGCTCGCTGCTCTTCCTCGTGGGCTTCTGGGCGTTCCGGTCGGATTTCGACCCGACGTATCCCGGCGCGGATCTTGCCTTTGGATCGGCACGATTCTGGTCGGCGTTCGTCGCGGCGACACTCGTGGTACTCGCCAACCCGATCTCGTTCGGTGCCTTCCTCGGTGACTGGAGCCGCTACCTGCCGCGCGACACCCGGGCCTCGCGGCTGATGGCGACGTCCGTCGTGGCGCAGCTGTTGACGCTGCTGCCGTTCGTCTTCGGACTCGCGACGACGGTGATCATCGCGCGGCGCGCGCCGGCCTTCCTCGCGCAGGCCGATTACACGGGCGGCCTGATCGCGGTGGCGCCGGCGGGATTCTCCGTGCCGCTGCTGCTGCTCGCGACGCTGAGCGGCATGTCGACCGGGACGACCTCGCTGTACGGGACCGGGCTCGACTTCTCCAGCGTCTTTCCGCGCCTGACCCGCGCCTGACCCGCGCCGCCGCGACGGCGGCCATCGGCGCCGCGGCCATCGCGCTCATCTTCGTCGGACGCTTCGTGTTCAACGTCGTCGACGCGATCACGACCTTCGTGTCGCTGATCGTCGTGACCACGACGCCGTGGATGGTCGTGCTGATGATCGGCTTCTACGTGCGGCGTGGGTACTACATCCCCGACGCGATGCAGGTGTTCAACCGCGGCCAGGAAGGCGGTGCCTACTGGTTCCGCGGGGGCTGGAACTACCAGGGACTCGGCGCGTGGCTCGCCTCGGCGGTGATTGCGCTGACGATGGTCAACATGCCCGGCCATTTCGTCGGCTGGTTCGGGCGCCTCGCGGGCGATCTCGACCTGTCGCTGATCGCCGCGCTGCTGCTGCCGGCCGTGCTGTATCCGCTGCTGCTGGTCGTTTGGCCGGAGCCGCGCGCGGTGTTCGGGCCGCGCGGGCCGCGCCTCGTGGCGGCGGCCGATGTCGCGGTGCTGCCGGTGCGGGTACGCGGATGACCGGGCTCGCCGAGGCGACGGCCGGGGAGTGGTACGCGTGCGCGGAACTCGGGCACGGCGTCGTGCACCTGCACGAGCACCACATCGACCCGTTCTACCGCTGCAACATCTGGTTCGTCCGCGGCCGCGAGATGAATGTCCTGGTTGATTCCGGGCTCGGCGCGGTGAGCCTCGTCGCGCAGTTCCCGTGGCTGCAGGCGCGCGCGGTGCTCGCGATCGCGAGCCACACCCACTTCGACCACATCGGCAACCACCATGAGTTCGGCGCGCGGGCGTGCCACCGGCTCGAGGCGCCCATCCTCGCGCAGCCGACGCGCGAGGCGACCGTCGCGACCCAGTACGCGCGACTCGCGATGTTCGCCCGGCTCCCACCCGGCGGCTTCGACGAGTCCGCGTACGAGGTCCGGCCGGCGCCCGCCACCCGCCTGCTCGAGGCGGGCGATGTCATCGACCTCGGTGACCGGCACCTCGAGGTGCTGCATGTGCCGGGGCATTCACCGGGATCGGTCGCGCTGTTCGAGCGCGACACCGGCGTGCTGTTCTCGGGGGATGCGATCTACGACGGTCCGCTGATCGACGATGCGTACCACTCCAACCGCGACGACTACCTGGAGACGCTCGCCCGCCTGCGCGAGCTGCCGGTGTCGGTCGTGCACGGCGGGCACTTCCCGAGCTTCGGGCGCGAGCGCCTGCACCAGTTGATCGACGAATACACCGCCGGGCGCCGCGCGCCCGGCTGCCCTGCACATGCCATCCATTCGAGTTCCAACAGGAGTTCCCCATGACCCATCCGAGCAGTCCCCCACCCGCGACCTGCGTCGCCGTCGCCGTGGCACTCGCGCTGGCTGGGGCCGGGAATGCGCATGCCGCCGACGCATCGGATGCGCTCCAGGAGGTCGTGGTGACCGCGAGTCGCCGTGCGCAGAACGTCGTCGACGTGCCGTACAACATCTCGGCGATCTCCGGCGTGTCGCTCGAGGCCGCCAACGTCGTGTCGCTCACGGACATCTCGCGCATGCTGCCCGGCATCAGCGTGCCGGACCTCGGGCCCCGCGCCAGCAGCAGCAACAGCAACATCGTGATCCGCGGCCTCAACGCCAACGATCCGATCGGGTCCGCCTACCTGCCGTGGGGCAGCGTGCCGCTGGTGTCGACCTACGTCGACGACGTGCCGCTGTTCGTCAACGTGGACCTCAGCGACGTGGCGCGCGTCGAGGTGCTGCGCGGGCCGCAGGGCACGCTGTACGGGTCGGGTGCGGTGGCCGGCACGATCCGCGTGATCCACAACACGCCGGACCCGACGCACTTCTCCGCGTCGGCCACGGTGGACGATGCGACGACGAGCCACGCGAGCGGCAACTCCTTCGGGACGAACGGGGTCATCAACATCCCGCTGTCCGAGACCGCGGCGCTGCGCATCGGCGCGGGCTACCGCGATACCGCGGGATTCATCAATGCGCCGAACGCCATCGTGTTCGGGCCGAACTACCAGCCGCAGCTCGCGGATCCCGCCAATCCGCTGACCAGTGCACTCAAGACGCAGGCGCTGAAGGGCGTCGATTCGGCCCGCTCGTCGTACCTGCGGGTCGCGGCGCTGTGGCACGTGACGCCGGCGTTCGATGCCTCGCTGTCCTACCAGCGCCAGGATGACCATTCCAATGGCTTCTCGCGCCAGACGGTCGGGGCGGGGACCTACACGGACCAAGCCTTCATCCCGATCGCGCCCGACCACCGCGTCGCCGACATCGGCTCGCTGGTCCTGACCGGCGACGTCTGCTTCGCCACGGTCATTTCCTCGACGAGCTACACGCGCAACCACGACTCGAGCGGCTATGACGAGACGCCCTTCCTGCAGAAGTTCGATGCGCTGAGCCCGCTCTACTACGGCAGCTTCCCGCGGCCGACGACCGAGTTCATCACCGACTACACGGACAAGTCGTTCGTCGAGGAGCTGCGGCTCGTGTCGAAGGAGGGTGGTGCGGTCGACTACACGGTGGGCGGGTTCTACCGCCACCAGACCAACGACCTGTTCCAGTACGAGATCATCCCGGGCTTCGCGGCCTGGTCGGAGCTGCCGGGTTCGGCAGACGCGGTCAACGCCGCGCTGAACGCGACGCCCGGCAACAGCTACGCGGTCGCGACCTTCGGCGACTACATCGAGGGCTACAACGGCGGGACGCGACCAAGTGCGCTGTCGCCGACCGACACGAACTACACCTACGCGCGCACGTCGGGATTCAAGGACAAGGCGCTGTTCGGCGAGCTGACCTGGCATGCGACCCAGAAGTGGCAGGTGACCGGCGGCTTCCGGCTGTTCTGGCAGGACGTCAGCCAGAACGTCCACATCCAGATCCCCTACGGCGGGCCTTACTTCTCGACGCTGCCGGCGCCGGCGAATGCGACCGACGCGCTCGGCACGACGCTGGCCTCCGGCGACCAGGGCTTCCACAACCACCTGTTCAAGCTCAACACCAGCTACGCGCTGACCGGCGCGATCCGCGCCTACGCCACCTACTCGGAGGGGTTCCGACACGGCGGCGTCAACGCGGTGTCGATCGGCACGTGCCCGTTCTGCGATTCGGCGAACACCGCCTCTTTCAAGCCCGATACCGTCAAGAACTACGAGGCGGGCCTGAAGGGCACGGTCGGCAACTGGCTGCGCTTCAGCGGCGACGTCTACCGCATGAAGTGGAACGACATCCAGGTGCAGCTGTTCAATGCGAGCTCGACGGCCTACGTCGCGAACGGCGGCGAGGCGCGCAGCCAGGGCGTCGAGCTGGAATTCGAGGCGCAGCTGTCGCGTGCGTGGTCGGCGACGCTCGGCTACGGCCATGCGGACGCGCGCGTGGTCGACGACTTCCTGGTCACCGACCGGGGCCAGCAGATCCTGGCGGCGCAAAGCGGGGATCGCCTGCCGTACGTGCCGGCACAGACCCTGACGGCGGGCGTCAGCCACGTGGCGCCCGTCGCGGACGGCGTCGTGCTCGAGGCCCATGCCGATGTCGCGTACCACAGCGATCTCACGACCCAGATCAACGACACGGTCGCCGGCTTCCGTCGGCTGGGCGGCTTCTCGACCGTCAACGCCTCGGCGGCGCTGGTGATCGGCGGGCATTGGCGGGCATCGCTCTACGCCACCAACCTCACCAATGTCCTCGGCGTGTCCGCGGCAGGTCCTGTGTTGAACAACGCCGGCAACTTCCCCGGGACCGACAAGTACATGGACGAGTTCGTGATCCGGCCGAGGACGGTGGGCCTGTCGGTGCAATACCGCTTCGAGTAGGCGCCACGTCCGGGGGGATCGGCTGGTACTCATGTCGCCTGGCCTTTCGGTGGGGCGCCGGACGGCCGCCGCCATGAGGACTCCCTTCCTGATGACCAGAATATCCCGATGCGTCCCCGCCTGGATGGGATGGTCATCGTTGATCAGAATTGGGTCATGACCGGGCCGGGGGCTGGCGTCGGCGCCGATGGCGCTGATCGTCGCGGCGCTGCGCCGCGCCGACGGCAACCCCGGGGGTCGGCCGGGCGCTCGCGGTCAGGGGCCGGCAGCCATTCGGCGCAGGTCCCGCAGCCGCTCGGCCCAGGGCAGCGCGGGCGCCGCGAGCAGCAGCGGCGCGGGTGACAGCCCGGCGGCCAAAGTGCGGCTCGCGGCCGCATCGTCGCGCGAGGCGATCGAGGCGTACTCGAAGCCGGCGAGCGCCGTGTCGGGGGCGTTTTCGCCGAGCAGGTTGCGCAGCGCATCGTACGCCCGGCGCAGGTCGGGTAGCGCGTGCTCGCGGTCGTGTGCCGCGGCCTCGACCTGGCCGAGGCGCACCAGCGCGTCGGCGGCCTCGACGTTGGCGTCGCCATAGCGCGCCTGCAGTGCCTCGTGGGCGTGTCGTGCCAGCACGAGGCCTTCGGTCGCATGGCCGCGCATCGACAGCAGCAGGCCGAGCAGGCTCTCGCCCTCGGCGACGTCGAGGTCGTCGCTGCCGATGCGCTCGGCGAGCGCGTCGTGCGCAGCGCGCAGCAGTCGTTCCGCGTCCTCGTCTAGACCCTCGAGGTGCAGCGCGACGCCGGTGCGCAGCGTCGCCATCGCGGTGGCCGTCGAGCGAATCGGCTCGCGCTCGCGCGCGGCGGCGGCACGGTCGCGCTGCAGCTGGTCCCGGGCCGCGGCGAAGCGCCCGAGGTGGGCATAGGTCAGCGCCAGCATCTCGTGGCGGGTGGCGAGCCCTGCCGGGGCGTCGGGATGCATGCGCAGGTACAGCGCGAGGGCGTCGCGATAGTACGGCAGGGCCTCGCTATAGCGGCCGGTCTGGAAGTACACGGCACCGCGCAGCGCGGCGATCGCGAGCGGCATATCGGCGTCGAGGTCGGTGCGCCCGGCGCGCACCCGGTCGAGGTGCTCGAGGCTGCGCAGGGCTTCCTCGAAGCGGCAGGCGTAGAGCAGGATCTCCGGTTCCAGCGACGAGGTCTGGATCGGCAGCGGGTCGTCGGCGCCGCGGGCGCGCGCGAACAGCTCGACCGCGCGGCGATTCTCGCGCAGGGCCTTGTCATAGTCCGACAACTGCAGGTAGGAGAAGGCCATCATGCCGTGGACCTGCGCCTCGACGAGCGGCGCGAGGTGCTTCGCCTCGATGCCGGTGAGCGCCCGGTCCAGGGCCTCGCGCACCGTGAGGTCGCGACGGATCGTCGGATCGAAGTTCGAGGCGGCGCCGAGCACGTCCGCGCTGAAGAACTCACGCAGCCCGGTCGCGACGGCGGCGTCGGCGCGTGCCTGGTCGCGGGCCCGCGTCGCCTGCCGCACGCCCCACAGGCTCGTGGCCGTGGCGAGCACGAGCGCGGCGGCGACGCCGATCAGCCAGGGGCGGCGCGCACGCACGCGCGCCAGTCTCCGCTCCAGCTCCTCGGCATGGGCCCGCCGCTGCTCGTCGGCGAGGCGCGCGGCGCGGCGCTCGGGCAGCGCGCGCAGTCGCCGCGCGAGTTCGAGCGCCGAACCGAGCCGGCGCGCCGGATCGCCGGCGGCGGCCGCCGCGACATCCTCGCGCAGCAGCGGGTCGGTGACGTCGTGCTCCCAGCCCGCGGTCAGCGGCCGGCTGAAGTCGCCGGAGACCAGCTGGTAGAGCATCACGCCGAGCGCGTAGACGTCCGACTGCGTGCTCGGTTCGCGTCCGGCGATGACTTCCGGCGCGATGTAATGGAGCGTGCCGACGTCGGCCGCAGCTTCCGTGCGCGCGCCGAGGCGGGTGATGCCGAGCGACTCCAGCCGCTCGGGACTGAGGACGCGGCTGCTGCCGAAGTCGCTCCAGCGCACCCGCGCGCGGCCGGCCGCGTCGAAACTGACGAGCAGGTTGGCGGGCTTCACGTCGAGGTGCAGGACGCCGGCGGCATGCGCGCGCGCGAGGCCCTCCGCGGCGACCGCGAGCAGCTCGAGGCGGGTCGCCTCTGGTACGACGCCGATGCCGCCCTGGCGCGTGCACCAGTCGAGCAGCGAGCCGTCCGGATTCCAGTCGAGCTCCAGGAAGTAGGGTGGTTCGCCGAGGTTGAAGTCGAGCATGCGGATCGCGACGTCGTCGGCGCCGGTGGAGCCGAGCAGGCGGTGCACGGTGATCTCGCGCTTCAGCGACGGGATGCGATCCGGGGTCAGCGCGAACTTGAAGACGCGCCGTTCGCCGCTCTTGGCGCGCACCGCGAGCCAGACCCCGGTCGCCGCGTCGAGCGGCCGCTCGAAGTGCCAGTGCGGCCGCGCTGGCACCGGGTCGCCGGCGGCGATGACCAGGTGCATCGTCGCCCGCGGTGGGGCCGACGGGTAGCTCGCCACCGGGGCGCTGAACCGATACCCCTGTCCGTACACGCTCGTGATCATCGAGAGGCCCGAGTCGCCGAGCGCCGCCCGCAGGCGCGAGATGCAGCGCGTCAGGACGTAGTCCGTCACCGGGCGACCACCCCACACCGATTCCATCAGGTCGTCCTTGGTGACGAGCTGGCCGGCATTGCGCACCAGTTCGAGCAGGACCTCGAGTGGTTTCGGCTCGATGTCGACGACGACGCCGTCGCGGCGCAGCTCGAGGCGCGCGCCGTCCAGGTCGAACAGGCCGAAGCGATAGCTGGCGAACTCCTCGCCGTGGAGACCGGCATCCACGTTGCGCCTCCATTGGCCTGGGCCATGGGACATCCCTTGTCCGCTACAGCCTACCGCAGGCCATCCGCGCGCGGCAAAGGCGGTCGGCTCCGCACCGTCAGCATTCATCAGGATTTCGTCACGACTTGGGAGCGCGCGCGTGACTACCGTCGGCCGATGGGGTGGGTTGGACGAGCGATCCGACCGGGACGACTGAACCGGGACGACTGAGGAGGGCGGGACGCGGTCCGCAGTCAGCGGTGCGTGCTGCAACGCAGTAGTCGGTTGGCGCCGCGCGGCGGGCTTGTGTCCGGCCTTTGGCTCGAACGAGGGAGCGTCACACGGAAAAGGACTTCGAGCCCGTCGCCGATGGCGTCGCCCTCATCCCCTCCCATTGCCGCATCGTCCCGGCGGACCGTCCGCGGGCCGCCTGTCGTGTCGCATCCACTTCCACGTCCTGCATGGAGAGCCCCGTGATCAGTCATTCGAATCGAACCCAATTTGGCCAAGGCCGCAGGCTCCGCGGCATCCTCGCGACGCTCGGCGCCATGCTCCTCGGCCTCGCGCTCGCCGCGTGCGGTGGTGGCAGCTCCAGTTCGGGCGGAGGAGGCGGCACGACCTACACGGTCTCCGGGACGATCACCGGTGCGAGCGCCGTCACCGTCACCCTGTCGGGCGCGGCCACGGGCACGACGACCACCGATGCCAACGGGGCCTACAGCTTCGCGAGCCTCGCCAACGGCTCCTACACGCTGACCCCCTCGAAATCCGGCTATACGTTCTCGCCGGCGAGCACCTCGGTGACCGTCAACGGCGCAAGCGTGAGCAGCGGCACCGCGTTCACCGCCGCCGCCGCCGCCACCTACGCGCTCTCCGGCACCGTCGGCGGGGCCGTCGCCAGCGGCGTGACGCTGCAGCTGAGCGGTGCGGCGAGCGCCTCGACGAGCTCCGACGCCGGTGGCGCTTACTCCTTCGGCACGTTGGCGCCGGGCACCTACACGGTCACCCCCGCGTTGAGCGGCTATACCTTCAGTCCGGCGAGCCTCAGCGTGACCATCGGCGCTGCCGATTCCACGGCCAACAACTTCACGGCGACCGCCGTGGTCTCGAGCTTCAGCATTTCCGGTGCCGTCAGCGGCGCCGTCGCCGCCGGCGTGACCGTGACCGCCACGGGCGCGGCCAGCCAGAGCACGACGACTGCGGGCGATGGCAGCTACAATTTGCCGGCGATGCCGAACGGCGCCTACACGCTGACGCCGTCGCTGGCGGGCTACACCTTCAATCCGACCAGCCACAGCGTGACGGTGGCCGGTGCGAGCGTGACGGGCGAGAACTTCAGCTCGACGGCCAACGTCGCGCCGACCTACACGCTGTCCGGGACCGTCACCGGGCCGTGGATCGAGAAGGTGCTCGTGACGCTGTCCGGTGCCGGCAGCGGCACGACCCTGACCGACTCGCACGGTGCGTACAGCTTCGGCAACCTGCCGGCGGGGTCCTACACCGTGACGCCGGCGCTGACCGGCTACAACTACAGCCCGGCCTCGCAGACGCTCGCGCTGAGTGCCAATACGGCGGCGAACGCGTTCGCCGCGAGCTCGGTCGTCGGTTCCTACGCCATCAGCGGCACGATCAGCTACGCCGGTGCCGCGACCGGCACGGTGCTGGTCTCGCTGCAACAGGCGTGCTGCCTCGGCCAGTCTGGGGTTGCGGCCACGGCGGTCAACCTGGTCGGCGGCTCGGCGAGCTATACGATTCGGGGCCTGACGTCGAACACCTACGTGGTGCACGCCGAGATGGACACGCTCTCGAACGGCCAGAACAACGCCAACAATCCCTCGGCAACATCCGCAACCCTGACGGTGTCGAACGCGAACGTCACGCAGAACCTGACGCTGGCGGACGCCGGTGCGGTGACACCAGTCACGCCGACCAACGTCGGCGTGTACGGCGAGAATGCCTCGGCGATGGTGTTCTACAAGGCACCGGTCAATGCCAGCCAGCAGGAGCTGGCGACCTCGTACACGGTGACCTGGGGCACCGACGTCGCGGCGTCGACCGGCGGTGGCTCCGAGACGTTCAACGCGCAGGGCCAGAACACGAACGTGTTCTTCGTCGACAGCGCGCACGGCATGGCGAATGGCACGTACTACTTCAAGATGACCGCGAACGCCCGTGGCGTCAGCAGCGCGGCGAGCGCGGTCTACGGGCCCGTGACCGTCGCGGCGTCCAGCGGGGCGAGCACTGTCTCCGGAGCCGTGACGTACACGGGCACGGCGACCGGCCCGCTGCACGTGGGCGTATTCAACAACGCGACCGGCGCCATCTACTACCAGGTGATCGCGAGTCCCCACAGTCCACAGAACTACAGCGTGGCCGGCGTTCCGAACGGCACCTATCAAAACTTCGCGTGGATCGACCAGAACAACGACGGCATGATCGACACGCCCGACATCGCCAACGTCGGCAACGGCGGCAACGGGCAGGCGATCATCGTGTCGGGCAGCACGACCGGCAACATCACACTGGCGCCCTCCAACGTCGTCGGTCGGCTCGCGACGATCTATGCGAGCGATGGCACCAACAACAGTTACGGCGCCAACCTCAATGTGCAGAGCGGCCTCAAGCGCGTGATTGGGGCGACGCTGTACTCGGCACCCGGAACCGCGGTGCCGTTCGACCTCCCGGCCGGGAAGGGCAATTGGGTGCACCTCTCCGGGGGAAGCGCCGCGCCGTCGACGTCCGACATCTACGCCGTGCGCGTCTACTACTCGGACGGCACGAGCGAGGACGTGAACATCAGCCCGGTGGCACCGATCTTCGGGCCGTCTCAGCTACCGACCAGCCTCGTCGTCAACACCGGCGCGCCGTACACACGGACCGTGCCGCAGTTCCAGTGGGGCGCGCCCGCCTCGCCACCGGCGAGCTACGAGTACTTCATCTACGTCAATCCGGCCACGGGCGGGCAGGTGTGGAATTACCCGAACAACGGGAGCGGACTGCCGACGACCCAGCTGAACGTGGTGTTCGACGTCGACGGGTCCGCGAGCCAGTCGGCGCTGACCACCGGGACCGGATACACCTGGTCGGTCATCGTGCGTGATCCGACGACGACCAATCAGGCGCAGTACCAGGCGCCGACGTACACGCCGTAGGCCGGCCGCCGCGGGGCGGGCGACGGCCCGTCCCGCGGCGCTCGATCCGGCGAGCCTGTGCCCGGGTCTGTGCCGTCCCGCTGGTCCCGGCTCGGGCCCGGATCGGTAGCGGTACTCCGCGAACTGGGAGCTGCCGGGTCCTCACGTCCAGCCGCGCACCCGGGTCGGTTCGACCTGCACACCTCCGGTCGACGTCCTGGATTGGGAGGGAAGGGGCGATGCGTCTGGTTCGCGATCTCTGCGCCCGCCGCTTCAGCTGATCCGGCGGATGCCTGGAACGGCGTCGAAACCCTGATCGAAACTGAGGATCGTCTCGATCCCGTGCTGTTCCATGACGGCGACGTGCAGTGCATCGCGCGATGACAGGTGGGCCGATCCGAGCAGTAGCGCCTTGGCTCGCTGCAGCGTGTCGAGATCCACGGCGTAGACGTCGTCGACGACGCCCAGCAGAGCCGAGAATGCGGGCTGGATCGCGTCGCGCCGACCGATCGCGTGGTAGCGGTGCAGGATCTCCTGGAAGACCTCGGCGTCGGTGACGAGCCGCGTCCGTTCGCTGAGCAGACGTTCGATCGCCAGCTGCGCATAGCCCTTGTGTCGGTGCGGGGCACCGACCAGGTACATCGGCACGTTCGAGTCGATGAAGATCACGGACCGTCGACGGTGCGATAGCCAAGCGCGATGTCGGCGTTCATCTCGTCGATGTCGGAGGTGGGGAACGCATGGCGCGCGGCGTCACGGACGACCTCGAACTTGCGGGCGGCATCGCCGAGCGGCTCGCGCCGGCGCGCCGCACCGAGCGCCTCGCGGACCCACGCGGCCACCGTGATGTTGCGCGCGAGCGCGGCACGCTGGACATCGCGGTATTCGCCGTCTTGGAGGATGACCTGGAGTCGTTTTGCCATGGCGTGAGCCTATTTGACTCATGGGCATGAGTCAAAGCCGTGCTATGGGCTGGAGCCCGTCATGGATGCAGGGCGAGCCGGCGTTCAGCGATGCGAGTAGGTTGGACACGCGAGCGTGCCGGGTCACGTGAAACGACGTGACCAGGTTGTGCTAACTCATTGATTGAGTTGGCTCCCCGGGTAGGACTCGAACCTACGACCCAACGATTAACAGTCGTTTGCTCTACCGACTGAGCTACCGGGGAACGGCCTGCTTTGCAGATGCCCCCTTGAGGGGCCGCGCATTCTCGCGGGCCGTCGAGGTCAAGTCAAGGGACTGGGGCACGGCACTACCATGCCGTGCCGACCGTGCCTGATCTGGTCGTCAGTCCTCGATGTCATGACGTCTGTATTGACAGTTTTGGGGCCGTCGCTATGCTGGCCTGATGGCATCCCCAGCAAAGTCCGGACAGCTGCAGATTCGCGTCTCCGCGCAGCAAAAGGCGGCGATTCGGGATGCCGCGCGCCGCGCCGGCATGGACATGTCGACGTATGTGCTGGGTCGCGTGCTGCCGGCGGCGGCGCGCCGCTTCCACGAGGCGGTGCTGGCGTGCGCCGTGCCGGGCAACGAGCGCTTCGCACTGGCGGAACTCAACTCGCTGCTGGCGGCGCTCCCGGCGGCAGCCCTTCGCGAGGCGACGGCCGAGCTGCCGGCGCGCTGGCCGTCCCAGTTCATCGCCGCATACGTGGCCGCAATGGTCGAACGGGTGTCGGAGGCTCGCCACGTCGCGCCGGCCCCCTGGACCGCCACGGTGGGCGCGCTCATCGAGCCCTACTTTGCCTCCGAACTGCCGAGCCTTCGGCTCTACTTGCTGATGAACTCACCCGCGCCGTTCCGGCGCCGCAACCTGTTCATCGATTCGAGCGTCGGCCAGCGGGTTTGACGCGATGCAACCGCTCGCTGCCCGTGACCTGCTGCGCCTCTTTGACCTGCTGAACGCCGAACTCGCGCGCGACGGGACGGTCGGCGAACTCTTCCTGGTCGGTGGCGCCGTCATGTGCCTCGCCTATGCGGCGCGGCCGTCGACGCAGGATGTCGACGCGGCATTTCGGCCGACTGCGAAGGTCCGCGCCGCCGCCAATCGCGTGGCCGCCCAGGCGGGAATCCCCGCGGACTGGCTCAACGACGGGGTGAAGGGCTTCTTCAGCGATCGCGGTGACTTTGCGCCGTTCCTCGAGCTCGAACACCTGCGCGTCATGGTTGCCCAGCCGGAGTACCTGCTCGCGATGAAATGCCTCGCGATGCGCATCGGCGCCGAATTCCACGACGAGGATGACGTCCGCTACCTGCTTCGGCACCTTGACGTGCGCAGCGCGGTCCGCGCGATCGAACTGATCACGCGCTACTACCCGGTGGAGCGCTTTCCGCAGAAGACGCTCTACGTGCTCGCGGACCTGCTGCCGATGGGCGCGTAGGGCATCACCCCAGCAGGGCCCGCATCCGCTCGAGCGCCTTCTCCAGCGTCTGCATCGAGCAGGCGAACGACAGGCGCATGTGCGCCGGCGCCCCGAACCCGGAGCCCGGCACGACGGCCACCAGGGCGTCCGTGATCAGGCGTTCGGCGAACGCGTTGTCATCGGCGCAGCCGAGGTTCTTCATCGCCTGCGCGACGTTCGCGAACGCGTAGAACGTCCCGAAGCCGGGCAGGCACGTCACGCCCCGGATCTGGTTGAGGCCGGCGACGACGTAGTCGTGGCGGGCCTTGAACGCCTTGTTCATCTCGGCGACGCAGCCCTGGTCGCCGTTCAGTGCCGCGACCGCCGCCTTCTGGCTGATCGAGGTCGGGTTGGAGGTCGACTGGCCCTGGATCGTCCCCATGGCCTTGATGACCTCGGCGGGCCCGCCGCAGTAGCCGATGCGCCAGCCGGTCATCGCGTAGCTCTTCGAGACGCCATTGATCGTCACGGTGCGGTCGTAGAGCGCGGGGCAGGCCGTCACGAGGCTGCAGAACGGCTCCGGTCCCCACCAGATGTGTTCGTACATGTCGTCGGTGCCGATGACCACCTGCGGGTGGCGCAGCAGCACCGCGCCGAGCGCGGCGAGCTCGGCGCGCGTATAGGCCGCCCCGGTCGGATTCGACGGGCTGTTGAGGATGAACAGGCGCGTCTTCGGCGTGATCGCGGCCTCGAGCTGGGCCGGGGTGATCTTGTAGCCCTGCTCGGGTCCCGCCTCGATGATGACCGGCACGCCGTCCGACAGCAGCACCATGTCCGGGTACGAGACCCAGTAGGGCGCCGGGATCACGACCTCGTCGCCCGGGTCGAGCAGGGCCTGGACGAGGTTGAAGATCGTGTGCTTGGCCCCGGCCGAGACGAGGATCTGGCCGCGGTCGTAGGTCAGGCCATTGTCGCGCTTGAACTTGGCGATAATGGCGTCCTTCAGCTCCGGGATGCCATCGACGTTCGTGTAGCGGGTGAAGCCGCCCTGGATCGCGGCGACGCCGGCGTCGGCGATGTGCTTCGGGGTGTCGAAATCCGGCTCGCCGGCCCCAAGTCCGATGATGTCCTTGCCCTCGGCCTTGAGCTTGGCGGCACGGGCGGTCACGGCGAGGGTGGGGGACGGCTTGATGCGCTGGACGCGCTTCGACAGCGGAATGGTCACGGGAGTCTCGTTGCAGTGCAAAATATGATCAATTCTCCAAGAAAACGCTCGCCGGATCAATTCTGATGGCCCGTGAACACGCCCCACCCGCCGATGGCACCCGCCCGTTCCGGCTCGCCGCCGAGTACGAGCCCGCCGGCGACCAGCCAGAGGCGATCGCGGCCCTGCTCGAGAACCTCGAGTCCGGCCTGCGCTACCAGACGCTGCTCGGCGTCACGGGCTCCGGCAAGACCTTCACGATCGCGAACGTCATCCAGACGCTGCAGCGCCCGACCATCGTGCTCGCGCACAACAAGACGCTCGCCGCGCAGCTGTACGGCGAGTTCCGCGAATTCTTTCCCGACAACGCGGTCGAGTACTTCGTCTCCTACTACGACTACTACCAGCCCGAGGCCTACGTGCCCTCCTCTGACACCTACATCGAGAAGGACGCCTCGATCAACGACCACATCGAGCAGATGCGGCTGTCGGCGACCAAGGCGCTCCTGGAGCGCAAGGACTCGATCATCGTCGCGACCGTGTCCTCGATCTACGGCCTCGGCGACCCGCAGGCCTACCTGTCGATGGTGCTGCACCTCAGTCGCGGCGACCGGATCGAGCAGCGCAAGCTGCTGCACCGGCTCACCGACATGCAGTACACGCGCAACGACATCGACCTGTCGCAGGGCACGTACCGCGTGCGCGGCGACGTCATCGATATCTTCCCCGCCGAATCCGAGCGCGAGGCGGTGCGGGTGCAGCTGTTCGACGACGAGATCGACTCGCTGACCTACTTCGACCCGCTGACCGGCGAGACGCTGAAGAAGGTGCCGCGCCTGACGATCTTCCCGTCCAGCCACTACGTGACGCCGCGCGAGCGGCTGAACGCCGTGCTCGACGACATCAAGGAGGAGCTGCGCGGGCGGCTCGTCGAGCTGCGCGAGGCCTCGAAGCTGGTCGAGGCGCAGCGGCTCGAGCAGCGCACCCTCTACGACCTCGAGATGATGCACGAGGTCGGCTACTGCGCCGGCATCGAGAACTACTCGCGCTACCTGTCGGGTCGCGAGCCGGGCGAGCCGCCGCCGTGCCTGTTCGACTACCTGCCGCCCGACGCACTGCTGGTCGTCGACGAGAGCCACGTGACCGTCTCGCAGCTCGGCGCGATGTACAAGGGCGATCGCTCGCGCAAGGAGACGCTGGTCGAGTACGGCTTCAGGCTGCCGTCCGCGCTCGACAACCGGCCGCTGCGCTTCGAGGAGTGGGAAAAGCTCTCGCCGCAGATGATCTTCGTCTCGGCGACCCCCGGCAAGTACGAGCTCGCGCACTCGCCGGACGCCGTCGTGGAGCAGGTGGTGCGGCCGACCGGCCTCATCGACCCGGAGGTCGACGTCCGTCCCGTGCGCACCCAGGTCGACGACGTGCTCGGCGAAATCCACGTGACGGTCGGCCGCGGCGAGCGCGTGCTGATCACGACGCTGACCAAGCGCATGGCCGAGGACCTCACCGACTACCTGCACGAGCACGGCGTCAAGGTGCGCTACCTGCATTCGGACATCGAGACCGTCGAGCGCATGGAGATCATCCGCGACCTGCGCCTCGGCAAGTTCGACGTGCTGGTCGGCATCAACCTGCTGCGCGAGGGCCTCGACCTGCCGGAGGTGTCGCTGGTGGCGATCCTGGACGCGGACAAGGAGGGCTTCCTGCGCTCCGAGGGCTCGCTGATCCAGACGATCGGCCGCGCCGCCCGCAACGTGAACGGCCGGGCGATCCTCTACGCGGATTCGATCACGGGCTCGATGCGCCGCGCGATGGACGAGACCGACCGTCGCCGCACCCGGCAGGTCGCCTACAACCTCGAGCACGGCATCACGCCGAAGGGCATCAAGAAGGCCGTGCAGGACGTCATGGAAGGCGCCCGCTCCGCCGAGGAGCGTGGCGAGTTCCCGGGCACCGGTGCGGGTGACCTGAGCCCGGAGCAGGTCGTCAAGAAGATCCGCAAGCTCGAGGCGGAGATGACCAAGCTCGCGCGCAACCTCGAGTTCGAGTCGGCAGCGCGCATCCGCGACCAGATCCACCGGCTGCGCGAGGACGTGCTGGGCCCGGGCGGGGCCCGGGTCCGCTGATCAGGGCGCGCGGGCGCTCGCGCGCAGCACGCGCCCGCCGATCGTCCCCGCGAGCGTCGCCATCGCCTCCGGGCCGCCATCCGGCCAGCGCATCGCGAGCGTGCCACGCGTGCCGTCGGCCGCCACGAGCGACAGGCTCGCCTCGCCGCCGGTGCCGGTGCCATCCGGCAGCACCCGACCCGAGACCGCGACGTCCTCGCACCAGCGCAGGTCGGTGAGCTGGATCCGCGTCCGGCCCCGCAGGACATGGGGGAGGACCGTGCCGCCGCGCAGCGGGCGCGGGTCGTCGGGCCGCGACAGCACGTCCGCGACCGTCGCGACCGCGGCGGCGGCAACCGCGCGATCGCGCGCGTCGCTGCCGTCCCCGGGCAACGGCGCCACCGGGTCGAGTTCGGACGCGTGGCGCGCGAACGTCGTGACGAGGCGCACGGCCGGCGCCGCGCACGGCGCCGGGCTCGCCGCGAGCGTCGCGATGAAACCGCGCACGAGTTCGGCGGCGCAGTCGCTGCGGCCGTGGGGGAGCGCGTTCACGTGCAGCCCGTTCGCGATCACCATGTGCGTCGCGCGCGGCCATGCCGCGGCCGCCGCGGCACCTTCGGCGGCGCTCGTGATGTTGTCGAGGTCTCCCGAGACGACCAGCACCGGGATCGGCGCGTACGCGCGCTCCGTCGCGAGCCGGTACGCCGGCGGGTGGCGCGGGTCGGGCACGGGCCAGCCGAGGCACTGGTCGAGGTAGCGGTAGTCCGGCGGCAGGCCGAGGTATTCCGCGTAGGTGAACGGCGCATAGGCATCGGGATGCTCGCGCTCGCGCGCGGCGAGCGCGTCGTCGAATGCACGGCGCCGCGCGGCGGGTGGCAACGAGGGATTCACGACCGACGGCGTGTCGCTGCAGCTGACGACGGCGGCCAGGGTCGCACTGAACGAGGTGTCGCCCGGTTCCACGCCGGGTCGCGTGGCCGACGCGGCCTCCGCGACGAGGCGCGCGAGCGGTCGCTCGTCGCCGGCGAGGTAGGCGCGCGCCGCGGCGTCGGCCTCGCGCAGGGTCGCGAGCGCCGGCGCGCTCGCGTACAGCAGCGTCGCGTAGCCGGCGGGCGAGAGACCGGCGCGCGCTGCGGCGCGC
>CAISEB010000042.1 GCA_903884235.1 uncultured Pseudomonadota bacterium
AACCAAACCTTAAACCAAGACCCACGATGGCCGCTGATCGCCGCCGCCGCCGCCCGTTCGGGCTACGCCCTCGCGGGCGGCGGCGGCATCAGCCAATCAGCCAGCTTCAAGCTCGTACACCAATTCCCGGGACGTCAGCTTCCGAGCCGTGTGCGCATCGGGTTACGCGCCGTAGGTTGGGTGGAATCGGAAATTCAACGTTGGCTCGCTGACCGCATCGACCAGTATCGTGCTGGCGCGCCGTGATATGTAACGACCGGATGGAGTGGCGGATGTTCGCTCACCGGCGTTCTTCATCGGCGGCATGTTCCGCGAACAGCGTATCCATGTCATCGCCAACGCCGTAGCCGAAGTTGTGGCAGGTGCGGCGCACCGAGTCCAGCCGAGCCAGGAGTTCGCGTCTGTCGATTGAGGGGAGCGTGTCGATGAACTTCAGCGCCTGGTCGAACATCCGTACCAGTGCGTTGAAGTACCCCTCGTCCTGCAATCCAACGTCGTTACTGAAACCCGCTGCCCGTTCGCAGTAGAACACCATCAGCTCGGCGAGACCCGCCAGCTGGCCGATGGCCTTCTTGTAGTCCGAAATCGCCTTCTTTGCTTTCGCCACCGACGTGAACTGATTCTTGAAAACATCCGGCCAGAGCCAGCGATCAATAGCGACCTTGTAAGGTTTCAGCACGTCGGCACTCAGCGAGAAGCGTGCATGCAGGAATGCCTGATTGTCCTTGCTGGCCGCATACAGGTTCTGAACCAGTCCAATCAAGCCAGCGTGATCGAAGTCAGCCAGCTTGGCCTTGACATCATTCCAGGTCGGCCGTGAAGTATTGCGCGAGTTCATCGATCACGACCGGCTGATGCGGTGCCACGCGCCATGCGCAGGACGTTCTCGCGGTGAAAGTCGAGGTACCGCCGCTGGCCTTGCGAGAACACGCCGACGTTCACTCGGGCGTCGCGATCGATTCCCATGCGCTTGAGCGAAACCGGATCGGCCACCGGTGAGACGAGCAACTGCCCAGAGTCCTCGAAGGAAATGAACCCCTTGTCGAACAGATGGTCCACCGTTGGCGTCAGCAGCAGACCGTTCTCGCCGTCGAGTCGCTCGTCGTTATTGCTGTCGCGCCAGGGCCGCACGTGGCTGGCAATCAGATGCTCCATGCGCTCCACCTTGGTTATGCGGCACGCCCGCTCGATGGAGCGCACGTTGTCACGAAACTGTCCCTGACCGCGGCGCGCCTGCACGAGAGCAGCTCGCTCGGTTTCCTGAATCACCACGTCGGTCGAGATTTCCACTTCCACCCGGCGCTCCCATTCCTCGATGTCTTGTTCCGGCGCCGGCGTGTCCCGCTCGATCTTGCTGACCTCGTGCCCGACGTCGGCCACGCGATTCGCCTCGCCGCCGATCAATGCGAACAGGGTAGATGCGAGTGCCGGGTTGACCATCGTGAGGTACACGCTTTGCAAACCATTGCCGTCCGGAGTCAGCGGCGCGTACTTGTTCGAAAGATCAGGTCGCAGTCTGGCGATGTGGTCCTTCGGCCGGATGCTATTGGACAGTCGCTGCCAGCGGACGCCAACTCGCCAGCCAATCTGGCTCCAGTTCGTGCCGGCGTTACCGAATTCCTCTGGCTTCGGGCTCTCTCGGCAGTAGCCGCTCACGATGCCGAGCGCAGCGATGCGTGTATCGCAAAACGAGAACACGATGTCCCCCGGGGCGACCTCGCGCATGAACTCGTAGAAGGGATTACGGTTGCCGTTCTTGTTGCGCTTGGGTGACCACAGATATCCGCCGTCGATTTCCTGGCGGAAGGTCTGGTTCTGGTTGACCCACCAGTAGCGCATTGATTACGGCTGATCCATTGGCTTGTCTGCCACCATGCGTAACTCTGGCTTAGCCTGGACCTCCTGGCGACGGTAGGCAATTCTTGCGCGGAAGTGAGCGGCCGTCGCCGGGTCCGTGAAGTAGACGAAGCAGCCCTTCATGCCCCGGGTCATCAGCGTGCGGTACGTATTCTTGATGATTGCATCGGCCTTGGCGCGTGTCTCCACGGGTGCCGTTGCCAAGGCCTTCTTGTAACCCTTGATGGACTGGTCCTGCCGAGATCGCCTCTCCGGCTGCGTGACAATCTCGCCATTGCGGACGATGAGATCTGGTCCGACGATGACGCCAATGTAGTCCACCTCCAACCCCTGGCAGGTATGGATACATCCGATTTGTTCGACGGAGCGCTCGGCCGTGATCCAAAGTCCCCCATCCTGAGCCAGGTTCCACTGCATTGCGAACTCGTGATCCGGGAGGACGACATCAAAGGCGTTCGGGTCCTTCTTGCTCTTCCAGTCCCAGCAATAACCAGCCACCATTCGCGCCCGATTGGCGGTGCGATTCTTCTCTTCGATCAGGCGACGGACTTCAGTCGGTGAGTCGAACACCTGGAAATCGAATTCGTCTGGGTCCAGGTCCGGGTTGGCCGTATCCCGAATACCAAGAACCTGGTCCAGCCACGCAAGATAGCCGTCGGATCCTGCGCATCGGAACTGGGATTCCAGCTTCAGATGGGTCACAGCCGCGCCAGCCTTACGCGCCCAGGCTTCGATTTCCGATTTCCGGCCAATATCTTTCCAGGTGACGCGCTGATCCTCGTCGATGAAGAAAATTGCACACTTAGCGGCACGGATAATTTCGTCGATCTGGTTGTTACCGAGATTGGCGTAAAGCCCGGACTTGTCATTCAGCCGATGCGCCTCATCGACGACCAGGGCATCGAAAGTATCGGCGGGCGTCTCGATGAATTCCCCGGACCCGGCGAACAGACTGGCGATCTTCGAACGTCGGTAAGCTCCGGATAGAGTCTGTTCAAACACTGCGCGGGGCGCCCGGTTCTTGGTGACGTACTTAGCCAGTAGCCGCTTGGAGGTGAGCGCCGTCAGCAGATTGATCGCCACGACAGATTTCCCGGTTCCAGGACCTCCATCGACGATGATCACTCGCTTGGCGCCATCAGACGCTTCCATCGCCTCGGCGACGATGGTTTCATAGGCCACCTTCTGGTCATCGATCAGCACGAATTCGCGTTTACCCTGCAACATCCCGACCAGCGCATCGATGAGCCTGCGAGAGGGGCGTATGCGGCCGTTTTCAATCTGGACGATCAGCTTGCCACGATCGCCGCGGCGCACATGCTGAGCGATGAAAGCTCGTAGGCGCTCGCGTTCGCCCTGTCCGGACAGGAATATGGGTGCCAATTCGACGTAAGACAGGTAGATAGGGTCGTTCAGGACCGCGCCATCCACGAAGTTGTGAAGGTAGGCGCAGGGCTGTAGCGGAATGTCTCGGGAGTACACCTCCTCGTTGAAATTTCGCAGCAATTCCGCGTAGGACCATGCCTGGTAAGAGGGATGACTCGCGTCCCCCTCGCCGCCGGAGAATCGGGTCCTGACCAGGCCATCCTTGTTGGTTTTGGAAGCGGTTTCCCACTGCTTCAATTCAATGATGATCAGCTTGCTGCGATTTTGCTCATCGAGCCCCGACATCAACAGGTCGATGCGCTTGGCCGTCTGGGGAATGACGTACTCGATGGCGATGCCGCAGTCATTTGGTATGGACTCGTGGCGCAGCACCTTCGCCATCGCCAACAGTGATTCCTTCCAGGCGCGGATTTCAGTCTTCGCGACGCGCCGCCCAGTCCGGTCCTGGTACGCGCCGAGAACAACGGCTTCGATATCGTGACCGAACGCGTCGTCGAGAAATCCCGCCTTGGTAGATTGATAAATGATCATCGGCGGGCGAGCACGTCAGGTCTCCGAGTACTTGCGTGCCGATCCCTTGAACACACTCGCGGGGTATTTCTCGGCGTTGCGAACGATCTTGTCGCGCACCGCCTGCAGTAGATCGACGTCCAGCTTGTCTGCCAGTCGGATCAGGTAGATCTGCACGTCAGCCAGCTCATTCTTTACAGCCACGAGCTGCTTCTCGGTCAGGTTTCTGCTCTGCTCTTCTGTCAGCCACTGAAAGGGTTCCAGTAGCTCGGCCGCCTCCACCGCGAGGGCGCAGGCCAGATTCTTCGGCGAGTGGAACTTGTCCCAGTCCCGCTCGGCCGCGAAGGCACGTAACTCATCACGGACCTTGATTAGTTCTGACATCGGCGTGCTCATGGCGGCGAATACCTGAGGTTAGCGTGTCCCTTGGCGCCGGTGCATTACTTCTGCGGCGGGCGTCAGCCACGGCTTTCTCAGGACGTTGAGTATTTTTACTCAGCATATTGAGTAAACTGACGGCCGGCCAGGCGGGGCGGGCGCGGTGCCCCGAGGCGATTTCCGCAGGCATTGGTCTGCGGAATTCCTGGTTGCAGTGCCTGTAGCTAGACATGTAGCTAGCGCACGGGAATTCCGATGTTATCAGTTATTAATCAAACACTTGCGCGCGCCCCGCGCGAACAGGTGCAGAATTTGGAGTGATTCGCACAGCGAACCACTTCCAGCACCCTGGCCTGCCGTCGCCTCACTGCATTGACTGCATGCGGAGAAAGGGCTTCTCGTCGCAGCGATCATCTTCTCGGAGCGCCGTGCGGACAATGCGGGTGTCGGGGCGACCCCCCCCGTTAGTCGATGGCCTGACTCTCACCTGGTGGGTCTCCAAACGAGCCGGGGCGGTTCAGTTAGGCGAATCGCGCTGGCTGCGATTGGGGGGGAGGTTGAATTCCCAATCTGCTGCTGTTTTAGGCCAAGGTCTGGATTCGGAAGATCGCATCAGGAGTCCGGGGGTCAAGCATGGCCTGCCACGTGCACGTACCCAAGCCGCTGCATGGCTGGAAGGCGTTCTGCAACGAGATCGCTGTGATCGTCATTGGTGTGCTGATCGCGCTGGCGCTGGAGGCGCTCGTCGAGTGGGCGCACTAGCAGCACAAGGCCGAGGATGGGGAAGTAAGGCTAAAGGTCGAACTGCAACAGCTGGCCTTTTATGCTGCCGAGCAAATCGCCACGGCACCTTAGTGTACGGAAACAGCTCAACGAGCTTGAATCTCACCTGCTGGCGAGCAAGGGAACCATGGACCCTGCCCCCCGCGTCCAGAACGGCTTCATTTTGACGCCGGTCTGGACACCGCTCCGGCCTTGGCCGTCTCAAACCTGGGACGCATTGCAACAGGACGGCACCACCAGCCACATGTCGCCCGAGCTGCAATGGAGCCTTGGCAGGATCTATCAATTGACGAGGCTGATGCGCCGGCGAAATGATCAGACTGAGGATGCGCAGGCGAGGCTTCGGCTGGCGAGTCAGGCGGTCGAGTTGACACCCGAAATCCGGGCAGATCTTTTGCAGGACATCTGGAGTCAATCGAACCGGTCCAACTCTGGCGCCGAAATCTCCTCACAGATTATTGCGAGAATGCGCGCCGCCGGCCTTGCGCCAAGCGACGAAGAAATCGATGTGAAACTGGCAGAGCGCAACTATCTTGCAGACTCCTACGTGCAGTTGTGCAAGCAGAACGGCCTGCCAGTAGGTGAGTGGAAATCTGTGGTGGCCAAAGTCCACCTGGCCGCATTCAGGCAATAGGAAATAGGGCGCCCGGCCGCATCAAAGGTCCATGGGCTACTGCCGGCTTTAGAGACACCCAGTCAAATTTGAAGGCGATCGCCGCCACGGCGGTAGCTCTCAACGCGCATCGTCATCCGGCGTGATAAGCGACACCGTCGGAAAGTAACTTCGATAGCAGCCGACATCGCGCGTCACAATGGAGCACTTGCTAACCGCTGCGTGTGCGCCGATGTAGAAGTCCGGTAACACACCCTGTTTGCTTCCCTTGCGGCGCCGGTAATCCAGGAACACCTTGCCCGCCAAAAACAGCGCCTCGCGTGGAATGGGCTCCACCACCAGCTTTGCGTCGGCAACCACCTGCTCCAGTTCTTCGATGCGCTCGAAGGCCATCGACAGTTCGGAGTAGATCACTGCGTTGATGGCCAGCCGGTCGGTGAGCGCGGCTGATTCCAGCTGCCCCTCTGACCAGGCGGCCCACTTCGGATCGTCCTGCAGGACATCAAGCAGCACATTGGTATCGACCAGAATCATCGCTTCAGGCGCCGCGCGTAAGCGCGAGGATCTCCTCGGTTTTCATCTTCACGGTGGCCCGACCGCGCAGCTTGGCGAAGGCGCTGGTGCGCGCCTTGGGAGCGCGCCGCGCTGGACGCAGCACAACTTCTCCCGTGCTGAGGCGTTCGAAAGTCACCGCCGCCCCGGGCTTGAGCCCGAGATAGTCGCGCACGCTTTTGGGCACCGTGACCTGCCCCTTGCTCGTTACATTGGTAGCCATACAAGTAATACCTCACACTCAGTAGGTGTTACTTTACCGGGAACTTGGCCAGTGGTCATGCACTGTGTGCCGGATCCCGGCAATTGTGCCGTTTGGCCGCGGAAATCCAGACTGGTCCCCGGGGCGCCAGGGACGTCCCGCCAAAGCCGCCCATATCTTGTAGCTAAATCAGTAGCTGGAACGACGCAACGTTGCTTTTCGCTGCCGCTTCAATTGGTTAGGGAGATTGGGAAGAGCAGGTGCGGAACCTGGAGTAGCGCGCCTCGCTGGCGGGCACTCGCGCTCAGAAATCGGTCTTGCCGAAACGAGCCAGCCCCTGGTTCACGCCGGGGGGATCGAGGACCGTCAGATCGAGTTCGACCGGCGGGCCAATCCACCGCCCCAGATAGGTGTGGTCACCGAGGTCATCCAGCGTCAGCGGATGAATCAGGACACGCAGCCCGGAGCGGCTCAATTCCGATTCCACCTCCGCCAGCAATTGCGCGCCGAAGTGAATCTCGAACTGCGCAGTGATGTGCGGTCCGGCTTTGCGATCGCGCAATTCGCCGACGAACAGCAATCCGGCTAGCGCATGGTCCGGCGGCAGCGTTCTCAGCCTTGCCTGAAGACTCGCGGCGGTGGCGCGCTCCGCTGCGGAGTAGTAGACGTGCGCGTGATACGGGGCATCGCCCACCGTGCTTGGCATTGCAGTTCCTCCATCGCCACGACCCAGACTACCGTGCGGCGTTCGGGTGGGAAATGGCGGCACCGGCGTCCGGCCAGCGGCGAGCGCGTTCCCGACGCCACCCATACGGTGCGCGGCCTCGTGGTTGCGCACCTCGTCGCTGCCTGGGGCTCGCGAACAGGGCTTATGTATCCGGGCGATTCGCCCCCCCCCGCCGCTCGGCCGACCCTCGCGCATCCCGGTCGATGCGTTCCCAGGCACGCTCGGCGCCGTCGGCCAACGGTCGCGTCGGTCCATGGCCGCCGCTCGCAATCCGCAGGTAGACTTCGAAGGAGCGGACGCCCGGTGCGCCCCAAGGGCGTTGCTGCGGGCGATGGCCGGCCCGCGTTCGGCGCGGTGCGCCTCGATCTCGTGGATTCAGTCTCGGGGACACCATGATTGATCACACTGGCCTCCAGGTTCGCGATCCAGTCGCCAGCGGCCGCTTCTACGATCGCGCCCTCGCACCGCTCGGCTACAGGATGCTGATCCAGGTCCCCCTGGAACACGCCGGCGGCGTTGCCCTTGGCTACGGGTTTCCTCCGAGGCCGGATTTCTGGGTCAGCGCCGGGACGCCGAACGAACCGAGGCTACCCGTCGCGTTCCGCGCCGAGACTCACCAGCAGGTGGACGAGTTCTACCGCGCCGCGATTGCTGCCGGCGGCAGGGACCATGGCGGCCCGGGACCGCGACCGCACTACCACGAGCACTATTACGGCGCGTTCGTGCTGGATCCGGACAGCCACAACATCGAAGCCGTCTGCCATGCAGCGGGGTGCTCGCCGTGATGGCCGTGATGCTGGGGGCACGACGACCGCGAACTGATCGGATGTCCGTCCCGGCCGGCCGAGTCCCGAGATCAGGACGAGGGACGGGACGCGGCGGTTGATGTCGAGACCCGTTGCACCACTGCCGGCCTCGTGACGCTAACGTACCGTTGCAGGAGTCCTCATGATCAAGCTCATCGTGGTGATCAAGCGAAGCGCAGCGATGTCGCCAGCGCAGTTCCACGCATACTGGCGCACCGAGCATGCCCGCAAGGTGCGTTCCATCCCGGCGTGCGCGAAATACATCCGTCGCTACGTCCAGGCTCATACGCTCGAGGCGGAGTACGCGACGTCCGATCCGGCCTATGACGGCACCGCCGAGCTCTGGTTTGACTCGGTGAAGGACAAGGACGCGTTCTTCTCGGACCCCGATTACCTTGCCATCGTCGCACCCGATGAGCGCGTATTCGCTGACATGGACCAGACTCGCTTCCTACTCTGTCGTGAGGAGCAGATCATCTAGGCTCGCGCTGCCGGCAACCGAGTCGGGATGCGCGGGGCGCCGGTTCGCCCGAGGCGGACGCGCCCTCCGTGACTGAACTGCTCGACCCACCAGGCGGGGGATGCACCATGACGGATGACGGTCGCCCGTTCTCGCCCCAGCGGTACGCACGCGCGTGCGGTGCGCTCTACCTCGTGATCATCGTGACCGCGTTGGTCGCCGAGGTGGTCGTGCGCGGCGGGCTCGTCGTTTCCGGCAACGCGGCCGCAACCGCGGCCAATATTATGGGCTCGCCAACCCTGTTCCGGCTCGGTGTCGCGTCCGACCTGCTCAATTGCGTGCTGGATGTCGCAGTGGCGATGATCCTGTACGCACTGCTACGGCCGGTCGATCGGAACCTGGCCCTGCTCGCCGCGTTCCTGCGGATCGTCGCCGATGCGATCCTCGCGATCACCAGCGTGTTCCAGCTGGCCTCGATCGTGATGCTCGGCGGTGCCGACTACCTGCGCGTGTTCGAGCCCAAGCAGTTGCAATCGCTCGCCTATCTGTCGCTGGACCTGCACGGCAAGGGCTACGGGATCAGCCTCATCTTCTTCGGCCTCGGTTGCGAGATCCTGGGCTACCTGGTCTACCGATCCGGCTTCTTGCCCCGGTTCATCGGCGTCCTGCTGGGCATCGCCGGCGCGGGCTACCTGTTCAACAGCTTCGCCGGCATCATCTCGCCCCCGCTCGCCGCGAGCGCCTTTCCGTGGACGCTGCTCCCGGGCTTCGTTGCGGAACTCGTGCTGAGCCTCTGGCTCCTGGTGAAAGGCGTCGACACGACCACGTGGGGCCGGACGGGCGCTCGCATCACGGATAGCTGACGCGGCTGCCCTCGAGTGCAGCGGGAGTGGCGGGTGCGTCGGCCGGGTTCCCGCTCGCATCGTAGGAGTGCGCCACTTCCGTGCCGGCGTACGTATCGCCGGTCACGTGGATGTCGAAGGAGATCTCGAGGCGGCCGGTGAACCGACGCGTCGCGCGATCGGCGAGGATCTCCACCCATTTGCCCTTCACCCGATCGCCATCCGCGACCCAGACACCCTTGCCATCGCTGTCGCTGCCATGCGGGTCGCCCGCATCGGGGTTCGCCTGCTGCATCGTGCCATCGCCGTTGAACACGTACAGGTGGACCGGAAACGGGGCATTGGGATCCTTGACGAGCCAGGTCCCGACGATGGGATTGGTACGGGGCGTCCGGTCGTGGTGGTGGCGACATCCGGCGATCGCGATCGCGGCGCAGGCCAGGACTACGACCCCCGTCGCGCGGAACATTCCCGGCCGCGTCATCCGCGGCATTCCGTCGGCAGCCACTTTCTCGGGAGCGTCGTGTACTGCATAGGATTCGGGAACGCGGGCTCGTAGCCCGCCGGGACCGGCGCAAAGGCACAGACCCAGACGACGTGGCGCTCCGAATCGATCGCAGGCATCAGCACAAGGTCCTTGCCGAGCAGCTGTCTGTTCGCCTGTCCGCCATAGGTGATGACGATCGCACCGCTCAGCACCTGCAGGCGCGCGACGTACTTGCCCGAGACCGGCGCGAGCCGGAGCGATTCGCTCGACAGCTGCGCCCACTGTGCGGCCTTCGGCACCGCGTCGGTGACGGCCGCCTTGGCCGGGCCCGCGAGCACGAGGCCCTCGACGACCTGCGCGCGCAGCGTGTAGTCCTGGTACGCCGGGATCGCGATCGCCGCGAGGATCCCGAGGATCGCGACGCCGAAGAAACCGACGCCGAGAATGACGGCGGCGACGACCCATCCGGAATCCCGGCTCGTCCGCGGGCTCCCGACCATGTGCTCCGGCGTCGCCGACTTCACGAGGACGAGCGTGCCGGCCACCTTGTCGTGCAGGGTCTGGTGGCGTTCCGTCATGAAGTACATCAGGTAGCCGAGGCCCATCGTGAAGCCCGACAGCATCATCGCGAACAGGCGCCCGGTCGCGTGCCAGAAGTCGATCGGGCGACCCGCCTCGTCGGTGACCTTGATGTCGAGCGCGATCTTGCCGAGCGTGCCCTGGTGGCGCGAACTCACCAGCAGCGCGTGATAGAGCCAGGCACCCACGAAGATCAACGGCAGCAGCAGGAACGCACCTGCGCTGCGGCCGATCGCCACGACGAGGAACCACGGCAAGATGACCGCGAAGGCGACGATGAAGTAGTCGATCAGGTACGCCGCGAGCCGCCTCGGCGCGCTGGCGTACGGCGACGGCTGCCCCGGCATCGCGCCCATCGGCGCACCGCACCTGGCGCAGAACACGGCGTTGCCCGACGCCTCGGTACCGCAACTCCTGCAGAACATTGCACCCTCCCTGGCGAACGCGCGGACTGGGGGACCGGCCGGGTGGCCGCGACCCGGGCGGCACTGAACCGGGCGGCCTGCAATGGACTCTGTGTCGATCGCCGGCACGAGTCAACCGGCCACGCGCCGCTTGGTATCATGGCGTCTCCCGCCCGACCGCCATCCCGTTCCCGACCGACGCCCGGCGCACCGTCCTGCGCGAGCGACCCACCGAGCGCAAGGACATCCGTGCCCGACGTCCCCCTCCAGAGCCGCGCAGCAACCCTCGCCGTGCGCCGGCCCCGCGCGCTTGCCGCGCTCTGCGTGATCCTCGCCGCCGGCACCCCTGACGCCGCGGTCGCCGTCGACGGACCGGCCACGGCGCCCGCGCCCGCGCCCGCGCCGACCGTTCAGTCCGTCGTCGTCACCGCGCGCAAGCTCGCGGTCGAGACGCTGATCGATCGCAAGGTCTATTCGATCGAGGCGGACGTGCAGAGCGCCTTCGGTACCGCCAGCGACGTCCTGACCGCGATCCCCTCGGTCGACGTCGACACCGACGGCGTCGTCTCGCTGCGCGGCGACAGCAACGTGCTGATCCTCGTCGACGGCAAGCCGTCGCCGCTGTTCTCGGGTCCGAATGCCGGCGAGAACCTGGAGTCGTTCCCGGCGAAGGACATCGAGCGCATCGAGGTCATCACCAATCCCCCGGCCCAGTTCAAGGCCGACGGCACCGCCGGCGTCATCAACATCATCACGCGCAAGAAGCACGAGGACGGCACCGCGGGGTCGGTGCAGGCGAGCCTCGGCAGCAGCGGGCGCTCGCTCGTCGGCAGCAACGTCGCGTACAAGTCCGGAGCGCTGTCGCTGGGGCTCAACGCGACCTACCGCCAGGACTACAAGGACCGCACCACCCACTCGGATCTCGTGTCGCTGGACCCGGCGAGCGGCCTGCCGGTCGACCACGCGAGCACGCTCCACGAGCGCGTGCGACGCGCGAACCCGCCGGTGGACCTGACGGCCAGCTACGCGTTCAACGACCGCCAGACGCTCACCGCCTCGCTCAGCCGCACCGGTCGCGCCGGACATCGCACGTACACCGAGGAGAACGACGCGCTCGCCGCGGACGGCAGCCTGCTCGGCTCGGCGCTGCGCCTGAGCGACGGCCATGACCGCGAGGTCAACGTCGACTCGGAACTCGGGTTCACCCAGGTGCTCTCGCGGCCAGGCGAGACGCTCGAGCTCTCGCTGCACCGGAGCGCTTCCACCGAGACGGAGCACTACGACTACACCAACCTGCAGCTCCTGCCGGCCGCGCCGACGACGTACAGCAACCTCGGCTTCCACGACGAGCATGACGTGACCGAAGGTGGGGCCGACTACGTGCTGCCGCTGGGAAAGGGGCGCACGCTGAAGGCGGGGGGCTCGTTCGAGCAGGACGACTTCCTCTACCGCTCGGCGGGCTACGATGTCGATCCGGCGAGCGGCGGCCAGGTCGAGAATCCCCTGCTGCACGACGACTTCAGCTACTGGCGCCAGATCGCCGCGCTGTATGCGACGCTGCAGGCGACCCACGGGGCGTGGAGCTGGCTTGGCGGGCTGCGCGCCGAGTACGCGCGTACCGAGGGCCGCCAGCTGACGCAGGGCGCCGCGACGGCGACGCATGCGCTCGAGCTCTTTCCCAGCCTGCACCTCGAGCGCAACCTGTCGGAGCACTCGACGTTCAGCATCAGCGCGAGCCGGCGCGTGACCCGGCCCGATCCCGACGCGCTCGATCCGTATGTCGACCAGGAATTCACGCCGAACCTGCGTGCCGGCAACCCGGACCTGAAGCCGCAGTACACGAGGTCCTTCGAGGTCGGCTACGGGTACGAGGGCGGCGCTTGGACAAGCTCGGTGGCGGGCTACTATCGCCAGAACCGCGATAGTGCGACCGAAGTGACCCGCGACCTCGGCGGCGGCGTCACGCTGCAGACGCGCACCAACCTGCCGCGCAACGACTCGGCGGGCGTCGAGTTCACCGCGTCCGGGCACCTGCTGCCGCGGCTCGCGTACAGTGCGAGCGGCAACGCGTTCTACTCCGAGATCGACGCGACCGCGCTCGGCACGCCGGGACTGAGGACCACCGCCGGCCTGAACGGCAAGCTGAAGCTCGACTGGCGCGCGACCGCGACGGACTCCGCCCAGCTCACGATCAATCGCAACGACCGCCGGCTGACGCCGCAGGGGTACATCGGCGCGGTCAACGTCGTGAACCTCGGCCTGCGCCATCAGCTCCGGCCGACCCTGACCGCCGTCGCGACGCTCTCGGACGTCTTCAACACCCAGCGCTTCGAACGCTGGTCGACCACGCCGACGTTCAGCTCGCACGCGCTGCGCACCTGGCGCGGCCGGGTGCTGTGGTTCGGGCTCGTGCAGGCCTTCGGGTCCTCGAAGAAGGACAAGCCTCCCAGCTTCGAGTACGACCCGTAGCGCACGGCGCTGCATTCGGGCCCGAACGCACCTGATTTGCGACGACCGCGCGGCGCAGACCCGGGTTAACATCCGCGTCCGCGCCGGTGCCGGCGGGTCCCGCCGGGGCCCCCGGGCGGGCCGAGGACCCGGGACCTTCGAGATGACCGCCAACCCCACCGCCTCTCCACCGGATCCGCCGCGCGGCCACCTGTACGTGATCGCCGCGCCGTCCGGCACCGGCAAGACCAGCCTCGTCAAGGCGCTGATGGCGAAGACCCCGTCGCTCGCGTTCTCGGTGTCGCACACGACCCGCCCGCGGCGGGTCAACGAGGTCGAGGGCCGCGACTACCATTTCACCGACAAGGACGCGTTCCGCCGCATGATCGCGGCGGGCGCGTTCCTCGAGCACGCCGAGGTGTTCGACAACCTGTACGGCACGGGCCGGGCCGGGGTCGAGGACGCCCTGGCCCGCGGCCAGGACCTGCTGCTGGAGATCGACTGGCAGGGTGCCCGCCAGGTCCGGGAACGCCTGCCCGAGGCGATCGACGTGTTCATCCTGCCGCCGTCGCGCGCCGTGCTCGAGACGCGGCTGCGCGGCCGCGGCACGGACAGCGAGGCGGTGATCGCCCGCCGGCTGCGGGATTCGGTCACGGAGCTGTCCCACTGGCGGGAGTTCCGGTACGCGATCGTCAACGATTCCTTCGACCAGGCGCTCGCCGACCTCGCCCGGATCGTCCAGGGCGACGGGTCGGCCTTCCGGACCGACCGGCCCGAGCTCGGGCCGTTCGCGGCGCAGCTGCTGGCCTAGGGCCCAAGTGGCCGTCCGGACAGGGATTTGGTATTCTGTCCGACCCTGTACCGATTCCGGAACGAGTCCTCATGGCCCGCATCACGATCGAAGACTGTCTGAAGCAGAGCGTCGAGAACCAGTTCGAGCTGGTGCTGGTGGCCGCCAAGCGCGCCCGCCGCCTCGCCAATGGCGCCGAGGCGCTCGTCGACTGGCAGAACGACAAGCCGACCGTGGTCGCGCTCAGGGAGATCGCCGAGGGCAAGATCGACCGCACGCTGCTGCTCGAGGCGGATCCGGAGCCGGCACCGGCCATGATCCCGCAGGAGAATCCGCTCGACCTGCCGTCGGACTTCCGCGCACCGCAGTTCGGCCTCGGCGACTAAGTCCGGAGTTCCCCCGACCCGGAGCCGGCCTCCCCCCCGATGGATTACGCGTCCTCCCTGCTGAGCTTCCTGCCGGGTGGGCGCCGCTCGCCGGGGATCTCGCAGCTGATCGCCAAGGCGGAGGCCTACCTCCCGCCAGATCAGGTCGAGAGCATCCAGGACGCCTACGAGCTCGCCAACGAAGCCCACAAGGGCCAGAAGCGCCTGACCGGCGAGGCGTACATCACCCACCCGGTGGCGGTCGCCGGCATCCTCGCCGACCTGCACCTCGACGGCCAGACCGTCTGCGCGGCGCTGCTGCACGACGTCATCGAGGACACGCCGACCGCGAAGGACGAGATCCTCGCCCGCTTCGGCCGCGAGGTCGCCGAACTCGTCGACGGTGTCTCCAAGCTCGACAAGGTCCAGTTCAAGAGCCGCAAGGAAGCGCAGGCCGAGTCGTTCCGCAAGATGATCCTGGCGATGGTGCGCGACATCCGCGTCATCATGGTCAAGCTCGCCGACCGCACGCACAACATGCGCACGCTTGGCGCGATGCCGCCGGCCAAGCGCCGCCGCATCGCGCTCGAGACGCTCGAGATCTACGCCCCGATCGCGAACCGCCTCGGCATCCACTCGATCAAGCTGGAGCTCGAGGACCTCGGCTTCCACGCCCTCTATCCGCAGCGCTACCAGGTGCTCGAGCGGGAGCTCAAGAAGACGCACGGGCACCAGAAGGAATTCCTGCCGAAGATCAAGCAGGGCATCGAGGCCGCGCTCGCCAAGGCCGGCGTCAAGGGCGAGGTCGACTCGCGCGAGAAGCACCTGTACTCGGTCTACCAGAAGATGCGCCGCAAGCGCGTCGCGCTCGCGGAGGTCATCGACGTGTTCGGCGTGCGCGTCGTCGTGGACTCCGTGGACAGCTGCTACCGCGCGCTCGGCATCGTGCACGGCACGTACCGGCCGATGCCCGGGCGCTTCAAGGACTACATCGCGATCCCGCGCATCAACGGCTACCAGTCGCTGCACACGACCCTGTTCGGGCCGAGCGGCGTGCCGCTCGAGGTGCAGATCCGCACCGTGGACATGCATCGCCTCGCCGAGAACGGCATCGCCGCGCACTGGCAGTACAAGACCGGCGAGGAGGCAGGGGCCAACTCGCACGAGCGCGCGCGCGAGTGGCTCGCGAGCCTCATGGACATGCAGGACGGCGGCAATCCGGAGGAGTTCTTCGAGAGCGTCAAGGTCGACCTCTTTCCGGACAAGGTCTACGTGTTCACGCCGAAGGGCGACATCCTGCGCCTGCCGCGCGGTTCGACCTGCGTTGACTTCGCGTACGCGGTCCACACCGACGTCGGTCGTCGCTGCGTCGCGGCCAAGATCGACCGGCGCCTCGTGCCGCTTCGGACCGAACTCAGGAACGGCCAGACGGTCGAGGTGATCACGGCGAAGGGCGCGACCCCGAACCCGGCGTGGGCGAACTTCGTCGTCACGGCGAAGGCCCGCGCCGCGATCCGCACGCACCTGAAGTCCATGAAGAAGAGCGAGGCGGTCGACCTCGGCAAGCGCCTCGTGAACCAGGGGCTCGCCGAGTTCAGCCTCGCGCTCAAGAACATCGACGCGCAGATCGTCACCGCCGCCGCGACCGAGCTCGGGTTCCGGGAGCCGGACGAGATGTTCGAGAAGGTCGGCCTCGGCGAGCGGCTCGCGCCGCTGGTCGCGCGCCACCTGCTGCCGGCGGACCGCAGCACGACGGTCGGCGCCCCGCCCGCGGCACCGCTCGCGATCGCCGGCACCGAGGGCCTCGTCGTCAGCTATGCGCGCTGCTGCTTCCCGATCCCGTACGACCCGATCATCGCGTTCCTGTCGGCGGGCCGCGGCGTCGTGATCCACCGCGCCAACTGCGCGAACCTCGCCGGCTGGCACAAGCAGCCCGACAAGTGGCTGCCCGTCACCTGGCAGAAGCATTCGACGCGCAGCTTCACTTCCGAGCTCAAGGTCGAGGTCCAGAACCGCCCCGGCGTGCTCGCCGCGGTCGCCTCCGCGATCGCCGGCACGCGGACCAACATCGGCCACGTGTCGGTGGTCGAACGCGACGCCGACAGCTCGACGATCACGTTCGAGCTGCAGGTACGCGACCGCGCGCAGCTCGCACGCGTGATCCGCGCGATCCGCTCGATGTCCGAGGTGCTGCAGATCGAGCGTACGATCGCCTGACGCGCGGGACGCTCCCCGCGCGCCGTGCGAGAATCCCGCCTTCCCTCCGTCGGAGCTTCAGGTCCATGGCACGCACGATCATCTCCACCAACCAGGCCCCCGCTGCGATCGGCACCTACTCGCAGGCCGTCCGCGTCGGCAACACCGTCTACGTCTCCGGGCAGATCCCGCTGGATCCGGCCACCAAGGAGCTGGCGCCGGGCGACATGGAGGCGCAGGTGCGCCGCGTGTTCGAGAACCTGAAGGCGATCGCGACCGCCGCCGGCGGGTCGCTCGCGAACGCGGTGCGCGTGACGATCTACCTCACCGACCTTGGCCACTTCGCGCTCGTGAACAAGGTCATGGCCGAATACTTCAGCGAGCCGTATCCGGCGCGCGCCGCGGTCGGCGTCGCGTCCCTGCCGCGCGGTGCGGCGGTCGAGGCGGACTGCATCCTGGAGCTGTGAGCGGGCCTGCGCCGTCCCGCGGGTCCGTCCCGCCGCAGCGCCCCGGTGGCGCGGCGGAGCTCAGGCCCGTCACGGCGCTCAAGGGCGTCGGCGACGCCCTCGCCGTAAAGCTCGCCAAGCTCGGCATCGAGACGGTGCAGGACGTCCTGTTCCTGATGCCGCTGCGCTACGAGGACCGCACGCACACGCGACCGATCGGCACGCTGCGCGCGGGCGATCGGGCGGTCGTCGAGGGCGAGGTGCAGCTCGCCGAGGTCGTCATCCGCCGGCGGCGCCAGCTGCTCGTGCGCATCAGCGACGGCTCCGGCTTCCTGACGCTGCGGTTCTTCTACTTCACGGCCCAGCAGCAGGCGCAGCTGGTGCGCGGCGTGCGCCTGCGCTGCTACGGCGAGGCCCGGCGCGGCACGCTCGGGCTCGAGATCGTGCACCCCGAGTACCGTCGCGCCGACGGCGTCGATGCGCAGGACACGAGCGACTCCCTCACCCCGGTGTACCCGACGACCGAAGGGGTGCAGCAGGGGCGCCTGCGGATCCTGACCGCGCTCGCGCTCGCCGAGGCCGAGGCCGCAGCGGTGCGCGACTGGGTCCCGGCGGAGCTGCTCGCGGACCCCGGCCTGCCGCCGCTCGCGGACGCGCTGCGCTTCGTCCATCGCCCGCCACCCGGGGCGGATCTCGCCTCGTTCGAGACGGGCCGTCACCCCGCGCAGCGACGCCTCGCGTTCGAGGAGCTGCTCGCGCACCAGGTGAGCCTCAGGCTGCTCAGGCGCGAGATCCGTGCCGACCTCGCCTGGCCGCTCGCCGCTACCGGCGCGCTCGGCGCGGCGTTCCGCGCCACGCTGCCGTTCGCGCTGACCGGCGCGCAGGAGCGTGCGCTGGCCGAGGCGCTCGCCGACCTCGCCAAGCCCTCGCCGATGCTCAGGCTCGTGCAGGGCGACGTCGGCTCCGGCAAGACCGTGGTCGCCGCGCTCGCGGCACTCGCCGCGGTCGAGGCCGGGTTCCAGGCGGTCGTCATGGCGCCGACGGAACTGCTCGCCGAGCAGCACCACCAGAACTTCGAACGCTGGTTCCGCCCGCTCGGCGTGCCGGTCGCGCTCCTCTGCGGCCGCCTCACCGGCCGTGCGCGCCAGCTGACGCTGAACGCGATCGCGGCCGGCACCGACGTGCCGGTCGTGATCGGCACGCACGCGCTCTTCCAGGAGGGCGTGAAGTTCGGACGCCTCGCGCTCGTCGTCATCGACGAGCAGCACCGCTTCGGCGTGCACCAGCGCATGGCGCTTCGCGACAAGGGTCGCGGCCACGGCCGCTACCCGCACCAGCTGATCATGACGGCGACGCCGATCCCGCGCACGCTGGCGATGACCGCCTACGCCGACCTCGACGTCTCGGTGATCGACGAGCTGCCCCCCGGACGCACGCCCGTGCGCACGGTCGTGATGCCCGACTCGCGCCGCGACGAGATCGTCGCGCGCATCGAGGCCGCCTGCCGGGGCGGCCGCCAGGCCTACTGGGTCTGCCCGCTGATCGAGGAGTCCGAGGAGCTCGAGTACCAGGCGGCCGAGGCGACGCATGCCGCCCTCGTCGTCGCGCTGCCGGACCTCAAGATCGGGCTCGCGCACGGCCGGCTCACCCCGACCAAGAAGCAGGCGGTGATGGCGGCGTTCAAGCGCGGCGAGCTCGATGTGCTGGTGGCGACCACCGTCATCGAGGTCGGCGTCGACGTCCCGAACGCGAGCCTGATGGTCATCGAGAACGCCGAGCGCATGGGACTCGCGCAGCTGCACCAGCTGCGCGGGCGGGTCGGCCGCGGCGCCGCGGAGTCGAGCTGCGTGCTGCTGTACCGGGCGCCACTGTCGCCACTGGCCCGCGCCCGGCTCGAGGTCATGCGCACGACGACCGATGGCTTCGAGGTGTCGCGGCGCGACCTCGAGCTCCGGGGTCCGGGCGAGCTGCTCGGCACCCGCCAGACCGGCCTGATGCAGATGAAGGTGGCGGACCTGATCCGCGATTCGGACCTGCTGCCGTACGTCCAGCAGGCGGCGGAAGTGATGCTCGCCCGACATCCCGATAACATAGGGCCCCTGCTGCGCCGCTGGATCGGGGCGCGGGACCGTTACGGCAAGGTCTGAGACCGGCCTGAGGATCGAGTACGTGAGGAAATCCGCTACGTCCGTCTACGCCGCCGCGCCGATGCTGCCGCTCGACCTGTGGGTCGGCGGCGAGCACCTCGCCGGGCGGCTGCCCGCCCCGCTCGCCAGCTGGCTCGGCGAGCCTGGGCTGCTGACCGATCGCATCCAGGCCGCGAGCGGCGTGCCGGTCGCCGTGCGTGTCGTCGAGGAGCGCATCGCGTTCCTGAACGGCGAGCAGCAGGCCCTCCTCGAGGCGCCGGCCGCGAGCTGCTTCGCGCGCCGCGTCGAGCTCAATTCGGCGGGGCGCACCTGGGTGTACGCCGAGACGCTGATCCCCGACCACACGCTCGAGGCGCACCCGTGGCTCGCGGAGCTGGGTGACAGTTCGCTCGGCGCGACGCTCGCCGCATGCAAGGACCTCGTGCGCGGGCCGTTCGAGTTCGCGCCGCTGCCCGAGTCCCACCCGCTCGCCGGTCAGGCTCTCGCGCGCAGCGCGACGCGCGGCGACGTCGTCTGGGCACGGCGCTCGTGGTTCGCCCTCGCCGGGCGCCGGCTGCTGGTGCAGGAGGCGTTCCTGCCGGGCACGACGCAGTGCTGAAGGCCTCGGCGACGGGCGACCGCCTGCTCGACTACGTACGCCTGGTGCGCCTCGACCGGCCGGTCGGCATCTGGCTGCTGATGTGGCCGACGCTGTGGGCGCTGTGGCTGGCCGGTCGCGGCCGGCCCGACGAGCACGTGTTCGTCGTGTTCATGCTCGGCACCGTGCTGATGCGCTCGGCTGGGTGCGCGATCAACGACTTCGCGGACCGGCGCTACGACCCGCACGTCGAGCGCACCGGCCAGCGGCCGGTCGCGGCCGGGCGCGTCTCGTCGGCCGAGGCCATCGCGATCTGGGTGATCCTCTCGCTCGTCTCGTTCGGACTCGTGCTGACGCTCGATCCGCTGACGATCAAGCTCGCGTGGATCGGCGCCGGCCTCGTGATCGTCTATCCGTTCCTGAAGCGCTTCTTCCCGCTGCCGCAGCTGTGGCTGGGCGCCGCGTTCTCCTGGTCGGTGCCGATGGCGTACGCCGCGCAGGCGCACGAGATCCCGCGCCTCGCCTGGCTGCTGTTCGCGGCCGGCGTGCTGTGGTCGGTCGTGTACGACACGATGTACGCGATGGTCGACCGCGACGACGATCTCAAGCTCGGCATCCGCTCGGCGGCGATCACCTTCGGCGACGCGGATCGCTTCGTGCTCGGCGCGCTGCAGGCGATGGTGGTGTACGCGCTGTGGCTCGCCGGACGGCAGGCCTCGCTCGGCCACTGGTTCCACGCGGGGCTCGCCGCGGGCGCGGTGTTCTTCATCTACCAGCAGTGGCTGATCCGCAAGCGCGAGCGCGCGGACTGCTTCAAGGCCTTCATCAACAACCAGTGGTTCGGCCTCGTGGTGTTCGCGGGCATCGCGCTCGACTACGTGTTCGGCAACGCCTGAGCCGCTAGCGCGGGGCGGCACACCACGCCGCGACCTGCGAGGCGCTGTGGTCGATCCCTTCGCGTGCGACCAGTTCCCACGGGCGTTCGCACGCCCCGGTCTTCGCGCACCACTCATATCCCGCCGAGGCCCTGCAGCCGTGCGCGTCGGCGTCGGCGCCCACGCTCGTCGCCGGCGGGGCCGCCGGTGGCGGCGCGGCCACGGGGGCGGCGGCGCACGCGCCGAGCAGCGACAGCCACGCAAATGCGAATCCGCGCTGCAGGCGCAGCGGCACGGCAGCGGACATCGGCGAAGTTGCGGGCATGGCACCGTCGCCGTGCAGTTCGGGCGGCGACCCTAGCAGACCGCAGGGTGGCGGCGGCACGGGCGAGCGGCCGGATTGGGCGCGCGGGCGGCGCGCCCGGGCCGCAGATGCACCGTCAGTCGAGCAGTTCGAGCAGACCCTCGAGTTCCTCGGCGAGTTCGTGGCAGCGTCGGCGCGCTTCGGCCACCCGCAGTTGCGCGGCCAGCCACACCGGATCACCCGGCGCCGCCCAGCCACGCAGATCACGGTAGTCGGCGAGTTCCACCGAGAGTCGCCGGTGCGCCCGGGCCCAGCGGATTTCCAGCGTCGCGGGATCGTTCGCCGCCGGCTGGGCGAGGTGGGGAGGGAAGGCCTGCACGTCTGTATCGAGGGCCATGTTGTAAGGATACCTGCACCGACATGACGGAACCGTGACGCGCGGATGAGTTTCGGATGAAGCCCCGCCTCAGGCGCCGCCCTCGAGGGCGGCCCGGATGCGGGCCGCATGCGCTTCGAGCGTCGCGGCATCCGCCTTCTCGCGCGCATGCAGCCTGAGGCCGCCCGCCGAGTACACCGGGATCACGTGGAAGTGCAGGTGGAACACGGTCTGGCCCGCGGCCGGCCCGTTGAACTGCGTGACGATCAGGCCCGGCGGCGAGAACGCCGCCTTGACCGCCCGCGCCACGCGCTGCGTCGAGAGGATCGCCGCCGCGACGGAACCCGGCGGCGTGTCGAACAGGTTCTCCCCAGCCACCTTCGGGATCACGAGCGTGTGGCCCTCGCTCTGCGGCATCAGGTCCATGAAGGCGAGCGTGTCCGCGTCCTCGTAGACGCGGACGCAGGGGATCTCGCCACGGACGATGCGCGCGAAGATGTTAGTCGGGTCGTACGCCATGCGGTCTCCGCGTGCTGCCCGCGCCGGCGTCAGTGCGGCCGGCTCAGGATCCGGTTCATCAGCCAGACAGGCTTCATCACGTGCGCCGCGAGCGCAGGCGAGGAGAGCGCCGTGGCCGCCGGGCACGTGCCCGTCGTCGCGTATTGTAGCGCGGCGGCGAGACGCCCCTCGGTCGGGTCGCCGAGCGCGTGCGTGAAGTCGTCCGCGACCGCGCATCCGGGCAGCGGGACTCCGCCATTGAGGCTGGTCGCGTTCGCCGGGATGAAGCCGTCGGTGTAATCGCCGAACCCGACGGCGTTCACGCCCTTGAACTGGATCGTGAAGTAGGTCGTGCCGCAGTTGTCCTGGGGATAGAAGCCGTACGGCTTGCCGCAGGTCTGGCCACCGATCAGCACCACCGTGACGCCGATGCCGTTCAGGCTGTTGATCACCGATTCGCTCGCCGAACAGGTGTCGGCGCCGGTGATGACGAACACGCGCGTCAGGTTCAGCGACGGCAGCGCGGTCCCGGAGCTCGCGACGTGGGTGGTCGAGTAGAACGGCGTCGGCGTGATCGCGGCGCCGGTGATCGGGTCCGTGGTCGGGTACTTGTCGTTGAACGCCAGCATCTCGAACGTCTTGCCGTTCGTCTGCGATGCGCCCGCGATCATGAACGCCGCTTCGCTGGCGATATCCAGGTAGCCGCCACCGTTGTAGCGCATGTCGAGCACGAGATCGGTGACGCCGGCGGTCGCGAGCGTGTTGATCGCGTTGATGAGCCCGGCCTCCGCGGTCGCGATGTGGTCGTTGAACTGGATGTAGCCGACCGTGCCGCCGGCGACCGGCAGCGTCGAGACGTTCTGCACGGGCGTCGAGGTGACATTCGCCGCGGCCATCGTCACGGTCCGCTGGGTGCCATTGAGGTCCTGCACGAGGAAGGCGTGCTGCTCGCCCACGTGCGTCGGGCTCAGCGCCGCGTTCAGCTGGTCGACCGCGGCCTGCGTGTTGGCGTTGACGAGGTCGACGCCGTCGATCTGCAGCACGGACGCGCCGCGGGCGAGGTTCGCGGTCGTCGCCGGCGTGTTGGGATCGACGTAGGCGACGACGAGCTTGCGGGGCGGCGTCACCGCGATGAAGGCCCAGTTCGCGCCGTACCCGAGCTGCGCGCCCGCGGTGGAGAAGGCCTCCCACGTCGCGGTGTCGTAGGTGAAGTGGAACTTGTCCTTGGCCGTCCCGGAGGCGGTGACCGCGGTGGTCTTCATCAAATTGAAGTACGCCGCCGTGGTCGCGCTCGAGGCCGGGTTGAGATCCGGTAGCTCGCCGTACCAGAGGTAATAGGCCTTGCTCCAGGCGCGGATCCAGTTGTTTTCCCAGACGATCGAGCCGAGCTTGTCGGGGTACGCAAGCCCGGTCACCGAGTCCGTGCCGGTGCGCGGCGCGGCGCAGTAGTTCGCGAAGTTCGCCGGTGGATCGAACTTGCCGGCCGTGTAGACGGGGTCCGCCGGGGGGCCCGTGACGACGCCGCCGCCCGAACCGCCGCCGCCGCCGCCGCCGCATCCGGCCAGCGCGAGCGCGAAGAAACACAGGATTCCAGCAAAAATCCGTTGCTGCAGGGTCCGCATGGGACATACCTCCATGGTCATCACTCCGTCACGGTAACGCAACAATCGTACGGACGCACGACTCATGGGGCTTTCGGGGTGGGGGGGCGTTTTGGCTATGATCGGCGGTTTGCGGGGCAGGCACTGGCCCCCGAGCAGGAGTCAGGATGCAGTCCAGGATCCCCGCGATGCCGACCGACGCAGGTTGCCGATGAGCGCGGCCGCCGAGCGGGCGCGCCGCAGACCCGAGCCGCAGTGCGCCCGGACCGTGCTGATGGTCCGGCCGGCGACGTTCTATGCAAACCCGGAGACGCTCGCGACCAACGCGTTCCAGCACGTCGTGCAGGCCTCGGCCGGCGCGGTGCTCGCCGCCGCCCAGGCGGAGTTCGATGCCGCCGCCGAGGCGCTCGCGGGCGCCGGCGTCGACGTCGTCGTCGCTGCCGCGGACGCCGCCGCCGAGACGCCGGACGCGCTGTTCCCGAACAACTGGTTCTCGACCCACGCCGACGGGCGCGTCGTGCTCTATCCGATGGCCGTGCCGAATCGCCGTCGCGAACGGCGCCCGGAGCTGCTCGCCGCGCTCGCCCGCGAGCGCGGCTGGCGACTCGACCGGACGGTGGACCTCACCTCCCTCGAGATGCGCGGCGAGATCGTCGAGGGCACCGGCAGCCTCGTCTTCGACCGCGAGGCGCGACTGGCCTACGCCTCCCGCTCGGCACGCACCCATGCCCCCGCGGTCGAGGCCGCCTGTGCCGAACTCGGCTACGACCCGGTGCTGTTCGACGCCCACGACGAGGCAGGCCGCGAGATCTACCACACCAACGTGCTGATGTCGGTCGGCCCCTCGATCGCAGTGCTGGCCAGCAGCATGATCGCGCCGGGCGCGGGCCTCCGGCGCGTGTTCGATGCTCTCGACCAGAGCGACAAGCAGCTGCTCGACATCAGCGCCGCGCAGGTCGCCGAATTCGCCGGCAACGTGCTGTTCCTCGACGGCGGCGCCCAGGGGCCGCTGGTCGCGCTGTCGCGCCGCGCCTGGGCGAGCCTGACCCGCGCGCAGCGCCTGCTGCTCGAGCAGCACGCACGGCCCGTGCTCTGCGGCGTCGAGACCATCGAGCACGTCGGCGGCGGCGGCATCCGCTGCATGCTGGCCGAGATCTTCCTGCCGCGCCGGCTCCCGGACTGAGCGCTACCGCTCGAAGCGCCGCGACAGGACGATCGAGGTCGTGGTCGACTTCACCCCCGGGCAGGCCCTGAGCTCGTCGAGCGCGGCGTCGAGGGCCTCGGTCGACTCGGCGCCGAGCATCGCGATCAGGTCGTAGGCGCCGCTGACGGTGAGCAGCATCGTCACCGCCGGCATCGAGCGCAGCTTGCGCTCCACCGCCGACTGCTGCGGCGGGTCCACCGAGATCATCGCGTGCGCCTGGACGAGCCGGGCCCGAAGCGCCGGTCCGAGCTCCACCGTGTAGCCGCGGATCGCCCCGGTGCGCTCCAGCCGCTCGAGCCGGCTCTGCACCGTCGAGCGGGCGACGCCGAGGCGGCGGGCGAGTGCGGCGGTCGACATCCGGGCGTTCTCCCGCAGCAGCGCGAGCAGCGGCCCATCAGCGTCCTCGTTCGTCAATTCGCGCCCCTGATTCGTCGAAATGACGAATGATTCCGTCATTGTCGTTAGTTTTGCCCTTCAAATCAACGATCACGGACGCCACACTGGCGGCCATTTTGGACAGGGGGGACCTCCCGTGAAGAACATCCTCGTGGCCGGCGCCGGCCACATCGGGTCGATGATTGCCGAGCTGCTGGTCAGCACCGGCAACTACCAGGTGACCGTCGCCGACGCCTCGGCGGACGCGCTCGCCTCGATCGCGGTGCGCCCGGGCCTGTCGACGGCCCACGTCTCGGCCACCGACCGCCCGGCGCTGCTCGCGGCGATGCAGGGCCGCTTCGCGGTCGTCAGCGCCGCCCCCTACTCGGTCACCGCGGCGATCGCCGAGGCGGCCCACGAGGCGCGCATCCACTACCTCGACCTGACCGAGGACGTGAAGACGACGCAGACGGTCAAGGAACTGGCGAAGACGGCCACGCACGCGCTGATCCCGCAGTGCGGCCTCGCGCCGGGCTTCATCTCGATCGTCGGCATGGATCTCGCGCGCCGCTTCGAGAAGCTCGACACGCTGCGCATGCGCGTCGGCGCGCTGCCGCAGTTCCCCTCGAACGCCCTCGGCTACAACCTCACCTGGAGCACCGCCGGCGTCATCAACGAGTACTGCCAGCCGTGCGAGGCGATCGTCGGCGGCCGGCCCGCGAACGTGCCGCCGCTCGAGGAGCTCGAGCACTTCGCGCTCGACGGCGTGCAGTACGAGGCGTTCAACACCTCGGGTGGCCTCGGCACGCTGTGCGAGACGCTGTCCGGCAAGGTGCGCAACCTCAACTACCGCACGATCCGCTACCCGGGCCACCGCGACGTGATGAAGCTGTTGCTGCAGGACCTGCGCCTCGCCGAGCGCCCGGCGATGCTCGCCGAGGTCCTCGAGTACGCGATCCCCGGCACGCGCCAGGACGTCGTCGTGATCTTCGTGACCGCGACCGGCCAGCGCAATGGCCGCACCTGGCAGGAGTCGTACGCCCACAGCGTCTACCCGCAGGTACTCGCCGGCCGCGAGTGGACCGCGATCCAGACGACCACCGCCTCGTCCGTGTGCGCCGTCCTCGACCTGCTGGTCGCCGGTCGCCTGCCGCAGCGTGGCTTCGTGAAGCAGGAGGACATCCGCCTCGACGAGTTCCTCGCCAACCGCTTCGGTCGCTCCTACGCCGACAACGGCACGACCGCCGCCGAGGCGGCGCTGCTCCGGGCCGCCTCGTGAGCGCGCTCGGTAGCCTGCGCGAGGTCGGCTTCGACCTCGCGACGCTCGTCGCCGGCGAGATCGAGAGTCGCTCGCCGATCGATGGCCACGTGCTCGGGCGCGTCTCGCGCACCTCGCGGGCCGACTACGACGCGGCGGTGGCACGATCCACCGTGGCGTTCGCCGCCTGGCGCAGCGTCCCGGCGCCGCGCCGCGGCGAACTGGTGCGCCTGTTCGGCGAGGCCGTGCGGCGCCACAAGCCGGCGCTCGCCGAGGTCATCACGCTCGAGGTCGGCAAGATCACCAGCGAAGCGCTCGGCGAAGTGCAGGAAGTCATCGACATCTGCGACTTCGCGGTCGGGCTGTCGCGCCAGCTGTATGGCCTGACGATCGCCTCCGAGCGCAAGCACCACCACATGCTCGAGCGCTGGCATCCGCTCGGCCCGGTCGGCATCGTCACCGCGTTCAACTTCCCGATGGCCGTGTGGTGCTGGAACGCGGCGCTCGCACTCGTCTGCGGCGACAGCGTGCTGTGGAAGCCGTCCGAGAAGACGCCGCTCACCGCGCGCGCGCTGCATGCGGTGCTGGAATCGGTGCTGCGGGACTTCGCCGATGCGCCCGCCGGCCTGTCGACGCTCCTGCAGGGCGAGCGCGCCGTCGGCGAGTGGCTCGCCGCGGACACGCGCGTGCCGCTGGTCTCCGCGACCGGCAGCACCCGCATGGGCCGCGAAGTCGCGGTCACGGTCGCCGGCCGCTTCGGCCGCTCGCTGCTCGAGCTCGGCGGCAACAACGGCATGATCGTCGCGCCGACGGCGGGCGAGGATCTCGCGGTGCGCGCGATCACGTTCGCCGCGGCCGGGACCGCCGGCCAGCGCTGCACGACGCTCAGGCGCCTGTTCGTGCACGAGTCGCGGTATGACGCGATCGTGGCGCGGCTGAAGCGCGCCTACGGCAGCCTGCCCGTCGGCCATCCGGCCGAGCCCGGCACGCTGGTGGGCCCGCTGGTCGATCGCGCCGCGTTCGAGGCGATGCAGGCGGCGCTCGCATCCGCGCGTGCCGCCGGCGGCACGATCCACTATGGCGAGCGCGTGGCACCCGCCGGGCTCGATGGCGGCTACTACGTGCGACCGGCGCTGGTCGAGCTCGCCGCTCCGATCGCGGTCTCGCAGCAGGAGACGTTCGCGCCGATCCTGTACGTGTTCCGCTACTCGACGATCGAGGAGGCCATTGCCGCCAACAACGGCGTCGCCCAGGGCCTGTCCTCGTCGCTGATCACGCAGAACCTGTCGGAGGCCGAGGTGTTCCTGTCGGCCGAGGGCAGCGACTGCGGCATCGCCAACATCAACATCGGCCCGAGCGGCGCCGAGATCGGCGGTGCGTTCGGTGGCGAGAAGGAGACCGGTGGTGGCCGCGAGTCGGGCTCCGACGCCTGGAAGGCGTACATGCGCCGCCAGACGCAGACGGTGAACTACTCCGCGACGCTGCCGCTCGCGCAGGGCGTCAAGTTCGACGTCGAGTGAGATCCTGCGCGGTGGCGGGCCCCGCGCCCGTCACCGCGCGGCGTCGCCCTCGAGGCGACGCACGAGATAGCGCACGCGCTTGCCACTGTCCCCAAGCCACGCATCCCCCACCTCCATGAAGCCGAGCGCCGCATGGAACGCGTCCGATCCCGGATTGGGCGGCTCCATGTTGATCTCGCACGTGACGACGTCGTGGCCCGCGGCCCTGGCGGCCGCGAACAGCTCCTCATAGAGCGAGCGCGCATGGCCCTGGCCGCGCGCCGCGGCGGAGACGATGATCCGGTCGACGTAGGCGAAGCGCGGGTAGCGCTCGCGGAACCAGATGAAGTTCGGGCTGGCGTAGTCGGCATCCTGGTCGAACGCGACCAGCACGGCCGTGCGGCCATCGTCGCGCAGGCCGACGTGGAACGCCTCCTCGAGCAGCGCCTCGAGCTCGGCACCATCGAGCGGCGCGGTTTCGGTCACGTTCGCGGCGTTGAGGGCGAGCACCGCGGTCCGGTCCAGGTTCAGGGTCATGGTCGGCTCCGATCGCAGGCCCGCGACGATAGCAGGTCGCGGCCACTGGCCGGGACCGCACGCGTCGCATAGCATCGGGTCCCCGCCAGCGCCGCGAGCCGCCATGGACCCATCCCGCGATCCGATCCCGACACATCCCGTGCGGGGCGTCGAGGTGGCCCCGTTCTACGCCGGGCGCATCGCGCGCCGCGCCGCCGACCTGCGCGCGCAGGGCCGGGAGATCATCCCGATGCACTTCGGCCAGCCGACCGCCGGCACGCCTGCCGGCGCGCGCGCCGCGGCCGCGCGCGCGCTCGAGCTCGACCCGATCGGCTACGTCGAATCGCGCGACCTTGCCGAGCGCATCAGCCGCCACTACCGGGATGCCTATGGCGTCACGGTGCCGGCCGAGCGCATCCAGCTGACGGCGGGCGCGAGCGCCGGCCTCGTCGCCGCGTTCGCGGCGCTGTTCCATCCGGGCGACCGGATTGCCGTCGGCCGCCCGGGCTACCCGGCCTATCGCAACGCGCTGCGTGCGCTCGGCCGCGAAGCGGTCGAGGTCCCGCTCGCCGCGAGCGGCGGCTATCGGCTCACCCTCGACGAGCTGGCCGCGGTGCCGGGACCGCTGCACGGCGTCGTCGTCGCGAGCCCCGCGAACCCCACCGGCGCGATGCTCGGGCGCGACGCGCTCGGCGCGCTCATCGGCCATTGCCGCGCGCGCCACATCACGCTCATCTCCGACGAGATCTACCACGGCGTCACGTATGGCGAGCGCGCCGTGAGCGCCCTCGAGATCGATCCCGATGCGATCGTCATCAACAGTTTCTCGAAGCTGTATCGAATGCCCGGCTGGCGCCTCGGCTGGATGGTCGTGCCCGAGGCACTCGCCGCGCGGCTGTCGTCCTACGTGATCAACTGCTTCCTGACGCCCTCGACGATCGCGCAGTACGCGGCGCTCGCCGCCTTCGACGATCCGACGGAGCTCGACGCGCGCGTCGCGGACTACAAGCACAATCGCGACCTGCTTGTCAGTGCGCTGGCTGCGGCCGGGATCCCGGACGTCGCGGTTCCGGAGGGGGCGTTCTACCTCTACGTCGACGTGTCGCACCTGACCCGCGACAGCCTCGCGTTCTGCCTGCGACTGCTCGAGGAGACGGGCCTCGCGACCGCGCCGGGCCTCGATTTCGACCCGCTCGGCGGCCACGGCGCGATCCGCCTGTCATTCGCGGTGTCGCGCGCGGAGGTGGCGCGCGCGGCCGCGCTGCTGGGTGCATGGCTCGCGGCACAGCCCCGGCGCTGAGGCGGCGAGATCCCCCGATGCCGTGCTCTGTCCCCGGGCGTACCATCGGGGCTCCTCCCGCGGATTTGGAGCCTGCCATGAGTGACCCGTCCACGCGCCAGCTGATCGACGACCTCAAGGCCGTCGTCGCCGATGCCGAGGCCCTGCTGCAGGCGACTGCGCACGAGGCGGGCGAGCGTGCCCAGGCGGCGCGCGAGCGCGCCACGAGTTCGGTCGAGCACGCGCGCTCGCGCCTCAAGGAGCTCGAGCACGAACTCGGCGACGAGGCGCGCGCGTTCGCCGACGGCGCTGGCCACTGGGTCCGCGAGCACCCGCTGCAGTCGCTCGGCATCGCCGCGGCCATCGGCCTCGTGATCGGCGTGCTGCTCAACCGGCGGTCCGAGTGAACGCCGAGGCGCCGGAGAGCGGCCTGTTCGCGTCGCTCGGGCGCATGTCGGCGACGCTGCTCGCGCTCGCGCGCACGCGGCTCGAGCTCGCCTCGACCGAACTCGAGGAGCAGCTCGAGTACGCAAGCCAGGTGCTGCTGTGGTCGATCGGCGCGATCTTCTTCGCGTCGCTGACGGTGCTGCTGTTCGCCCTGACCATCGTGATCGCATTCTGGGACTCCCACCGCCTGCTGGCGGCCGGCATCGTCACGGGGTCGTTCGCGCTGGTCGCGGTGCTCGCGTTCGCCGCGGTCCGCCGCCTGCTCGCGCAGCGCCCGCGGTTCTTCGCCGCGACCACCGAGGAGCTCCGGCGCGACGCGGCGTCGCTGCGCGGGGAGCGGCCATGAGCGCGCGGCTGATCGCGCTCGCCGCACGCCGTCGTGAGCTCGGCGAGCAGAGCGGCAGGCTGCGCCAGGCGCTCGGCGCCGACGCCTTCGCTCTCAGCAGGCGATTTAGCGCCGCTGATCGCCTCGTCGCCGTGGCGCGCTCCGGCACGGCGCGCGCGCTGCTCATCGGCGCCGCCGTGCTCGTCGTCGTCGGACGCCCGCGCCGCATCCTCGCGATCGCGGTCAAGGCGCTCGCGCTGTGGCCGCTGGTCTCGACCGTGCTGCCGCGGCTGCGCTCGCTGTTCGGCGAACCGAAAGCTTCTGCCTGAACGCCGCTTCTGGCATGGTGCCGCGATGAGCCAAGCCCCAGCACCCCCCGCTCCCGCCCTGCGCGTCGCCGTGATCCCGGTGACGCCGTTCCAGCAGAACTGCTCGCTCGTGTGGAACGCCGCCAACATGCATGGCGCGATCATCGACCCGGGTGGCGAGGTCGACGGGCTGCTCGCGTTCGCTGCGCGCGAGGGCATCACGCTCGAGAAGATCCTGCTGACGCACGCGCACATCGACCATGCCGGCGCGACGCTCGAGCTCGCGCGGCGCACCGGCCTGCCGATCGAGGGCCCGCATCCCGGGGACCAGTTCCTGATCGACGAGCTCGCGGCCCAGGGCAAGGCCTACGGCATCCCGAGCGAGGGCGCGTTCACGCCGACGCGCTGGCTCGGCGACGGCGATCGCGTCACGGTCGGCGGCCTCGAGCTCGAGGTGATCCACTGCCCGGGCCACACGCCCGGGCACGTCGTCTTCTATCACGCACCGAGCCGGTTCGCGGTGGTCGGCGACGTGATCTTCCAGGGCTCGATCGGCCGCACCGACTTCCCGCGCGGCAACCACGCGGATCTCATCGCCTCGATCCGCGGCAAGCTGTTCACGCTCGGTGACGACGTGCAATTCCTGCCGGGGCACGGTCCGACCTCGACGTTCGGCGCCGAGCGGCGCTCGAACCCGTTCGTCTCGGATGCAGCGGTGGCCCGGCGCTGAGGCGCGGTGTGCCCCGGATCAGATCCGGATGTGCACGTAGTGATCGATCAGCAGCGCCGCGAACAGGTACATCAGGTACGAGATCGACCAGCGGAACGTACGCATCGGCAGGTCCGCGCGGGGCTTGCGATACAGCTGCCAGGCGAGGCGCAGGAACATCACGTCGAGCACGAGCGCGGCACCGACGTAGATCAGACCACACAGGCCCGTCAGCCATGGCAGTACCGTGACGAGCGCGAGGATCACCGTGTACAGCAGGATGTGCAGGCGCGTGAGCTCGACGCCGTACGCCACGGGCAGCATCGGCATGCCGATCTTCGCGTACTCGTCGCGACGCGCGATCGCCAGCGCCCAGAAGTGCGGCGGCGTCCAGGCGAAGATGATCAGGAACAGGATCAGCGCGTTCGGATCGACCGTGTTGGTGACCGCCGCCCAGCCGAGCACGGGCGGCGCGGCGCCGGCGGCACCGCCGATCACGATGTTCTGCGGCGTCGCGCGCTTCAGCCACACGGTGTAGACGATCGCGTAGCCGATGAGGCTGACGAAGGTCAGCATCGCGGTCAGCGGGTTCACGAACACCGCCAGCATCACCATCGCCAGCGTCGCGAGCACGAGCGCGAACGCTACTGCCTGCGAATCGGTCACCGTGCCCGTGGGCAGCGGGCGATGGCGCGTGCGCGCCATCTCCGAGTCGATGCGCTGGTCGATGACATGGTTGATCGCGGCGGCCGATGAGGCGGCGAGCCAGATGCCGAGCGTGCCGAGCACGAGTGCCCTGAGCGGCGGCAGGCCGGGCACCGAGAGCAGCGTGCCGACGATCGAGGTGAATGCGATCAATAGCACGACCTTGGGCTTCGTCAGCTCGAGGTACTCGCGCCAGAGTGGCGCGGCGGTCGACAGCGGCGGGGTGGCGGGGCTCGTGGCCATGGCGGGCGGGGCGATCGGGGGCGGGACGCGCCGTGGCAGTGCGGCGGGGGGCGCAGCCTACCACGAAGCCGGCCTTGGGCTCCCTCAGCGGGGCGGGCGGGACACGCTGCGCCGGCCGTCGGCGCTCGAGAACCGGATCACGCTTGGCGCGGGCCACAGCTGGCGCAGCAGCGACAGCGTCGCGAGCAGCAGCAGGGCGGCACCGAGGTTGTGGCCGGTGCCGAGCCACAGCGGGAACCCCTGCCAGATGAGGTTCATGCCGATCAGCCACTGCAGCCCGACAGCGCCGGCGAGGACGACCGCGGCGAGCCTGACGCCGCCGTTCTGGGCGCGGCGGAACGCGCCGAGCGAGAGCAGCAGCAGCAGGGTCCCGGCGACGAGCGCCCCGAGGCGGTGCGTGACCTGGATGGCGGTGCGAGCCGGCTGCCCGAGCACGCCACCGGCGTAGTCCACGCCCGGGCCGTGGGACAGCACGAACGCGTTGCCGAAGTCCGTCCGGGGCCACAGGGTGCCCTGGCAGGTCGGGAAGTCCGGGCAGGCGACCGCGGCGTAGTTGGTCGAGGTCCAGCCGCCGAGCAGGATCTGGCAGCCGAGCGCGGCGAAGGCGACCAGCGCGAGGCGCCGCACGGGCCGTTCCGCCGCCTTGACGTCGCGCCGGGTCGGGGCCAGCGACAGCCACCACAGCAGGCCGAGCGTCGTGAGGCCGCCGGCGAGGTGCAGCGTGACGATCAGCGGCTTCAGCAGCAGGGTCACCGTGAACGCGCCGAGCGCCCCCTGCAGGCCGACGACGCCGACCAGGACGAGGGGCAGGATCCGGGGCTGGGCCGGGTCGCGCCGGTTCCAGACGGAGTAGATCGCGAGCCCCAGGATCACGAGCCCGAGGGCGCCGGCGATGTAGCGGTGCACCATCTCGTGCATCGCCTTCTGGTACTCGAACGGCCGGCCCGCGTAGGCACCGGTCGCATCGACCGCCGCCACCTGCGAGGGGTGCACGTGCCCGTAGCAGCCCGGCCAGTCCGGGCAGCCAAGGCCCGCGTCGGTGAGCCGGACCCAGGCGCCGACCACGACGACGATCAGCGCGAACAGCGCGCCGAGGCGCGCCGCGCGGCGGAACCAGGTCAGGGAGGTCGAGTACTGCAAGGCAACGGTCCGTCAGCCGCCCGGAGGGGCGGGTCGGCAGTGTTGCGGATTCCGGGCGGGGACGCTACCCCGCCTTCCTGGCCGCCGCGGCGGCGAGAATCTCGACCGCGGCCCGGCCGACCGGGCTGAAGTCGGCGTGCCCGGCCTGCCAGATCTCGACGATCTGGCGGCGCATCCGCGGATCCCAGCTGCGCGTGATGTGGCCGGCGACCTCGACCGCGGCTTCCGCCTCCGGGTTCGCCGGGGCGAAGAACTCGCTGATGTCGTTGACCATCCGCACCAGGGTGTCGGCGTGCATCGAGTGTCTCCCGTCTCTGCCCAGACCGTCAGACGGCCGCGGGCGTCGTGTGCCGCGAGGGCAGCCGCGTCTCGCGGTTCTGCCGGAAGCGGATCTGCCAGTCGAGCGGCTTGTCGACCTTCACCACCTCGACCGCCGTGACCTTGTACTCGGGGCAGTTGGTCGCCCAGTCCGAGTTGTCGGTGGTGACGACGTTCGCGCCCGACTCCGGGAAGTGGAACGTCGTGTAGATCACGCCCGGCTGCACCTTGTCGGTCACCGTCGCGCGCAGCACCGTCTCGCCGGCGCGGCTCGTGATGCCGATCCAGTCGCCGTCGGCGATGCCGCGCGTCTCGGCGTCGTGCGGGTGGATCTCGACGCGATCCTCGCTGTGCCAGACGTTGTTGGACGTGCGGCGCGTCTGCGCGCCGACGTTGTACTGCGACAGCACGCGCCCGGTCGTCAGCAGCAGCGGGAAGCGCGAGGTGGAGCGCTCGCGCGTCGCGACGTACTCGGTGACGAAGAACTTGCCCTTGCCGCGCACGAACGCGTCGATGTGCATGGTCGGCGTGCCTTCCGGGGCCTCGTCGTTGCACGGCCACTGGATGGAGCCGAGGCGATCGAGCTTCTCGTAGCTGACGCCGGTGAACGTCGGCATCAGGCTCGCGATCTCGTCCATGATCTGCGACGGATGGTCGTAGTGCATCGGGTAGCCGAGCGCGTTGGCGAGGCGCATCGTGACTTCCCAGTCGGCGAGGCCCGGCAGCGGCTCCATGACCTTGCGGACGCGCGAGATGCGACGCTCGGCGTTCGTGAACGTGCCGTCCTTCTCGAGGAACGAGGAGCCCGGCAGCAGCACGTGCGCGAACTTCGCGGTCTCGCACATGAAGATGTCCTGCACCACCAGGCACTCGAGCGCGGTCAGCGCGGCGACCACGTGCTGCGTGTTCGGGTCCGACTGCGCGAGGTCCTCGCCCTGGATGTACATGCCGCGGAACGAGCCGTCGAGCGCCGCCTCGAACATGTTCGGGATGCGCAGGCCCGCCTCGTTGTCGAGGGTGACGCCCCACGCCTTCTCGAACGTGGCGCGCACCACCGGGTCGGAGACGTGGCGGTAGCCCGGCAGCTCGTGCGGGAACGAGCCCATGTCGCACGAGCCCTGCACGTTGTTCTGGCCGCGCAGCGGGTTCACGCCCACGCCCTCGCGGCCGACGTTGCCGGTCGCCATCGCGAGGTTCGCGATGCCGAGCACGGTCGTGCTGCCCTGGCTGTGCTCGGTGACGCCGAGGCCGTAGTAGATCGCGCCGTTCGGCACCGACGCGTACAGGCGCGCGGCGGCGCGCACGACGTCCGCGGCCACGCCGGTCACGGCCTCCATGGCCTCCGGCGAGTTGCGCTTGTCCGCGACGAACGCGCGCCACTTGTCGAACGAGGGCATCTCGCAGCGCGCCGCGACGAAGTCCTCCCGGACGAGGCCTTCGGTGACGACAACGTGCGCGAGCGCATTGATCATCGCGACGTTGGTGCCGGGGCGCAGCTGCAGGTGGTGCGCGGCGACGACGTGCGGGCTGTCGACCAGGGCGATCTTGCGCGGGTCGATGACGATCAGCTTCGTGCCGGCGCGCAGCGCGCGCTTCAGCTGCGAGGCGAACACCGGATGGCCTTCGGTCGGATTCGCGCCCATCAGAATCACGACATCGGACTTCATCACCGAGGTGAACGCCTGGGTGCCCGCGGACTCGCCGAGCGTCTGCTTGAGGCCGTAGCCGGTCGGCGAATGGCACACGCGCGCGCAGGTGTCGACGTTGTTGTTGCCGAACGCGGCGCGGATCAGCTTCTGGACGAGGAAGGTCTCCTCGTTGGTGCAGCGCGAGGAGGTGATGCCACCGACCGCGCCCTTGCCGTACTTGGCCTGGATGCGCTTGAACTCGCGCGCGGCGTGGCCGATCGCCTCGTCCCAGCCGACCTCGCGCCACGGATCCGAGAGCGTGGCGCGGATCATCGGCGTCGTGATGCGGTCGGCATGCGTCGCGTAGCCGTAGGCGAAGCGGCCCTTCACGCACGCATGACCCTGGTTCGCGTGGCCGGCACGGTTCGGCACCATGCGCGCCACCTTGCCGTCCGCGACCTCGGCCTTCAGCGAGCAGCCGACGCCGCAGTAGGCACAGGTCGTGGTCACCGCCTGCACCGGCGCGGGCGCCGTGAGCAGCGACTTCTCCGACAGCGCCGCGGTCGGGCAGGCCTCGACGCACGCGCCGCAGGAGACGCACTCGGACTCGACGAACGGCTCCGCGGCGCTCGCGGCCACCTGCGAGGCGAGTCCGCGGCCCTGGATGGTCAGTGCCAGCGTGCCCTGGGTCTCGTCACAGGCGCGCACGCAGCGCGAGCAGACGATGCAGAGCTCGGGGTTGAAGTTGAAGTACGGGTTCGAGTGATCGGGCTCGAACGCGACGGCGCGCGATTCGGCGGTGACGCGCGGCGGGCAGGCGTCGCCGGCGAGGTAGGGGCTGCCGGTCACGCCGTGCAGCTGCGCCATGTCCTGCAGTTCGCAATGCTTGTCGGCCGGGCAGCCGTCGCACTCGAGCGGGTGCTCGGAGACGTACAGCTCGACCACGCCCTTCCGGAGCTGCGTCAACTTCGGGCTCTCGGTGCGCACCTTCATGCCATCGGCGACCAGCGTCGTGCACGACGCCGGGTAGCCCTTGCGGCCGTCGATCTCGACGAGGCACAGGCGGCAGGAGCCGAAGGACTTCAGGCTGTCGGTCGCGCACAGCTTCGGGATGCTGATCCCGGCGAGCGCGGCGGCCCGCATCACCGAGGTGCCATCCGGCACGGCGAAGGGGCGTCCGTCCAGCTCGATGTTCACCATCGTCGAGGACGTGGACGGCGGGGTGCCGAGGTCAGTGTGGTCGATCGAGTACATGCGATTGCGTCCCTGGGTGGGTCGTTCAGTGCCGGTGGCGCGGCGCGAAGTCGTCCGGGAAGTGCTTGAGCGCGCTCTGCACCGGGAACGGCGTCATGCCGCCGAGGCCGCAGAGGGAGCCCTGGATCATCGTCTCGCAGAGATCGTCGAGGAGCCGGCGCTGCTCGTCCGGGCGATCGCCCGCGAGCAGGCCGTCGATGACGTTTGCGCCGCGGGTCGAGCCGATGCGGCACGGCGTGCACTTGCCGCACGACTCGATCGCGCAGAACTCGAACGCGTAGCGCGCGAGCTTCGCCATGTCGGCGGTGTCGTCGAATACGACGATGCCGCCGTGGCCGACGAGCGCGCCGACCGCGGTGAACGCCTCGTAGTCCATCGGCGTGTCGAAGTGCTGCGGCGGCACGTAGGCGCCGAGCGGTCCACCGACCTGGACGGCCTTGATCGGCCGCCCGGACACGGTGCCGCCGCCGTAGTCATAGAGCAGCTCGCGCAGCGTGACGCCGAACGCGCGCTCGACGAGGCCGCCGCGCTTCAGGTTGCCGGCGAGCTGCATGGGCAGCGTGCCCATCGAGCGGCCGACGCCGTAGTTCTTGTAGAAGTCCGCGCCCCTGGCGAGGATCACCGGCACCGAGGCCAGCGAGATCACGTTGTTGACGATCGTCGGGCAGCCGAACAGGCCCTTGATGGCAGGCAACGGCGGGCGCACGCGGACCTCGCCGCGCTTGCCCTCGAGGCTCTCCAGCATCGAGGTTTCCTCGCCGCAGACATACGCACCGGCCGCGACGCGCACGTCGAGCTCGAAGCGCTTGCCGCTGCCGCAGACGTTCCCGCCGAGGTAGCCGGCCGCGGTCGCGGCCGCGATCGCGATCCGGAGCGCCGCGATCGCCTCGGGGTACTCGACGCGGCAGTAGATGTAGCCCTGCGTCGCGCCGACCGCGATGCCGGCGATCGTCATGCCCTCGACGAGGGTCAGCGGATCGCCTTCCATCAGCATGCGGTCCGCGAACGTGCCCGAGTCGCCCTCGTCGGCGTTGCAGGTCACGTACTTCTGCGAGGCGGCCTGGTCGTGGACCGTCTTCCACTTGATGCCGGTCGGGAACGCCGCGCCGCCGCGGCCGCGCAGCCCAGAATCCGTGACCGCCTTGACCACGTCCGCGGGCGCCATCGCGAGCGCCTTGGCGAGACCCGCGTAGCCGCCGTGCGCGACGTAGTCCGCGACCGAGGCGGGATCGACGATGCCGACGCGCGCGAAGGTCAATCGCTGCTGGCTCTTCAGCCACGGATGCTCGTCGACGACGCCGACGTTGAGCGGGTGCGCGCCGTCCTTCGCGATCGCCGCGAGGATGCCCGGCACGTCGGCGGCGGCGACGGGGCCGTAGCCCACGCGGCCGGCCGGCGTCACGACCTCGACCAGCGGCTCGAGCCAGAGGATGCCGCGCGAACCGTTGCGGACGATCTCGACACCGGGCGCGGCGGCGAACGCCTGCGCGACTTCATCGGCGCCGAGCGAGAGCGCGGTCGCGTCCTTGGGGACGTAGATGCGGACGATCACTTCGACTCCCCGGCGGCCAGCAGCGCATCGAAGCGCTCCGCGGTGACGGCGCCGTGCAGGCGCCCATCAATGCGGACCGCGGGACCGGTCGCACAGTTCCCAAGGCAGTACACGGCCTCGAGCGTGGTCGCCCCGTCGGTGGTGGTCTCGTGGAAGTCGACGCCGAGGCGAGACTTCGCGTGCGCCTCGAGCGCGGCGCCGCCACGGGCCTGGCAGGCCTCCGCGCGGCACACTTGGACGACGCGGCGTCCGGGCTTGTGGGTGCGGAAGTAGTGATAGAAGGTCACGACGCCATGCACTTCGGCGCGCGACAGGTGCAGCGCCTCGGCAATGCGCGGGATCCCCGCCGTCGGGATGTAGCCGAGACTGTCCTGGACACCGTGCAACACGACCAGCAGCGGACCCGGCTGCTGGCCAAACCGTTCGATCGCCGCTTCGACGGCGGCCAGTTCATGCGCCTCAGGACTCGACACAGGGATACCCCTCGCAGATCTCGAAATGGCGCGCGCGACCGGGCCACGCCGCCTGTAACCAAGGGCGGTAGCATAGGCATTCCGGGACCAATCCCATGCCAAAAAGCGTCACAGACTATCGTGAAAAGGATCGGAATCATCGGTGGTGCCAGCAACCAGGCCACGGCGGAGTACTACCGGCTCCTGAACGCCGAGGTGAACCGCCGTCTGGGGGGCTGGAACACGGCGGAAGTCGTTGTCAGTTCGATGAATTTCGCCCTGGCCGAGCGGTGGGTCCGGACCGGTGACTGGGACGCGGCGGGCCGCGACCTCGCCGCGCGCGCCGAGGTCCTCGAGCAGGCGGGCTGCGCGGCCTTCCTGTGTGCGTCGAACACGCTGCACCGGGTCGCCGACGCGTTCACCGCCGGCCGTTCGATCCCGTTCCTGCACGTGGTCGATGCGACCGGCGCCGAGATCCGCGCCCGCGGGCTCGGCCGGGTCGCCCTGCTCGGCACCCGGCCCGTGATGGCGCAGGACTTCCTGAAGCGCCGCTACCGGGGGCGGTTCGGGATCGACATCGTGGTGCCGGACGCCGCGGAGTGCGATGACCTCGACCGGATCATCTTCGACGAGCTGTGCCACGGGCGCTTCCTGCCCGAGTCGAAGGCCCGCTATCTCGCGATCGTCGATGGCCTCGCCCTGGCGGGCGCGGAAGGCGTGATCCTCGGCTGTACCGAGATCCCGCTGCTGATCCAGCAGGCGGACCGACCGGCGCTGCCGTTCCTCGACACGGTCGCGCTGCACGTCCGGGCGGCCGTGGACTTCGCGCTCGGCTGATCAGCCGATGTGCGAGAGCCTGAGCAGCTTCTCGAGGTCCTTGATCAGGCCCTTCGGCTCGGAGCCCGCGGGGTAGCTCATCACGAGGTTGCCGAGCGGGTCGACGACGTAGATGCGTCCGGCCTCGGCGACCGCGGGAAACGGCTCGAGCAGGGTCCGGCCCGCAGCGGAGTCCACCCAGGCGACGATGAGGTCCGGCTCCGCCTTGACCTCGGTCGCCGCGCAGCAGGGCGAGGCGCCGAGCAGCACGCGCTGCACGCGGTCACGCTCCCGGTCCATCGCGACGCGCACGTTGCGCAGCGTCGCCAGATCCTTCGCGCAGGCCTCGGCGCACCGCTCGCCGACGACGAGCAGCAGCGACCACTTGCCGCGCAGGAAGCGCGCGTTCGTCGGCGCGCCGGCCGGCGTGCCGAGGCTCGCTTCCGCAAGCGGACGCGCAGGCTCGAGCAGTTCGCCGTGCGCGACGCGCTTCGCCGTGT
>CAISEB010000043.1 GCA_903884235.1 uncultured Pseudomonadota bacterium
CGGCGCGCGCTGCGGCGCGCAGGCGCGCGAGCGGCGCGGCGAGCCGCTCGCTCGCGTGACCGGGCAACGCCCGGCAGCGCGGGTCGCGCTCGCAGGCGAGGTCGAACTTGGCGCGCATCGCCGGGGCGTAGTCCGGCAGCCAAGCGATGTCCGGGCCGTCGAGCGGGTAGGCGCCGTCGAGGACGAGCGAGCGCAGCGCATCCGGGTGGCGCAGCGCGAACACCTGGGCGAAGAACGTGCCGTAGGAGTCGCCGTACAGGTCCACCGGTCCGGTGTGAAGCGCGCCGAGGAGCGCCGCGAGGTCGTCCGCCGCATCGGCGGTCCCGTAGAGCGCGGCCCGGCGGCCGAGCTGCGCGCCGCAGCGGCCGATGCGCCCCGGTGTCAGCGGCCGCGCGTCACGGAGCGACGCGCAGTCTAGGAACCCGGAGCGGCCGGTGCCACGGTTGTCCATCAAGATGACGTCGTGATCGGCGCGCAGCGGCGCGAAGAGGGCGAGGTAGGCCTCGCGCGAGGCGGTGGCGGCGTAGCCGGGTCCCCCTTCGGTCGCGACCAGCGTGCCCCGCCGGGGGCCGGATCCGGTCGCCGGATAGAGCTCGAAGTAGATGCCGAGGCGCCCGGGCACGTGGCCGGCCGAATCGAGGGGCCGGGACAGGCGCCCGCAGCGCGCGCCCTCGGCCCCGCACGGCTGCAGCCGCAGCGCGGGCGCCGCCGGGGCGGTCGAGCCAGCTCCCGCCGCGAGCAGGCCCGCGGCCAGCATCACGCCGACCCCCAATCGCAATGAAAGTCGCATTAAGATCCTCCGCTGCGGCCGGCGGACATTGTCGGGCGCCGTGCCCGGATCCGCCACCGTCCCGTCCGATTCCCGAGGAGAGTGCCCGATGAAGACCCCGTTCCGGCTGCTGTTCGCGCTGTGCGCCCTGGCTGCCGCGTTCGCCGCCAGTGCCGCGCCGCGCAAGACCGAGACCGTCGTGTTCATCGTCAGCGATGGCCTGCGCTGGCAGGAGATCTTCACCGGCGCCGAGGCCTCGCTGCTGAACGACAAGAACAAGAACTGGACTGCGGTGCCGGTGCTGCGCCAGAAGTACTGGCACGAGGATCCGAAGGAGCGGCGCAAGCTGCTGTTCCCGTTCCTGTGGGGCACGTTCGCGAAGCAGGGCCAGATCTTCGGCAACCCCGCGCTCGGCAGCACCGCCTCGGTCACCAACCCGTACTGGTTCTCGTACCCGGGCTACAACGAGATGTCCGCCGGCGTCGCCGACGCCAGGATCGACAAGAACGAGTTCGGCCCCAACCCGAACGTGACCGTCTACGAGTGGCTGAACGAGCAGCCGGCGCTGAAGGGCAAGGTCGAAATCTTCGGCACCTGGCAGACCTTCCACGACATCTTCAACGAGAAGCGCTCGCACCTGCCGGTGCGCTCGGGCCTGACGATCCCGGATCCGACCGACAAGAGTCCGGAAGGGCTCCTGTTCGCCGAGCTGTATCGCACCGAGACCCACGTCGAGGACACGGATCCGTCGGACGCGTTCCTGCACGTGGCGGTGCGCCGCCACCTGCAGAAGCACCACCCGAAGGTGCTGTTCGTCGGCTACGGCGACACGGACAACTGGCAGCACATGGGCCGCTACGACCTGCTGCTCGACGGCGCGCACTTCGTCGATGCCTTCGTCGCGGACCTGTGGAACCAGATGCAGTCGATGCCGGAGTACAAGGGCAAGACGACGTTCATCTTCACCTGCGATCACGGCCGCGGCAGCGGCCCGGTGAACTGGATGGACCACGGCGTGGAGCAGCCGGGTTCCGACAAGATCTGGGTCGCGATGATGGGCCCGGACACGCCGCCCCTCGGCGAACGCTCGAACGCGCCGGTGACCCAGGCGCAGCTCGCAGCGACCGTGGCCGACCTGCTCGGCTACGACTTCCGCAAGTTCAAGCCCGCCGCCGCGCCGTCGCTGCTGCCGGTGACGCAGCCGTCGCGCTGAACGGCGCTCAGCCGTCCGCCGGCTGGTCCGGCGGCGGCTCGGCGATCGCGTCCATGTGGTACGGGGCCCAGGTGTAGACCTCGGGCGAGGTGTGCGGGTAGCTGTGGAACTCCTCGCGCGGATCGCCCTTCTTGAACCTGGGGCGCCGGCTGAGGCGCCACAGCCCGAACAGCGTGTAGGCGAGCGCGAGCGTTCCCGAGTAGATGAAGAACGCCTGCGGCGCGGTCAGCTGGATCACGAACGAGCCCGTCGCCGGTCCGATGGCCGCGCCCATCGACCACACGAACAGCAGCGACGAGGACAGCGCGACGTGGTCGTTGGTGCGCGCGCGGTCGTTGGCATGGGCGACGCCCATCGCGTAGAGGCTCTCGGCCACGCCGCCGAACACCGCGAACGCGAGAGCCAGCATGACGAACGGCGTGCGGCCGCTGACGGTGGCGAGCAGCACCGACACCGCGGCGGTGCCCGCGCCGAGCCCGATCAGCGCGTACAGCCGGTCGATCTTGTCGGACAGGTAGCCGATCGGCCACTGCAGGAACAGGCCGCCGAGCGAGACGCAGGCCATCAGCGCGATGATGCGGTCCTGCGGCAGGCCGATGCGTTCGCCGAACAGCGGGCCGACCGTCAGGAACGCCGTGAGCACGAGGCCGTTCAGCAGGCAGGCGAGCACGCTCGCGGGCGAGGTGCGCAGCGCGGTGAGCACGTCGAGCCTGACCTTGCGCGAGGACTCGGGCGCCCGCACGCTGATGCCCGCGAGTGGCACCAGCGCGAGCGTGGTCGCCATCCCGGCGATGAACAGCAGTTCCGGCCCCGTGACCACCAGCCGCTCGCCCATCAGCTGCCCGGCGCCGAAGAAGAGCCCGATCACGAGCACGTAGATGGTCAGCACCCGGCCACGCAGTTCGTTGGCGACGAGCGCATTCAGCCAGCTCTCGACGATCACCGACAGGCCCGCGGAGTTCAGCCCGATCATGAAGCGGATCAGGCCGAGCAGGGGGACCCACGAGGCGAAGTGCAGCGACAGGATCGCGACCGCCTTCACGGCCGCGAAGGCGGCGTAGGCGCGCTCGAGGCCGACCGGGCGGATGACCTTGTGGGCGTTCAGGCAGCCGACGAGGAAGCCGAGCGCCTCGCAGGTCGCCAGCAGTCCGATCGCGCCGGGGCTGAGGCCGAGCGCCGAGAAACGCAGCGGCAGCAGCGAGGACAGCACGCCGGAGCCGATGTACATCAGCGCGGTGCTGACAAGCGGCGGCACGACCGCCCACGTGAGCGTGGCCGTCGGCAGCGTGCGGGCCGTGGAGGGGGTCGTCATCGGGTCACCTGCGGGCGCCGGACGGGCGCGACGCGACCCGGATTATGCCCGAAGCGTGTGACGCCGGTTCAGCGCGGTGACCAGCCCGGTGGCGCGAGCTCGAAGCCCGAGAACTCGAATGCCGGCGACACGGTGCAGCCGACGAGCGCCCAGCCCTCGGTCGCCTCCGCGGACTGCCAGGCGCCGGCCGGCACGATCGCCTGCGGCCGCTCGCCGCCGGCGATGTCGGCTCCAAGCCGCAACGTCGCGAGCGGTGCGTCACCGGCGATCGACAGCGCGAGTGGCGCGCCCGCATACCAGTGCCAGATCTCGGTGGCATCGACGCGATGCCAGTGCGAGCGTTCGCCCCGCGCCAGCAGGAAGTAGATCGCCGTGCCGCGACCACGGCCGCCGTCGGCGGGCACGTCGCGCCAGGTTTCGCGGTAGTAGCCGCCTTCGGGATGCGGCGCGAGGCCGAGCGCGTCGATGACGTCCTTCGCGCTCGCGTCGTCGCCTAGGTGATTAACGAGAGAGTGATCGAAGTGCATTGTTAAAAGGCTAAGTGCATTGTCAAAACGACGCTGATCGAATCCCTGTATTTCGCGCAACGCGGAATTCCTGCTCGGCAATGCGTGAACTGCATCTCGTCGCCGCCGGGAGACACAGACGACTATTGATCCCGCGCCGGGACATGACAGTATTGATCAGGGTCGATGCGGCGCACAGCGTCGGTCGGACATAACGAGGTTCAGGACATGGGTGTACTCAGCTTCCTTCGCGCGACCAAGAAGCCAGTCGCCCCGGCCGCTCCGGCCGCGGTCACGCGCGCCAATGCCGCGAGGCCCGGCGCCCGCCGCTCCCCCGACGCCAGTCTCGATCGCCTCGAAGAGGAATTCGGCCACGAGGTCGCGCCGGCCGCCGCGCGCCTGCGCGAGGCGGTGCAGTGGCATCGCAATGGTCGCAAGGCCGACGCCTGGGTCGAACTCGAGGCGCTGCTCGCCGATCCGAGCACGGGTGCCACCGCGCAGGTCCGCCCGGCGATCGAGAGTGAGATCTATTCTCGTATGCGCATCTGCTTCGAGCGCGAGGGTTGCTTCAATCCGGCGCTGACCCCGGCCGTGATGAGCTACGCGACGCGTGCCAAGTTCTACGCCGCGCAGGGCCGCGAGGCGGAGCTGCTGGCGCTGCGCTCGCCCGAGTTCTTCGATCGCTACTTCATGCCGCTGCTCGAGCGGGCGCGGCTGCAGCACGGCATCGCGCGCTTCCGGGTGCTCGTCGAGGAGCAGCTGCGCTCGATGCCGATGGTCGACCTGCACGTCCTCAAGGACAAGGTCGACGCCTTCCGGCTCAATCCGCCCGAGCTGCCGCGCTAGGTCGAGGACCTAGCGCGGGCCGCACGCCCGGCGCGGCGCGACGGCGGCCCGGCCGCCGTCCAATGCCGCTTCCCTGAGTCCCCGGCGCGCCGTCAGCGCGCCGTGCCGCTCTTCAGCTTCTCGTAGTAGCGCTCGCGCAGCGCCGTCTGGCGGGTCGCGAGACTCTGCGGTCGACCGTCGAGCCACTCGGCCGTGACGAGGCTGGTGACCTCCAGCGGGTCGCCGCTCCACACCACGAGGTTCGCCGGCATCCCGGCGGCCAGCACGCCGAACTCCCGTGCGCCGAACAGCTCCGCCGGAGTGCGCGTCACCGCGGCCAGCGCCGCGTCCCAGGCGAGTCCGTGCGCGACCGCGTTGCCGGCGGCCTGGCGCAGCTTGCGCACGTCGTGCGGCGTCTCGCCGCGCAGGCTGAACACGATCTCCACGCCCGCCGCCGCGAGCCGCGCGGCGTTCTCGAGCGTTGCGCCGATCCGGTCGAAGCTCTCCGGCAGGTCGTCGAACGGATCGAGCACGACCGGCACCTTGGCGCGCGCGAGCAGCGGCGCGACGCGCCAGGCCTCGGCGCCGCCGACGATGACCGCCCGCAGCTTCTCGCGCTCGGCGAACGCGACGGCGACGCGGATGTCGGCGGCGCGGTCGAGGTTGAACAGGAACGGACGACGCTCGGCGACGAAGCGGGCGAGCGTGCGCCGTCCGGTCGGCGTCAGCAGGCGAGCGTCGCCCGCGGCTACGGACCCGCTGCGCGCTTCGTCGAGTGCCTGCGAGAAGAGCATGTAGGCCGCGGCGCGGCTGCCGCCGTCGAGCGCCGCGGCGTCCTCGCCGAGCACCACGTCGAGTGCCGCGGGCGCGGAGGGCGCCCGACCATCCAGGGTCGCGACGCTCGCGAGGCCGGGCAGGATCGAGCTGCCGGGCGCACCCTTGCCGCCGGCCTCGGCGCCGGGCAGCAGCAGCGTGAAACCGATGCCTTCGACGCGCGCGACCGCGACCGGCACGGAGTCCGGATTGAAGGCCAGCGCCGGATCGAACTCCGGGCGCATCTCGCCGAGCTTCAGCGTCGAGTCATCGGTGCTGTGCTCGCCGCTCACCTCGATGACGCCGAGCTCGCCGAGGCCGCCGAACAGCGCCGGCGTCACCGGCCGGCCGTGCAGATCGACGACGTCGGTCCCGGCCGGGGCGGCGACGTCGCGCCCGATCGTGCGGATGCGGCCATCGACGATCAGGATGCTGCCGTGCTCGATGGTGCCGGCGGCCGTGCCGGTGTGGATCGTGCCGTCGTGCAGCAGCACGCTCGCGGCGTTCGCGCCGGGGATCACCGCGGTCGCGCCGAGCAGCGCCGCGAACAGGATGGATGCGTGCTTCATGGCGCCACTCCGAGGGCCGCCGGCTGGCCGAGCAGGAAATCCGAACGGGGCGGGTGTGGGGGTGCCGCGCGGTCGTACTGCAGCACGCCGTCGACGTAGACCTGCTCGGCGAGCGCGTAGACGCTGAACGGATTGCGGTTCCAGACCACGAGGTCGCCCATCTTGCCGGCCTCGAGCGTGCCGGTGTCGCGCAGGATGCCGAGCGCCTTGGCCGGGTTGCGCGTCAGCCAGGTGATCGCGCGTTCGGGCGGGATCGAAAGCCCCAGGGCCTCGCCGCGGGCCTGCGCCTTGGCCGCCTCCTGGTTCAGCCGCTGCACGCCTTCCTGGGAGTCCGAGTGCACGATCGCGCAGCCCTTCGGGGCCGCGTCGACCAGCGCGATGTTCTCCTGGATGCCGTCGTTGGACTCCATCTTGAAGCCCCACCAGTCGGCCCACATCGCGGCGCACACGCCGCGCTCGGCGAGCAGGTCCGCGATCTTGTAGGCCTCGCTCGCGTGGTGGAATGCCGCGACCTGGAAGCCGAACTCGCGCGCCATGTCGAGCATGATCGCCATCTCGTCCGCGCGGTAGCAGTGGATCTGCACCGGGATCTCGCCCTTCAGCACGCCGGCGAGCGTGTCGAGCCTGAGGTCCCGCTTCGGCGGCTTGGCATCCTCCGCAGCCTTGCCGCCGGCCTTCATCTTCGCCTCGTAGGTCGCCCAGTCGTGCACGTAGTCGGCCGCCTCGATCCACTGCGCGCGGTCCACCGCGACATTGCCCATGCGCGTGGACGGCAGGACGCCCTTCTCGCCGTAGACGCGCTTCGGGTTCTCGCCGCAGGCCATCTTCAGGCCCTGCGGGGCGGCCGGGAACTTCATCGCCTGGTAGGTCACGGCCGGGACGTTCTTGACGAGCACCGAGCGGCCGCCGATCAGGTTGCCGGATCCCGGCAGGATCTGCAGCGTCGTCACGCCGCCCTCGAGCGCGGCCTCGAAGCCGGGGTCCACGGGCCAGACCGAGTGTTCGGCCCACACATTCGCGGTCACCGGCGAGGTCATCTCGTTGCCGTCGGCGTGCGCGGAGACCGCCGGGCTCGGGTAGACGCCGAGGTGCGAGTGGATGTCGATCAGTCCGGGCGTGACCCAGCGGCCCGTGCCGTCGACGACGCGGGCCCCCGGCGGGGCCTCGAGGTGGGTGCCGACCTGGGCGATGCGACCGTGCTCGACAAGCACGTCGGCGCCGTCGAGGCGCTGGCCGGTGCCGGTGAGCACCGTCGCGCCGCGCACCAGCAGCGCGGGCGAGGGCGCCGCGACGTAGGTCGAGGGATAGGGGTCGGCCGGGGCGGCGCCGGCCGTCGCCGCGAGCGCGAGGCCGAAGGCGGTCGCGGCCGCGTGGAGGAGTCGACGGCGAGGGGAACGGATCATCCGCATGGGCAAGCCCCCGGGTGGCACAGGATGCGTGTGTGGGGATTGTAGCGTTCAGGCGTGGCAACAGGCACCTGCCCGACGCCGGCGCCTTGGCGGGGGGCATACTGACGGCGCGCCCTCGGCGGTCGCCGCGCCGCCGCGCGGCCCATGCCCGGGCGGCACTGCGACTGGAAGATCGGTCCGTACACGACGCTGCTCAATTCGAGCGTGCGTCAGAAGAATCAGCGCCGCACGGTCCCCACGGGCGCGGCGCCCAAAAAAAAGCCCGGGCGGCGGCGCCGACCGGACGGGGGGAAAGGTCCCGGGGGCCGAACGGCCCCCGGGAAGATCGACTTAGAACTTGTAGCCGACGCCGAGCAGGTACGTGCGACCGTAGAGGTCGTAGGTCTGCGGGGTCTGCACGCCGCTCGAGAACGTCCCGGTCGTGTCCCGGTACGGCGAGTTGTTGATGTTCTGCGCGAGCAGCGAGATCGACAGGTTCTTGGCCGAACCCGACTGCACGGTGTAGCCGATCGAGCCGTCGAGCTGGCGATCGTCGAGGATCTGGCTGTAGCCGCGCCCGGCGAACAGCGACTCGACGCCACCCACATAGGCCTGGCGCCAGCGCTCGCTGAGGCGGGCTTGGAAGCCGGCACGCTCGTAGTACACCGTGATCGTGCGCACCTTCGGCGACAGGCCGGGGAGCGTCGGGCCCGTGTTCGGGTCCGGCGGGATCGACGACTTCGTCCAGGCCATCGCGACTTGCGCACCGAGTCCGTTGAGCGAGGAGGCGATGAGGCCGGCGTCGAAGGTTGCCGCCGCCTCGAGACCCCGCGCGTTGCCGCCGGACTGGTTCGCCGGCCGGCTCATCGTGCCGATGTTGCCGTTCGCCACGCTCGGGGTGATGCCGTTGTTGTTGAAGTTGCTGAAGTCGAAGTTCGGGTCGCTGACGCCCGTGTAGATGAACGACTTCAGGTCCTTGTACCAGGCGCCGAGGCTGACGTAGGAGTTCTTCGCGAAGTACTTCTCGAACGTCAGGTCGTACGCCCAGGCGCGCCACGGCCGCAGCTGCGGGTTGCCGCCCGAACCGGACCAGCGACGCGTGAGCACGTCGACGCCGGCGTCGATGCTGCCCTTCAGGTCCTCCATGCGCGGACGCACCATCTGCTTGCCCGCACTGAGGCGCAGCAGCGTCTCGTTGGTGAAGTCGAGCACGAGGTTGAGGCTCGGCAGCACGTCGTTGTAGCTCGCGCCCTGCGTCGTGCTGCTGACGACGATCGGGTTCGTGTTCGGGATCTGGTCGAAGCCGGTCGAGGACTGGTTGGCGTGCACGACCTGGACGCCGAGGTTGCCGGCCAGTGCGTACGTGCCGATGTGGCTGCGCACGTCGAACTGGACGAAGGCGCTGGTGAGCTTCTCCGAGACGCTCCAGTTCTTCGTGTAGTGGTTGGAATCGAGGATCGGATCGCGCGAGTACAGCTGCGCCACGGCGTCGAGCACGTTGTAGCTGATCACGCTGCCGGCACCGCCGCCGAGCGTCGTCGCCGGCACGAGCAGGCCCGCCGGCACGGTGACCGGCGTGCGGCCATTGAGCAGGTTCAGGTTGTACTCGGCGACGTCCTTGGACTTGTCGCGCTGCTGCAGTGCGATGCCGGTGCTGATGCGCGAGAAGAAGCCATCGAGCGGGTGCTCCGCCGACAGCCGCACCGACTTGATCTTGTCGGTCACGATCGGGTCGTGCTCGGTGCCATCGTGTCCCCAGCCACCCCAGATCGCCGGGTCGCCGAGGTACATCTTCGAGGCATCGGCGTAGTTGAGGCCGGGGGTCAGCGTCGGCAGGCCGGACGTGGCGTTCTGGAACGCGACCGTGTCGGACGCGTAGCCCGCGCCCGGCGCGTTCTTGTAGCCGGCGTACGTCTCGATCCACTTCTCCTCGCGCTCGGCGTAGGAGTAGCTGAGGTCGGCGTTCGCCTTCCAGCCGCCGATCGTCGACTCGAGGTTCTCGCCGATCGCGTACAGCTTGTCCTTTCGTTCCTGGTACTGGTTGAGGACGATGTTGTTGAAGTTGTTGTAGGTGCCGCTGGTGACGAACGAGATCCCGCTGATGTCGGTGATCGTCGGGTTGGTCACCGGGCCGCCGGCGAGCAGGTAGCCTTCCCAGCCGCGGTCGTAGCTCTTCTGCGAGTACTTCGAGTAGTACAGGTCGGTGACGCTGTGGAGGTTCTCGTTCGGCTTCCACTCGAGGACGCCGACCAGACCGTCACGGACGTCATTGCGCGAGTAGGCGTAGTACTCGGCGCCGTCGAGCGTCGTCGCGTTCTGCGGCGGCGTGCCGAAGTTGCCCGGAGGGCCGTCGTTGCCGAACCACCAGGCCTTGTAGTGCTGCTGCTCCTCGGGGGACTCGAGGCGCGCGTAGCCGAGCGCGAGGCCGAGGGTGTTGTCGGCGAACTTGCCGATGTAGGTCGCGTTGAAGCGGTAGCCCTCGTCCTTGCCCTCGGCATTCAGGATGCCGAGGGAATTGCGCTCGCCGCGCAGGCCGACGGCGAACGTCTGGTCCTTGTCGACCGACAGCGGGCGCACGGTGCGCAGGTTGATCGTGCCGGCGAGGCCCTGGGAGACGCGCTCGGCGTCGGTGGTCTTGTAGACCACGACCGACTGGACGATTTCCGCCGGGTACTGGTCGAACTCGACCGCACGGTTGTCGCCCGTGCTCGCCTGCTCGCGGCCGTTGAGGAGCGTCGTCACGAAGTCGCCGCTGAAGCCACGGACCGAGATGTCCTGCACGCGACCGTTGACGCGCTGGCCGGCGACGCCGGACAGGCGCGAGATCGACTCCGCGACGCTCGGGTCCGGCAGCTTGCCGATGTCTTCCTGCGTCACGATCTCGACCAGCGAGACCTCGACCTTCTTCTCGTCGAGTGCGGCCTGGATCGAATGGCGGTAGCCGGTGACGGTGATTTCCTCGAGCGTCTCGGCCGGCGCGGTCTGCGCCGAGGCGAGCTGCGAGCCACCGAGCAGCGCGGCGGCGATCGCGGCCGACAGCGGATAGTTGATCGACGGCGGGCGGGCGGGCTTCTTCACTTCTTTCCCCCTGAATGATGTTGTTCTAAAGCGCGAATGGAAAGGAATCCAGTCTTCTGCGGAAAGGGGTCGGAACGTCAGTCCGGACTGTAGGCGCTAGTTCTGATTTTCAGAGGCAATTCGGCCTTTCGTGAGCACCCGCCTGAGCGGCACCCCGAATTGGAACCCTTTCCAAATTGTGTTGTGGAATCTACCGGGCCGGCCGGCCACTGTCAACGAGGGGCCGGATCCGCAGGCGGCGTCCAGCGCGCCGCTCAGCGCGCCGGGTCCGGCGTCCAGATGAGCGTCGCCACCGCACCGCCCTCGAGCGCGACGTGACCGACCCTGGTACCGGAGCGGACGGAGAAGGTCAGCGCCGCGCCGTCGTTGCACACGGCGAGCACGATCGTACCATCGGGGTTCTGCAGCGCCACCGTGCGCAGGCCTGCGATCCCGGACGTCGCCGCGACGCGCACCGCGCCTGGTCGGATGAAGCGGCTGAAGTGGGCGAGGGCGTAGTACTCGACGTTGCGGGTGACCTCGCCCGTGCGCGTGTCGACGGTGACCACGCCGCGGCAGTTCTTGCAGCCGCCGAGGTGGGGTCCGGCGTTCTCGTCGAGCGCCAGGTTCCACAGCACGACCCCGCGCGCCCAGTGCCGCGTGCCGTCGACCATGACCGTCCCGAACAGGAAGCGCAGCGACGTGCCCCAGTCCGGCGACCAGCCGCCGCCCGAGCATTCCGTGATGAACGCGTCCTTGGCCGGGTACGCGTCATGCACGACGTCCTGGGCCGCGACGTCGCCGTAGTAGCAGTGCCACGCCACGCCCTCGACGTAGCGCGCGGCCGCGGGGTCGGAGAGCACCGCGAGTGGCGAGGCGGGCGCGTCCCAGTTGTGGTCCCACTCCAGCAGCGCCGGGGCGTCGCGGCGCGCCGCGAGCCGGGGTCCGAGGGATCCTGCGATGAACGCGGCGCGCGCCGGCGGGTCGACCCGCATGCCGGGGTAGTTGGCCGGTTCGGTGCCGGGTTCGTTCTGGATCGTCAGCGCGTAGAGCGGCACGCCGGCTCGTGCGTACTCGTCCGCGAAGCGCAGCAGGTAGTCGGCGAACGGGCCGTAGGCCTCCGGCCGCAGGTGCCCGGTGACCAGCGAACCGTTGTCCTTCATCCACGCCGGTGCGCTCCAGGGCGAGGCGATCACCCGCAGCGCGGGGTTGAGCGCCTGGGCACGCCGGGTCACGCCGAGCACGGCGAGCGCCTCCGGGGGCATCGCGAAGCGGCTGAGCGTGGGATCCGGCGCGCCGTCCGGGGTGTCGTCGAGCGTGTAGTGGCGCGGCGAGAAGTCGGACGCGCCGATCGGCACCCGGACGAGGCCGAGACCGAGCCCCGGCGCCGGTCCGAACAGCTCGGCGAGCAGCCGCTCGCGGGCCGCGGCGTCGAGGCCACGCTCGAGCGTCAGCGCCGTCGCATCGGTGATCGCCGCGCCGACGCCGACGAAGGCCTGGTAGCGGCGCGACGGATCGACCTCGATCACGGCCGGGTCCGCGGCCGATGCCGCGAAGGCGACGTCAGGTCCAGGCGCGAGCCGTCGCGCGCCATCGGCCGAGGTCACCCAGATGCGCAGCACCGCGGGCGCCGGGAGGGGCGAGGCCGCCGGGGCGAGGGGCGCCGCGCAGGGCAGCGCGAGCAGCAGCAGGGTTCGCAGCGTGTCGCGCATGGATCAGGGCGCCGTCGCCGCGCAGTGCGCGGCGATGAAGTCCTTGTGCATCGGCATCACGTTCACGCACTTGCCGATCACGGATTCGATGTCATGCAGGAACTTGCGGACCTCCTCCTCGCTGCGCGAGTCGACGAGCGGGTCGTAGTCGGCCGGGATCACGCCCTGGCCGAGCATGACCTGGATCCAGCTCTCCTCGTTGAACAGCTCCTCGCCTTCCTTGAAGATCCGGCCGTGCGCGCCGAACATGTCGATCTTCTGGCGCAGCGTGTCGGGGATCGACATCGTCCGGCAGTAGTTCCAGAAGGGCGAGTCGTCGCGCGTGGTCGCCTTGTAGTGCAGGATCAGGAAGTCGCGGATGCGCTCGTACTCGAAATCCGCCGCGCGGTTGTAGTGGTCGACCTCGACCTGGCTGAAGCCGAGCGTCGGCAGCAGCTTGGTGAGCCGCACCAGTCCCGACTGGATCAGGTGGATGCTGGTCGATTCGAGCGGCTCGAGGAAGCCGCTCGACAGCCCGATGGCGATGCAGTTCCGGTTCCAGATCTGCCGGCGCTTGCCCGGCGTGTAGCGGATGTAGCGCGGCGGGGCGAGCGGCGCGCCGTCGAGGTTCTTCATCAGCACGTCGGTGGCCTCGTCGTCGCCGATGAAGCCGCTGGAATAGACATGGCCATTGCCGGTGCGGTGCTGCAGCGGGATGCGCCACTGCCAGCCGGCGCCATGCGCGGTGGAGCGCGTGTACGGCAGCAGCGAGCCGTCCGAGACGCACGGCACCGCGATCGCACGGTTGCACGGCAGCCAGTGGCTCCAGTCCTCGAAGGGCGTCCCGAGTGCAGCGCCGATCAGCAGTCCGCGGATGCCGGAGCAGTCGATGAACAGGTCGCCCGCCACCTTCTCGCCGCTCTCGAGCACGACCGCGTCGATGTGGCCGGATTCGGCATGCAGCTCCGTGCGCACGATCTTGCCCTCGGTGCGGCGCACGCCGCGCCTCTGCGCGTAGTCGCGCAGGAAGCGGGCGTACAGCGAGGCGTCGAAGTGGAACGCGTAGGCGATGTCCGCCAGCGGCGACTTCGGCATGTCGGGGCGACTGCGCATGAAGCGGCCCTGCAGCGGCGCGACGGTGTTGATCGCGAAGTGCCCGAACGGCGGCGCCTCGCCTTGGAGGTGCATCTTGAGCCAGTACTGGTGGCAGCGCAGCAGGTCCCAGTCCTGGCCGATGCGGCCGAAGCCGTGCAGGTACGAGTCGCCGATGCGCGCCCAGTTGACGAACTGGATGCCCATCTTGAAGGTGCCCTGCGTGCGGCGCAGGAAGTCGTCCTCGTCGATGTCGAGCGCGAGGTTGAACTGCTTGATCGCCGGGATCGTCGCCTCGCCGACGCCGATGGTGGCGATCTCGTCGGACTCGACGAGCCGGATCGAGTAGCTCTTGCTCAGCAGCTTGGACAGTAGCGCGGCGCTCATCCATCCGGCCGTGCCGCCGCCGACGATGACGATGTTGCGTACGGGATGTGCTTGCATTCTGGACTCCAGGCGGCGCGGCTAGATGCGGGCGCCGGTCGAGACGTCGAACAGCGACGCGTGGCGCGCGTCGAGGGAAAAGGGGATGCGCTCGCCGTCCGCGTACGGACGCTCGCCCGGCTCCAGCGAGACGAGCGGCGTGCCGTCGCAGTCGAGGGTGATGATGCGCGTCGCGCCCATCGGCTCGACGAGCCGCACGGCTGCGGCGTAGGGGCCGCTGCCGAGGGCGACGTGCTCCGGGCGGATGCCGAGCGTGACCGCGCAACCGTCGGGGACGGTCGTCACATCGAGCGCGTCGAGCGGCACCTCGAGCCCGGCGCCGGTGAACGTCGCACAGCCGTCGCGGCGGGCGATCCGCCCGTCGATGAAGTTCATGCCGGGCGAGCCGAGGAAGCCCGCGACGAAGCGATTCGCCGGGCGACGGTAGACCTCGTCCGGCGTGCCGACCTGCTGCAGCACGCCCTCGTCGAGGACGGCGATCCGGGTGGCGAGCGTCAGCGCCTCGACCTGGTCGTGCGTCACGTAGATCATCGTCGCGCCGAGCCGCCGGTGCAGCAGCTTGAGCTCGCGGCGCAGCGTCGCGCGCAGCGAGGCATCGAGGTTGGAGAGCGGCTCGTCGAGCAGGTACACGCGTGCCTCGCGCACCAGCGCCCGTCCGATCGCGACGCGCTGCCGCTGGCCACCGGAGAGCGCGGCGGGACGCCGCCCGAGCAGCGGCGTCAGTTGCAGGAGCTCGGCTGCGGCGCGCACCCGTCGCTCGATCTCGGCGCGGGGCGTGCGCCGCACCCGCAGGCCGAACGACAGGTTGCGCTCGACGGTCATCGTCGGATAGAGCGCGTAGGACTGGAAGACCATGCCGATGTGGCGCTCCGCGGGGTCCTTGTCGGTCACGTCCTCGCCGCCGATCAGCACGCGGCCCGAGGTGACGGGAACGAGGCCCGCGACCGCGCCGAGCAGCGTCGACTTGCCACATCCGGAGGGTCCCAGCAGCACGAGGAACTCGCCCTCGTGCGCCTCGAGCGACAGCGCCTGCAGGATCGGGCGGGCGCCGATGCTGACGGTGAGGTCCTCGATGCGGATGCCGGACACCGTCAGCCCCTGAGCGCGCCGGCGGTGATGCCGCGCACGAACCAGCGCCCGGACGCGAAGTAGACCAGCAGCGGCACCAGCGAGGTCAGCAGCGTCGCCGCCATGTCGACGCCGTAGTTGCGGGTGCCGGTCGTGGTGTTGATCAAGTTATTGAGCTGCACCGTCATCGGCGCGAGCTCGTGCCCGGCGAACACGAGGCCGAGCAGGTAGTCGTTCCAGACCCCCGTGACCTGCATGATCGCCGCCACCGCGAGCATCGGCGCCGACATCGGCAGCAGCACCAGCGTCCAGGTGGTCCAGAACCCGGCTCCGTCGATGCGCGCGGCGTTGAAGAGCTCGACCGGCAGGGCGGCGTAGTAGTTCCGGAACAGCAGCGTCATCAGCGGCATGCTGAAGATCACGTGGACGACGACGATCCCGGGCAGCGAGCCGACGAGGCCGACGGCGCCGAGCGCGCGCACCAGCGGGTACATCATCACCTGCACCGGGATGAAGGCGCCGATCATCAGCAGGCCGAACAGCAGGTTCGATCCGCGCGGCCGCCACAGCGCGAGGACGTAGCCGTTGAGCGCGCCGAGGGCGACCGCGACGAGCGTGCTTGGCACCGCGATCCAGAGCGAGTTGGCGAAGCCCGCGTGCAGGCCGTCGCAGGCGAGCCCGGTGCAGGCGTGGCTCCAGGCGTCCTTCCAGGCCGCGAGCGACGGCGCCTGCGGCAGCGCGAACAGGGCGCCCGAGCGGATCTCGTCCATCGACTTCAGCGACGTCACGATCATGACGTAGAGCGGCAGCAGGACGCCGAGCGCGGCGAGGACCACGAGCGCGTGCAGCACGATGCGCCCGACGCTGGCCGATGCGCGCCTCACGCGATGCTCGCCGCGGCGCGGGTGCGCGCATAGAGGAACGGGGCCAGCAGGGCGAGCACCGTCACCAGCAGGACGATCGCGCCGGCCGAGGCGAGCCCGAGGTTCGCGCGGCCGTAGAGGTGGTCCATGATGAACTTGGTCGGCACCTCGCTCGCGGTGCCCGGGCCGCCCTGCGTCATCGCGACCACCGCGTCGTAGAGCTTCACGACCCCGGTCAACAGCAGCACGAGGGCGGTCGCGAACGCATAGCCGAGCTGCGGCAGCACGATCGAGGTGTAGACGCGCCAGGTCGGGATGCCGTCGATGCGCGCGGCGCGCCACAGGTCCGGGTCGACGCCGCTCAGTCCCGCGAGCAGGATCGCCATCACGAACCCGGAGGCCTGCCAGGCCGTGGCGATCACGATCGTCAGCAGGACCCGGTCCGGGTCGACGATCCAGTCGAAGCGGAACGCGCTGAACCCGAGCGCGCGGCCGACCGCCTGGATGCCGTCGGTCGGGTTCAGGATCCACTGCCAGACCGCGCCGGTGGCGATGAACGACATCGCGTACGGGTACAGGAAGATCTGCCGCAGCCAGCCGCGTGCAGCGATCTCGCGGTCGACCAGGATCGCGAGCACGGAGCCAGCGAGGAGGCAGGCGCTGATGAACAGCACGCCGTACAGCAGCAGGTTGTCGAGGGACAGCAGCCAACGCTCATTGCTGAACAGGCGGACGTACTGGGCCATGCCGACGAAGTGGTCGCTCGGCAGCGTCCGCGACGCGGTGACGCTCATCTGCGCCGTCCACAGCGTCGATCCGAGGTAGCCGAGCAGCGCGGTCAGTGCAACCGGAACGAGTGCGGCGCGGGCGGCCCAGGTCGCGCGCACGACTGGCGCGCGTCGGCAGGGGCGTGGGATCGCGGTGTGCACCCTCCAGCCCTACAGGTCGTCGCGCAGCGCCGCGACGACCTTCTTCTGCACGGTCTCGACCGGCATGTCCCGGTTCCAGTACGCCGTCAGCACGTCCGCCATCGCGCCGGCCTGGTCGGGCGTGAGGAACATCTCGTCGTTCGGCAGCTGCCGCGCACGGTCCCTCATGAGGGCGGCGGCGAGCGCGACGCACGGATCTGGGCTCGGCAGCTCCACGTCGCTGCGCACGGGCAGGGAACCCTTGCGGCTGCTGAAGGAGACCTGCACGGCGGGGGAGGTCACGGTCGTGGCGAGCAGGGCCTGGGTCCGGGCGGTCGCCGCGTCGCGATTCTTCGGGAAGACGAACGCGTCGGCCTGGATCACGTACGGGGCGTGCTCGCCGAGGCCGGGGAGGCAGCCGTAGTCAACGCCGGCGCGCTGCCTCGCGGCACTGAACTCCGCGCGCACCCAGTCACCCATGATCTGCACGCCGGCGCGCCCGGCGACCAGCAGTCCCGTGGCATCGTTCCAGTGGCGCCCGGGACTGCCGGCATCGACGTAGCCGTGCAGGCGCCTGAACGTCAGCAGCACCTGCCTGAACTCGGGCGACTCGATCGCGCGCGGGTCGCGGTCGCGGAACACCCGCAGGTACAGGTCGCGGCCGCCGACGCTCGCCAGCACGGCGCGGAACACGATGCTGTCCTGCCACGGCTGGCCGCCATGGGCGAGCGGGATGAGGCCCGCGGCCCGCAGCCGGTCGAGCGCCTGGAACAGCTCCTCGACGCTGCGCGGCTCGGCGGCGATCCCGGCCTTCTTGAAGGCCGCCTTCGAGTACCAGATCCAGGCCGTCATGTGGATGTCGACGGGCGCCGCGTAGACGTGCCCGTTGACGCGCACCGCATCGAGGATCGCGGGCGGCATCACCCGGTCCCAGCCGCCCTGACGGGCGACGTCGTCGAGCGCGGTGAGCTGTCCCTGGTCGACGAGATCCCGGAACTGTCGCGAGGCGTTGAACAGCGCCGCGGTCGGCGGGTTGCCACCAGCGACGCGACTGACCGCGACGGCACGGGCCTGTTCGCTGCCGGCGACCGCGGTGTCGATCCAGGTGCCCCCGGCCGCGCGGAATGCGTCGGCGAGCGTGCGCGCCGCGGCGGATTCACCGCCGGACGTCCACCAGTGCAGCACCTCGGCGCGGGCCGGCGCCGCCGCGGGCTCGGCGTGCGCGCGCGAGGCGAGCGCGGCGAGCACCGCCAACGCCAGCATGCGGGGCTTGAACAGCCGTGCCATCGTTCCGATTCCCCCCTCGCTCCAGCCCGGCGCGACTCAGGCGCCTGCCAGCACCGCCGCGAACTGGCGTGCGCGGTCGCCGACGATCAGGTGCTTCACCGTCGGCGACACCTCGAGGATGCCGACGACCCCGGCGAGCCGCGCAGCCGGCTCGTCGAAGCGAGCGCCGTCGACGAGCTCGATCCGCAGCCGGGTCAAGGCTACCGCATCGAGCGCGCGCAGGTTCGCCCGACCGCCGAGCGCGGCGAGCAGGGGCATTGCGGATTCCCGAACCCAGGTCTCGACCTCGGCCGGCCTGACGGCCGGCGGCGACGCCGGCGCGGGCGTGCTCGGGGCGCTCGCGGCGGGTGCAGGTGGAGCCAATCCAGCCGCCGGGGCGGCCGGGCTCGCGCCGCGCAGGTACTCCTCCATGTCCGACTTCAGGTTCTCCGACAGCGGGCCGAACACGGCCTGCACGCTGTTGCCGAGCTCGAGGACGCCGGTCGCACCCAGCGCCTTGAGGCGGGCGGCGTCGACCCGCGCCCGATCGCGCACGCCGACGCGCAGGCGCGTGATGCACGCATCGAGATTCGCGAGGTTCTCGCGACCGCCGAACGCCGCGACGAGCTCGGCTGCGCGGCTCGTGCTGTTGCCGGCGATGGCCGCGGTGGCCGTGTCATCCGTCTCGCGCCCGGGGGTCTTGAGGTCGAGCCACGCGATCGCGCTGCGGAACACCACGTAGTAGATCACCGCGTAGATCGGCCCGAGCACGAGCACCAGCCACCACTTCTGCGAATGCGGGTCGATCACGTTGAAGGCGAGGAAGTCGATGCCGCCCTGCGAGAACGTGAAGCCCATGTGCATGCCGAGCGTGTTGGCGACGAACTGCGTCGAGGCGGCCAGCACCGCGTGGATCAGGTACAGCAGCGGCGCAACGAACAGGAACGCGAACTCGATGGGCTCGGTGATGCCGGTCAGGAACGAGGTGAACGCGGCCGAGATCATCATGCCGCCGACGGCGACCTTGTTCTCGGGACGCGCGCTCTGCCAGATCGCGATCGCGGCGGCCGGCAGGCCGAACATCTTGAAGATGAACGCGCCGGCGAGCACGCCCGCGGTCGGATCGCCGGCGAAGTAGCGGTGGATGTCGCCGTGCACGACCACGCCGGACGCATCGGTGTAGCTGCCCATCTCGAAGAAGAACGGCACGTTCCAGATGTGGTGCAGGCCGAACGGGATGAGCAGGCGCTCGACGAAGCCGTAGAGCGTGGCCGCCGTGCGCGGGTCGCTGACCGCGGCCCAGTGCGAGAACACCTTGATCTGGTCCTGCACCGGCGGCCAGATCAACGCCATCACGACGCCGAGCGCGATCGCGGCCACCGCGGTGACGATCGGCACGAAGCGCTTGCCGCCGAAGAACCCGAGGTAGGCGGGCAGGGCGATGCGGTAGTAGCGATTGAACAGGACCGCGGCGACGCCGCCGGCGAGGATGCCGCCGAACACGCCGGTGTCCAGTGACTTCAGGCCCATCACGGTCGCCGGCTCGACGTGGAGGATCCCGGCCATCACGCCCATCGTTGCGGTCAGCACGAGGAAGCCGATGCTGGCCGAGATCGCCGCGACGCCGTCGTTGTCGGTGAACCCGAGCGCGACGCCGATCGCGAAGATCAGCGGCAGGTTCGCGAAGATGACCTCACCCGACGCCTTCATCATCGCCGACATCTCGGTCGGCAGCCAGTGGAACTCGGCGGCCCCGATGCCGAGCAGCAGGCCCGCCACCGGCAGCACGGCGACCGGGAGCATCAGCGCCTTGCCGAGCTTCTGCAGGATCAGGAATGCGGACTGGAACATGGCTGGATCCTCGGAATTCGTCGGCCGTCAGGCCTCGACGTCGAATGAAGCGATCGCGGCGCGCACCTCGGCGGCGCTGCCGAGCTCGAGCAGGGCGTGGGCGAGGCGCTGGCAGTCGCGCCTGGAGAGGGTGCGCACCTGCGCCTTGACCGTGGGCACGGACGGCGGCGACACCGACAGTTCATCGACGCCGAGCCCGACGAGCGCCGGGACCGCCACCGGGTCGCCGGCGAGCCCGCCGCACACGCCGACCCAGCGGCCGTGGCGATGCGCCGCCTCGACCGTCATCGCGATCAGACGCAGCACGGACGGATGCAGGCCGTCGGCCTGCGCCGCGAGCGCGGGGTGGCCGCGGTCCATGGCGAGCGTGTACTGGGTCAGGTCGTTGGTGCCGATCGAGAAGAAGTCCGCTTCCGCGGCCAGTCGCTCGGCGATCAGCGCGGCGGAGGGCACCTCGACCATGATGCCGATCTCGATCGCATGGCCGCCGGCGCGCGCGATCGGGTCGAGCAGGGCACGCGCCGCGCGCAGTTCCTCCAGCGTCGCGATCATCGGGAACATGATGCAGAGCCGGGTCAGCGCCGCGGCGGACGCGATCGCACGCAGCTGCGTCGCGAGCAGCTCCGGGTGCGCGAGGCCGACGCGGATGCCGCGGATGCCGAGGAACGGGTTCTCCTCGTGCGGCAGCGGCAGGTACGGCAGCGGCTTGTCGCCGCCGACGTCGAGGGTGCGCACGACGAGGCGCCGCGACGGGCCGACCGCGCTCGCGATCGCGCGGTAGGCGGCCGCCTGCTCGGCTTCGTCCGGCGCGACGGTGCGCTCGGCGAACAGGAACTCGGAGCGCAGCAGCCCGATGCCGTCGCCACCGGCGCGCATCGCCGCCGTGGTCTCGGCGAGGTCGCGCACGTTCGCACCGACTTCGATGCGCTGGCCGTCGCGGGTCACCGCGTCGTCCGTCGCGACCGCGAGGGCCCGGGCGCGCTGTTCGGCGACGGCGGCGCGGGCGGCGGTCGCGGCGGCGATCGCCGCGGCGTCCGGCGTCGTGTCGAGCGTGCCCCGGTCGCCGTCGAGGATCACGAGCGTGCCGTCGGCGAGTCCGCGCGCGGCGGCGTCGATGCCGCACACCGCGGGCAGGCCGAGCGCGCGGGCGAGGATCGCGGTGTGCCCGGTCGCGCCGCCCCCGGTCGTGCAAAAACCGGCGACGCGTGCGGGATCGAGCGCGGCGGTCTGCGAGGGCGTCAGTTCCTCGGCGACGATCACGCAGCCGGCCGGGATCTCGGCGGCGCCCGTGCGCGCGACGGCGAGGCCCGCGAGCACGCGTTCGCCGACATCGCGGATGTCGCCGGCGCGCTCGCGCAGCAGTGCGGTCGGCAGCGTCGCGACGCGCGCCGCGAACGCGCCGTAGGCCTCGCGCCAGGCGTAGGCGGCGCCCCGGCCGCGCGCGATGCCCTCGCGTGCGGCGGCGAGCAGCCCGGGGTCGGTCAGCAGTTCGGTGTGCGCCGCGAGGATCTGCGCGCGGCTCGAGGCATCCCGGCCGGCGCCCTGCGCGACGAGCTCCGCGGCCGCGGCGGCGAGCGCTGAGTCGAGCCGACGGGATTCGGTCGCGGCGTCCGCACCCTGCACGGGCACGTCGTATTCGGTGCGGCGCAGCTGGAACACCCGGCCGACGCCGAGGCCCGGGGCCGCCGCGACGCCGGCGAGGAGCCCGGCTCCGAGCGGCTCAGGCGCCGGCGCGACGGGCGTCACGGCGCCCGCTCGCGAAGCGGGGGCGGGCGCATCGCCGCAGCCGCTCGCGATCAACCCGGCCCGGCGCGCGACGGCCGTCGCGGCGTCCTCGCCGCAGCCCTCGACGACGATCTCGTCGCCCTGCTGCGCGCCGAGCAGCATCACCGAGATCACGGAACGCGCATCGGCCGTCGTGCTGCCGTGCACGAGGCTGAGCGTGGAGTGGTACTCGCGCGCCGCGGCGGCGAGCAGCGCCGCGGGGCGGGCATGCAGGCCACCGGCATTCGGCAGCACGGCGCTCGCGCGCACCACGGGCCCCGCGGATGCGACGACGGCGGTCGCGCCTGCGGCGCCGAGGCTCACCTCGAGGACGGCGTCGTGCCCGGCGCGGACCTCGCCGAAGCCGGCGCGCAGCAGGCGGCCGCCGGCGGTGACGATCACCATCGTCAGCAGGCTCACGGCGTGCCGCGCGATCGCATCGGCGTCGAAGGAGATCAGCGCCGCGCCGGCCTGGACGTGGTCGCCCTGGGCGACGTGCGCGGTGAAGCCCGCCCCGCCGAGCGTGACGGTGTCGATGCCGACATGGACCAGCACCTCGAGGCCATTGTCGGCCCGGATGGCGACCGCGTGCCGCGCGCGGTGCAACTGCGTGATCGTGCCGGCGAACGGGGCGAGCACCACGCAGGAGGTCGGATCGAGCGCGACGCCCTCGCCGACGGTACCGGCCGCGAACACCGGATCCGGGACCGAGGCGAGGGGGACGAGGACGCCGGACAGGGGCGCGAGGACCGCGAACGCGGGGTTTGAGACGCTCATGGAATGACCGACGGCCCCCGGGGAATGCTGCGCGCGACGCGTTGTTCGCTGAGGAGTGCTGGACCGGCCGTATTTGGAAACGTTACCAGCAGCTCGAATCGACTATATCACCGGCCAATTTTTAGCGTCAACGCCGCGATTTTACAAGCAAACCTGCAAATAGGCTGGACGGCGGTGGCTCTTGCGCTGCACCATCGCCCGATGCAGTGGAATCATTTCCGGACGGTGCTTGGTCAGGCCTCGCCAGGGGCCCACTCTACGCCGTCGGCGCGCCGGGCGGGCCGGCGCCGCTGAGAGGGACGGATGGCGACAATCAAGGATGTAGCCCGGCTCGCGGGCGTTGGACTCGGCACGGCCTCCCGCGTCGTCAGCGGCAAGGGTTCGGTGGCACCGGCGACCGCGCAGCGCGTGCAGAAGGCGATCGATCAGCTCAACTTCCGCCCGTCGCACGCGGCGCGGTCGCTGCTGTCCGGCTCGACCCAGATGATCGGCGTCTACATCCCGCTGCTGAAGGGCACCTTCTATACCCCGATCCTGCAGGCGATCGACGCCACGCTGCGCGATACCCGCCGCCACATGGTGGTCGCCTTCGGCCACGGCAGCGAGGACGAGCGCGACCAGGCGATCGAGGGTGCGCGCTTCCTGATCGACCGGGACTGCGACGGGCTGATCGTGATGGGCAACGCGCTGCTCGAGAAGGACATCGTCGAGCTGGGCCGGCAGCAACCCAATATCGTGGTCCTCAACCGCGTTTTCGAGAGCATCCGCGAGCAGTGCTTTTCGGCCGATCACGCCCAGGGCGGGGTCGCCGCGGCGCAGGCGCTGCTCGGCAAGGGGCATCGCCAGTTCGCGGTCATCGCCGGTCCGCGGACCTCGCCCGACAACGTGGCACGCATCGCCGCCTTCATGGGGGAGCTTGCGCGCAACGGCATCCCGGCCGATGCGGTGCCGATGATCGACAGCGACTTCTCGCCGGAGGGCGGGTGGGCGTGCACGCACGAATTGCTGGAGCGCGGGATCCCGTTCACGGCGCTGTTCTGCGCCAACGACGAAATGGCCGTCGGCGCGCTCGCGCACCTGCAGCAGGTCGGCATCTCGGTGCCGGGGCAGGTGTCGGTGATGGGCTATGACGACACGCAGACCGCCGAGTTTTCCGCGCCGCGCCTGACTTCGGTGCACATCCCGCTGCGCGAGGTGACGGTGGCCGGCGTCCACTGCCTGCTCAACCGATGCTACGGCGAGACGCTGCCGATCGCGCGCGACTACCCGATCGGAGTCACCTGGCGGGCGTCGGTCGAGGCGCCGCCTCGCCTCTAGGCGTGCGCCCGAGCGCACGTGCGCGCCGCGCAGTGCAGCCGCGCCGCGGGTTCGGCGGAAAGTATGGAAAGCTTTCCACGTTTCCGGTAACGTGCGACCGTCGAGCCGGGGCCGGGGGGGCCGCGGCGCCCCTAGATCGGATTCGCGCGACGATGGCGACGACCCAACCACTGCCCGCGGCGCCACGACGCGCCGATTTCCCAGACGGATTCCGCTGGGGCTGCGCGACCTCCGCGTACCAAATCGAGGGCGGCGTCGACGCCGACGGCCGCGGTGAGTCGATCTGGGACCGCTTCTGCCTCGCGTCCGGGCGCATCCGCGATGGCTCGAGCGGCGCCATCGCCTGCGACCATTACCACCGCTGGCGCGAGGACCTCGATCTCGCGCGTGGCCTCGGCCTCAACGCCTATCGCTTCTCGATCGCGTGGCCACGCGTGTTCCCGAGCGGGCGCGGTCCAGCCGCGAACGCCGCCGGCCTCGACTTCTACTCGCGGCTCGTCGATGGGCTGCTCGAGCGGGGCATCGAGCCGTGGCCGACGCTCTACCACTGGGACCTGCCGCAGGCGCTGCAGGATCGTGGCGGCTGGCACAGCCGCGAGACGGTCGAGGCCTTCGCCGACTACGCGGCGTGCGTCGGGCGGGTGCTCGGCGACCGCGTGCGCAACTTCACCACCCACAACGAGCCCTGGTGCAGCGCGTTCCTCGGCCACCGCGAAGGCAGCCACGCACCAGGACTGCAGGGCTGGCAGACGGCGCTGCAGGCCTGCCACCACATCCTGCTGTCGCACGGGCGCGCGGTCGAGGCGCTGCGCGCGGAGGCCGGCGGCGCGCGTGCCGGCATCGCGCTCAGCCTGCATCCGTGCCGGCCGGCAACGGACTCGGTGGCGGACGCGCTCGCGGTCGAGCGCCACGACGGCCTGCGCAATCGCTGGTTTCTCGATCCGCTGTTCGGACGCGGGTATCCGGCGGACACCTGGCAGCGCTTCGGCTGCAACGTACCGATCGTGCTCGAGGGCGACCTCGCGACGATCGCGGCGTCGACCGACTTCCTCGGCATCAACTACTACTTCCCCGAGCGAATCGCCGCCGCCCCCGGCGAAGACCCGCTCGGCGTGAAGGTCGTCGAGGATGCGGCCGTGGAGCGCACCGCCACCGGCTGGGAGGTCGAGCCCGACGGGCTCGTCGAACTGCTCGACCGCGTCCGGCGCGACTACGCACCGGCCGAGATCTACCTCACCGAGAACGGCTCGTGCTACGAGGACACCGTCGAGCCCGACGGTTCGATCGCCGACGGCGAGCGCCGTCGCTACCTGCAGCGGCACCTGTCGGCCGTGCGCGAATCGATCGTGCGCGGCGTGCCCCTGAAGGGCTATTTTGCATGGAGCCTGCTCGACAACTTCGAGTGGGCCGAGGGCTACACCCGCCGCTTCGGGCTGACGCACGTCGACTTCGCGACGCAGCAACGCACCCTGAAGGAGAGCGGCCACTGGTATCGCGAGTTCCTGAGGCCGACGACCCATGACTGACCCCCGTTCCCTGCGCGCGATCCTCTGCGCGGCCCTGTTCGCGCTCGCCACGGCCGCCTCGGCGGCGGGACCCGCGAGCCCCGTCGTGCATCCCGAACTCTGGCCGAAGGCGAAGAGCCCGCCGCTCGTGGATGCGGCGACGGAGGCGAAGATCACGGCGCTGATCGGGCAGATGAGCCTCGCCGAGAAGGTGGGCCAGGTCGTGCAGGGCGACATCGGCTCGGTGAAGCCGCAGGACCTGCGCGAATACCCGCTCGGCTCTGTGCTCGCCGGCGGCAACTCCGGTCCCTACGACGACGAGCGCGCCTCGCCGCAGACCTGGCTGAAGCTCGCCCGGGAATTCCACGCGGTCGCGCTCGAGACGCGCCCGGGCCACGTGCCGATCCCGGTGATCTTCGGCATCGACGCCGTGCACGGCCACAACAACGTCGTCGGTGCCGTGCTGTACCCGCACAACATCGCGCTCGGCGCGGCGCACGACCCGGATCTCGTCCGTCGCATCGGCGCCGCGACGGCCGAGGAGATCGCGACGACCGGCATCGACTGGACCTTCGCGCCGACGCTCGCCGTGCCGGGCGATGCGCGCTGGGGGCGGACCTACGAGGGCTACTCCTCGGAGCCGGACCTCGTGCGCCGCTATTCCAGCGCCGCCATCGAGGGGCTGCAGGGCGCGCCCGGGCTCGCGGGCCGGCTGCAGGCCGGTCGCGTCGCCGCGACCGCCAAGCATTTCATGGGTGACGGTGGCACGACCCTCGGCGAGGACCAGGGCGACAGCGCGCTGCCGGAGGCGGAGTTCGTCGGTCGCCATGGCGCGGGCTATCCCGGTGCGATCGACGCCGGCGTGCTGACGGTCATGGCGTCGTACTCGAGCTGGAACGGCACCAAGATGCATGGCCACCAGGCGCTGCTGACGGCGATCCTCAAGGGCCGGATGGGCTTCGACGGCTTCGTCATCGGCGACTGGAACGGCCACAGCCAGGTGCCCGGCTGCAACAAGGACCGCTGTCCCGCCGCGCTCAACGCCGGCGTCGACATGTACATGGCGCCGAACAGCTGGAAGAAGGTGTTCAAGAGCACGCTCGAGGCGGCCCAGTCCGGCGAGATCCCGATGGCGCGTCTGGACGATGCGGTGCGCCGCATCCTGCGCGTGAAGTTCGCACTCGGCATGTTCGACCCGGCACGCCCCTACGAGGGCAGGTTCGAGCTGTTCGGCTCCGACGCGCACCGCGCGCTCGCCCGCGAGGCGGTGCGCAAGTCGCTCGTGCTGCTGAAGAACGACGGCGCACTGCCGATCCGGGCGTCCTCGCGCGTGCTGCTCTCGGACATGTCGGACCTCGCGATGCAGACGGGCGGCTGGACCATCAGCTGGCAGGGCTCGGACACGACGCGCAAGGACTTCCCGAAGGCCGAGTCGATCACCCAGGGCCTGCGCGCGGCGATCCTCGGCGCCGGTGGCAAGGTCATCGACGGAGCGGACGACCTCGTGGCCGAGAAGCCGGATGTCGCGATCATCGTCTTCGGGGAACAGCCGTACGCCGAGATGTTCGGCGACATCAAGCTGCCGTTCTACAACCAGCGGACGGGCCTGCGCGAGATCGAGCACATGCGCGCACTCGGCATTCCGGTCGTGACGGTGTTCCTGTCGGGCCGCCCGCTCTGGGTCAGCCAGGAGATCAACGCGAGCAACGCGTTCGTCGCGGGCTGGCAGCCGGGCACCGAGGGGGGTGGCATCGCCGACCTCATCATTGGCGACGCCAAGGGCGCGCCGCGCCACGACTTCACCGGCAAGCTGTCGTTCCCGTGGCCGGGCGCGGCGGTGCTCGCGCCATTCACGCACGCGGGCGACAAGCTCGCGCCCGCGTTCCCGCTCGGCTACGGCCTCAGCTACGCCCACGGCGCCAAGGTCGCCAGGCTGAGCGAGGACCTCGGCGGTCGTTGATCGACGCCGGCGTGGCGCGGCCGCGGGCCGCGCCGCGCTGCTATGATCGCCGCGCCGCCATCGCGGCGGGGTGGGTTCCATGCAGACGCTCCCGCGCATCGCCGACATCGACGCCTGGGTCCTCGACGGCACGATCAAGGGCTATCCGGGGCACGCCGCGCCGCGCCCGCTCGGCGCGATCCGCGAGGCCGGCTGGAACGTGCTCGACGGCGACCTGCCGCTGCCGGTGGCGGTCCTGAAGGCGAGTGCGCTCGCCCACAACCGCGACTGGATGCGACGCTTCCTCGCCGCGACGGGCGCCACGCTCGCACCGCACGGCAAGACGACGATGAGCCCGCAGCTGTTCGCCGCGCAGCTCGAGGATGGCGCGTTCGGCATCACCTGCGCCACCGTCGGCCAGCTGCAGGTCTACCGTCGCCACGGCATCCGGCGCGTGTTCATGGCCAACCAGGTCATCGGCGCGCAGGGCGTCGACTATGTCGTCGGCGAACTCGCCCGCGATCCCGGCTTCGAGATCTACCTGATCGTCGATTCCCTCCCCGGGATCGAGCAGCTCGCGACCGCGGCCGTGCGCGCCGGGCTCGCCCGTCCGCTGCGCGTGCTCATCGAGGTCGGCACGCCGGGCGGGCGCACCGGCGTGCGCTCCATCGCGGAGGTCGCGCGGCTCGTCGCCGCGATCGAGGCGGCCGCCCCCGCGCTCGCGCTGCACGGCGTCGAGGCGTACGAGGAGGTCGTGCAGGGCGATGCGGCGCAGGCCGAGGCCGCGATCCACGCGCTGCTGGCGCTGCAGCTGGCGGCGTCCACGCTCGCGCGGCGCGGAGCGGCGGCCCGGGGTGCTGAGCCCTGGCTGCTGAGCGCCGGCGGGTCCGTGTATTTCGATCTCGTCGCCGCGGGCCTCGCCGCTGCTGGCGGCGAGGGTGCGACCGTGCTCCTGCGCAGCGGCTGCTACCTGAGCCACGACCACGTCCGCTACGCGAAGGCCGAGGTCGCGCGCAACGCACGCAGCCCCGCGCTTGTGGCGCTGGGCGAGGGTCTCAGGCCCGCACTCGAGGTGTGGGGTACGCTGCAGTCGCGCCCGGAACCGACCCGCGCCTACGTCAGTGCCGGCAAGCGCGACCTGTCGCACGACCTCGACCTGCCCGTCGCCACCGGCTGGTGCCGCCCGGGCAGCGGCCGCGTGGTGCGCCCGCTCGATGCCGCGCACCGCATCTTCAAGCTCAACGACCAGCACGCCCACCTCGAGGTGCCGGCGGATTCACCGCTCGCGGTCGGCGACCTCGTTCGCATCGGGATCTCGCATCCCTGCACGACCTTCGATCGCTGGCAGCTGGTGTACGTCGTCGACGACGACTACACGGTCGTCGACGCGATCCGCACGTTCTTCTGAGCGGCGGCGCGCGCTTCAGTGACGGCGGGCGGAGGAGTGCGGCGCGACGTCCAGCGTCGTGCCGTCGCTGAACGTCACCTTCAAGGGCGTCGCTCCGGCGTTGTACGCGAGGTAGGTGTGCGCGCCGCTCGCGGCGCGGAACACCGAGTACAGGCTCGTGTCCGCCGTCACGCTGAAGTCCGGCGTGCCCATCTCCTTCAGGCTCAGCAGCCAGAACAGCGTGCGCGTGCGCGTCTCGCCGCTCTCGACGTTGCCCTGCTTGTTCCAACGCGCGAAGCCGGCGTCGGCGTCGGCGAGCGCGAGCCAGTTGGCGAGCGCGTCCTGCCAGATGTCGTCGGGCGGCGGGTTGCTGGGGATGTTGCCGTGTTCATGGTAGTGCTTTTCCTCGGCCGGCAGCAGCGCGAACACGCCGCGCACGTAGCCGCCGTCGGCGCCAAGGTAGGTCGAGGCGGGCGTGAAGGGCAGCGCGTTGATGCCGTACATCTGGTGCGGCTCCTCGGTCCACCACGTGTTGTACGAGAACTTGCCGCCGAACACCTGCACCGCGAACGGCTTGCCGAAGTCCTTGCCGAGCACCTGGTGGTCGAGGTCGAACCAGTACTGCTGCACCGCGGCGACCTCGCTCGTGTAGAGGTAGACGCCGAGGTCCCTGAGGCGCTTGTTGCCGGTCGCCTCGCCCCACAGGATCAGGCCCGCCCAGGCGTTGACCGCCTCTGACGAGGATTCCTGGTTGTTGCCGTTCTCCATGACCGGGCCGCCGGTCGCGGTGCCGGAGGCCCACGAGTGGCCCTCGTAGGCGTCGAAGTTGCGCAGGAACGGGAACGTCGCGGCGGCGCGCTCGTCGGTGGCGATGTCGGCGACGATCTTGCCGACCATCGCGCCCCAGCGGTCCTCGCCGGCCCAGGCGGGATCGCGCAGCGCGACGTGCGCGGCGCCCATCAGCCAGTAGCCGTAGTGGAAGTGGTGGTCGTTCATGCTCTGGTAGCTGTGGAACTCCTGCGGGAAGCCGACCACGGTGCCGAGCGTCGAGTCCTGCACGAAGTGGGTGGCATGGCGCCCGTCGAACCAGTTTTCCAGGCGGCGCTTCAGCTTCGCGATCAGCTCGTCGCGCGCCGCCGTGCGGCCCTCCGCGTCGGCGACGTCGATCAGCTGCGCGCTCGCACCGATCGCCTTGCCGATCCAGTACGTGCCACGACCCTGCTGGTGCGTGTAGAGCTCGTCGGCCTTGGCGACGTCGCCGCCGAGCAGACTGTCGACCTGGGCGCGGTGCGCCGGGTCCTCGAGCGCCGGCCACATCGGCATGATGCCGTGGTACGTGCGCTCGATCGCGAAGCTGTTGCCGGCCACCAGGCGGATCTGGCCGCGCACGCTGTCGTACGCGTAGCGCGACGCCGGGCGCGCGACCGCGGCCGACCACTGGTGCGGGTACAGCCCCATGAAGGTCGTCAGGTTCTTGCCCTCGCGCGCGACGGTGTCGACCGTGAAGGTCGTGTGCACCGTGCTTGCGCGCTCGTCGTAGTGCCAGTCCGTGCGCGTACGGACCGGGAACGCGTACGCGACCGCGAGGAAATCCGCGACCGTCTGCGGATTCGCATCCGGCAGGCCGGCGACCGAGAAGTAGCGTGCGCCCCCCGGCAGGTGCAGCAGCGCCTCGCCGGGCCCCGGCCGCTCGAACGTCGCGCCGGTCGGCGCGAAGACCGCGTAGGCGTGGCCGGCGACCTTGACGAGCAGCACCCGCGCATCGTCACCGGCCGCCACCTCGGCGCCCGAAGCGAGCGTGAAGCGCACATCACCACTCTCGCAGTCGTAATAGCTGAACGGGCTGCCATGCAGGATGGTTGCCGTGAGCGCCGGTCCGCCCGTGACGCCCATGCGGATCTTGACCAGCCAGTCGGAGAAGTCGGACAGGCGCGCGTCCTCCGGCCTAAAGCCGGTCGGTGCCACGGTGAGCGCGGCCGCGTGCGGGTAGCGGATGTCGCGCTGGAACGCGTCCGGGGACTCGGCGTGGCGGTCCGGGAGCCCGAGCTCGAAGCCGCGCTCGGTGGCGCGGTAGGTCATCGGGTGGGCATGCAGCGGATACGACCAGCGATCGAAGATCACCGACGAGTACCACTGGTTGGTGGGAACGGCGCGGCCGAGCGCCTCGTCGCTGCGGTAGGTCGCGACCGGGGGGCGCTCGTCCGGCCCGAGCGAGCCGCGTGCCTTGGTGAAGTAGGCGCCGAGACCCGCGGCCACGGCACCGTCCGGGGGGTCGGCGGCGGCCGTGTTGCCGAACGTGCCGAGGCACGCCGCGGCGAGGATGGAGACGAGGAGGGCTCGCCCGGCAATTCCGACGTGGGCGATCGATTCCAGTCCGCGCATCGTGTCCGCCTCAGAAGATGAAGTTTGCCCCGATCGTCAGCGCATTGCCCGACTTGACCGTGCGGGGATCCCACCCGCCGTTCGCCGTGTTGCTCGCCATGCTAAGCGGAGCCGGGCCCTGGCGCCCGAACATCACGCGGCCGAGCCCGCCATAGACCTCGACGTGCTTGTCGAGCTCCGGCAGCTTGCGGTAGATGCCGAAGTTGACGAACGTCGCGGTGTTGCTCTGGCCCCACTCGGTCGGGGTGTGGACGTAGGCCTTGTTCATGCGCACGCCGGCCAGCGTGAAGGTCCACAACTTCTGCGTATAGCCGACGCCGAACAGCGCGTCGTACTCGATCGCATGGTGCGCCACGTTGCCGGTCGAGTAGTTGAAGCCGGCCTGGTCCCAGAAGCAGGCGCTGGTCGCGAGCACGCCCGCGACCACCTGGGGCGCGACGGGGCCGTAGTCGCACTGCTGCTCCTGGCCCGACCACTCGCTGCGCTTGAGCCCGTAGGTCACCTTCCAGCGCTCGTTGGTCCAGTGCGTGCCCTGGATGATGAGCACGTCCTCGGCGGGCGTCCGGTAGGACGCCGTCGGACCGTTGGTGTTGCCCTGGGCGCCGTAGAACGCGCCCTTCGAGAACGAGTTCTGCAGCCCGCCGGTCGAGTCCTGGAAGATCACCTCGACGAGATTCTTCTCGTTCGAGTACTGCACGAAGGCCTCGACGGCCTGGGGCTTCGGCGGCGGCGCGACGCTGGAGGCGGGGTTCAGCGGCATGCGCTCCTTGGCGCGCGAGGCGGTCACCTCGAAGCGGATCTTGCCGAGTTCGATCTCGTACTCGCGCGAGGCGAGGCGAATCGACTCGGGGAAGTCGCCATACCCCGCGCCCGATTCCGCCCACCACACCGACAGGCCCATCGGGTACGCGAACGAGTCGGAGCGGGTCCACGACCGGGATGCCATCTTGCCGACCTGCAGCGAGCCGTACCTCGGGTGGGAGATGCCGCCGTACAGGTCGATCATGTAATTGCCGTAGATGTCCGGCCCGTTGTTGCGCTCGCGACCGCTGACCTTGCCCTCGATCTTGATGGCGTTGTCGAATTCGTGCGACAGCCCGAGCGTCGCCTGCACGAGGCCGAGGTTGCTGGACCGGGTGCCTTCGAGGCCGCCCTGGTTGAGCATCGGGGTCGGCGGGTTGAGCACGCCGCGCGGGTCGAACGAGGAGGGGTTCGCGAGGCCCTTGGAGCAGCTGTCGCAGACCGAGAATTCCTCCTTGGCGAAGCCCTGCACCTCGAGCGGACCGTACTTTTCGGCGAGCGCAGGCGCGGCGACCAGTACCGTCGCGGCCGCCACGCACCGACTGAAGGAGAGGATTTTCACAGCGGTCTCCCGAAGCAACGAATTGATGCAGTCTTGATGTCCCGGGTCGCCCGGCAGGGCGGCGACACCGGCGTCACGCCGGTGCCGGTCACGGCGAGTAGCCCGCACCGGGATACGTCTCCGGGCTGTTGCAGGCCGGCGCCGCCGGGTAGGTCACGCCCGCGAACGTGAAGCTCGCGTACGTGCCGCAGAGCGCGTAGCGCGGCGCGGCGCGGCGGTCCGTCGTCCACAGGCCCCAGCCATCGTCCGCACCCTTCCAGGTCTCGTCGAACGCCTCGAAGTAGAAGATGGCGACCGGCCCGCCGGCCGAACCCTGCCAGGCCGGGTAGTTCGTGCCGGCGCCCACCGGCGAGCCGTACATCAGGTCGACGTACCACTTCGCGTTCATCGGCAGTGCGGCGAAGCCCTCGATCGCCGAGCTCGCGTTCGTCTGGCGCGCCTTCCAGCCCGTCTCGCCGACCACGATCGGCAGCGATGCGCCGATGCTGGCGGTGGTGCCGGCGGCGCTGCGGTACAGGTGGCGCGCGACCTGCGCGTAGGTGGACTTGAGGCTGCCGTCGTCGCCGGCGGCCGGCGTCCCGTTGAGGGCGGTCTCCATCATGGCCTTGGCGCGCAGCGGGCCCGCGGCGACCGCGGGCTGCTGCCAGTTCCAGCGCGTCGGGTTGCTCATCGGGTAGCTGTGGATCGAGACGAAGTCGATGGTCGCGAGCACCGCGTCCGGGCTCACGTCCGGGTCCGTGCTCGCGTTGACGTAGTAGGTGTAGTCGTCATCGGCGGTCACCGGCTGCGCGACCTGCGTGCGGACCGACTGGATGTAGCCGACGAGGCAGTGGACCGGCATGTAGCTGCGGAAGAACGACGTCTCGTTGCCGATGCTGACCGTGGCGACGTTCGGGTACTGGTTGGCGAGGCGGATGCCGGTGGCGATCTGCCCCGTGTTCAGCGAATTGCTGTCGCACGCCGCATGGTTCGTCGTGTCGATTCCGAAGATGTAGACGCCGAGCTGGAACTGGATGTCGGGGAAATTCGCGGCGGCGAGCCGCAGGGTCTGCTCGCTGACCGAGTCCGAGCCGAACAGGCGCAGCAGGCGGTATCCGGCGGCATGCACCAGCGCGAGGTCCTCGCTGACCTGCGCATCGGTCGGCACCTCGTTGCCGGGGCCGCCCGCGCGATAGGGGCTGAAATTGATCGCCTTGCCGGTCGTGTAGACGGCCGGCAGCATCCTGAGCGTGAACGGCGCGCAGGCGATCCCGATGTTGGTGATGTCCCCGCCGGTCGCGGCGACGGTACCCGTGCCGTTGGTCACGGTGCAGTTCTCGCCGGTGGGGGCGCTCTGCACGCTGACCGCGTAGGTCGCGCCCGGCGCGATGGCGGTCGCGAACGTGAACGAGCCATTGGCCGTGGTCGCAAGCGCATCGCCGCCGTTGTTCTGCAGGATGATCGGCCCGGTCAGGCCGGACAGCGTCCCGCCGATGCGCGCGTAGGACACGCAGGCGACGTGCACGCCGTGCACGTTGGCGATCGCGACGCCGGTCGCGCCGGTGATCGTGCAGGTCTGGCCGGTCGGCTGATGCTTGACCGTGACCGCGAAGCTCGCGCCGTTCGCGATCTGCAGCGCGAAGGTGAACGGGGCATTGCTGGCGAGGGTCAGGTCGTCCTGGCCGTTGTTCTGGAGCACGACGGTGCCGGTGAGGCCGGCGACGTCGCCGCCGACCGAGACGTAGCCCGGCTTGTCCTGCCAGGTCTGTCCGCATCCGGCGAGCGCGAGCGCCGCGATGCAGGTCGCGGCGCGGCCGATGGAGCGGAGTGCCGAAGCGACGGTCGGATTGGTGTTCACCGGTGTTCTGCCCCTGAAAGGATGATGCCGACCGCACGCATGACCGTGCCGATCCATGGAAACCGAGCCGAGCGGGAAGGGGACGGGCCCGGGTGCCGCGTCGATGCGGGACCACGTGGCGTCGTGAGTTCGACAGGACCCATTCGCATCTGCCCCCCCCCCTCGTCGACACGCCGCAGCGCGGCTACTGCCTGGCCGGGCCAACCGGCGGCAACAAGTTGTCGCGGCGGCCTTGAATATTTTGAAAGCGCTTGCAGAACGTAGCGAAGTGCCGCCGCCTTTGTCAATCGCGTTTGGGCACCTGACGCGTTAAGATCGTCCTGCACACATTTTTGCTGCGCCGCGGCGTGACGTGACACAGGCGGGGCCTGCAGCGCGATGCACGGGCCGGCCTGGGGAGACGGAGCATGCGCCGATCGGACCTAGAGCGTCGCGTCACGTTGGCGGCGACCGGATCGGCCGTGACGCTCGAGATGGTCGCGCAGGAGGCGGGCGTCTCGCCGAGCACCGTCTCGCGCATCCTGAACGGCACGGCCCGCGTGCGCGAGTCGAAGGTGCGGGCGGTCAACGCCGCGATCTCCAAGCTGCAGTTCATGCCCAATCCGGTCGCGCGCTCGCTGGCCGGCGGCAAGTCGATGAGCGTCGGCGTCGTCATCCAGACGCTGGACAGTCCGTTCTACGGCGGCGCCCTGGCCGCCATCGAGAAGGGGCTGATGCGCGCGAGCTATTCGGGCCTGTTCGTCAGCGGCCACTGGCGCGAGAGCGACGAGCGCCGCTGCATCGACCACCTGCTGAGCCGGCGCGTCGAGGGCATCATCCTGGTCACCAGCTGCCTGCCCGACCAGGAGATCGTCCACCTGTCGCGCACGGTGCCCGTCGTCCTCACCGGCCGGTCGGTCGTCGGCGAGCGGATCTACTCGGTCGATGTCGACAGCACGCAGGGCGCGCGCCTCGCGACCGACTACCTGATCGGCCAGGGGCACGACCGCATCGCCTACATCGCCGGTCCCGTCGACCACCCGGACGCGATCCAGCGGATGAGTGGCTACAAGGCGTCTCTGGCCGCGCACCGCATCCCGTTCTCGAAGAAGCTGGTGTCGGTGGGCGACTACTCGGACGCCGGCGGCCACGCGGCGATGGTCCGCCTGCTCGATGCCGGCGAGAAGTTCACCGCGGTGTTTGCGGCGAACGACCAGAGCGCGTATGGCGCGATGCTGGCGCTGTACCGGCGCGGAGTGAAGGTCCCGCAGGACGTCTCGGTGGTCGGTTTCGACGACCTGCTGACGTCGGCCTTCACGATCCCGCCGCTGACGACGGTGCATCGCTCCATCGACGGCATCGGCGAGTGCGCCGCGGAAGCGATGATCGACCTGATCGCGGGACGCGCCCCGGTCGCCAAGGTGTCCTCCGCGACCCTCGCGATCCGCGAGTCGACGCGCCCGATCCGCGCCTGATCAGCGACGCGGCGGGATCTCGGCGGCGAAGCCGTTCTGCGCCAGGAACCGCTCGACCGCCGGCTGCCATGCCGGCGGATTGCGGTTGAAGATGTAGTGGCCGTTGTTCTTGTCCGCGGCTAGTTCCACGAACTCCCCACGGCCACCGGCGGCACGGAAGGCCGCGAACCATCCCTTCGGGTATTCGGCACCCCAGACCCGGTCGTTGCGACTGTACAGCCACAGCGTCGGCACGCGACTCGTCGCCCCGTAGGCTGCGAACGCGGCGCGCAGCCGGTCCGGCTGGCAGGGCTGGTCGACATGGCGCAGCGAGTCCCCGCCGTCACCCCCGGCGAAGTTCACCGCTGCGCGCACGCCCGGCAGGTCAAGGCTGGCGGCGGCGATCGCGAGGAGGCCGCCGAACGACTCGCCGAGGATGACCCCGCGCGTGCGATCGACGTGCGGCAGCGTGGCGACGTGGTCCAGCAGCTGCCGCGTCTCGGCGAGGGCGGCGCCGATCCCGGGCGCATAGCGCTTCGAACCGCAGTCGCCCGTGTACTCGACATCCGGCCCGCCCGAGATGCCGTACCCGATTCGCGTCGGCACGACGACGACGAAGCCGAGTGCCGCGAAGTAGCGTGCGTTCGCCGGGTAGGCCTGCATGCCGATGGCAGCCCGTGCCGGCGCGTCGACGCCGCGCCCGTGTTCCAGCACGATGAACGGATGGTGGCCGGCGCGATCCTCGCGCACGACGGTCACGACGATCTCGCGGCGCTCGGTGTGTCCGTCGGGGGCCGGCACCGCCATGGCGACGCGCTCGACCCGCTCGACGAGCTCGGCGGCGGGCGCGTCGGGACTCGCCAGCAGCGTGACCATGAGCGGGATGAGCGGCGATGTCGTCCACGCGAGCGGTGCGCTGGTGCGCCGCGCGGGTCGCAGGGATGGGCTCTGGCAGGGGAGTTCGGTCATCGTCGTGGATAGTCGGCTGAGGCGCACTGCCGCGCGGCGCCACCGTATCATCCGGCTGCGGCGGCCCCAAGCGCGCGGCTCTCGTCCGGGCGCGAGCTTGTCGCGCCGCAGCATGCGCGATGCCGCACGCGCATTGACACGGGCGCGGAGCCCTGTGCTAGATTCAATTTGAAAGCGCTTTCTTAGATGCGCTTCGAAGTCCACCCGCGCAGGCCGCAACCGGCCGCGCAGCGGGGCGAGACAATCGCTTGGGGGGTTCAATGTCCGGTAAGGAGCTAGCAATGACGACGTCCAAGGTGTCGGGAGACTGGCGTGGCGTTCTGCTGCCGGGCGTGATCGCGGTGGCTTCGGCCTGCCTCGCCGCCTGTGGCGGTGGCGGAGTCGAGGCCGTTGCGGGTGGCGGCGGGTCTGGCGGTGGCGGTGGTGGCGGTGGCGGTGGCGGCACGACTGTCACGGCGACGCCCTATGCGCTGTTCGCATCGAACTACGTCGTCTACTCGTCGCAGACGAACGGCGCGTTCCTGCACTCGATCCAGGGTGGCGACGTCTACGGCTTCTTCGCGGGCAACCTCAACTACGGTTGCTACTCGTTCAACCAGGGCAACATCGACTCGACGCAGTTCTACGGGCTGCAGGCGCAGGCCGACTCGAACGGTGGCCCCGGCAACACCGCCTGCTCGGTCTCCTCGTCGGTCGCGCCGACGACGGCCGGCGACGTCGCCGGCGTCACGATCAAGGCACCGGGCACGAACTCGACCAGTGCGACGAGCGTCGCGCCGCTGGACATCAGCCAGGCGACGACGCTGCTGATCCAGATGGGCAACATCTATACGCAGGGCGATGTCCCGGGCGCGCACGGCGGCAATGCCAAGGTCTTCACCGTCCTCCTCAACAACGACACGTCGGCGGCCCAGGACAAGTCCGGCCAGACGGCGCTGTGTTCCGCGGACAAGACGCTCGGCACCATCGGCCGGGGCGCAGCCGCGCCGCTCGGCGTGCTCAACTACGCCATCCCGTTCAGCGCCTTCTCGTGCTCGAAGGGGTCCATGACGACTCTGCAGACGACGGGGGTGACCTCGGTCACCGTGCAGTACTCCGGTGACAAGAACAGCATCGCCGTCGGTGATCTCGATGTGATCGCGGTCGGCTACATCGGCTTCACGAAGTAGGATGCACCCGCGCCGCGAGGCGCAGCCAGAGGCGCCGGTCCCGTCGCGGGACCGGCCCAGTCGCCGCAGAGCCAGGGCAACCCGATGAGTTCAGTCCCCCATGCCGCACGCCCCGGTGCGGATGCCGCGACGGCATCGCTCGTGCGGCGCTTCCCGCCGGGGTTCCTGTGGGGCGTGGCGACGAGTGCGTTCCAGATCGAGGGCGGTGCGACCGAGGATGGTCGTGGCGATTCGATCTGGGACGAATTCTGCCGCCGCAGTGGCACGATCAAGGACGCCAGCGACGGCGCGATCGCGTGCGATCACTACCATCGAATGCCCGAGGACGTCGCGCTCGTCTCGAGCCTCAACGTCGGCGCGTACCGGTTCTCGATCTCCTGGCCGCGCGTGCAGCCGCTGGGGGCGGGTGCGTGGAACGAGCGCGGCTTCGGCTTCTATGACCGGCTGGTCGACGAGTTGCTGCGCCGGGGCGTCGAGCCGCACGTCACGCTGTACCACTGGGACCTGCCGCAGGCGCTGCAGCCCGGTGGTGGTTGGCTGAATCGCGACACCGTCGACCGCTTCGTCGACTACGCCGCCGAAGTCGGGCGGCGGCTGGGCGACCGGGCGGCCTCGATCGCGACGCACAACGAGCCGTGGGTCGTCTCGGTCCTGGGCCACGAGGCGGGTATCTTCGCGCCGGGCCTGCGCAGCCAGAAGACGGCGATGCAGGTCTCGCACCACCTTCTGCTGAGCCATGGCCGGGCATTGCAGGCCCTGCGTGCGCAGGGGCAGCGGGCGCCGCTCGGAATCGTGCTGAACCAGTCGCCGATCCACGCCGCAACCGACTCGCCCGAGGACCGGGCCAAGGCCCGCCTCGACGACGGCCTGACGGTCCGCTGGTACATGGATCCGCTGCTGCTCGGGACCTACCCGGCCGACGTGCTCGAGTTCCTCGGGCCGGACGCCCCGGAGGTCACCGACGGGGACCTGGCGGACATCGCCCAGCCGCTCGATTTCCTCGGCATCAACTACTACACGCGCAACGTCTCCGGCACGGGCGCGCCGCGCGATCCGGTCGCCGCGGGCACGGAAGTGACGGACATGGGCTGGGAGGTGTTCCCGGACGGTCTGTCCGAGTTGCTGCGCCGCCTGCACGCGGACTACCGCCTGCCGCCGATCTACATCATGGAAAACGGCGCCGCGTATCCCGATCGGCTGGTGGATGGCGCGGTGCCGGATCCGGACCGCATCCGCTACCTGCGCTCGCACATCTCGGCGACGGCCGACGCGATTGCGAGTGGCGTCGACGTGCGTGGCTATTTCGTCTGGAGCCTGCTCGACAACTTCGAGTGGGCTGACGGCTACCTGAAGCGCTTCGGGATCGTCTACGTCGACTATCCGACGCAGCGGCGCATACCGAAGGACAGCGCGCTCTGGTACCGCGCCTTCTGCCTCGAACACAACCTGCGCGAACGACGTACCGCGTAACGACGACCAGCTTGGGGGGGTGCCGAATGGAGCAGCATAAGCTCCGGCGGAATTTTCGACGCCGTGCCGCGCGGTGGCCGGCGTGACCGTGTCCCGCCGGCGCCGGACCCGCACCGCGCCTGTCGTCGAGGCGCGTCCTGCCGCACCCGAGTGGACGCTGGTGTGGAGCGATGAATTCGAGGGCGACGCCGTGGATCCCGCCAAGTGGGACTTCGACCTCGGCAACGGCTTCTTCGACTACAAGTCCCATTCCTGGGTGCCGGGGTGGGGCAACGAGGAACTCCAGTACTACACGCAGGATCCCGCGAACGTGTTCGTCCGCGACAGCCTGCTGCACATTCGCGCGCTGAAGGAACCGCTGCACGGCTGCGGATACACGTCGGCGCGCCTGAAGACGCGGCGCCGTGACGGGACGCCGCTGTTCACCAAGTGCTACGGTCGCTTCGAGGTGCGCGCCCGCGTGCCCCACGGCAAGGGTCTCTGGCCGGCGCTATGGATGCTGCCGCAGGACGATGCCTACGGCACCTGGGCCGCCTCCGGCGAGATCGACATCATGGAGATCGTCGGCGAGCGTGCCCACGAATACCTTGGCTCGATCCACTTCGGCTCGACGTTCCCGAAGCGCGAGCTCGTCACGCATGTCCATCCGTTCCCGGACGGCGGCAGCGTGGCCGAGTTCCACGTCTACGCGGTGGAATGGGAGCCGGGGGAAATCCGCTGGCTGGTCGATGGCCAGTTGTGGGCGACGCAGAAATTCTGGTGGAGCAGCAGTCGCCTGCGCGCGGGGAAGGGCGTGCTGCCGCGCGGTTCGGCCGATCTCAATCCCTGGCCGGCGCCGTTCGACCAGCCGTTCTACCTGCTGATGAACGTCGCGGTCGGCGGTAACTTCCCCGGGATCCCGAACCCCGAGACGAAGTTTCCCGCGGAACTGGTCGTCGACTACGTTCGCGTCTACGACCGCGTCGGAGGCTACCTGCCACCGAGGCCACGCGGGCCAGGGCGCATCCCGTATCAGAAGAAACGCTGACCGATCGACAGAGACGAGGGGGTTCGATGAACGATGACACCGGCAAGCTCACCGTGACCGAAAAGATCGGCTACGGCTTTGGCGACATGGCGTCGAACCTCTTCTGGCAGATGTTCTCGATCTACATCCTCAAGTTCTACACCGACGTGTTCATGCTTGGGGCGGCGGCGGTCGGCACGATGATGCTCGTGACGCGAATGCTCGATGCGTTCATCGACCCGATGATCGGCACGCTCGCGGACCGTACCAACACGCGCTGGGGACACTTCCGACCGTACCTGGTGTGGATGGCGATCCCGATGGCGGTGAGCGCCATTCTCACCTTCACCACGCCGAGCTTCGGCGGGACCGCGCGCCTCGTCTACGCCTACGCGACGCTGATTCTGATGATGATCGCGTATTCGGGCATCAACATCCCGTATTCCGCGCTGCTCGGCGTACTCACGCCCAACAGCAAGGAGCGCACCAGCGCCTCCTCGTATCGCTTCGTGATGGCCTTCATCCCGATCTTCATCATCGCGTTCTCGGCCCCGCGCCTGGTCACCTACTTCGGCGGATCGGAGACCGCGCCGTTCGGCTGGCAGATGACCATGGTCGTCTATTCGATGATCGCCGTCGGGCTCTTCTTCGTGACGTTCGCGATGACCAAGGAGCGCGTTCAGCCGCCCGCCGCGCAGGGCACTGCCCTCGGCAAGGACGTTGGCAATCTGTTCCGCAACGTTCCGTGGGTCGTGCTGTGCATCGTCGGCATCGCGGCGCTGACGTACGGCAACATCCGCAACGGCGTGATGGTCTACTACTTCGACTATGTCGTCACGGACGGCAAGGAAGGATTCAAGTGGGTCCTGTCCGCGGGCGCCGTGGCATTCATGATCGGCGTCATGGCGACCGCGCCGTTGTCAAAGCGCTTCGGCAAGCGTCGCTTCTACATGTTCTCGATGGGCATTTCGGCCCTGCTGTCGGTAGCCTTCTACTTCGTGCCGACCAACAAGGTGTGGCTGGTGGTCGGGGCCAACACGCTGATCAGCCTGTTCACGGCGCCGACTGCGCCGTTGGTCTGGGCGATGTACGCCGACACCGCAGACTACTCCGAATGGAAATGGGGCCGCCGTGCCACCGGGCTCATCTTCTCGGCCGCCTCCTTCGCGCAGAAGCTCGGCTGGGCGATCGGGGGCGCCGGAACCGCTTGGCTGCTCGACTACTTCGGTTACGTCGCGAACGTCACCCAGAGCCCGCAGACGATCAAGGGAATGATGCTGATGACGAGCATCATTCCCGCGGTTGCGGCCGTGATCGCGGTGGTGGCCTTGTGGTTCTACGAACTCGACGACTCGGTCGTCGAGACGATGGGCGTGGAATTGGCTGCGCGGCGCAAGGCGTCGGCCGACGGCGAGACCGTTGCGGTCGACGCGCCGGCCGCGCCCAGCCCACCCCGTGTCGAACGGGTTCCAGGGGGTGTCATCGGCGAGGTGAAGGATCCGGCCGTGGCCGCGGAGCGGGCCGTGCATCGTGCGGTGGGCGTAGGTTCGGCGCCGGGCGTGACGATGATGCGCTCGGGTCCGGTCGATGCGGCCGAGGGCCACTGGACGCAGCGCGATTCCGCGGCCAGTGCCCCTGGAGCCATCGCTGAAGCGTCGCACCTTACGCCGGCGCAGCGGGCGTCGCTGCGCCTCGAGTTCGACGCGCTCCTCAAGGGCGGCGTGCACGGCTTGTGCTTCAGTCCGTATCTCGAGGGGCAGGCGCCGGGCTCGATCGTCAGCGAGCATCAGATTCGGGACCGACTCGCCATCATCCGTCCGTACACACGCTGGGTGCGGACCTTCTCCTGCACCGAGGGCCACGAGCAGACGCCGCGTATCGCGCACGAGCTCGGCCTGCGCACGCTCGTGGGCGCCTGGCTCGGTACGGACCGGGAGATCAACGAACGCGAGATCCAGGGTGCGATCGGCGTGGCGCGGGCCGGCCACGCCGACATCCTCGCGGTCGGCAACGAAGTGCTGCTGCGCGAGGACCTCAGCGAGGACGAACTGCTCGCCTACATCGAACGCGTCCGCGCCGCCGTGCCGGGCGTGCGCGTCGGCTACGTCGACGCGTACTACCTGTTCGAGAAGCACGCGCGCATCACCGCGGCCTGCGACGTGATCCTGACCAACTGCTATCCGTTCTGGGAGGGTTGCCCGCTGGAGCAGGCGATCCCGTACATGCAGTCCATGTATGCCCGGACGGTCGCCGTTGCCGGCGGCAAGCCGGTGATCGTCAGCGAGACCGGCTGGCCGAACCAGGGGACGGCGTTCCATGGCGCCGTACCTTCGATGGACGGGGCGATGCGCTACTTCCTCGAGACCACGCGCTGGGCCAGCCGCGACGGGGTCGAGGTGTTCTACTTCGCCGCGTTCGACGAGGCGTGGAAGGTGGGTGCCGAGGGCGATGTCGGGGCCTACTGGGGCCTGTGGGACAAGAACGGACGGCCGAAGTACCCGTGATGAGCGTGAAGCGAATGCCGTGGACCCTGCCGCGGGGCGATGCCATCTGCTATTCCGGCTACCGCCGCGGCCAGAGTCCTGGACAACAGTGCTATCCGTCGGTCGCCGAGATTCGCGAGGACCTGCTCATCCTCGCGCGCCACTGGAAGCACCTGCGCCTGTACGACTGCAGCCCGCACGCCGAGCGCGTGCTCGAGGTGGTGCGCCGCGAGCGCCTCGACTTCAAGATCCTGCTGGGCGCCTACATCGGCGCCGAGATGAACAACTTCGGCTGCCCCTGGGGCGCGACCTACAGCGAGGAGCAGTTGCGGGCCAGCACGCGCGAGAACGACGCGGAGGTGGGCAGGCTGATCGACCTCGCCCGACGCTACCCGGAGATCGTCTGGGCCGTCGCCGTCGGCAACGAGTCGACGGTCGACTGGACGGATCACTTCGTGCCGGTGCCGCGGATGATCGAGCTCGTGCGCCGGGTGAAGGACGCGTTGCGCCAGCCGGTGACCTTCTGCGAGAACTACGTGCCGTGGCAGCACAAGCTGGCCGACCTCGCGGCGGAACTCGACTTTCTCTCGGTGCACACCTATCCCGTGTGGGAGTACAAGCACATCCACGAGGCGATCCATCACACGAAGGACAACTACTACGGGATCGCCGCGCGCTACCCCGGCAAGCCGGTCGTGATCAGCGAGGCGGGGTGGACGACCAACTCCAACGGGCGCGGCATCGAGCCGCACAACACCTCCGAGGAGCTGCAGGAGAGCTACTACGGGGACCTCATGGCGTGGACGCGCGCCGAGGGCATCCTCACGTATGTCTTCGAGGCATTCGACGAGCCGTGGAAGGGCTCCGCGGACCCGCTCGAACCGGAAAAGCACTGGGGGCTCTTCACCGTCGATCGCAAGCCCAAGCGCGTGATGCAGCGCCTGTACGGCGACCTGTTCGGCGTTCGGGATGCGGGCTGACCGACGGCACGCGCCGGACTGGAAAAATGCGGCTTTGCAGCAATCGAGCTGCGCGCGCGCGGATTGACACGGGCACCAAATGCTGTGGTAGATTCATTTTTGAAAGCGCTTTCTTGGAGGGGGGTCTCCTATGCCAGCCGCATCGCGGGTATTCCTCGTCGTCGCATCGCATACCGCATCCGGAGGCATCGCATGAATGTCCTTAGGCAGTTCGCACTGCTGGCCCTGACCGTCGTCATGGGCTTGGCCCTGGCAGGATGCCAGCCCTCGAGCAAGACGGCCGCCACGCAGCCGACGCTGAACTCGGTCGCACTGACGCCGGCGGCGCCGTCCCTCAGCATCAGCTCGACGCTGCCGTTGGTGGCGACGGGCACGTTCAGCGACAACACGACGCTCGATGTCACGTCGGCCGCCACGTTCACGTCCGACAACCTCGCCGTCGCGACCGTCAGTTCCTACGGCATCGTCCGGGCCATCAACTCGGCCAGCACCTCGGCTGCCGGTGTCGCGAACATCACCGCGACCGTGAACGGCAAGGTGGGAACGGCGACGATCACCGTGCCGCCCCCGGCGCTGGTCTCGGTGGCGGTATCGCCGAAGATCGTGTCGCTGTTCGTCGGTGGAGCGCAGCCGCTGTCCGTGCGCGCGCTCTACGACCAGGGTTCGAGCGCGGCACTGACGTCGGGCCTGACCTACCTCAGCGATCACACGGGTGTCGCGACGGTCGATGGCAACGGCGTCGTGACCGCGGTCGCGACCGGCACGGCGACCATCACGGTGACCGACACGGCCTCGGGCCGCACCGACACCGCCGTCGTCAGCGTCACCGTGCAGCCGGTCGCCACGCTGGTGGCCGTCAGCGCGACGCCGACCACCGCCTCGATCGCCGTGTTCAAGACGCAGCAGATCTCGGTCCGCGGCACGTTCAGCAACGGCGCGACACCGCCGCTGCCGGCGGCCAACGAGACCTTCGTGTCGTCCAACCCCACGGTCGCCTCGATCGATGCCACCGGCCTCGTGACCGCCAATGCCACGGGAACGGCGACGATCACCGTGACCGACACCGCCACGGGCGTGGTCGCGAGCCCGTCGCCCGTGATCACCGTGACCGCGGCGAGCTGGCCGACGATCACCTTCGATGATCCGACGATCACCTATGGCCTCACGGACTTCGGCGGCGTCACCTCGACGAAGGTGACCGACCCCACGGGTGGCACGAACAACGTCGTGCGCGTCGTCAAGCCGACCTCGGCCCAGACCTGGGGCGGCACGACGATCTCGACGGTCGTCAACAACGCCGTGCCGCAGATCCCGTTCACCGCGTCCGCGACGAAGATGACGATGCGCGTCTATTCGCCGGGTCCCGGCATCCACGTGCGCCTGAAGGCGGAGGACGCGACCGACCCGACCCACACCGTCGAGACGGAGGCGCTGACGACCGCCACCAACGCGTGGGAGACGCTGACCTTCGACTTCGCGAACCAGGCGAGCGGCACGGCCGCGCTCAACCTGACGTACATCTTCGACCGCCTCTCGGTGTTCTTCGACTTCAATGTCGTGCCGGCAGCGGACGAGACGTTCTACTTCGACGACGTCGCGTTTGGCGTCCCGGCCAGCGGCGGCGGCGGGGCGTGGCCTGCGATCACGTTCGACAACGCGGCGCTGACCTACACGCTCACCGACTTCGGTGGCGTCACCTCGGCGATCGTTGCCGACCCGACCGGTGGTTCGAACCAGGTCACGAAGACGATCAAGCCGACGACTGCCCAGACCTGGGGCGGCACGACGGTGTCGACGGGCGCGAACAATTCCGTGCCGACGATCCCGTTCGCGGTGGGTTCGACGAGGATGACGGTGCGGGTGTACTCGCCCGCGGCGGGCATCCATGTCCGGCTGAAGGTCGAGGACGCGGCCGACCCCACGCACTCGGTCGAGACCGAGGCGATCACCTCGCTCGTGAACACCTGGGAGACGCTGACCTTCGACTTCTCGGCGCAGGCCGCCGGCACGGCGGCGCTGAACCTCGCCTTCACGTACAACAAGGCGTCGATCTTCTTCGACTTCAACGTCGTGCCAGCCGCGAACGAGACCTTCTATTTCGACGACGTCACCTTCGGCGCCGCCGCGGGCGGTGGTGGCGGTGGTGGCGGGGGCGGGGGCGGCACCGGCTGGAGCCCGATCACCTTCGACAGCACGAGCGTGACCTACACGCTCGTGGACTTCGGCGGTGACGTGTCGGCCGTCGTGGTCGACCCGGCCGGGGGCAGCAACAACGTCATGCAGCAGATGAAGCCGGCGACGGCGCAGACGTGGGCCGGGACGACGGTCGTGACCGTGGCACCGGCCTCGGTGCCCACGATCCCGCTGACGGCGACGCATGCGACGATGACGGTCCGCGTCTACTCGCCGGGACCGGGCATCCACATCCGACTGAAGGCGGAGGATGCGGCCGATCCTACCCACACGGTGGAGACGGAGGCGCTCACCACCCAGACCAACGCCTGGGAGACGCTGAGCTTCAACTTCCTGAACCAGGCGACGGGTACGGCGGCCCTGAATCCGGCCTACACGTTCAACAAGCTGTCGATCTTCTCGGACTTCAACACGGTGCCGGCCGCGTCCGAGACGTTCTACTTCGACGACTTCTCGTTCCCCTAGCCTCTACCCGGGGCCGGCTCGCATAGAGCCGGCCTTCGGGATGGGCGCGGGGACCGCGCCGACGCGTCAGGCGAGGTAGGTGGCGATCGATCGAGGCGGCAGTGCACAGGTGTGCACGGTGCCGTCGATCTCGAGTTCGAACGCCTGCGCCAGTTCGGTGCGATTGAGCACGATGATGCTCGTCTCGCCGGCGACGTGCGTGAACGCCGACGCCTCAAGAGGGCTGCCGCTCGAGGTGCAGGCGACGCGCCGGGCGCCCGGTCGCACGAAGCGCGTGAAGTGCCCGATGTAGTAGTACGAGCTCTGCCGCAGCAGCGTGCCACCGGCGATGTCGACGAGGACCGGCGCGCTGCAGAAGTTGCCGACGTGGTTCGGCCCGCCGGCCAGGTCGAGCACGAGGTTCCAGTCGATCCAGCCGACGGTCCACCGGTTCAGGTCGTTGATCATCGAGTGCGCGTAGCGCTCGCCCAGCTCCCACGAGCCGATGTGCGGCCCGCCTTCCTGGCAGCCCTCGGTGAACAGCAGTGCCTTGTCCGGCCACTCGTCGTGGACCGCCTGCACGTTGTCGAACCGCTCCTCACCGTACCAGTGGAAGCCAGTGCCCCAGACATAGGCCGCGGCGGCCGGGTCCGAGTAGATCGTGCGCGCGCGCTCGACCATCAGGTCCCGGTTATGGTCCCAGACCAGGATCTTGACGTGGCCGAGGCCTGCTTCGACGAGGGTCGGTCCGAGGTGGTCGCGGACGAAGTCGCGCTCCTCCTCGGCGGTGTAGATGCAGGAGTCCCACGGCTGCGTCGCGAGAGGCTCGTTCTGCACCGAGACGCCCCAGATCGGGATGCCCTCGTCGGCATACGCGGCGATGAACCGGGCGTAGCAGCGCGCCCAGGCGGCGCGGTATTCGGGCAGCAGCGAGCCGCCCCCGTTCATCCGGCCCGTGGTCTTCATCCAGGCCGGTGGGCTCCACGGCGAGGCGAGCAGGCGGATGTCCCGTCCGGCGAAGGCGCGCGCCGCGTGGATGAAGGGCAGCAGCACCTCGCGGTCGCGATCGATGCTGAAGGACTCGAGCGCGGTGTCGCCGGCGCGATCCGCGTGGGCATAGTTGCCGAGCGAGAAATCGCAGCTGCCCATGTGCACGCGGCATAGCGTGTAGCCATGGCCGTGCTCCGGGTCGAAGTAGGCCCGCAGCAGCTCGCGCCGGCCGTCAGGGCCGAGTGCGCGCCAGCAGTGGGCGGCGGATTCGGTGAAAGCGCCGCCAAATCCGAGCACCGACTGGTACATCCGCCGCGTGTCGACAAGGATCCGGGCATCGCCCGGATCGTGGCCGGCGGGCGCGAGGGCAGGGCGTTCGTCGAGGCGGGCGTCCTCGTCCCGGGCAGTCAGTACACATCGGAGCGGCTGGGGGGGCGTCATGCGGGGGATTTCCGGTCGACGCCACGCTCGGCCGTCGCAATCACGACGATTGTCCCATCCCGCGTGCGGTCCGGCCAGCGCGCCGCGTCAGGCGACGAGGTACACCGACAGGCGATTGCGGACGTGGGGTTCGGCGAGCGGCAGTGACTGGAACTCCGCGCCCTCATGGAGGAGGCGCCAGCGGCCGGCCGCCGTGAGGCGCGCGATTTCCTCGGCGAATCCCGGTGGCGCGACGTCGCTGCGCAACGAGAAGATCGCGTAGCCGCCGGGGCGTGTCGCGCGCAAGAGCCCCTCGAGCGACTCGGGCGGCGCGTGCTGTGGCGTGAAGGCGCCGCAGACGACGAAGCCGTCGAAGTGGCCATCCGGGAAGGGCAGCGCGCCACCGAGCGCGGCGACGTCGAGGCCCTCGTAGATGCCCTTGCGGCCGGCCACGGCCACCATGCCGGGCGACAGGTCGAGTCCGTGGATGCGGGTGAAGCCGAATCGGCGCAGGCTCTCGCCGACGAGCCCGGTGCCGCACGCGGCGTCCAGCACCCGTGCATCGCGCGGCAACAGCCACGCGACGAGACCGGCCATGATCTCCGGCATGCGCCACTCGTGGCCGTCGACGAGCGCGGCGTCGTATGCCTCGGCGACGCGGTCGTATTCGGCCGTGAGCTCCTCGGGCGTGCTCGCGGCGTACAGTCTCTCCACGTCGAAGTCCTGGCCCATCGGTCCTCCCAGCGCCCGGATGCGTGCTGCGCTGGCGCGGCATTCATCTTGCCGAAAACGAGGCCGTTCGCCTACTTCCCCGTCACCTGCGGGCGGGCGTCGGTTTGGCCCGACTCGACGCCCTGCGGGAGGTCGGCGATACTCGGGGTGCGCCGGCGTTGAGGGGATCGGGACCAGGGAAGCCGGCTCGCAGACAGAGGAATGTCGCATGCCAACGCTGAGACCAACGCTTACCGGGGGGGCTCTGTGTCCTGCTGGCTGTTCTGGCCGCTTCGCCCGCCTATGCCGTCGACTGGCCCGTGCTCGATGCGGATGCTACGAAGATGACCGCGGAGCCGAAGGCGCCGGGCGCCTCCGCGATCTACCTGTACCGTCAGGTGGATCGGGACGACCACGCGGGCGAAGAGACCAACATGCTGGCGGTGAAGATCCTCACCGAGGAGGGTCGCGACCGGGCCAACGTGCAGATCGCCTACGAGCGGAACCACGAAGGGATCACTGGCATCGAGGCGCGGACGATCCGTGCCGACGGCACGATCGTCAAGTTCGACGGCAAGGTCTACGACTCGACGATCGTCAAGGCGCGCGGCGTCAAGGTGATGGTGAAGACCTTCACCCTCCCCGAGGTCCAGGTCGGCAGCATCATCGAGTATCGCTATCGGCGCACGATGTCCATGGGGCTCATCTACGATTCGCAGTGGCTGCTCGAGGACGACCTGTTCACCAAGCACGGGGTGTTCACGCTGCGTCCCAGCGAATCGTTCCCGATCATGTGGAGCTGGCCCGTGGGACTGCCGCCGGGAACGCAGCCGCCGGAGCGAAAGACCGGGCGTATCAGCATGGAGGTCCACGACGTGCCGGCATTCGTGACCGAGGAGTACATGCCGCCGGAATCGGCGCTGAAGTATCGCGTCGAGTTCGACTACGAGTGGGAGATGCCCGAAAGGGATTCCGAGAAGTTCTGGACGCATTTCGCCAAGGAGAGATTCAAGTCGATCGACGACTTCATCGACCACCGCCGCGCGATGGAGAAGGCGCTGACCCAGATCATCGACCCCTCGGATGCGCCGGACGTGCGCCTGCAGAAGATCTACTACCGGGTCCAGCAGGTGCGCAACGTCGATTACCTGCCGGAGCGCTCCGACGAGGAGCGCGAGCGGGACAAGATCAATCCCCGCGACGACGCGGGTGACGTCTGGAGTCGTGGCTACGGAAACGGCTACCAGATCACGTGGCTGTTCCTCGCCCTCGCGCGTGCCGCCGGACTGCAGGCCGACCCGGTCGAAGTCTCGACCCGGGACCGGTACTTCTTCAATCGTGAGTTGAACAACGCCAGCGCGCTGAACACGAACGTGGTGCGGATCCACCTCGGCGACAAGGACATCTACGCCGACCCGGGCACGCCGCATGCGCCGCTCGGCCTGCTGCCGTGGTTCGAGTCCGGCGTCGCCGGGCTCGTGCTCGCGAAGACCGGCGGAACCTGGATCAAGACCCCGCTGCCGTCCGAGAAGGAGTCGCGCATCGATCGCAGCGCGACCTTCGCACTGTCCGATGAAGGCTCCCTCGAGGGTCGCCTGGTCGTGACCTTTACGGGGCTGCACGCGCTGACGCGGCGCCTGTCCATGCGCAACGAGGACGCCAGGGCCCGCAAGGAGGAACTGGAGGACGAGGTCAAGCGCTACGTGCCGACCGGCATCGACGTGACACTGACGAATGCCCCGGACTGGGGCGCGTCCTCGAGCACGCTGCGCGCGGAGTTCGATATCCGCGTCCCGGGCTTCGCCGAACGGGCCGGCAGTCGCATGCTGCTGCCGCTCTCCGTGTTCCGTGCCGAGGAGGGAACGATGTTCACGCACGCGGAGCGCGTGCGCCCGATCTACTTCGAATTTCCGTACACGCACGAGGATACGGTCGTCATCACGCTGCCCGCCGGCTTCGAGCCCACGGGCCTGCCGGATCCGTTCACGCGCGATGCCGGGGCCGTCCACTACCGCAACATTGCCGACTTCCACGACGGCAAGCTCACCGAGCGCAGGCACGTCGATGCCGTAGGCTACCTGTATCCGGTGACGGCCTACGGGCCGCTGCACCAGTTCTTCCAGGGCGTGAGGGCCGGCGACGAGGAGCAGGTCGTGCTGACCCGGGCGAAGACCAATGCGTCGCACTGACCTGCGTTCGGCAATCCGGCTCGTCCCGTCGCTGCTGCTCGGGTGCGCTGCGCTTGCCGGCCAGGCTCGCGCGGACTCCGCGCCGCAGTGGCTGCACGCGCTGGCCGCAGCTCCGGTCCCGGAGCACGACGACAAGACCAATGCGCTGCAACTGATCGGCGAGACCACGATCACGGTTCGTGCCGACGGCCGAATCCGGCGCCTTGAGCGCGCCGCGTTCCGGATCCTGCGGCCGGAAGGCCAGGACCGCGGTCGGCTCGTGGTCCCGTTCGACGACCAGAGCAAGATCCTCGACATGCACGCCTGGTCGATCCCGACGTCGGGCAAGGACTTCGCCATCAAGGAGCGCGACGCGATCGAGTCCGCGCTGCCGGGGATCGCGAATGGCGAGCTCGTCTCGGACGTCCGCGCGAAGCTCCTGCTGATCCCGGCGGCGCAGCCGGGCAGCGTCGTCGGCTATGAATACGAACAGGAGGCGCGGCCCTACCTGATCGGCGACGAATGGGGGTTCCAGGACACGGTTCCGGTGCGGGAGGCTCGCTACACGCTGAACCTGCCGGCGGGCTGGGGCTATCGCGTCGCGTGGCTCCACCACGCGCCAGTTGAGCCCGCCAGCGTCTCGCCCACCCAGGTCAGCTGGGTGGTCCACGACGAGGCTGCCGTGCCGATCGAGTCGGACATGCCGCCGTGGCGTGGAATCGCCGCGAGGATGGTCGTTACCCTGGTTCCGCCGGGCGGCGCGCCGACGGGCCTCGACTCGTGGAAGAACCTCGGCGACTGGTACGCCGAACTCGTGCGCGGCCGCCGCGACGCGACGCCTGAGATCCGTGAACGCGTGGCCGCACTGACGGCCGGGAAGGACACGCCGCTCGCGAAGATCGAGGCGCTGGCGCGGTACGTGCAGACCGACATCCGCTACGTCGCGATCGAGCTCGGCATCGGCGGCCATCAGCCGCATCCGGCCGCCGACGTGTTCCGGCATCGCTACGGCGACTGCAAGGACAAGGTGACGCTGCTCGGCTCGATGCTCAAGGAGATCGGCGTCGAGTCCTACTACGTGGCCATCAATACCTCCCGCGGTGCCGTCGGTCCCGACTCGCCGCCGAGCACCGATTTCGACCACATGGTCATGGCGATCCAGCTGCCGGCCGGGGTCGACGCGACGAAGCTCGGTGCCGTCGTGCAGCATCCGGCGCTCGGCAAGCTGCTGTATTTCGACCCGACCGACGCGATGACCCCGCTCGGCGGCCTGACGGGTGATCTGCAGGACAACCATGCGCTGCTCGTCGCGCCGGGCGGCGGGGAACTCGTCCACCTGCCGCAGCTGAAACCCGCGGCCAACACGGTGCAGCGGACCGCGCACGTCGTCCTCGATGCCGACGGCGGCCTGCACGGCGCGCTGGTGGTGCGCAGCACGGGCGACTACGCGGCGATGGAGCGATATGCACTGCGCTCGGTCGAGCGGGAATCCGACCGGCTGAAGCCGATCGAGGCGCTGCTCGCGGAGTCCGTGCCGAACTACCAGATCGTCGACTCCAAGATCGGCGACATCGCCAACAACGACGTGCCGTTCGAATGGAACCTGACGATCAACTCGACGAAGTACGCCAAGGTCAGCGGCGACCTGCTGCTCGTGCGACCGCGGATCGTGGGCACCAAGGGCTCCGGCCTCCTCGAGACGCGCGAGGCGCGGCGCCAGCCCGTCGAGTTCGCGCGCACGCGGATCGACAGCGACACGTTCGAGATCGAGATCCCGCCGCGCTACGAGGTCGATGAGCTACCGCCGCCCACCAAGGTGGAGTACCCGTTTGGCGCGTACCGCAGCCGCACCGAGGTGGTCGGCCGGGTGCTGCGCTACACGCGCACGCTCGAGATCCGCCAGCTGAGCGTGCCGGTGGCGCAGGCCGGGGACCTCAAGGCGTTCTATCGAGCCATCCACGGCGACGAGGGCCGGATGGCGGTGCTGCACCAGGTCGCGAAGTAGCGCCGCGCTCGCGCGGCGCCATTCATGGGGTCGCGGCCTGCACCGCGCGGCGGAACTCGAGCGGGTCGGCGATGTTCTCGAACGCCTCGCGGGTGCCGCCCGTCCCGACCACGACGATCGTGCCATAGCCGAAGATGCGCCCGGCTATGGTCTGGTCGACGGAGATCGCCTCGACCTTGATCAGCAGCATCTCGACGGTCCGGCGGTGCAGCAGCCCGACCTTGATGATCACCCGCTTGTCGGTGACCGCGAATTCGGACGACACGTAGCGGATCCACGCGCCCAGCACCCAGACGATCGCGGCACCGAACAGCGCGCCGCCCGCCGGGATCGAGACGTACGCGAGCGCGATGCCGGCGATGGCCGCGATCACGGGGAGGGCGAACATCATCTTGTGCAGCCGGGTCTCGTGGGTGACACGCTCACCGGGGAGCAGGCTCTTGCTGACGTAGCTCATGGACTCTCCCGCGGCACGGGCGCCGCGCCGTCCATGTTGCCCAAATTCCGCGCACGGCGCATGTCCGGTGCGAACCCCCGGTGTTGCTATGATCCGGCCGGTTGCGGCGCGCGGGGCGCCAGGCGGGGCGATTCATGCTGCGAAGGTCGGTCGGATTGCTGTTTCTCGGGCTCGTGGCCGCCGGCCTCGCCAGCGCGGGCGTGCCGGGTCACCCGGCGGGCGGCGCCGAGGCGGCCCTCCGGGCCGAACTCGAGGCCGCCCGCGTGCGCGAGCACGTCCCGGGGATCACGGTCGCGCTTGCGACCGGCCAGGGCGTGATCTGGAGCGGCGCGGTGGGCTATGCGAACCTCGAGACCCGGGCGCGCGCGCACCCCGGCTACCTCTATGGCATCGGCAGCATCACCAAGGTCTTCGTCGCCTGTGTCGTGCAGCAGCTCATCGACGAGGGCAGGCTCGATCGCGACGCGACGGCGGCATCGCTGCTCGGCCCCGGGCCGCTGGACGGCATCCCGAACGGCGACCGCGTGACGATCCGCCAGCTACTCAACCACACGAGCGGCGTTCCGACCTGGGAGTTCGATGCGGACTGGATGCGCCGCGGCCGGGGCGCGGAGCTCCTCGTCGACCGGCCCTGGCGCAAGGACGAGACGCTCGACTACATCCGTGGCGGCCGCCACGCCGCGACCAACGAGCCCGGACTCGGCTACGCCTACTCGAATTCGAACTCCACGATCCTCGGGCTGGTCGTCGAGAAGGTCACCGGCCACGACATCGTGCAGGAGCTCGACACGCGGCTGTTCGCGCCGCTCAGGCTCGCGGACATCCACCTCGAGGGCTTCGAACCGGTCGATGCCGGGCGCCTTCCGGCCCGCTACCACTACGACACGCCGCAGTTCCGCCACGACGCGGGGCTGCATGCCTCGTACCGCAGCGTCGCCCCGGGTCTCGTCGACGTCAGTCGCTCGAACCTGTCCACGGAATGGACCGCCGGCGGCCTCGTCGCGAGCGCGCCCGACCTTGCCCGGTTCACGCTGGCGCTGCGCGACGGTCGCGTCGTGAGCCCGGCGGCTTTCGCGCGGATGACGACGTTCCGCCCTGCCGACGACCCGGGCGAGGAGGCGGGGGAGGGGTTGTTCCGGGAGCCGCTCGAGGGCGCCTCGCTGATCGGCTACGACGGCGGCGTGCTCGGCTTCGGCGCCGTGATGGGCTGGCTCGAGCACGAGGACCTCGTGATCGTCGTGATGACCAACGTCGGTTCCATGCATTCCGGCGACGCGGCGTTCTTTCCGCTGCGGCTCGTGCGCTCGAAGGGCTTCGTGCGGGCCGTGCGCGCGCTCGCCGCCGAGCTCGCGCCGCGATGAGACCCGGCGCGTGGCTGTGGCCGTGGCTCGTGCTCGCCGGCGCGGCGCCGGCGCTGGCGGACGTGGTTCCGAAGGCGGCGATCGACCGGCTCGTGACGGCCGAGATGGCGCGGCAGCGGATCCCGGGGCTCGCGCTCGCGGTGCTGCGCCACGGTCAGCCCGTATACGTGCGCGGCTACGGGGTCGCCAGCCTCGAATGGCCACGCGAGGTGCGCCCGGACACACGCTTCCAGATCGGGTCGATCGGCAAGCAGTTCACGGCGGTCGCCGTGATGATGCTGGTGCGCGACGGCCGCCTCGAACTCGACGCGCCACTCGCGCGCTACCTGCCGGAAGTGCCCGCGGCATGGTCGGCCGTGACCTTGCGGCGGATGCTGGCGCACCAGTCCGGCATCGCGCAGCTCGACGGCGAAGGGCGCCACCTGCTCGACCTGCGGCACGAGTACAGCGACGAGGAATACCTGCGGCTCGCGATCTCGCAGCCGCTCGAGTTCGAGCCGGGCACCGATGCCGCCTACAGCGACACGGCCTACGTGCTGCTCGGCGTCGTGATCAACCGCGTCACCGGGCGCTTCTACGGCGACCTGCTGGCCGAGCGCGTGTTCGCGCCGCTCGCCATGGAACGCACGCGCGTGATCTCGGACGAGGACATCGTCCCGGGGCGGGCCAGCGGCTACGAGCTCGACGAGGGCGGGGCACTGCGCAACCAGTCCTTCGTGTCCGCGGCCCTCAACCGCACGGCCGATGGCAGCCTGTACTCGACGGTCCTCGACCTCGCGCGCTGGGATGCGGCGCTGTACGGCGAGCGCGTGCTGCCGCGGGACGTGCTCGCGCGCATGTGGCAGGTGGATGCGCTCGCGGGTGGCGAGGCGCCGCTCTACCACTACGGGTATGGCTGGGAGATCAACCACGCGGGTGCCGAGACCGTCATCGAGTACGACGGCAACTGGCAGGGATTCCAGGCGGCGATGGCGCGCTACCCGGGGCGCGAGCTGACCGTGATCGTGCTGACCAACCGCGCGCTGTGCCGGGTGCAGTCGATCGCGCATGCCGTGGCCGGCCGGGTCGATCCAGCCCTGCGCCAGGAAGGGCCGGCGCCCGATTCCCGGCCGGCGCTGACGGCCAGCGTCCGTGCGCTTCTGGAGGCGGCCCGGGGCGGCGACGAGGCCGCCCGCCCGGACGGGCTGACGCGACTGCGCTGGCACGCGCTTGGCCGGGACCTGCGATCGGCCGGCGCGCTCAAGCACCTGCAGTTCCTCGGCGAGACGCTGCTGCCGGGTGGACTCGAGCGGCGCTATCGCGCCGAGCTTGCCGACATGGTCGAGGTCTACCGGCTGCGCCATGCCCCGGATGGCCGCGTCGAGGGCCTGGAACTCGATCGGGAGTACTGAGCCCGGGCGATGGACGCGGGGCTCGCCCGATGGTCCATATGTCATTGCAATGAATTTCGGAGTCTTTTACATTGAGGTCTGCGCCGTCGGGGGACGGCGCTCACCGGCGCGGCGTTCGTCGCACGGTCCTCAGATCACGATGCGAGGCGTAGACACGCCCGGGGGAGAGCAGGATGACGCCGATCCGTCACGTGGTTCCGGCCACGACGTCCCGAGTTCTGGCAGCGGCGCTCGGGGCCCTACTCGGCGCGGCCCTCGTGCCCGCCGCCGGTGCCGCCGAATCAGGCCCCGCGCGCGGGGCGGTGCCGCCGGAGACGCTCGAGTCCGTGGTCGTCACGGGCTCCTACATCCGCCGTGCGGATGCGGAGACCGCATCGCCGATCACCGTCATCAACGCGGAGGAGATCGCCAAGAGCGGCCTGAACTCCATCGCGGATGTCATTCGCTCCGCGGCGGCCGACAACAGCGGCACGCTGACCCAGGCGTTCAGCGGTGCGATGGCCGGTGGCGCGAGCGGCATCTCGCTGCGCGGCATGTCGGTGGACGCGACGCTGGTGCTCGTCGACGGCCACCGGATGGCGAACTACCCGCTCGCCGATGACGGCCAGAAGTCCTTCGTCGACGTCTCCTCGCTGCCGATGGGCATCGTCGACCGCGTCGAGATCCTCAAGGACGGCGCGTCGGCGCTGTACGGCTCGGACGCGATCGCGGGCGTCGTCAACGTGATCCTCAAGAAGCAGTTCGTCGGCCTGCAGGTCGACGGCAGCGCGGGGCTCTCGTACAAGCACGACGGCCTGACCCAGCGCATGTCGGCGCTGTACGGCTTCGGCGACCTCGCGGCCGATGGACGCAACGTCTACTTCAACGTCGAGTATCGGCATCAGTCCTCGATCCCGCAGGAAGCGCGCGGGTCGTACCTGAACCAGCTCGACCTCACGTCCTACGTCGACGCCTCGCTCGGCGGCGGGCCGGACCTGCGCGGCGGCGTGCCGGGCAACCTGCCCTTCGGCAATTCCGCGTACACGATCCCAGGCCAGGTGCTGCCGGTGAACGCCGACCCGAACAGCGTCCCGTTCATGCTGCTGCCCGGCTGCAAGCCCGAGAACGTGCTGCCGAACCAGGGCTGCGCCTGGGACACGAACCAGTACAAGAAGATCCAGCCGATGTCGGAGGGGATCAACTTCACGACGCACTACACACAGAAGCTCTCGGGCGACTGGCAGAACGCGCTCGCCGCGTCCTACTTCCAGTCGAATTCGGAGCAGTTCCGCCAGTCGAACCTCTACAACGCGCCGGTGACGCTGGTGCCGTTCGCCTGGGGTGGCTCGCAGGGTGCGAGCGTCAACCAGTTCGACCCGACCACCTCGCAGGTGCTGCTGCCGGCGAACCACCCGGACAACCCGTTCAACCCGGCGAGCCCTTACTATGCATCGGCGCTGGCGTTCTACGGCGCCGCTGCGATGAGCCAGTACGCCGGCCAGCCGGCGCTCTTCTATGGAGCGCTGATGGGCTTCCCGCCGCAGCACTCGATCTACCGCACGGGCGTGATGCGGCTCGCCGACGACCTCACCGGCCGGGTCGGCGCGTGGGATCTGACGGCGAGCGTCGGCTACACGCGGGTCTCGACCAACGTCACCTACCAGGGCTACGTGCGCGCGAGCAAGCTGTATGCCGCGCTCGCCAACAACACGTTCCGGGTCGGGCAGAACGCCTACCTCAATTCGCCGGCGTTGCTTGCCGACATCGCGCCGCAGACCGAGGACACCGCGACCTCCGACCTGGCCTACCTCTCGCTCACGGGCACGCGTTCGCTGTTCGCGCTGCCGGGCGGAGACGCGGCGATCGCCGCCGGCATCGAGGCGCGCACGCAGCGCATCGACAACCCGGGCGAGCCGTACGCGCCGCAGGGCGACATCATCATGGACGGCAGCTTCTTCGCGCATGGCTCGCAGGCCGTCTACGCCGCGTTCGCCGAGGTCTCGGCACCGCTGCTGCAGTCACTGGAGCTCGATGGCGCGGTGCGCGCCGACCACTACAAGAGCACCGGCGTCTCGGTCACGCCGAAGCTCGGCATCAAGTGGAAGGTCATCCCGCAGCTCGCGTTCCGCGGCACCTACGCGCGCGGCTTCCGTGCGCCCGGCATCGCCGAGAGCGGCAACGCGGGCGTCGCGACGAGCGTCGCGCCGGCGCCCCAGGATCCGTACCGTTGCGGCATCGTCAGCAACAGCATCCTCGACTGCGGGCTGCCGGGCAGCAGCGTCGCGCTGATCTCGGGCTCCAACCCCAATCTCAAGCCGGAGAAGTCGAGGAGCGTCACGGTCGGCTTCATCGTCGAGCCCGTGCGCCACGTCAACCTGACGGTCGACTACTTCAACATCCGTCGCGACAACGAGATCGCGCCGGCGCCCTACGACCCGACGCCCGGCACCGGCAACGCGATCCGCGCCGCCGCGACCGGCACCGACCCGTACGGCCCGATCATCATGTACCTCACGCCGTACGTGAACGCCTCGTACTCGATCACCGCGGGCGTCGACGCCGAGATCAAGACCAACTGGAGCCTCGGTGCCTGGGGCAAGCTGACGACCCGCCTCGAGGGCACGCACCTCATCCAGCAGCAGCAGACCTTCGGCGACACGACGTACCACTACGTCGGCACCGTGGGCCCGACCTCGCTGAGCGGCTCGGTGGGCACGCCGGCCGATCGCGGCGCACTCAATATCGACTGGTCGCGCGGCCCGGTCACGATCGGCGCCACGTACAACTACCACAGCGCGATGAAGGGCATCGACGAATCGACCGGCAGCACGGACTGCCTGCAGCTGTCGCCGGCCAACCCGCACTGCTACGTCGCCGGATTCGGCTACGTCGAGCTGTACGGGCAGTACGACGTCAGCGAGCACCTGCAGCTGACCGGCACGATCACCAACCTGACGAACCGGCTCGCGCCGCTCGACAACGTCACGTACGGCGGCCAGAACTACAATCCCTCGCTCGACCAGCCCGGTGCGATCGGCCGGTTCTTCGAACTCGCGTTCCGCTACCGCCTCTAGGACCCGCCATGAGCCGCCACGCCCGCTCCACGCCGCTGCGCGCACGCGCACGCCGCATCCTCGCCGCGATGGCGCTCGCCACGGCAACGCTCGCCGCGACCGTGCAGGCCGCGCCGGTCGCGGAACTCGAGGTCGATGCACGCGAGGCGCCGCGCGGGATCCTGAAGGCGCACCTGCGCCTGCCGGTGACACCCGGGGCCCTCACGCTCGTCTACCCGAAGTGGCTGCCGGGCCGGCACAGCCCCGCGGGGCCCATTACCTCGCTTGCCGGACCCGTGCTGCACGCGGGCGGTGCGCCGCTCTCGTGGCGGCGCGATGGCGCGGATCCCTACGCGTTCCACGCGCTCGTGCCCGCAGGCACCGCGATGCTCGACGTCGATCTCGAGGTGCTGACTGCCAGCGCACCGGATGGCATCGTGCAGGGCCTCGAGACACCGCGCACCGCCACGGAATCGCTGGCGATCGTCGAGTGGAACCAGCTGGTGCTGTACCCGGCGGGCGTGCCGAGCGATGGCATCGAGTTCCGCGCGGCGATCCGACTGCCCGCCGGCTGGCAGGCGGCGACGGCGCTGGTGCCGGATGCCTCGTGGCGCGGGGAGGGCATCGGCTACCAGCCGGTGTCGCTGACCACGCTCGCGGACGCCACGCTGCTCGCGGGTCGCTACCTGCGCTCCTACGATCTCGGTGGCGCGCCACCGGTCTCGCTGCGCATCGCCGCGGACCGTCCCGCCGCCGCCGACCTGCCGGAGCCGATGCTGCTGCACTACCGGTCGCTTGTCGCGGAGGCGACGACCCTGTTCGGCGCGACGCACTACCGGCGCTACCAGTTCCTCTGGGCACTGACCGACCAGATCATGCCGGACGGCCTCGAGCACCACGAATCGAGCGACGACCGCTCGCCGCTGCGCGCGCTGCAGGACGAGGACATCCGGCTCGCCGAGACCAACCTGCTGCCGCATGAGTACACGCATTCCTGGAACGGCAAGTTCCGCCGTCCGGCGGGGCTCGCGACGCCGGACTACCAGGTGCCCATGAACGGCGAACTGCTGTGGGTCTACGAGGGCCTCACCGAGTACCTCGGCGACGTGCTCGCGGCGCGCAGCGGCCTGTGGACGCAGGAGGAGTTTCGCGACGAGCTCGCCCGGATCGCCGGCCAGATGAACCTGCACACGGGGCGTGCCTGGCGCAACCTGCAGGACGCGACGGACGCCGCGCCGCTGCTCTACTACCAGGACCACAACTGGGGTGCCCGGCTGCGCCGCCAGGATGACTTCTACCAGGAGTCGGCGCTGCTGTGGCTCGAGGCCGACGTGCTGATCCGCAAGCTGTCCCATGGCCAGCGCAGCCTCGATGATTTCTGCCGGCGCTTCTACGGCGCGCCGAGCACCGCACCCGAAGTGCGCCCGTACGGGTTCGACGACGTCGTTGCCGCGCTCGAGGCGACGCAGGCCTACGACTGGCGCGGCTTCTGGCACGAGCGGCTCGAGCGGCACCGCGCTGGCGCGCCGCTCGAGGGGCTCACCTCGGCCGGATGGCGCTACGCGCTGACCGACGTCCCGAACCGCATGCAGCTCGCCCACGAGACCGAGGACCGGGACCTCGAGCGCCAGCAGTCGCTCGGCGTCGTGATCGCGCTGGACGGCGGCACGCTCAGCGACATCGTGCCCGGCTCGCCGGCGGACCTCGCCGGCCTCGCGCCCGGCGAGCACCTGGTGGCCGTCAATGGCCACAAGTGGTCGCGCGAGGTGCTGCGCGACGCGCTCGTCGTCGAGGCGCGGGCCGCGGGAACCGTCACGTTGCTGGTCGAGAAGGACGATGAATACCGCAGCGTCGTGCTGAACTACGCCGGCGGCGAGCCGTACGCGAACCTCGTGCGCGGGGAGGGCGAGGACCTGCTCGGGGCGATCGGCCGACCCCGCGCCACGGCACCGCGGCCCGCGCCGCGCTGAGCCGATGACGCTGCCGTCCCTGCCGTGCGCGGTCGTCTTCGACATGGACGGCCTGATGCTCGACAGCGAGCGGGTGGAGCGCTGGGCGTGGCGGTCGGCGTGCGCCGCGCGGGGCTATGACTTCGACGACCCGTTCCACCGCACGCTGGTCGGGCGCCGCGATGCGGACGTGCGTCGCGACCTTTCGGCGCGCTTCGGCGCGTCGTTCCCGCTCGACGAGGTCCAGGCCGAGGCGCACGTGCTGTGGCTCGGCCGGGTCCGCGAGCAGGGCATGCCCCCCAAGCCCGGCCTCGCCGAGCTGCTGCAGGTGATCGAGGAACTCGGCCTGCCGAAGGCGGTCGCCACCTCGAGCATCCGCTCGCGGGTGGAGCTCAGCCTCGGCGCGCTCGCGGCGCGCTTCGACGCGATCGTCACCGGCGACGAGGTGCGCGCGGGCAAGCCCGATCCCGAGATCTACCTCACCGCCGCCGACCGGATCGGCGTGCCTCCCGGGGCATGCCTCGCGCTCGAGGACTCGGCCGCGGGCCTGCTCGCGGCGGAGCGCGCCGGCATGGTCGCGGTGCTGATTCCCGACCTCGTCGAGCCGACCGTCGCGCCGCGCCTGCGTGCCTCGTCGCTGCTCGAGGTGCGCGACTGGTTGCTCGATGCGGTCCGCGCCGCGGGGAGGCGGCCGTGAGCGGCGCGCGTGCCGGTGGCGTCGGGCTCGGCGATGCGATCGTGCTCGGCCTGTCGAGCTCGGGTCCCGCGCAGACCCTCGCCGTCAGCCTCGCCGGGCTCGTCGCGGTGTGCGGCTATGGCGGCGTCGTGCCGGTGCTGCTGTGCTTCGTGCCCATGCTCGGCATCGCCATCGGCTACCAGCGCCTCAATCGCTGGGACCCGAGCGCGGGCGCGACCTACACCTGGGTCGCGCGCGTGTTCCATCCGCTGCTCGGCTTCCTGTCCGGCTGGATGATCCTGCTGTACTACACGCTTGGCACGAGCAGCCTGACCATCCCGGCCGGCACCTACACCCTGCAGCTGCTGGCGCCGGCCCTCGTCGACCGGCCGCTCGCCGTCGCGCTCGCCGGAGGCGCCTGGAACGTCGCCGTCACGCTGCTCGCGCTCAAGGGCCTGCGCATGGCCGCGCGCTTCGAGTGGCTGGTCGTGCTGTTCCAGTACGCGGCGCTGCTGGCGCTCGTCGGCGCCGGGCTCGTGGCGCTTGCCGGCGGGCACGCGGCGGCGCCGTTCAGCCTGCACTGGTTCACGCTCGCCGGTGCCGGCGGCATGCCGGGACTGATGCGCGGCCTGCTGGTGGCCTGCTTCATGTACTCGGGCTGGGACGCCGCCGTGTACGTCAATGAGGAGTCCACCGACCGTACGCAGGGTCCGGGTCGCGCGGCGATCGCGAGCGTCGTGATTCTCGCCGCGTTCTATGCGCTCGCCGTCCTTGGGCTGCAGGCGGCGATCCCGCCGGCCGAGCTCGCCGCGCACGCCGGCAACGCGCTCGCCGTGATCGGCACGGCGCTGCTGCCGGGGCCCTGGGCGCCGGTGCTCAGCCTCGCCGTGCTCACCGGCACGCTCGCGACGCTGCAGGCCGCCGTCATCTCGGCGGCCCGCGTGGGGTTCGCGATGGCGCGCGATGGCGTGATGCCGGCCCTCTTCCGTCGGGTCGATCCCGTCAGCGGCAACCCGCGTGCGGCGACCCTCGTGATGAGCGCGCTCAACCTCCTGCTGCTCGGCGTCGCGCTGCTGACCGGCAGCATCGCCGACGCGCTCGCCAACGTGGTCAGCAGCCTCGGGCTCATCTCGATCGTGTTCTACGCGCTGACCGGTGCCGCGGCGGTCTGGCAGCAGCGCCGGACCCTCGGCCGCTCGGCCGGCGACCTGCTGCTCGGCGGCCTGCTGCCCGGCGGCGGCGCCCTGTTCATGGTCTGGGTCGCCGTCGAGTCGGTGCATAGCGGTGCGACGCCGCCGGCGGTGCTGGCCTGGGGCCTCGGCTCCGTGGCGGTCGGCGCCGCGGTCGCGTTGCTGCTCGCCCGCGTCGGTCGTGCGCCGTTCTTCGCCGGATCCCCCGTTCAATCCAGTGCCCGAATTCCACCGTGACGGAGCCTACCCCGTGACCCCGACCTACCTGAACCCCAACTGCACCGCGGCGAGCGCCGCGCTGTACGACAAGGCCTGCCGCCTGATCCCGGCCGGCGTCAACAGCACCGCGCGCGCGAAGTTCTCCGGCTGGGATCCGTACCCGCTGTTCGCCTCGCACGGCACGGGCTCGCACCTGTACGACGTCGACGGCAACGGCTACATCGACTACCTGCTCGGCCTCGGTCCGATGATCCTCGGCCATCGCCCGCCGAAGATCACCGCGGCGGTGGTGCGCGCGGTGCAGGAACGCGGCACCGTGTTCGCGCTGCCGACCGCCGACGAATCCGTGCTCGCGGAGAAGATCGTGCGCCTGATCCCGAGCGTCGAGATGGTGCGCCTGTGCAACACCGGTACCGAGGCCGTCATCTATGCGCTCAGGCTCGCGCGCACGTTCACCGGCCGGCGCAAGGTGATCCGCTTCGAGGGCATGTACCACGGCTTCTCGGACGGCGTGTACTGGAGCAAGCATCCGAGCCTCGCGGAAGCCGGTCCCGAATCGCGTCCCGTCGCCGTGCCGCAGGGACCGGGCATGCCGGCGAGCGCCGGCGACCCGCTGATCATCCTGCCGTGGAACGACATCGACGCGCTCAGGGCGGCGATCGATCGCGAGGGCGATGACATCGCCGCCGTGCTCACCGAGGCGGTGATGTGCAACACCGGTTGCATCCTGCCGAAGCCGGGCTACCTCGAGGCGATGCGCGACCTGACGGCCGCGCGCGGCATCGTGCTGGTGTTCGACGAGGTGATCACCGGCTTCCGCCTCAGTGTCGCCGGCGCCCAGGGCCGCCTCGGCATCCGGCCAGACCTGTCGGTGTTCGCCAAGGGGCTCGGTGGCGGGTTCCCGGTCGCGGCGCTCGGCGGCCGGCGCGACATCATGTCGCTGGTCTCGGACGGCACGGTCTCCATGGCCGGCACCTACAGCGCGAACACGATCGCGGTCGCGGCGGCGAACGCGGCGCTCGACGAGCTCGCGGTGCCGGGCCTGTACGAGGGCCTGTACGCGCGCTGCGAGCGCTTCTATGCCGGCCTCGACCGGATCCTCAAGGATGCGAGGCTGCCGGCGTATGTGGTCGGCATGGGTCCGGTGCTGCAGGTGTGGTTCGCGGAGCATCCGATCCACAACTACCGCGACGCGGCGCGCTACGCGAGCCACGACCTGTTCCGCAGGTGGTGGGAGGGCATGCTCGACCGTGGCATCCTGTTCCACCCGGGTGCCTTCGAGAACCTGTTCGTGTCCTTCGCGCACTCGGACGACGACATCGACCAGACGCTCGAGGCCGCCCGCGCGGTCGCGGCCACGCTCTGACGCCCATGCACGATGCCGCGTCGCCGCTGCTGCTCGGACTCGATCTCGGGACGTCCGCGGTCAAGGCCGTGCTGCTCGATCGCGACGGCCGGGTCGTCGCGGCGCGCTCGGGCGAGTTCCCGACCGACAGCGCGACGCCGCTGCAGGCGGAGCAGGCGCCGGCCGACTGGCTGGCCGCCGCGGCGGCGGCCTGTGCGTTGCTCGGTGCGGCGGCGCCCGACTGGCGTGGCCGCGTCACCGCGATCGGCCTGACCGGGCAGCTGCCGACGCTGGTGCGGATGTCCGCCGAGGGTGCGGTGGGCGCCGCGATCACCTGGAAGGACGCGCGGGCCGACGCGTGGGCCGCCACGGCCATCGACGCGCGCCAGCGGCGCGCGCTGTACGAGCGCACCGGCATGCCGATCGACGGGCGCTACCTCGCGCCGATGTTCCGCTTCCACGGCGCGGCCGCGGGCGCGCCGGTCACGACGCTGCTGTCGGCCAAGGACTTCCTGTGCTGGGCGCTCACCGGGCGTCGTTGCACCGATCCGTCCACGGCCGCGGGCTACGGCACCTACGACCTCGCCGCGGCGGCGTTCAGCGCCACGCTCGGCGAACCCTGGGGCATCGCGCCGGCGCTGCTCCCGGACGTGCTGCCGGCCCATGCGCCCGCGGGCGAGCTGCATGCGGCCGGTGCCCGGCTGCTCGGCCTCGCGCCCGGCATCCCGGTCGCCGTCGGTGCCGCGGATTCGGTCGCGAGCGCGTACGCCATGGCAGGGCTCGAGCAGGGTGTCGCCTGCGTCACGATGGGCTCGAGCACGATCATCCTCGACGCCGTGCGCGAGCGCAGGCTGGATCCCGCGACCCGCTACCTGCTGACGCCGCACGTGGCGCCGGGCTGGTTCGGGCGGGAGATGGACCTGCTCGCGACCGGCACGGGCTACCGCTGGCTCAGCGACCTGTTCGGGTGGGGTGCCGGCGAGCTCGATGCGGCTGCCGCCCGCGTCGCGCCCGGCGCGAACGGGCTCGCGTTCGCGCCGTACCTGGCCGGTGGCGAGCAGGGCGCGCTCTGGGATCCGTCGCTGCGCGGTTCGATCCGAGGCCTCGGCCTGCACCACGGCCGCGACGACATCGCGCGCGCGTTCCTCGAGGGCGTCTGCTTCGAGATCCGCCGCTGCGTCGACGTGCTCGCGGAGGTCGCCCCGGTGCATCGCGTCGTCCTCGCCGGCCACATCGTCGGGCAGCCCTCGAGCGTGCAGCTGCTCGCGGACGTGCTCGACCAGCCGGTCGCGCTGCACGACAGCGTCTCGCCGGCCGCGATCGGCGCGGCGCGCGGCGCGGCGGCACTCGGCGGGCTGGCGGACCTGCCGCCGACGGCCCGGGCGGGCGCCGTGGTCGAACCCGGGTCCGCGGCCCCGGCCTATCGCCTGCTGTACGCGCGCTACGTCGACGCGGTGCGCTGAGCCTCAGCGCCCCGCAGGCAGTTCGATCGCCTCGACCCCGAAGGAGGGCACCGTCTCGAGCCGGAACGCGAACGACTGCGCGGCGAACACCATCCTGAAGCGATCGATTGGCGCATGGCGCGTCGAGTAGCTGAGCCCGGTGATCTCGACCACCCATTCGAAGTTCATCAGCGCGAGGCGCTCCGCGTCGCGGGCCTGCGCCGGCCGCGACACCAGCGTCTGCTCCTCGCGACCTTCCTTCAGGTCGTAGACCTCCTCGAGCAGGTCGTACAGCGAGCGCGCGTCGCCCGCGTCGATGTAGTGGCCGAGATCCGGTGCCAGCAGCTTCGGGATCGCCGACTGCTCCCAGATCACCGGCCGCTGGTTGAGGAGGCGCACGCGCGCGATCTCCCAGACCGCGGCGCCGCCCTGCAGGCCGAGCTCGCGGCATTCCTCGTCGTTCGCGCGCCGTGCCGTGCAGCCGAGCACGCGCGTGTCGAAGGTCGAGCGCGGATCGAGCTGCAGGCTGTGGCGCAGGCCGCCGATGCGGGTGGTCTCGGCGCGCACGCGCGGCCGGACGACGAAGGTCCCGCGACCCTGTTCGCGCCGCACGACGGACTGCGCGGCAAGCTCCGCGAGGGCACGCCGCACGGTCACGAGGCTCACCCCGGCCTCGACGGCGAGGCGGGCCTCCGTCGGCAGCTGGTCCCCGGTCTGCAGCCCATGCTCGTCGATGTACTGCAGGATGAAGGCGATGGTCTTTTCGTAGAGCGCGCGCACGTCCGGCCCCGATCCGGTGCAACTCCTTGCAATGATATACCGTCTTCGGCGGCAGGCGCCCCGAGGGAATCGGCCCGGCGGTGGAACCCGCCGCTCCGGGCCCGCCGCCGGGGCGTCTCGCGACGTACGCAGGCCGAAGGCCGACCGCCCTGACCTCCGTCGCGTGCGCTGCTGGCCGCGCAGGCGCGCCGCGACCGTATACTCCCCGGCATGGTTTCCTGGCCATGATGTTGCGTCGCTCCGTTCGCCTGCTGCTGAGTGCGGCAGGCTGTCTCGCCGTCCTGGCGGGCGTCACCGCCGCATGGGCGGACGAAAGTCGCTGGAGCGGGACGGCCGGGGTGACGACGGACTACGTGTTGCGCGGGGTGTCGCAGTCCTACGGTGGCGCTGCGTTGCAGGCGGGCGTTGCCTACCACGATCCGGTGGGATGGTTTGCCGGTGCCTGGGTCTCGAACGCAGATCCCTATCCCTTCTACAGCGACGTCGTCGAGGTGAATGCCTATGCCGGCTACGCCTGGACGCTGGGCCGCGATTTCGCCGCGCAAGTGAGCTACACGCGGTACGTCTACGCGTGGGATCAGCGGCCGAGGCCGTACGGCGACGGCGAGCTGTCGGCCACCGTCACCTTCCGGGACCTGATCTCGGCGACGGTGTCCTACGACCCCGATACGGTTCGTTACGCGACGCTCGGCTACCGCCGTGGGCGACCCTCGGCAGCCTACGAGCTCAACGGTCGCGTGCCGCTGCCCTGGAATCTGTCGCTGACGGGAAGCGTCGGCTACTACGACCTCAAGCACCTGTATGGCGTCGGCTACTGGTCGGCCGGAACTGGCGTGAGCTGGTCGCGCGGGCGCCTCGCGCTCGATGTGACGCGCTTCTACAGCGATGCGACGGTGTACCGCCTGTTCGACGATGCGAGCGCGGACGGCCGCTGGGTCGCCGGCGCATCCTGGCGATTCTGAGACCCCGCGCCCGGTTCGGCGGGGCCTGCCGATGAACTTCGCCCCCGCGTGGGGGTACGTACGGGGGACGGATCCTTCGTGTGCGCGCAGGAAATGGCCTAAGTAATTGGAAAACATATCAAAAAATCTGGAGCAGGGCGACGCCCCGGGCGCCGGCAACGATCTTGAGCGGGCCCTTCTCGCGCGGATCGCGGCGGGCGATCGCGATGCGTTTCGCGAGCTCTACCTGCGCTACCACCGTCGCCTCGGCCGGTTCCTGTCCCGCGTCACGCGCGGACGGGAGGATGCGGAGGAGGTCATCAACGACACGCTGTGGATCGTCTGGCAGCGGGCCGGCGAGTTTCGCAACGCCTCGCGCGTGTCGACCTGGATCATGGGCATCGCCTACAGGCGCGCGCTGAAGCTGATCCGGCGCGCGGCCACGCACGCGCGCGTCGTGTCCCTGGACAGCGTCGACGCGGAGCCCGTCGAGGTGGATGCCCTCGAGGTCGCGGACCGCCAGAAGTTGCTCGGGCGCGCGCTCGCGACGCTGCCCGTCGAGCAACGTCTCGTGCTCGAATTCACGTACTACCTCGATCACAGCTGTGAAGAGATCGCGGAGATCATGGAATGCCCCGTCAATACCGTGAAGACGCGCATGTTCCACGCGCGCCGCAAGCTGCGGCTGCTGCTCGCGGAGGAGTTCCCCGATGGACTGGGAGGTCGTCGTGACACCTGACATCGAAGGCGCCGTGTGCGAGGCGGAGGCGGCGCGCCTGCTGCCCTGGTATGTCACCGGGACACTGGCCGCGACCGACATGGAGCGAGTGGCGCGTCACTTGGAGCGCTGCGCCGTGTGCCGCGCGGACCTCGCCCACGAGCACGACGTGCGTGCCGCGATGAAGCAGGATGCGCCGACCGTCGAGTACGCACCGCAGGCCGGGCTCGAGCGCACGCTGGCACGCATCGACGAGCTGACGCGCGAGGCACCGCCCCGGGTGACGGTGCCGGCGTCGCGCGCTTCGCGGCGCATCACGGCGACGCAGTGGCTCGCGGCGGCCGTCGTCGTGCAGGCCATCGGCCTCGGCGTGCTGGGCACGGCGCTGGTCGGTCGCCCGGCGTCGAGCCAGGCACCGGCGTCGTACCAGACCCTGTCCTCGCCGGCGCCGGTCGCGGCCGGTGCGCGCATCCGCGCCGTCTTTGCGCCCGCGACGCCCGTGGACGAACTGCGCACGCTGCTCGGCGCGAACCGGCTCGCGATCGTCGCCGGCCCGAGCGAGGCGGGCGTGTTCACGCTGGCCGCGCTCGATCCGGACGTCGATGCGGCGCACCTCGAGGCGCGGGTCGCCGCGCTGCGTCGCAGCCCTTCGGTGGCCTTCGCCGAGCCGGCGAACGACGCTGCGGGTGCGTCGCGGTGAGATTCGGCCTGCTCCCCATCCTGCTTGCGCTGGTCGCGGCCTGCACCGCGACGTCGCGGCTCCCCGCGCGCGCGATGCTGCCGGTCGCGCCGAAAGCGGTGCCGGAGCACTACCTCGTCGTCACGGTCCGCAATCCGGTCCGCACGATGCCACTGCGCGCGGCGTCGACGCGACGCGGCTACGACGGTGGCGGCGTTTACGTGGCCGGCGAGGCCGCGCGCGCGGCCGGCGGATCGCTGGCGGCGGACTACGGTCTCATCGAGGTGGCGAGCTGGCCGATCTCCCTGCTCGGCGTCGATTGCCTCGTCTACGGCGTGCGATCGGGCGGCGCGCCGCAGGCACTGATCGCCACGCTCGCTCGCGACCGGCGCGTCGAGTCGGTCCAGGCGTTGCAGTCGTTCGACACGCAGGCGTCCTACAACGACCCCTACGGGCCGCTGCAGAAGAACGTCGCGCGCATGTCGGTTGCCGAGGCGCACTTGATGAGCCGCGGCGGCGGCGCGCGCGTGGCGGTCATCGACACCGGCGCCGACCTCGGACATCCGGACCTGCGGCCAGGCGCCGCGCACGGCCGCAACTTCGTCGACGACGACAGCGCGGGATTCCGTGGCGACGCGCACGGCACGGCGGTCGCGGGCATCATCGGCGCGGTGCCCAACAACGGCGTCGGCATCGTCGGCATCGCGCCCGACGCCGAACTCCTCGTCTACAAGGCCTGCTGGCGCGCGGACACCGGCGGCGGCTCGGTGTGCAACACCTTCACGCTCGCGCAGGCGCTCTCCGCGGCGATCGAGGCCCGGGCCGACATCATCAACCTGAGTCTCGGCGGACCCCCCGATCCGCTGCTGACGCGTCTCGTCAGGCGCGGCCTCGAGGGCGGCGCCATCGTCGTCGGTGCGACGCCTCGCGACGGCGCGCGGCGGGGCTTCCCGGTGGGCATCGACGGCGTCATCGCGGTGTCCGCCGACGATGCCGGCGCCGCCGCCGACGTCGTGCGCGCGCCTGGCCGTGACGTGCTGTCGCTGTCCCCGGACGGCCACTACGACTTCTACACCGGCAGCTCGCTCGCCTCGGCCGAGGTGTCGGGTGTGCTGGCGCTGATGCGGGCCTCCAATCCGCGCCTCACGGCGCGGGAGGCCGATGAGGTGCTGCGGTCGTCCTCGCGCGAGGGCAGCGTCAATGCCTGCGCGGCGCTGGCGGCGGTCCTGCGGCGCGGGACATGCGAGCCGGCGGTGACTGCCGCGGCCGGTCAGCGCCCCGGCTCCCCCTGATGCCCCCGGGCGCGCGGTTTGAACCGCGTGCGGTCCCCGCGGTACGTACGGGCGGGGGGTTGCCGGCCGGCGACCGATGAGCGCGGGGGAATACAGGATGAATGACAAGGCAGACGGCACGTCCGGCTCGCTCGAGGATGTGCCCGCGGGCCCGGGGCGCTGGGTCGACCTCGTGTCGGGTGGAGCGCTGCGCACCTGGCGCGAGTGCTCCTACGCGAAGCGCGAAAGCCGTCGTGCGCTGCAGGTCTACCGCGAAGTGGAGCTGACCAAGCCCGAGTTGAGCGGATTGACCCGTTACAAGGAAGTCGTGTCCCGCCAGACCGGGCTCGACGACACCTCGGTTCGACGCATCCTGGCCGGCGCGGAGAGCAGCTTCGCGGCGTGGCCGATCGAGCGCGAGCTGCGCTTCCGCGACGTCGTGCAGTATCTCGTGATCTCGAAGTGCCTTGCCGAGGAGCCGAGCGCGCTTGGCACCCGTTCGCGGCTGACCGCGATCATCGAGGCGGAAATCCCCGAGGACTATTGACCCCGAGCGGCGCTGCCGCGGCTCAGGAAAGACCGAGCATCTGCCTGAGCACGGTCGGCCCGTTTTCCCAGAACACGAGCAGCACGCCCATCAGGGCCCCGCCGGCCATGAGGCCAGCGGCGATCGGGACGTTGTAGATCTCGGCCCAGGCGCGATCGCGTCGCTCGCTCAGCGAGGCGAGCACGGCGCCGGTGAAGAACAGGAAGCCGTAGTACCAGTGGAATGTCCAGGCGAGGCCGAGCCCCGATGCCGAGGGCAGCCATTTCGCGCTGCGCGGCAGCCAGCGCGGGAGCATCGTCAGCAGGAAGCCCGCCAGGCCGCCGACGATGATCGACCAGATCTTGACCGGCTCGAGCGATTCGAAGCCGTGGGCGAGCGTGATCGCCACGGCACGCCAGGCCTGCGCGGCCGGCGCGGGAAAGCGGTCCGAGCCGACCACGTCCGCGGTCGGCAGGATCATCATGAAGGCGAACACCGAGGCCAGCGAGCCGATGAAGATGCCGGCGAACTGCGCCAGGAACTGCTTGCGCGGATTGGCGCCGAGCAGGTAGCCGCTCTTGAGGTCGCCGAGCAGGTCCGCGGCCGAGATCGCCGCGCCGCCGCCGATGCTCGCGCTCATCAGGTTGACGTTCATGTTGCCCGGGCTCAGCCAGCCGAAGATGAGCTGAGAGATCTTGCCCATCGCGCCCGTGGGCGTCGTGTCGGTCTCGCCGGTGACGCGTGCGGCGACGAGCGCGAGGAAGAAGGCGAGGGCGACTGCGACGCAGGTCTGCCACACGGCCATGTCGAAGCTGACCTTGGCGAGCCAGGCGAGTCCGACCAGCGACACCAGCTGGCCGGCCACGAACCAGCTGAGCGGCACCTCGAGCTCATCGACCGCGGTCGGCTTACGGCGCGTCGCGCCAAGGGCGGACGCGAAGCCGGTGAACGCGCGGAACACGGTGCGCCACTCGAGCGCCACCGACAGCAGGCCCGAGACGACCATGCAGGCGACCCCGCCCCACACCGTCCACTGCACGAGGTCCCGGTACGCGGTCGTCGTGACGAGGCCGACGGACTGCAGTATCGGGATGAACACCGCCCAGCACAACGTGCCACCCAGCAGGATGCTGGCGGCGGGCCTGAGACCCATCAGCACGCCGGCGGCGATGAACACCGGATCCCACATCAGCATCACGGTGCGGTGCGTCCAGGCCGGGCCCAGCACCGCCGAGTTGAAGCGCCCCACCAGCGACGAGATCGAGTAGGGTTCGAGCTTCGTGCTGACGAGGCGCAGGCCGTCCGCCCAGAACGCGTTCAGGGCCGCGAGGATCGCCGCGAGCCCGAGTGCCCGCGAGGATTGGCGCGAGCGTTCACCCCGCGAGTACAGCGCACGCAGCGTCTCGGCCGTCGCGATGCCGGACGGGAACCGCAGCTGCTCGACGTTGACCAGCTGGCGCTTGACCGGGATCGCGGTCGTGACGCCGAGCATCGCGACGAAGAAGACCCAGCCGACGGTGAGGCCGAACGCGAGCGGGTGGCCATTGATCGCGTAGTACGCCGCGAACGCCGAGACCAGCGTGCAGCCGGTCGAAAAGCCGGCGGCGCTGGCCGTCGACTGCATGCAGTTGTTCTCGAGGATCGTCATCGGCGTGCGCGCGATGCCGGCGCGCAGCAGCATCGACCACAGGCCGAACGAGGTGATGCAGGCGGTGATCGTGACGCCGATCGACCAGCCGGACTTGAGCCCGATGTAGATGTTGGTCAGCGACAGCACGCCGCCGATCACGGTACCCATGATCAGGGCGCGCCAGGTCAGTTGTGGCAGGACGTCACCCCGGCCCCGGTAGACCTGCTCGTACCACTGCTGCTCGATCTCGTCCGCGGTGCCCTTGAACCCGCCGACGAGCAGTGGCGCGTCGTACAGGTCGCCTGCGGGAGCGGGCTGATCCGGCGTGGGGGCCTTGTCCATGGGTCTCTGAAGCACCGGTGACGTCCCGAGCCTAGCGCACCGGGGCGCCGGCCGGGTGAGTACCGCTGCCCGTTTTGGTCAGCCCGCGGCCGCCGCCGGCCGCCGGGACTCGGTCCCGGCGTTCTCGAGGCCGTGGCCGAGCGCACTGCGTTCGCGCCACCACAGCGCCAGCGCCGAGGCGAGCGCGGTCAGGCTGAGCAGCCCGAAGAACCACAGCATCGTCGTATAGCCCTCCGGGTGGGCCGGGCTCGCGCCCGCCTGGTCGGCGAGCCACCCGGCGAGGCGATTGGAGGCCCAGAGCCCCGCCGCCTGCAGCGCCGTGATCAGGCCGAGTGCCGTGCCGAGTCGGCGGGGCTCCACGATCAGCGTGGTCGACGGCCAGATGATCGCTGGGACGAGCGCCCAGCTCACGCCCATCAGCACGGTCGACACCCACGGGCTGAGGTCGGTGAGTCCGAGCACGAGGAACGTCACCGGCAGCAGGATCGTGCCGAAGCACAGCAGCAGCGAGCGATGCCCGATGCGGTCGGCGAGCAGCCCGAACACGGGCGTCGCGAACACCGCGGCGGCGAACACGCCGGAGTTCACCTGCCCGGCGGCGGCGTTGGTGAGGCCCTTCGCGTGCTGCAGGTACTCGATCGCGTAGGTCTGGCGGAACGGGAAGAACACCGCCGCATAGAGCACGTGCAGGCCGAGGATCGACCAGAACGACAGGTCGAAGGACCAGATGTCCGACCAGGCGAACGGGCGATGCACCGGCGGCGCGCCGATCGCCGGCGCACTGCGCCGGGCGTCGATCAGGCGATACGCGATCGCGGCGACGAGGCCGAGGCCGCAGATCGCCGCGCCGAGCCACAACGGCGGCTGCCAGCCGGCGTCGTACAGCGGCTTCGCCAACGTCGGCGAGACGTCCGCCGAATACGATCCGACCCGCGCGAGGCTCAGGAACAGGGCGGTCGCGAGCGCGATGCCGCTGCGCGGGAACCAGGTGGCGAGCGCCGCGACCAGCGCCATGAAGATGGCGCCTTCGCTGATGCCGAAGGTGAAGCGCCCGGCCCACATCAGCGCGTACGGCTCGCCGATGGCGGTCATCACGGCGCCGAGGAAGCCGATCACCGCCGCCCACAGCACGACCCGCCCGGCGCCGTAGCGGTCGATCAGCTGGCCGCTGAACAGCGCGAGCGGGATGTTCGGCAGGCTCATCGCCGCATTCAGGTCGCCGATCTGGGACTGGGTGAAGCCGCGCGTGCGCAGCAGCAGGTCGGCGATCGGGCCGATCACGTCGGATTCGTAGTAGCTGGAGAAGATCGCGAGCGCGCACAGCGCGAGGATCCACCAGCGCGCCCGGGACAGCGGGGCGTCCCCGGCGACCCCGCCACCGGCGCCGGCTCCGCTCACCGGAAGCGCGCCCCCTGGCGCGCGAGCTCGGCCTGCACCGCGCGGATGTCGAGGCGGTCGAACGGCTCGTCGCGCTGGATCGAGATCGCCGCGGCGACCCCCGCGCCCTGGCCGCCGACCGCGCAGCACATCATGTTGCGCGCCGAGGCATGCGAGATGGGATCGCCGCCGATCGAGCGCCCGGCGACGAGCAGGTTGCCAACGCCCTTCGGGAGCAGCGCGCGGTACGGGACGTGCCAGTAGCGGCCGGTGGTCGGCAGGATCAGGAACCCGTAGCCGTCGATGAATTCCGGGAAGATGCCGATGGCGTCGTCGAAGCGGGCCTCGCCGCGGACGTCGTCCCCGGTCAGGTTGTAGGCGGCGTCGATCTTGCGCGTGTCGCGGATGCCGAGCGTCATGCCGAAGTTGCGCAGCTTCGCGTCCTCGCAGCCCGGCATGAACTTGCGCAGCGCCTCCATCGCGTAGATGGCCTCGCGCCGGCCGCGCATCTCGCCGATGGTCAGGTCATCCGGATCCGTGCCGTCGATCTCCGGCACGTGCACCAGGTTGAGGTAGGTGAGGTCGCCCTGGTCGGTCACCGTGCCCCAGGTTCCCGCGATCGTCGACAGGCGCGCCGGGATCAGGCCCGCCTCGAGCGCCTTCTTGAACGGCTTGCGCAGGAACGGCGAGAACATCTTGTCCTCCTTGCCGGTCGTCTGGTAGTTCCACTCGCCGTTGCCGGACCAGTCGGCGTAGGTCTGCGGGTCCGCCTTGACCGCGTCGATGAAGCGCTGCTTGCTCACGCCGCTCATCGAGAACATGACCGACGCGGCCATCATCTTCTCCTTCGGCGTCTTGTGGACCGGCGCCCCGGCCCGCGTCGCGATGTCGGCATCGCCGGTCGCGTCGATCACGCGCCGGGCGAGGATCGCCTCCCGGCCGGCCTTGCTCTCGGTGATCACGCCGCGCAACTCGCCGGCAACGACGATCGGCGCGACGCACATCCGGTGCAGCAGCGGCGTGATCCCGGCTTCGGTCACGAGTTCGTCCGCGACCCACTTGAACATCTCCGCATCGAGCGCATGGCTCAGCGACTGTGGCTCCGGCATCGCGGCACCCATGGCCTTGGCGCGCTGCTCGAACTCGATGCCGATGCCCTCGCAGTCGATCGTGTGTTCGTGCCTGTACCAGGCGAAACCCTCGACGCCGACCTGCGTGATGTTGCCGCCGAAGCAGCCATTGCGCTCGAGCAGCGCCGTGCGCGCACCGGCGCGGGCGGCGGCGAGCGCCGCGGCGAGGCCGCCAGGACCACTGCCGACGACCAGCACGTCGGTTTCCAGGATCACGTCGACTTCGCGCGCGGGTTCGGGGATCTTCTTCATCGGCTCGGCATCCTCAGGTTCGCAGGGGCTCGTTCCAGCCAGCGCACGGCCGACGCCGCCAACCGGCGCCGGGCGCCGCCCGGAAGCCTACCGGAGTCGTCGATCGACGGGCAGTGTCCCGCCGCCAGCGTAACAAATCTGCAACACGCCCCCCTATAATGCCCAATCGCAACCACCGGCCCCGCCGACAGGACGCCCGTTGAGCCAGTCGCTCCGTCGCTACCTCGAACGCTCGAACACGGTCGTCTTCACCACGGTTGCGGCGCTGGCCGGCTTCGGCGCCTACTTCTCGATGTACGCCTTCCGCAAGCCCTTCTCGGCGGCGACCTACGGCGCCGTCGAGGGCTGGCACTTCCTGCTCGACTACAAGATCGCGCTGGTGCTCGCACAGGTGATCGGGTACGCGGTCTCGAAGATGCTCGGCATCAAGGTCATCTCCGAGCTCGCCCCGGCGAAGCGCGCGAGCGCGATCCTCGTGCTGATCCTGTCCGCGTGGGCGGCGCTGATCCTCTTCGCCCTGGTCCCGGCGCCGTGGAACGTCGCGGCGATGTTCCTCAACGGCCTGCCGCTCGGCATGATCTGGGGCCTCGTGTTCGGGTTCATGGAGGGGCGCCGCACCTCCGAGGTGCTGGGCGCCGTCGTCTGCGCGAGCTTCATCGTCTCGTCGGGCGCCGTGAAGACCGTCGGCAAGCTGCTGATGGACCATGCCGGCATCAGCCCGTTCTGGATGCCGGCCGCCGCGGGTGCCGTGTTCCTGCCGCTGCTGTTCCTGTCGGTGTGGGCGCTGTCCTCGCTGCCGCCGCCGACCGCCGCCGACGAGGCCGCCCGCGTGAGGCGGGCGCCGATGGACGGCGCGGCGCGCAGCGCGTTCCTGATGCGCTACGGCGTCGGGATCTTGCTGCTGATCGCGACCTACGTCGCGGCCACGGCGCTCAGGGATTTCCGCGACAACTTCGCGGCGGAGCTCTGGCTCGCGCTCGGGCATGGCGACGGCGCGGCGATCTTCACGGCCAGCGAAGTGCCGGTCGCGGCCTTCGCGCTCGTCGTGCTCGGCCTGATCATCATCGTCAAGGACAACGTCCGCGCGCTGATGGTGATCCACGCGGTGATCCTCGCCGGGCTCGCGCTGCTCGCCGGCTCCACGCTCGCGTTCCAGGCCGGGCTCGTGGGTCCGGTGCTGTGGATGATCCTGAGCGGCGCGGGGCTGTACATGGTCTACACGCCATTCAACGCGATGCTCTTCGACCGCATGATCGCGGTCAGCGGCCAGGTCGGCACGGCCGGCTTCCTGATCTACGTCGCCGACTCCTCCGGCTATGCCGGCAGCTGCGCGCTGCTGCTGTGGCGCAACTTCGGGCTCGTGTCGCTGAACTGGCTGCAGGTCTACATCGCGAGCGTGTACGTCACCAGCATCGCGGGCTTCGTGCTGGTGCTCGGTTCCGCGCTCTACTTCTGGCGGCGCACGCGGCCCGGCGTCCCGCGCTGAGCGCGGGGCTCAGGACCCGCGTCCCTCCGCGAACGACAGCGAGGCGAAGCAACCCGCGGTTGCCTCGCCGGACTTCTTCTGCGCCCGGATGTGGTTGACGATCTCGAGCGCCGTCGTCGTGCATGGCGTCAGTTCCGCATCGGAGACTTCGAGCGGCGTCACGCGCGGCCCCCACCGCAGCAGGTGCGAGGAGAGCGTCAGCCCGCCGCCGAAGGCCGGCATCAGCACGAGGCTGCCAGGCGCGACCCGGCCGGTCTCCACCGCCTCGACGAGCGCCACCGGCGCGGTCGCCGAGCTCATGTTCCCGTACTTCTGGACGGTCAGGAACACCTTGTCGGCGGTGGCCCCGGCGCGCTTCGCGACCGCCTCGATGATGCGCAGGTTGGCCTGGTGCGGCACCACGAGGGCGATATCGTCCATCGTCACGCCGACCCGGCGCATGACATCGAGGCTTGCCTCGCTCATGCCCTGCACGGCCTTGCGGAAGATCTCCTGGCCGTCGAAGTCCCAGCGGGTCTGGCCGTACTCGGCGCCGAGGTTCGCGTACATCGTGCCCATGCCGCGCACGCGCAGGATCTGGCGCGAGTCCGCGTAGCACTGCAGCTTCTCGGCGAGCACGCCGGTCTCCTCGTCGCAGGACTGCAGCACCACGGCCGCCGCGCCATCGCCGAACAGCACCGCGACGTTGCGGTTGTCCCAGTCCATGTACTGGGAGATCAGCTCGACGCCGATCACGAGCGCGTTCTTGACGACGCCGGAGCGGATCATCGAGGTGCCGATGCTGAGCCCGTACATGAAGCTCGTGCAGGCCGTGTTGACGTCGAACGCGGCGGCGTGGGTGGCGCCGATCCGCTGCTGCACGCCGGAGGCGCTGTTCGGGACCGTCTCGTCGTTGCTGCAGCTGCCGTAGATCACGAGGTCGATGTCGGCGCCGGTGAGGCCGGCGCAGGCGATCGCGCGCCGCGCGGCGGTGATCGCAAGCTCGATGCCCGGCACGTGCGAGATGCGCCGCTCCTTCATGCCCGTGCGGGTGGTGATCCACTCGTCGTCGGTGGGCAGGAAGGTGGCGAGGTCCTGGTTCGTCAGGACGGACGGCGGCAGGCATTTGCCCCAGCCGGTGATGGCAGCGTGAGTCACGTCGATCCCCCCGAAGGACGGTTGCGGGGCGCATTGTGGACGAAATTCCAGCGCCTGCACATTGCGGTCCCTCGCGCGGTTGCCAGCCGCCGGGCGGCGCCGGATACTGCGGCGAAGCCCGTTGGACCGGGCGGGGGGCTGACGATGCGGAACGATCCACCCGCGCGCCGTGGGCGCCGTGCGCTGCTCGGCCGCCTCGCGGCGCTTCCGCTGCTCGCGGCCGTCCCGGCGCTCGCCCGCGCGCTGCAGGCCCAGGCTGCCGCGGCGCGGCCCGAGGACCTGCTCGATGTCATGGATTTCGAGGCCGCGGCCCGCGCCGTGCTGCCGCCGGCGCACTTCGGCTACCTGGCGACGGGCGTCGACGATGACCGGACCGTCGGCTGGAACCACGAAGCCTTCGGCCTCTGGGAAATCCGCTCGCGACGCATGGTCGACGTCAGCCAGCTCGATACCTCGATCGACCTGCTCGGGGCGCGCTGGCGATCCCCGCTCTACGTCTCGGCGGTGTCCGCCCAGTGTGCATTCCACCCGGACGGCGAGGTCGGCGTCGCGCGCGCCGCGGCGAGTCGCGACGCGTTGATGATGCTGTCGGGGTTCGCCTCGCGACCCCTCGAGGACGTGGTCCAGGCGCGCGGCGCGCCGGTCTGGCAGCAGGTCTACGCGACCAGCGAGTGGGAGGCGACGGCCGCGGTCGTCGCCCGCGCTGAGCGCGCCGGGTGCCCCGCGATCGCGCTGACGGTCGACAACATGCCGGGGCGCAACAACGAGACGCTGCTGCGCTCGATGAAGGTCGATCCGCGCACCTGCACCGACTGCCACGTCAACGGGTCCCACAACGCGCTGCTCAAGGCGCCGCTCTATGCCGGGCTGGGCCTGCCGGCCGGCGCGCTGCACACGCCGCTCGACTGGAGCTGGGACTACGTGCGCCGCCTTCGCAAGATCGTCTCGGGTCGGCTGGTGATCAAGGGCATCGTCACCGCCGAGGACACCGAGGCGTGCATCGACTGCGGCGCGGATGCCGTCATCGTCTCGAACCATGGTGGACGCGACGAGGAGACGCTGCGTTCGACGATCGAGTGCCTGCCGGAGGTCGTGGCAGCCGCGCGCGGGCGGATCCCGGTGCTGCTCGACGGCGGCGTGCGCCGCGGTACCGACGTCTACAAGGCGCTGGCGCTTGGCGCGAGCGCGGTCGGCATCGGCCGCCCACAGGGCTGGGGGCTCGCCGCATTCGGGCAGGCCGGGGTCGAGCGCGTGCTCGATATCTTCGATGCTGAGCTGCGCGTGATCATGCGCCAGGCCGGCTCGCCGAGCATCGCCGCGATCACCCGCGACCGGCTGGCGCCCCGGCCGACGATCTGGCGCGGGTGACCCTGGCGGGGGGGGCCACGCCGCCCCCGGCCCGCTACCAGGGCAGCGAGTAGGTCTTCACGTTGGTGAAGCTCTTCATCGCTTCCTGGACGCCTTCCTTGATGCCGATCCCCGAATCCTTGATGCCGCCGAACGGCGTCAGTTCGAGCCGGTAGCCGGGCACCTCGCGCACGTTGACGCTGCCGACGTTGAGCTCGGAGACGAAGCGCGTGATGTAGTCGAGGCGGTTGGTGCAGATGGCCGAGGACAGGCCGAAGGCCGTGCCGTTCGAGATCCGGATCGCCTCGTCGATCGAGCTGAACCGCACCACCGGCGACACTGGCCCGAAGGTCTCGGTGTGCACGACGTCCATGTCCGGCGTGACGCGATCGAGCACGGTAGGGGAGTAGAGCGCCCCCTTGCGGACGTTGCCGTACAGCAGTCGTGCGCCGCGCGCGATCGCGTCGTTGACCTTGGCCTCGAACTGCCTGGCGGCGGCCTCGTCGATCACCGTGCCGACGTCGGTCTTCGGGTCCATCGGGTCGCCGTAGACGACCGCGCGCGTCTTCTCGACGAGGAGCTCGACGAAGCGGTCGGCGACGACCTCGTGCACGAGCATGCGCTTGACCGCGGTGCAGCGCTGGCCCGAGTTCTTGTAGGAGCCGGCGACCGCGAGCGTCGCGGCCTCCTCGACGTCGGCATCCTCCATGACGATCAGCGGGTCGTTGCCACCGAGCTCGAGCACCTGGCGCTTGTAGACGGCCTTTGCGGCGATGTACTTGCCGATGGGCACGCCACCGGTGAACGTCACGAGGTCGACGTCCGCGTGCGTCAGCATCTCGTCGGCGATCTCCTTCGGATCACCGGTGATGACGCAGAACATCTCGGGCGGCAGCCCCGCCTCGACCAGCAGGTCCGCGAGCAGCAGCGCGCTCAGCGGCGTCTTCTCGGACGGCTTCAGCACCATGCGGTTGTTGGTGGCGATCGACGGGGCGACCTTGTGCGAGACCTGGTTGAGCGGGTGGTTGAACGGCGTGATCGCCGTGATGACGCCCTGCAGCGGCTCGCGCAGCGTGTACACCTTGCGCTTCTTGCCGTGCGCCGTGAGGTCGCACGAGAAGATCTGGCCGTCGTCCTGCAGCGCCGCGTTGCCCGCGAACAGGAACACGTCGCAGGCCCGGCCGACCTCGTAGATCGAATCCTTCTTGCTGAGCCCGCTCTCGGCGGTGATCACGTCCGAGATCAGCGCGGTGCGTTCGCGGATGAGGGCGGCCGCGCGGTTGCAGATCTGGTAGCGCTCGTAGCGGGTCAGCGTCGACTTGTAGGCGCGGGCGACGGCGTAGGCACGGCGCACGTCCTCGAGCCGCGCCATCGGCACGGTGCCGGCGACGGCGCCGGTGTAGGGGTTCAGGACTTCGCCGGTGCGACCCGGCCGGATCCGCTCGGCGCCGATGCGCAGGCTGTCGAAGTTCATCGGGAGGTTAGCCACGGTTGAGCACCCAGTCGAACGCGTCGAAGTTGCGCCAGCGGCGTCCGGCCTCGAGGTCGGCGATGCGGCGGTTGAGGATCAGGGGGACGCGCTGCTCCGACACGCCGCCGTGCGAGCGCAGCGGCACATCGAGCCCGCTGAGGTCGTGGCGTGCCGCGGCGCTGCCGAGCACGACCGAGCGGATCGAGACGACCACGAGGTCGCCGAGCCGGTCGGGCGGCAGCTCGAAGTGCGCCGCCGCCTCGGCGCGCGTGTAGACCGCCTCGATGCCGCGCACGGCGGCGAGGCGCGCCTTGACGACGGTGGAGTCGGCGTCGGCGGGCAGGTGGATCGTTGCGTACGAGCCGAGCGCACCGTGGTGCACGACGTACGGGTCGGTGATCGGCAGGATCACGCGCGCGCGGCCCTTGCCGACCCAGTCGTCGAGCACGTCGGCGAGGTAGATCACGTCCGGGCTCGCATCGAGCCCCACCTTGGCGTTCATGCCGTGATCGGCCGTGACGGCGATCGCGCAGCCGAGCACGTGGAGCTCCGACAGGTAGCGGTCGATCATCGCGTAGAACGCATTGGCCTCGGGCGTGCCCGGGGCGTGCTTGTGCTGCACGTAGTCGGTCGTCGACAGGTACATCACGTCCGGGCGGCGCGTCTGCATCAGGCGCACGCCGGCCGCGAACACGAATTCGGACAGCTCCGCGCTGTACACGTCCGGCACCGGCATGCCGACGAGTTCGACGACACCCTCGATGCCATGCTCGGCGAGCGTCGTCTGGTCGGCCTTCTCCGACGAGAAGCAGATGCCGCGCATGCCATGGCCGAGGAGCTTGCGCAGCTTGTCCTTGGCCGTCACGACCGCGACCTTGCAGCCGGCGTCGGCGAGCGCGGCGAGCAGCGACGGGGCGCGCAGCCACTTCGGGTCATTCATCATGACCTCGACGTCGTTCGCGGTGTCGTAGAGGTAGTTGCCGCAGATGCCGTGCACGGACGGCGGGGCGCCGGTGACGATCGACAGGTTGTTCGGGTTCGTGAAGGTCGGCACGACACAGTCGGCAATGGTCGAGGTGCCGTTGGCGAGCACGGCCTTCATCCACGGCATGTGGCCGCCGGCGACCGCCTGGGCGATGTAGTCGGGCTCGCAGCCGTCGACGCAGACGACGACGGAGGGTTGCGAGGGGAGCCGGTAGTGGCGCCCGTTGACTTGGATTTCGCTCATCTTGACCTCTGTTCGGAAGCCCCGGCGCGCCGGGTTCGGTGCCTGCGGGGTGCGGTGTCATTAGACACCAGCTTGTGGAAATTGTCGACAGTTGACAGAAAGGAGGTGCCGTGATCGGTCAGGCCTTGTCCGCCTTGCCGGCCGCCGCGGCAAAGCGCGCGAGGGCGGCGTCCCACCGGCGCGGCACGCGGCCGGCATCCGCATCGGCCTCGGTCCGGCGGATGGCATCGCGGACCAGCAGCGAGCCCAGGTAGCGGATCGGCTCCGGCGGGAACTGGCCACGCGGGCCCCGGGCGAGCGGGCTGCGCGTCCAGGCCGTGTCCCGGCCGAGCGCGAGATCCGCCAGGAGCTGGCCGCCCATCCGCGTCGGCCCGACGCCATTGCCGGAGTAGCCGAAGCCGTACCAGACGTTCGGTCTACCGGCCAGGGCGCCGAAGAACGGCAGGCCCGTGACCGACCGGTCCGACGGTCCATTCCAGCTGGCCGCGATCCGTGTCGGCGCAAGTCCCGGCATGAACCGCACGACCGTCGCCGCGAGCGGGAGCCGGTACGGGGACGGCGCGTCGAACACCGGGTGCATGCGCCCGCCGTAGGCGAAGGTGTTGCCGCCCTTGCCGAGCATCAGCCGGCCATCGGGCGTGCTGCGGTAGTAGTGGACGAAGGTGCGCGAGTCGAGCACCGAGATGCCGCCATCGAGCCCGGTCGCCTTCAGCGCCGCGGGGGCGGGCTCGGTGATGACCATGTCGCTCGAGACGATCGCGATGCTGCGGCGCAGTTCCGCGAACAGGCCCGCCATCCAGGCGTTGAGCGCGAGGACCACGCGGTCGGCGGTGATCGTGCCACCGCTCGTTGCGATCGTCATGGGGGTGCCGCGGCCGAGGCCGTGCATGCTCGTGTGCTCGTGGATGCGCACCCCAAGGCCAAGCGCGACCCGCCTGAGCCCGCGCGCGAGCAGGGCAGGCTGCACGGTCGCTGCGAGCGGCGAGAACCAGCCTTCGAGATGGGCCCGCGAGCCCGCGCGGCGGCGGACCTCGTCGTCCGGCAGGCGCGTCCAGGTGGAGATGCCGCGCCGTCCGAGTTCGCCCATCACGGCGTCCGATGCGCCGAGCTGGGCGTTCGAGGTGGCGGTGTAGAGCGTGCCGTCGCGCCGCCAGTCGCATTCGATGCCATGCGCATCGATGAACGCCTCGATGTCGAGGATCGCCTGTTCGGACGCGCGCGCGAGCCGCACGGCCTCCGCCTCGCCGTACAGGCGGCACAGCGTCATGAACTTGGTGGTCCACGTGAGAACGCAGCCGCCATTGCGGCCGCTCGCGCCGGCACCGCAGATGTCGGCCTCGACCAGCACGACGTCGAGCTCGGGGCGTGCTTGCTTCGCGAGGATCGCGGTCCACAGGCCGGTGAATCCGCCGCCGACGATGGCGAGGTCCGCGCGCGTGTCGCCCGACAGCGGCGGGCTGCGGCCGTCGGCGGGCTCGCGCGCGAGCGCCTCGGCGAGCCACCAGGGACGGAACCCGCCCGCCACGGGGTCAGCGCGCCTGCTTCAACGCGGTGGCGAACGCCTTGTGCATGCGTGCGCGGCTGTCCGCGGCGTGCTCGCGCAGCACGCGCCCGGCGCGCTCCGGATCCCGCGACGCGATCGCCTTGACGATCGCCTTGTGCTCGGAGTTCGACACGGCGAAACCCCCACCCTCGACGAGGCCGTGCAGGCGGAACAGCAGCAGCTCCTTGGTCAGGCGCCGGTAGGTCGCCGACAGGTGCGAGTTGCCGACGAACTCGACCAGGCGATCGTGGAAGTCGAGGTTCAGCCGGTAGTAGCGGTCGAGGTCCTTGGCGCTCGTCGCCGCGTCCATGTCCGCGAGCAGCGCCTTCAGCGCCGCGAGCTGCTCGGGCGTCGCGCGCTCGGCCAGGCGTCGTCCGATCAGGTCATCGAGCGCCTCGCGCAGGTCGTAGACCTCGTCGGCCTCCGCGAGCGTGACCTCGCGGACGAACACGCCGCGGTTGCGCTCCGCGCGCACGAGACCGCATTCCTCGAGGGCGCGCAGCGCCTCGCGCACGGGACCCCGGCTCGTGCCGAAGCGCTCGGCAAGGGCGGCCTCGTTGATGCGCTGCCCGGGGCGAAGTTCGCCGCCGAGGATCATCTGCTCGATCTCGGCCTGCACGACCGACGGCAGCGAGTGGGCCTGGAGGATCTGCAGCGGGGTGGGTGCGTTCATCGGGTTTCCCGTGGGCGAGGCGGGCGCGTGCCCGGACCATCGGTCTACGGTACCGCAAAGTGTCAACAGATGACAGTAGGCTGGAGACGGTCTAGACTTCGTCCGTCCCGGGCCCGGCCCCTGCCGTCTCCGGCACCGCGCCCGATCCACGCACACCACGGGACTCGCCGATGACCACCCCGATCCTGCTGACGCCCGGCCCGCTGACGATCTCGCGGCAGACCAAGGAAAGCATGCTGCGCGACTGGGGCTCCTGGGATGCCGATTTCAATCGCATCACGGCGCGCATCCGCGAGCGACTGCTCGCGATCGTCCACGGTGAGGGCACCCACGAGTGCGTCCCGCTGCAGGGCAGCGGGACGTTCTCGGTGGAGGCCGCGCTCGGCACGCTCGTGCCCCGCAACGGCAAGGTGCTGGTGCCGCAGAACGGCGCGTACTGCCAGCGGATCCTGCGCATCTGCCGCGTGCTCGGTCGCGCCCACCAGGCGATCGACTACGCGGAGAACGAGGCGGTGCGGGTGGAGGACGTCGAGCGCGCGCTCGCGGCGGACCCCTCGATCACCCATGTCGCGCTCGTCCACTGCGAGACCAGCGCCGGCATCCTGAACCCGTTGCAGGCGATCGCCGAGGTCGTCGCGCGCCACGGTCGCAGCCTGATCATCGATGCGATGAGCTCGTTTGGTGCCCTCGAGATCGATGCCCGCACGATGCCCTTCGATGCGGTGATCGCGGCCTCCGGCAAATGCCTCGAGGGCCCGCCGGGGATGGGCTTCGTGATCGTGCGGCGCGCCGCGCTCGAGCAGGCCGACGGCAACTGCCACTCGCTGGCGATGGACCTGCATGACCAGTGGGTCTACATGAAGAAGACCACGCAGTGGCGCTTCACGCCGCCCACCCACGTGGTCGCGGCATTCGATTCGGCGATCGAGCAGTACCTTGCCGAGGGCGGCCGCGAGGCCCGCGGCGCACGCTACGCCAACAATTGCCGCATCCTGATCGAGGGCCTGGCGAAGCTCGGCTTGCGCAGCTTCCTGCCGGCGGAGATCCAGGCGCCGATCATCGTGACGTTCCACGCGCCGGCGATCTCGAACTACCAGTTCAAGGCGTTCTACGACGCGGTCAAGAGCCGCGGCTACATCCTCTATCCCGGCAAGCTCACGACCCTCGAGACGTTCCGGGTCGGCTGCATGGGCCAGATGGGCGAGCGCGGCATCCAGGGCGCCGTCGACGCGGTCGCGGCCGTGCTCCTGGAACTCGAAGCGGCGGCCTGACGCCTTATCGATCAGCGCCCGGGCGCGCGTCGGCGATCGCGATGCGCTCGACGGTCACTTCGACCTCGAGCGTGTGGTGGCCGCCGCCGAGGATCGTGCCGCGCAGCGGCGAGACGTCGGCGAAGTCGCGTCCCCAGGCGATGGCCACATGGTCGAGGCCGGCCGGCTTGTCGTTGGTCGGGTCGAGATCCACCCAGCCGAACGGCGGCACCCACACCGACACCCAGGCATGCGAGGCACCGGCCCCGACCGGGGCCGAATCGCCCTCGTCGGACGAGGACACGCCGCGCACGTAGCCGCTGACGTAGCGGGCGGCGAGGCCGCGCGAGCGCAGGCACGCGATCATCACGTGCGCGAAGTCCTGGCAGACGCCGCGCCGCTCCTGCAGCACCTCGGCCACCGAGGTGCCGATCGTCGTCGTGCCGGGCTCGTAGCGGAACTCCGCATGGATCTTGTGCATCAGCGCCTCGGCCGCCGCGAGCAGCGGCCGCCCGGGCGCAAAGCAGTCCGCGGCGAACTCGGCGTACTCGCGCTTGATGTGCACGTGCGGCGACTCGTAGCGGAAGCGCCCGGCGTCGAGCAGGTCGCGACCGGGCGGAACCGCACGGTAGCGGAAGCCATCGGCGACGCGCTCCCAGGGCAGTGATTCGGACGCCGGCAGTCGCGGGCGCGCGTGGACGTCGACCTCCATCCGGCTCGTGACCGTCAGGCTCGTGTGCGGCACGTCGATCTCGAGGCGCACGATCGGATTGCCGAAGGCATCCGTGCCGTCGACGCGGTGGCCCGCCGGCGTGACCTCGATCGAGTGGTCTAGGCAGCGCTGGTAGGGCGCCGGGCGCGGCACGAGATGCAGGAGATGCTGGGAGATCATCACCTCGGCCGCGTACGCGTAGCGCGTCACGTGCTGCAAGCGATAGCGGACGACCCCGTTCATGACAGGATCGCCCGTGCGTCGAGTGCGATGTGGGCGAAGTGGCGGGCCGCGATGCGATCCGACAGTCGAGCGGCGGCTGCGGCGAGTTCATCGAGCGAGCTGGCGAGGAGTTCCCGTCGCTCGCTGCCGGCCGCGCCCGCCTGTTCCAGGGCCAGCAGGTCCTCGTCCGGGGGGCACGGTGGCGGCGCCTCGAGCCGGTCGTCCACGCTCTGTTCGACCTCGGCGCCGATGCGGGCGAGGTCCGCCTCGAGGCGACGGTGCAGGAAGCCGATCGAGCGGGGGTGGTCGGCGTCGCGGACCAGCAGGTCGAGCATCGGCGCGAGCCGCGGTGCGGTGACGTAGCGCTGCCGGTACATGCGCAGGCTGTCGAACGTGCCCAGCGTCCACTCGACCTGGGCCGGCTGCATGATCGAGGCCTCGCGCAGGTGCAGCGCGAGGCGCATCGCGGTGATCTGCAGCCGCTCGACGCTGCGACCGATGCGCAGCAGGCGCCAACCGGAATCCTGCGTCATGTCGTCGAGCGCGAAGCCGGCGAGTGCGGTGAGCGAGAGGGCCAGTTCGTCGAGCCCGGAGGCGATCTCCTCGTCGTCGGCGTGGCTTCCCTGCAGCAACCGCTGCATCGCGGCGACCGCAGCCCAGCAACCGGCCGACAGCCGCTCGCGGATCTGTCCGGCGCACCACACGAGCCGACGCACGTCGCTCGGCAGGCCGAACGGATTCTGGTCGTCGGCGAGCGCCTGCGCGACGTCGTCGCCGTCCGCGAGCAACCCCGTGATGCGGCATTGCGCGACGGCCGTGGTCCAGAGTCGGGGGTAGCCCTGCGCCCCGACGGCCGAGCGCAACAGGCGCGTCTTGTCCTCGGCGCGCGCCCCGTAGCGTCCGAACCAGTACAGGTTCTCGACGAGCCGCGAGGGGATGTCGTCCTGTGCGCGCGGCAGGCGCGGCGCGACCGCCGCGGGCACGAAGGCCGGGGCGGCCGGCGCGTCGCGCAGCACCCACAGGTCCTTGCTGCCACCGCCACGCTGGGTCGAGACGATGTTCGCGGCCGTCGACGGTGCGATCCGGGCGAGCCCGCCGGGCACCACTTCGAATCCGTCGCCGCTCGCGTGGGTCTGGATGCGGATCGAGACTGCCTTCGCGGCAAGCGCATGCGGCGCGCCTTGTCCCCAGACCGGGGCCTGGGACAGCGAGACGTATTCCTGGGCGACGTAGGTGTGCGGGAACGCGCGCAGCCGCGCCGACAGTTCAGCGCGTCCGGCGGTCGAGAGCATCGCGCCGAAGATCGGCTCGAAGCGCTGGTTCGGATACGCCGGCTTGATGACGAGTTCGTCGAGGTGCGCCAGCACGTATTCGAGCGCCGGTCGCTCGCCACACCACCAGGTCGCGACCGAGGGCAGGATCAGGCGCTCGCCGAGCAGTCGCTCCGCGATGGGCGGCAGGAACCCGAGCCAGGCGGCCGACTCGAGCACGCCGGAGCCGAGTTCGTTGGTGATGCGCACCCGTCCGGCGCGCACCGCTCCCAGCAGGCCCGGGATGCCGAGCGCGGAATCGCCACGCAGCTCGAGCGGATCGCAGTAGTCGTCGTCGAGCCGGCGCAGCAGCGTGTGTACGCGCCTCAGGCCCCGCAGCGTCTTCAGGTACAGCGTGTCGTTGCGCACCGTGAGGTCGGATCCCTCGGCGAGCGCAAGACCGAGCCGGCGCGCGAGGTACGCGTGCTCGAAATAGGTCTCGTTGTAGGGCCCGGGCGTCAGCACGACCGCGAGCGGTGCGTCGTCGTCATCGGCGGTCCGCAGCAGCTCGTCACGCAGCCGGCCGAACGCGCCACCGATGCGCCGCACGCCGAGCGTACCGAGCGGCCCCGGCAGCACCTGCTCGACGATCTCGCGGTTCTCGAGTGCGTAGCCGGCGCCGGAGGGCGCCTGGGTACGGTCGGACAGGATCCACCAGCCGCCGTCGGGGCCTCGCGCCAGGTCTGCCGCATAGATCGTCAGCCAACGCCCGGACGCCGGTCGGAGCCCGTGGCATGCCCACAGGAAGTTCGGGTGACCGAACGGGATCTCCGCCGGTACGATCCCTTCGGCGATGAGCCGCTGCGGGCCGTACAGGTCCGCGAGCAGCGCGTCGAGCAGCCGCGCCCGCTGCGCGAGGCCGGCCTCGATCGTCGGCCATTCGCCCGCGGCCAGCAGCAGCGGGAGCGGGTCCAGCGTCCAGGGTCGGTCGGTCCCCTGCGGGTCGGCATAGACGTTGTAGGTGACCCCGTTCTCCGCAATCAGCCGGCGGGTCGCGTCGATTGCGCGTCGCGCGATGGCCCCCCCGCGAGGGTTGCCAAGTGAGGTGAACAGGCCCTGCCAGTGACTGCGGACGCGGCCCTCGTCGTCGAGCAGTTCGTCATGGCGCCCGGCATCGCGCCGGTAGTCGCCGAGGGCGAGCGGGACCGACGGCGGGAGGCTGGGTGTCGGCATCCCCGATCAGCGCCGTCGCAGGTCGAGCGTGAACGGATACTCGGCCGACGGCCGCTCCTCCGGCGGCGCGAGGTGCCCCGGCGTGTGGCCCATCCTGAAGAAGCGCGCGCGCCGGCGACTCTCCGATTCGAAGGCATTCACCGGGAAGGTGTCGTAGTGGCGTCCGCCGGGGTGCATGACGTGATACTGACACCCCCCGATCGAGCGTTCCATCCAACCGTCGACGAGATCGAAGCGCAGCGGGGCGTCGACCTCGAGGCGCGGGTGCAGCGCCGAGGCCGGCTGCCACGCCCGGTAGCGGATGCCGCCGACGTACTCGCCGGCCCGCCCGGTCGGGCGCAGCGGCACGCGCCGGCCGTTGCAGGCGAGCACGTAGCGATCCGGCGCGAGCCCGGTCACGCGCGCCTCGATGCGTTCGACGGACGAGTCGACGTAGCGCACCGTTCCGCCGCCGCCGCCTTCCTCGCCCATCACGTGCCACGGCTCGAGGGCCTGGCGCAATTCGAGCTCGATGCCGGACACGGCGACGTCGCCGATGCGCGGGCAGCGGAACTCGAGGTGCGGGGCGAACCATGAGGCCTCGATCGGCAGGCCTTGGGCGCGCAGTTCGGCGACGACATCGTCGAGGTCGCGCTCGATGAAGTACGGCAGCATGAAGCGGTCGTGCAATTCAGTGCCCCAGCGCGCGAGGCGCGCCGGGCGGTAGGGCTGCTCCCAGAAGCGCGCGACGAGCGATCGCAGCAGGAGCTGCTGGGCGAGGCTCATCCTCGCATGCGGCGGCATCTCGAACGCCCTCAGCTCGACGAGCCCGAGGCGGCCCGCCGCGCCCTCCGGCGCATAGAGCTTGTCGACGCAGAACTCGGCGCGGTGGGTGTTGCCGGTCACGTCGACGAGCAGGTTGCGGAACAGGCGGTCGACGAGCCAGGGCGGGACGGGGGTGCCCGGATCCGGGACCTGCTGGAGCGCGATCTCGAGTTCGTACAGCGCATCGTTGCGCGCCTCGTCCACGCGGGGCGCCTGCGAGGTCGGGCCGACGAACAGCCCCGAGAACAGGTACGACAGTGCGGGGTGGTTGTGCCAGTAGGCGACGAGGCTTCCGAGCAGGTCGGGTCGGCGCAGGAACGGCGAGTCGGCCGGCGTCGCGCCGCCGAGCACGAAATGATTGCCACCACCGGTGCCCGTGTGCCGGCCATCGAGCATGAACTTCTCGGCGCCGAGGCGAGCCTCGCGTGCCGTGTCGTACAGGTGCGTCGTGCGTTCGACGAGGTCGGTCCAGCCGGCCGCCGGGTGGACATTGACCTCGATGACGCCCGGGTCCGGCGTCACCCGGAACGATTCGAGGCGCGGGTCCCGCGGTGGCTCGTATCCCTCCAGCAGGACCGGGGCGCCGAGCCGGCCCGCCGCCCACTCGATCGCGCCGACGAGTTCCACGTAGTCGTCGGCCGACGCCAGCGGCGGCATGAAGACGTACAGGACCCCGCCGCGGCTCTGGGTGCACAGGGCCGTGCGCACGACGCCGTCGGCGGACACGCCCGGTGCGGTGACCGCGGCCGGCGGTCCGTCGCTCCGCCGTGCGGGATCGGGCTGCACCCGGATCGTCGCCGGCGCGGCCAGGGGTGCCTTCGGGACCGACGGGTCGTCGCCGTGCACGTACGGGTACGCCGCGGCGCGAACCCAGGGCTGCGAGTCGAGCGGCAGGCGATAGCCGAGCGGTGAGTCACCGGGCAGCAGGTAGCAACGCTCGCTGCGCAGGAACCACGGCCCGCTGGCCCAGTTGCGGCCGGCGGCGTCGCGGGCGAGCGGCAGGACGTGCCCGACCGCCGCGGCGAGGCCCTCGTCGAAGATGCGCGCGAGGCGGCCCCGTTCGACCGCATCCTCGAGCCGCGAGTCGACCGGGTCGACGTTCGCCGGCAGCCGGCGCTCGCGCCACAGGTAGTAGAAGGCGTCCTCGTAGGCCGCGAACGCGTGCGCGGCGTCGACGCCGAGTCGACCTGCGACCAGCGCGAGCAGCGCGGCGCCGGTCTCGGGCGTGGATCCCGCCGGCCGCGCTTCATCGGCGACCAGCGCGGCGTCGTGCCACAGCGGCTGGCCGTCGCGGCGCCAGAAGCAGTTCAGCGACCAGCGCGGCAACGGCTCGCCCGGATACCACTTGCCCTGGCCGAAGTGGGTGAGCCCCTCGGGCGCATAGTGCGCTCGCAGGCGATGGAACAGGTCCGCGGCGCGCAGTCGCTTGGTCGGGCCGAGCGCCGCGGTGTTCCATTCGGCGCCGTCCGGATCATCGATCGAGACGAAGGTGGGTTCGCCACCCATCGTCAGGCGCACGTCGCCGCGCGCGAGCCGCGCATCGACGAGGTGGCCGGCCTGTTCGATCCGCAGCCACTCCGCCTCGGCGTACGGCTTCGTGACCCGCGGCGTCTCGGCGATGCGCCGCACCTGCATCTCGTGCGAGAACGTGCAGTCGCTTTCCTCGACGAGGCCGGTGACGGGTGCTGCTGACGCGGGGTCGGCCGTGCAGGCGAGCGGCACGTGGCCTTCGCCCGCCAGCAGCCCGGAGGTCGGATCGAGGCCGATCCAGCCCGCGCCCGGCAGGTAGACCTCGCACCACGCGTGCAGGTCCGTGAAGTCGGCGGAGGGACCCGCGGGTCCGTCGAGCGGGACCACGTCCGGCACCAGCGGGATCAGGTAGCCCGATGCGAAGCGGGCGGCGAACCCGAGCCGGCGCAGCAGCTGCACGAGCAGCCAGGCGGAGTCGCGGCACGAGCCTGAGCCGAGCGACAGCGTGTCCTCCGGCGCCTGCACGCCGGGTTCCATCCGGATCACGTAGCGGATGTCGCGCGACAGGCTGAGGTTCAGGGCCACGAGGAAGTCGACGACGCTCTCGTGCCGGGCGGGCAATTCGGCGAGCCGCTCCGCCAGCCGCGGTGTCAGCGGCCCGAGCTCGCGGTAGGGTTCGAGGGCCTTGCAGTCCTCGGCGGCGTAGTCGAACGGGAACGCGCGCGCGTAGGGCTCGAGGAAGAAGTCGAACGGGTTCTGGACCGCGATCTCGGCGATGAGGTCGACCTCGATGCGGAACTCCTCGACACGCTCCGGGAAGGTCAGTCGCGCGAGGTAGTTCGAGTTCGCGTCCTGCTGCCAGTTCACGAAGTGCTGCGCGGGCGTGATCGTCAGCGAGTAGGACAGGATGCGGGTCCGGCCGTGCGGCGCGGGGCGCAGGCGCACGACCTGGGGCCCCAGCTGGACGGGCCGGTCGTAGCGGTAGTGCGTGACGTGGTTCAGGGCGACGTGGATCGACAAGGCGTTCTCCGCAGCGTGCTGCGCTGCAGGGCAGAGAATACCCGGTAATCGCCCGCTGCTCGCGGGGCCGGGGTCACGGAACGCGTCTGGAGGGTGCGAACGGGCCCGGCGGCGACCCTGCGCGAATTTGGTGCGCCCGTCGCACCGTCCTGGGGCAGAAATCCGGGTTTGAATGCGCGCCGGCTGCACTGCTATGGTCGGTTTGTCGCCCGGATCTACCGAATGCAAATCGACTGGTCGAAATATTCCTCTGCCTCCACGTTCGACGAACTCGTCGGGCCGGAGTGCCGTGCGCGCGCCGGCGGCGACGCGCTGATGCGCCATGTCTCCGAGCTCGGCGGCGAGGAGCTGCGCCAGCGCCAGCAGGCGGCGGAAGTCGCGATTCGCGCGATGGGCATCACGTTCACCGTCTACCACGAGCAGGGCGGGTCGATCGACCGCGCCTGGCCGCTCGACATCCTGCCGCGGACGATCGCGCGTCGGGAGTGGGAGCGCATCGACCTCGGGTTGCGCCAGCGGGTGAGGGCGCTCAACCTGTTCATCGACGACGTCTACCACGAGCAGCGCATCGTGCGGGACGGCATCTTCCCGGGCGAGCTGATCGCGACCTCGAAGAACTTCCGCCCCATGTGCCGCGGCATCGCGCCGCCGCACCGGGTGTGGGCCCACATCTGCGGCAGCGACCTTGTGCGCGGCAGCGACGGCACCGTCTACGTGCTGGAGGACAACCTGCGCGTGCCGTCGGGCGTGTCGTACATGCTCGAGAACCGCGCCGTCATCAAGCGCGTCTTCCCGGAGCTGTTCCAGCGCGCCGCGATCCTGCCGGTGGACGACTATGCATCGCGCCTGTACGACATGCTCGCCTCGATGTCGCCGCGCCAGGGCGAACGGCCCGAGGTCGTCGTGCTGACGCCCGGGATCTACAACTCCGCCTACTTCGAGCACGCGTATCTCGCCGGCCAGATGGGCTGCGAGCTGGTCGAGGGCCGGGATCTCGTCGTGCAGGACGACGACTGCGTCTACATGCAGACGATCCGCGGCTGGACCCGCGTCGACGTGATCTACCGGCGCATCGACGACGAGTTCCTGGACCCGGAGGTGTTCCGCAAGGACTCGACGCTCGGCGTCGCGGGGCTGATGCGGGCCTGGTCGAAGGGCAACGTCGCGCTCGCCAATGCGCCGGGCGCGGGGGTGGCCGACGACAAGCTCGTCTACACGTACGTGCCGGAGATGATCCGCTACTACCTCGGCGAGGACGCGATCCTGCCGAACGTGCCGTCGTGGCGCTGCCGCGAGCCGGGGGAGCTCGAGCACGTGCTCGCGCACCTCGGCGAGCTGGTCGTCAAGCCGGTCGACGGGTCCGGCGGCTACGGCATGCTGATGGGGCCGTCCGCCACGCCCCAGGAACGCGAGCAGTTCGCGCGGTCATTGCGCGCCGCGCCGCGCGACTTCATCGCGCAGCCCGTCGTCGCGCTGTCGACCGTGCCGACCCTCGTCGCCGACGGCATCGAGCCGAGGCACGTCGACCTCAGGCCCTTCATCCTCAGCGGGCCTTCGCCCTACGTCACGACCGGTGGCCTAACCCGCGTCGCGTTGCGACGCGGATCGCTCGTCGTCAACTCCTCGCAGGGTGGCGGCAGCAAGGACACCTGGATCGTGGACACCGAGGCCTAGCGATGCTGGCGCGCACCGTCGAGAACATGTACTGGCTTGCGCGCTACGTCGAACGCGCCGAGAACATGGCGCGCATGATCAGCGCGACGACCAACGTGCTGCTCGACCTGCCGGGCGCGAGCGCGCATCGCTGGGCGCCGATGATCGCGATCACCGGCAGCGAGGCCGAGTTCGAGCGCCGAGGCCTCGACGCGGACGAGCGCTCGGTGGTGCAGTTCCTGATCGCCGATCCCGGCAACCCGGGCTCGATCGTCGCCTCATTGCGAGCGGCGCGCGAGAATGCCCGCACGCTGCGCGAAGTCATCCCGGCCGCGGTCTGGGAGCAGCTCAATCACTTCTACCACGAGGTCAACGACGAGGTGGCGGTGGGGCTCCCGCAGCGCAACCGCTTCAACCTGCTGAAGCGCATCGTCGTCAATTCGCAGGCGCTGACCGGCGCCTTCGACGGCACCGCGAGCCGCAACGACGCCTGGGCGTTCCTGCTGCTCGGCCGCAACCTCGAGCGCGCCGACATGACGAGCCGCATCCTCGACGTGCGCTCGGCGGAGCTGAAGCGCGCGTCCGCCGCCGAGGAGGATCCCTACGAGCTGATCCAGTGGATGAGCGTGCTCAAGTCGTTGTCCGGCTACCAGATGTACCGACTCGCGAGGCGCACGCGCGTCGCGCGCGCCGACGTGCTCGACTTCCTGCTCCGGGACGGCCAGTTCCCGCGCTCGTGCGCGTTCTGCCTGCGCGAGATGACGCATGTGCTCGGCGAGCTGCCGCGGGCGGACGAGGTGCTGAACTCGCTCGTCGCGGCCGCGCAGTTCATTGCCGGCGCCGACCTCGCCGCGGTGGACCAGCCTGCGCTGCAGCGGCTGCTCGACGAGTTGCAGCTGCATATCAAGGCCGTGCACGAGGGCATCGCAGCCACGTACTTCCCCAGCGCCCCCTCGGTCGCGACCTAGCGGCGGTAGCGCTCGAGGGCGTCGCCTAGCGCTTCTCGCAGCGGGCCGAGCCACGGCTCGTAGTGGCGCCACTGGTCGAGCCCCTCCCGGTAGATCGGTTGTCGCACCTGCTCCGAGCTCGCCGTGCGAACGCTGCGCACGTTCTTGTGGTACTCGAGGCAGGCCTGCTCGAACGGCAGGCCGAGGTAGTCGAGGATGCGGCGGACGCTGCCTTCGAGGTCGTCGACGACGTCCTCGTGTTGCACCCGCAGCACGCGGCCCGGCAGTGCCTCGTCCCAGTGCGCCATCAGCTCTAGATAGGTCCTGTAGTAGCGCGCGATGTCATCGACGCTGTAGCAGAACTCCTGGCCACGCGCGAACAGCTGCTTCAGGTTGCCGAAGCAGCACGCCATCGGCTCGCGCCGGGCGTCGATGATCTTCGCGTTCGGCAGCATCAGGTGGATGAGGCCGACGTGCCGGAAGTTGTTCGGCATCTTGTCGATGAAGTAGGGGCTGCCGGTGCGGTAGACCTGCGAGTCGGCCAGGTATTTCTCGCCGAGGCGCCGGCAGTCCTCCGCCGACAGGTCCGCGAGGCAGCGCGGATAGCGCGGGTTGCTGAAGTCCGGGTTGTAGCCCTGCAGGTCGAGCGCCGCGCGGGGTATCAGCGCGAGCTCCTGCGTGCCCTCGACCTGCGTGTGCGAGGCGAGGATCTGCTCGAGCAGCGTGGAGCCTGCGCGCGGCAGGCCGAGGATGAAGATCGGCGCCGGATCCGACGCGCCATGGTCGCGCCGGGCGGCGAAGAACTCGCGGGTGCAGGTCTCTTTCTGCAGCGCGGTGTTCTGCTCGAGCAGGTCAGGCCGGTACTTGCTCTCGGCGCGCTTCATCGCGTTGCCGATCTCGTAGTACCGCCAGCTCTTCTCGAACTCCTTGCGGTCCTCGAATGCCTTTCCGAGGGCGAACGAGATGTGGTATCGGTCCGGCGCCGATAGCGAGGCGTCGCCTTGGGCGCGCTCGAGGTCCGCGATCTCCTCGTCCGAGAACCGGTAGGTCTTGAGGTTGGCGAGGCTCCAGTAGGCGTCACCGAAATTCGGCCGCGCGGCGATCGCCTTGCGGTAGGTCTCGATGGCCTCGTCGCGGCGTCCCAGCGTCTTCATCGAGTGCGCGATCGACAGGTGGAGGTCGGCGGCGGCGACCGATTTTGGCGGGGTGTCGAGCAGGACGTCCGAGAAGCCGCGGATGCCGCCTTCATGGTCGCCGAGGCCGACCGTGGCGGTCGCCTGCAGCGTGCGGTAGTCGATGTTCCTCGGGTCGATCTTGAGCAGTCGCTCGAGCTGCGCCAGCGCCTCGACGTGCTTGTGGCGATCGAGCAGGACGCAGGCGTAGTCGCGGCGCAGTTCGATGTAGTCAGGCTGCATCTCGAGTGCGGCGGCCAGCAGGATCTCGGCGTCGTCGAGGATGTCACGCGCGACGCCGATCCGGGCGAGCAGCCGCATGGCCTCGACATGATCGCCATTGCGAATCAGAAACGCGCGGATAAGGCGCTCCGAGGCCACGAGGTCGCCCTCGCAGAACAGTCCCGTCGCCGTCACGACCTCGGCCGGCATCGCCTTGAGCTTCTGGGCGTGCACGGCGGCCACGTGTCGATGCTCCTCGTTGCCGAGCATCTTGTGCAGTCCCTCGAGCATGCTCCACGTGGCCGGCAGGGCGGGGTTGATGCGCACCGCTCGTTCGTAAGCCTCGACGGCGCGCGGTGCGTCCTTCAGCGCGACGTAGCAATGACCGCGCTCCTGGTAGAGCAGGCTCGAGTTCGGGTGGTGGCGCTCCAGCTCGGCGAGCGTCGCGAGCGCCTCGGGCAGCCGGCGCGACTGGCGCAGTGCCAGCGCGAGCAGATAGAGCACGTCGCGGTTTTCAGGGTATGCCGGTCGCAGCGCCGCGGCGGCGTCCACGGCGTCGGCAAAGCGCTGCTCCTTGAGCAGGCCCCGGATGCGCAGCACCTCGGCTTCGGCGCCGCCGCGGGCCGCCGGCTGGGACGTCTCGGTCATGAAAAACTTCCACAAAAACAAAGGGCGGACATCGCTGTCCGCCCTTCGAGTGTACCGCAACCGTTGCCGGTCGCGGTTCGCGAGCCCTGCTTAGAACTTCAGGGCAACCTTGAGGCCGAGTACGCGCGGGCGCAGCGGCACTTCCGCCTTGATGAACTGGCCGGACGAGGTGAACGTGCTCGCGTTCTCGTTCGACAGGTTCTGGCCGTAGAGCTGCAGTTCCCACTGATCCTTCGCCACGCCGATCGTCGCGTCGTAGGTGTTGTAGGAGGGCATCTCGTAGCGCAGCCAGGTCGTGGACGGGACGATGATCCCCTCACCCGACGGGAAGCTGCTCGGCGTGTTGTTCATCGAGTCGGTGTGGTTCAGGCCCACCAGCGCGAACGCCTTGTACTCGCCGGCGGTCCAGTCATAGCGGGCCCGCAGGTTGTACTGCAGCTTCGGCGAGAACGCCGGCGTGTCGCCGACATTGCCGAGCGGGTTCGGGATCGCGATGTTCTGGTTGCCGACGCGCACCTGCGTGATGCACTGGCCAGCCGGCGTCGGGTTGCCCGGCGTGTAGCCCGTCACGCCGGCCGAGACGATGCACGGCGAGGTCGACTGCTTCGCGTCGTTGTACGAGACCGAACCGGTGAGGGTCAGGTTGTCGGTCGCCAGCGCCGTGACCTGCAGCTCGAAGCCCTTCACCCGATAGTCCGGGCCATTCACGCCGAAGGTCGTGTTGCCGTACACGGGCGGGTTGTAGATCTGCGTCTGGACGTTCTTCCAGTCCATCTGGTAGATCGACCCGTTCACCTGCAGGTGGCGATTGAAGAACTGGGTCTTGAAGCCCAGTTCGTTGTTCACCAGCGTGTCAGGCGAGTAGCTCAGCGGCTTCACGAACTGCTTGACCTGGCTGTCGCCGGGGCCTGCCAATACACCGTCCGCGAGTGCGGCGCCCGTGGAATCGACCCACAGCTTGGTCACGCCCTTCGTCGTGCGGTTGAAGGCGCCCGGGCGATAGCCCTGCGAGAACGTGTAGTAGACCATCGAGTCGGTGGTCGGGTGCCACGTCAGGTTGGCGCGGCTCTTGAAGCCCGAGAACGTCGCGTTGTGCGCGTTGTCGTAGGTGCCGCCGATGCCGGTCGCGATGCAGGCGCCGTTCGCGACGTTGACACAGCTCGAACCGGTGCCGTACTGCGAGCCCACTTCCTGCTCAGTGTACTTGTAGTAGCGGGTGCCGATCGTCGCCGTCAGGACCTTCGGGATCAGGTCGTAGTCGAACGAACCGAACACCGCGGTCTGCTTGTAGCCGCGCTGCAGATCTTCGCCGAAGTTGACGTAGTCGTTGCGCGTGTTCGGGTTGAGCGCGGCCTGCACCGGCGTCACGTTGCCGAGACAGATCGGGCCGCCGGCCAGCGCCGCGGCGAGGTTGTCCGGCGTGCAGGACGGGATGGTCTTCTGGTAGAAGTCCATGCTGTCCTTGATCTCGAAGTCTTCCCAGTACACGCCACCGACGAAGCGGGCGCGCCAGTCGTCCGGCGTCGACAGCCGGAACTCATGGCTCTGGTGGGTGCTCTCCACCGAATCGTGCCAGCCCATGACCGGCGAGTAGCAGGTCGCGGGGCCGGAGCCGCCGAAGTTGGAGCCGCCGCCGCCGACGCACGAATAGTAGAACCCGCCCGGCGTGCGCGCGTAGTTCGTGTAGTCCATGCTCTGGTCGATGTGACGGGTCAGGTAGGCGCCGGTGTAGACCAGCTTCAGGTCGCCGGCCTTGCCGTTCACGGTCCAGGACGTGGTCGACGCCTTGTCCTTGTTCCACGCCGGGAAGAACGACGTCTCCTCGAGTGGGCCGAGGTTCGTGAGGCCGATGCCGACCGGCATCTGCACCGACATGCCCTCGGCGTCCATGTTCTGGTAGCTCTGCTGGATCAGCGCGCTCCAGTCATCGTTGATCTGGTAGAGCGCCGACAGCCGCATTCCCTGGTACGTGACCGGGTTCTGCGCGCGCTTGGCGATCGCGTAGTTGTTATACGTGTCGAGGTGCGCGGGATACGAGGAACTGTACGCGCTCGGGCCCGTGTCGACGGCCGGATTGCGCGTGAACGTCGTCGGGACGTTGTCGATGTAGCCACCGCGGTGGTCGTTGTAGAACACGCCGCGAACCGCAAGCTTGTCGCTCAGTGGCAGGTTCAGCACGGCGCTGATCGACGTGTTCGGGTCGCCATGCGCGGTCGTGCCGTAGCTCGCCTCGGCGCGGCCCTCGGTGACGCCGAGCTTCGGCTTGTTCGTGATGTAGCGCAGCGCGCCGGCTTCGGCACCGCCGCCGAACAGCGTGCCCTGGGGGCCTTCGAGGACTTCGATCCGCTCCATGTCGACCATGTAGATGTCGAGGTTGCGCGACGGGAACGTCAGCGACTGGTCGTCGAGGTAGGTCGCGACGTTCGGGAACGGCGCGATCGAGGCGGAGGACTGGCCGCCGGCGAAGCCGGCCGACAGGCCACGCATGAAGATGTTGCCCTGGCCCGGGCCGTTGGCGCCGAGGGTCACGTTCGGCAGCATCTTGATGACGTCGTCGAACGTCGAAACACTGAGCTTCGACAGGGTGTCGGCGCTGATTGCCTGGATCGTGATCGGGACGTTCTGGATCGACTCAGAGCGGCGCTGGGCCGTGACGACGATCTCTTCGATGCCGCCCGTCGACTCCGCGGCGCCGGCAACCGCCGCCGTCGTGCCGAGGACCGTCGCGATCGCGAAGGCCAAACCGTTTTTCTTGAGCACTAGCTTCTCCCGTGGTCACTTTTGAATAGAAATCCCGCGCCCGCCCATGTCCCTCATCCGGGCGCTCCAGATACCTCTCCGTGCAGGCACCAGGCGCCCGCCGGCTTGGGGATATCACTGATGTCGCACCTTAACCACGTTCTTGTGACAGGCGCAACCTTGCCCCGTGACGAGGCGCGGTATCGGGCAACTGTAACGAGGAATCGATCCCTTAATCGCCCCTTGCACCGGTTTGGGGCGACTTCTGTCTGTTGCTCGCGCGCAACGAAATGCGACCTGGCGGGCGGCGCGCGCACTGCGGCAGGCCGCAGCGGCGCGTTAAGCTAGCCCACCGCCGGTCACCGGCTCCCGCAGACCCTGGCCCCAGGACGAAGATGACGCGCCGCAGCATGCTGTGGGGCCGGCTGTTCCGGCTCGACCCCGACGGGCCCCTGACGATCCAGGCCCAGCTGCGCGGCCAGATCATCGCGGCGATCGGCGACGGCCAGCTCGGTCCCGATCGGCCGATGCCCTCCAGCCGCGACCTCGCCGTCCAGCTCGGCGTCGCGCGCAACACGGTCGTGATCGTCTACCAGCAGCTCGCGGACGACGGCTACCTCATCCCGCGCGAGCGGCGCGGCTACTACCCGAACCCGGCGATCCCGGCGAGCCGGCTCGCGCCGCAGGATCCGGAGACGATCGCGACGACGGGGCTCGACTGGTCGATCCGCATGCGCCGGCGTCCGTCATTGCAGCGGAACATCTCGAAGGTGCCGGACTGGCGGCAGTACGAGTACCCGTTCATCTACGGCCAGTTCGACCCGGCGTTGTTCCCGGCCGCGGAATGGCGCGCCGCGTGCCAGCAGGTGCTCGCCGGGGGCGACGGCCTCGACTGGGCCCAGGACCTGTTCACGCGCGACGATCCGCAGCTGCTCGAGCAGATCCGCGACAAGGTGCTGCCGCTGCGCGGGGTGTGGGCAGCGACCGACGAGATCATCGTCACCATCGGCGCCCAGCAGGCGCTCTACCTGCTCGCCGACCTGCTCATCGATGCCGACACCGAGGTCGGCCTCGAGGATCCAGGGTATCCGGATGCGCGCAACATCTTCGCGCTGCGCACTGCGCGCCTGCGGGCCCTGCCTGTCGATGCGCAGGGGCTCGTCGTGGATGCGGCGCTCGCCGGCTGCCGGTTCGTTTACGCGACGCCGAGCCACCAGTCGCCGACCACGGTGACGATGCCGGTCGAGCGGCGGCTGAAGCTGCTGAGGCGTGCGGCGGACGACGACTTCCTGGTGATCGAGGACGACTACGAGAACGAGACGACGTTCTCGGGGCTGCCGAACCCGGCGCTGAAGAGCCTGGACCGGGAGGGGCGCGTCATCTATGTCGGCAGCCTGTCGAAGTCGCTCGCACCGGGGCTCAGGCTCGGCTACATCGTCGCGCCGCCACCGCTGATCGAGGAACTGCGCGCGCTGCGCCGCCTGATGATCCGGCACCCGACCGCGTTCATCCAGCGCTCCTTCGCCCAGTTCCTCGCGCTCGGCCACTACGACCTGCTGCACCGGCGGCTCGCCGCCGCGCACCGCGAGCGCGCGACCTTGCTCGCGGCGGCGCTCGCGGAGTTCGCGCCGGATCTGCGCCATCCGCCGGTGACCGGCGGCTCCTCGTTCTGGATCGAGGGGCCGGCCTGGCTCGATGCACGCCGCCTCGCCGACGCGGCGCGCGCCGAGCGCGTGCTGATCGAGCCGGGCGACGTGCATTTCGCGGCGGAGGGCGCCGTGATGAACTGCTTCCGCCTCGGCTTCTCCTCGATCGCGCCGGGCCGGATCCGCGAGGGCGTGCGGCGCCTCGCGGTGCTGGTCGAGGCGCAGCGACCGGGACGCTGAGGGCGGCTGCCGCGCGTGGACCAACGCCCGCGCCGTCCGTGGACCTACCGGGGCCCGGAGGGCCTACCTAGAATGCCTCCCAACCGCATTTGCGAGGAGATGTCCGTGGCCGACCTCGATCCCGGCGCCCAGCGCGCACTGCTCGATCGCCTGTTCGAGGCGTTCAATCGCCACGACGTCGAGGGCGTGTGCGCCTGCTTCACGGCGGACGTCGTGTTCGACGCGGCGGTCGGCGCCGAGGTCCACGGCACGCGCTTCAGTGGCCGCGATGCGGTCGGTGCCGCCTTCGCCAGGACCTTCGCCGATCTCAAGGACGTGTGCTGGGACGACGTTCGCCACTATCCGGGTGCCGACTACGCGACGACGACCTGGACCATGCGCGGGACGCGCCCCGACGGGCTACGGCTCGAGGTGGAGGGCATCGACCTGTTCACGCTGCGCGACGGGCTCGTCGCGGTGAAGCGCGCCTTCCGCAAGGAGCGGCCGCTGCAGAAGTCATGAGCACCGCCATGCGCGCCGCCTACGATCCGCACTACGACCCGCTGACCGATGCGACGCCGGGGACCAACCGCGACTACGCGCCGACCTACTGGATCGCGACGGCGGGTACGCCGCCCGAGGACGACGGTCCGGTCACGGCCGACTTCGACGCCGACGTCGTCGTCATCGGTTCCGGCTACACGGGGCTGTCCTGCGCGATCCACCTGGCGCGCGAGCACGGGCTGAAACCGGTCGTGCTCGAGGCCAACGGCGTCGCCTGGGGCTGCAGCACGCGCAACGGCGGCCAGGCGCAGATCTCGACCGGGCGCCTGAAGCGCTCCGAATGGATCGCGCGCTACGGCCTCGACACGGCGAAGGGCCTGCACGCGGAGGTCGTCGAGGCCTTCGCGCTGTTCCGCTCCCTGCTCGAGGAGCCCGAGGTCGACTGCGAGCCCCAGGACGAGGGTCACCTCTACATCGCCCACCGCGAGCGCCTGTTCGAGAAGATCAAGAAGGAATCCGCGCTCCTCAACGGCACCTTCGGCTACGGCACGCGCGTGCTGTCGGCCGGGGAGCTGCGCGAGCAGCACGTGCACGAGCACGAGGCGGTCGGCGCGATGTGGGAGCCGGACGGCGTCGGCGTGCATGCCGCGAAGTACGCGTTCGGCCTGCTGAAGGTCGCGCGCCGCCTCGGTGCCCGCGTGCACACGGGCTCCCCGGTGATGGGCTGGACGACCCGGAACGGCGTCCATCACCTCGCGACCCCGGGCGGCACCGTCCGCGCGCGCTCGGTCGCGATCGCGACGGCCGGCTACACGGCGCCCGGGATGCACCCGCTGACGCGCGACCGGCTGTTCCCGGTGCTGTCGAACTCGATCGTCACGCGCAAGCTCACCGACGCCGAGTACGAGGCCTGCGGCTTCCGTTCCAAGTGCTTCTACACCGACACGCGCACGCTCAGGCACTACTATCGCTGCCTGCCGGACCGGCGCGTGCAGATCGGCAGCCGCAGCTCGATCACGGGCGCCGACGCCTCGAACAAGCGGCACCTGGACGTGCTGCGCACGGGCCTTGCGCGCAAGTTCCCGGCGCTCGCGGGCATCGAGCTCGACTACTCGTGGTGGGGCTGGGTCGACGTCGGCCACGACATGATGCCGCGCATCTACCAGCCGGACCCGGCACAGACGATCTACTATTCGCTCGCCTACGGCGGCAACGGCGTAATGTACGCGGCACAGGCCGGCCGCCGCCTGGCGCAGCTCGTCGCCGGCCAGCCGGTGCCGAACCTGCCCATCTTCCGCTCCGAGCTGCCGAGCGAGGGTTGGAAGACCCCGTTCCGCCGCATCGGCCAGCGCATTCTCTATCACTGGTACCACGCGAAGGACGAGGCCCGCTGAGGCCCGTACGCATCGCCGACCCCAGACTGGAATTCGAGGAGGACCCCCGATGAAGATGACGACCGAAGAAGCCTTCGTGAAGGTGCTGCAGCAGCATGGCATCGAGCATGCGTTCGGCATCATCGGCTCGGCATTCATGCCGATCTCCGACCTGTTCCCCAAGGCAGGCATCCAGTTCTGGGACGTCGCGCACGAGACCAACGGCGGCCTGATCTGCGACGGCTACACCCGCTCGACCGGCAAGATCGCCATGGCGATCGCCCAGAACGGTCCCGGCGTCACCGGCTTCGTCACCGCGATCAAGACCGCGTACTGGAACCACACGCCGATGCTGCTGGTCACGCCGCAGGCGGCCAACAAGACGATCGGGCAGGGCGGTTTCCAGGAAGTGGAGCAGATGGCGCTGTTCCGGGACATGGTCGGCTACCAGGAGGAAGTGCGCGACGCGAGCCGCGTGCCCGAGGTGCTGAACCGGGTCATCTGCAAGGCCAAGCGCCTGTCGGCGCCGGCGCAGATCAACATCCCGCGAGACTTCTGGACGCAGGTCATCGACGTGCCGATGCCGACCGCGGTCGAGTTCGAACGTCCCTCGGGCGGCGTGAACGCGATCGCCGAGGCGGCCCGCCTGCTGTCGGGCGCCAAGTTCCCGGTGATCCTCTCCGGTGCCGGCGTCGTGCTCGGCAACGCGATTCCCGAATGCGCCGCGCTCGCCGAGAAGCTCGACGCGCCGGTGTGCAACAACTACCAGCACAACGACTCCTTCCCCGGCAGCCATCCGCTCGCCGTGGGTCCCCTCGGCTACAACGGCTCGCGCGCGGCGATGGAACTGATCGCCAAGGCCGACGTCGTGCTCGCGCTCGGCACGCGCCTCAACCCGTTCTCGACGCTGCCGGGCTACGGCATCGACTACTGGCCGAAGAACGCGGCCGTGATCCAGGTCGACATCAACCCTGACCGCATCGGGCTCACGAAGCCCGTCGCGGTCGCGATCTGCGGCGACTCCAAGCAGGTCGCCGCCCAGATCCTCGCGCGCCTGGCGCCCGATGCGGGCGATGCCGACCGGGCAGCGCGCCGGGCGGAGATCAACGCGCGCAAGCAGGCGTGGGCCGCGGCGCTCGCCACGATGAACCACGAGGACGACGACCCGGGCACCGACTGGAACCAGTCCTGCCGCACCCGCGAGCCGGATCACATGGCGCCGCGCCAGGCGTGGCGCGCGATCGTCGCGGGGCTGCCGGCGGATGCGATCATCTCGAGCGACATCGGCAACAACTGCGCCATCGGCAACGCCTACCCGACCTTCGAGAAGCCGCGCAAGTACCTCGCGCCCGGCCTGTTCGGGCCGTGCGGGTACGGGTTCCCGTCCATAATCGGCGCGAAGATCGGCAATCCCGACACGCCGGTCGTCGGCTTCGCGGGCGACGGTGCCTTCGGCATCTCCATGAACGAGATGACCTCGATCGGTCGCGATCCGTGGCCCGCGATCACCATGGTGATCTTCCGAAACTACCAGTGGGGCGCGGAGAAGCGCAACTCGATCCTCTGGTACGACAACAACTTCGTCGGCACAGAACTCGACCCGAACCTGAGCTACGCGAAGGTGGCGCAGGGGTGTGGCCACCAGGGCGTCACCGCACGCACCCAGGCGGAGCTCACGCAGGCCCTCAAGGACGCATGCGCCGCGCAGGCCAAGGGCGTCACGACCTTCATCGAGGTGCTGCTCAACCAGGAGCTCGGCGAGCCGTTCAGGCGCGACGCGATGAAGAAGCCCGTGGTCGTCGCCGGCATCCGCCGCGAGGACATGAAGCCGCAACAGCGCGCATGACCGTGAACGCGACCCGGCGGGTGCTCGTCCTCAACGCGGGCTCCTCGTCGCTCAAGTTCGCGCTGTTCGACGGCCTCGAGCGCACCTGGCGTGGCCAGGTCGAGGGCATCGGCGCCCGGCCGCGGTTCATGTTCGCCGGTCCGAAGGCCCGCTTCGCGCGGGAGCTGCCGGGCGACACGCGCCATGCGGCGGCGCTGGGCGAGATCCTCGGCGCGCTCGAAGGCTGCGGGGCGGGGGTCGGCGAGCTCGATGCCTGCGGCCATCGCATCGTCCATGGCGGCGCGCGCTTCGTCGCGCCGCTGCTCGTCGACGATGCCCACCTCGGCGAGCTCAATGCGCTGCGTGCGCTGGCGCCGCTGCACAACAGCTTCGGGCTCGATGCGGTCGACGCGATCCGGATCGCCGCGCCGAAGCTGCCGCAGGTGGCCTGCTTCGACACCGCGTTCCACGCCGGCATGCCGGGCGTCGCCGCGCGCTACGCGTTGCCGGCGGAGCTCGACGAGGCCGGCTACCGGCGCTTCGGGTTCCATGGCCTCAACTTCGAGCACGTCGTCGCGACCCTCGCCGGGCGCGGCAGCGGCACGCTGCCGGGGCGCCTGCTCGTGTTCCACCTCGGCAACGGCTGCAGCATCGCGGCGGTGCGCGACGGCCATGGCGTCGGCACGACGATGGGCTACTCGACGCTGGACGGCCTCGTGATGGGCACGCGATCCGGCTCGATCGATCCGGGCGTGCTGATCGCGCTGCAGCGCGATCGCGGCATGGACGTCAAGGCGATCGAGGACCTGCTCTATCGGCGCTCCGGGTTGCTCGGCCTGTCGGGTCGCAGCTCCGACATGCGCGAGCTGCTCGATGCCGACGACGCAGCGTCGCGGTTCGCGGTCGAGCATTTCTGCTACTGGGCGGCGCGCCACGCGGGCTCGCTCGCGGTCGCGCTCGGCGGCGTCGACGCGCTCGCATTCACCGGCGGCATCGGCGCCGGCAGCGCCGAGGTCCGTGGGCGCATCGTCGGGCACCTGGCCTGGCTCGGGCTCGGGGTCGAACCTGCCCGGAACTCGTGCGGCGACGATGATATCGCGGCGCCCGGCTCCCGGCCGATCGCCGTGGTCGCCGCCGACGAGGAACTCGCGATCGCGCGCCATGTCCGGGCAACGCTCGGATTCGCGCCGTGAAGGGCCCCGGCAAGTGGCTAGCCGCCTGGCGCGGCCTCGCGCTCAGCGTCCTGCTCGGCAGCCTCTCGGTCTGGCTCGCCGGATGGCCGGTCCTGCAGACCCACGGGATCAGCCCGCTGACGGTCGCGATCGTGCTCGGCATGCTGGTCGGCAACACCGTGTATCCGTCGTTCGCGCCGTGGGCGGGCTCGGGCGTCACGCTGTCGCGCACGACCGTGCTCAGGCTCGGCGTGGTGCTCTACGGCTTCAGGCTCACGCTGCAGGATGTCGTCCACGTCGGCTGGGTCGGCGTGCTGATCGACGCGATCATGCTCGTCTCTACGTTCCTGATCGCGGTCCAGGTGGGAACCCGGCTGCTCGGGCTCGATCGGCAGAGCTCGATGCTGGTCGGTGCCGGCAGTGCCATCTGCGGCGCCGCCGCCGTGCTCGCGGCGGAGCCCGTGGTGCGTGGCAGGGCCGAGCAGGTCAGCGTCGCGGTCGCGGGCGTCGTGATCTTCGGCACCATCTCGATGTTCCTGTACCCGCTGCTCGCCGGCCTCAATGACCTGTGGCACGTGATCCCGGGCGGCGCGGAGCAGTTCGGCATCTACATCGGCTCCACGGTGCACGAGGTGGCGCAGGTCGTCGCGGCCGGGCGCCAGGTCGGGCCGGAGGCCGCCGGCACCGCGGTGATCGCCAAGATGGTGCGTGTGCTGATGCTGGCGCCGTTCCTCGTCGTGCTGGCGACGTGGCTGCGCGCGCGCGAAGGAGCGGCACGGGAGCCGGGTGCGGACGGCGCGGCGTCGCGTCCGCCGGCGGTGCCGGCGTTCGCGTTCATCTTCGTCGGCACGGTCCTGTTCAATTCGCTCAACCTGCTGCCGAAGGCCGTCGTCGACGGGATCACCCGTGGCGACACGTTCCTGCTGGCGATGGCGATGGGCGCGCTCGGGCTGTCGACGCATTTCGGCACCCTGCGCCGGGCTGGTGGCAAGCCGATGCTGCTGGCGCTGGTGCTGTTCGCCTGGCTCGTGCTCGGTGGAGCCGGGATCAACCGGGCCGTCACGCTGCTCGGGCACTGAGGCGGCACCGGCGCCGGCTTTTGACTCGGCGAGCGGCCTCGGCCATCCTGCCCGGGCCTTCGTTTCCACTGCTGCAGGGGCTCCCTTGAACAACGACTCGGCCATTCCCGCGACCGGTCCGACCGGACTGCGCCGTACCCTCAAGATGCGCCACATGCAGATGATCGCGCTCGGTGGCGTGATCGGCGCGGGGCTCTTCGTCGGCAGCGGCGTCGTGATCCAGGCGACGGGTCCCGCCGCCGTGTTGTCGTTCGCCCTGACCGGCACGCTTGTCGTGCTGGTGATGCGCATGCTCGGCGAGATGGCGGCGGCCTATCCGGCGGTCGGCGGCTTCTACGAGTACAACCGGCTCGCGCTCGGCGAGCTCGCCGGATTCATGACCGGCTGGATGTACTGGTACTTCTGGATCATCGTCGTCGCCCTCGAGGCGGTCGCCGGGGCGAAGATCCTCGGCGAGTGGATGCCGGGCGTGCCGCTGTGGTGCTTCACGCTCGCGCTCATGACCCTGTTCACGCTGCTCAACCTCCTGTCCGTGCGCTCCTGGGGCGAGGCGGAGTACTGGTTCGCGTCGGTCAAGGTTCTGGCGATCACGCTGTTCCTGGTGCTCGGGGTCGTCGCGATCGCGGGGTTCACGCCCGGCTACGTCGGCGGCTTCGCCAACCTCACCGCGTTCGGTGGCTTCATGCCGAAGGGGATCGTACCGGTGCTCACCGGTGCCGTGGCCGCGACCGGCTTCTATTTCGGATCCGAGATCGTGACGGTGGCCGCGGCCGAATCCGCCGAGCCGGAGCGGGCGGTCGCCCAGGCCACCCAGTCGGTCATCTCCCGGGTTCTCGTGTTCTACGTCGGCTCGATCTTCATCGTCGTCACGCTGGTGCCGTGGAACTCGGCCGGCATCCTGCAGCCCTACGTGACGGCGCTGACCTCGCTGCACCTGCCGATCCCGCACGCCGGGGAATACATCGGCACCGGGATGAAGGCCGTGATCCTGACGGCCGTGCTCTCGGCGCTGAACAGCGGGCTGTTCGCCTCGTCGCGCATGGTGATGGCGCTGGCCCTGCATGGCGACGCGCCGTCGGGATTGCGACGCCTGAGCGGCAACGGCGTGCCGATGCGCGCGATCCTGCTCAGTACGGCGTTCGGCTACGTCGCGGTGGTGATGAGCTACGTCTCCCCCGAGCACGTGTTCAAGTTCCTGGTGGACTCGTACGGCACGGTGGCGATCTTCGTGTACCTGCTGATCGCCATCTCCGAACTGGAGATGCGACGTCGCCTCGAGCGGGACGCGCCGGAGCGCCTGCGCGTGCGCATGTGGCTGTTCCCGTGGCTCACCTACCTCGCGATCGGGACGATGCTCGCGATCGTCGGCGCGATGGCCTTCATCCCGGACCAGCGCTCGCCGCTGCTGTTCGGCGTGATCAGCGCGCTCGCGATGCTCGGCGGCTACGCCCTCAGGCGCCAGTTCGGCGCCCGAGCCTAGGCCGGGCGGCGCGCGACGTGGGTGGCGAGGACAGGCACGGCGGGATCGCCGACGCGAGCGCGGAAGGGGACGTCAACCTGTCCGCGAACCGTCGCGACTGGCAGGACGCGAACATCGGGCCCGAGACCCGCGCGCTGCTCGAGGCGGACTCGCGGCACTTCCTGCACCAGTCGCTGTCGACGCCGTGCATGGATGCGCTCGTGGAGGCCGATGGCATCTACCTCGTGGACGTCGAGGGGCGGCGCTTCATCGACTTCCACGGCAACAACGTCCACCAGGTCGGCTACCGCAATCCACGGGTGCTCGCCGCGGTCCGCGCCGCGCTCGAGACGCTGCCGTTCTCGCCGCGCCGCTTCACGAACCGCTACGCGATCGACCTCGCGGCGCGGCTTGCCTCGCTCGCGCCGGCCCCCCTCGGCAAGGTGCTGCTCGCGCCCGGTGGGGCCGAGGCGATCGGCATGGCGCTCAAGCTCGCCCGGCTCGCGACGGGACGGCACAAGACCGTGTCGATGTGGGACTCGTTCCACGGCGCCTCGCTCGATGCGATCTCCATCGGCGGCGAGGCCGTGTTCCGCCGCGGCATCGGGCCGCTGCTGCCGGGCACGGAGCACGTGCCGCCCTGCGATCCGCGAGCCTGCCTGTATGGCTGTGGCGGCACCTGCTCGGCGCGCTGCGCCGACGCCGTCGAGTACGTGCTGTCCAAGGAAGAGGATGTCGCGGCGGTCGTCGTCGAGACCGTGCGCTGCACCGACGTGCAGGTGCCGCCGCCCGAGTACTACCGCCGGCTGCGCGCGGCCTGCGACCGGCACGGCGCGCTGCTGATCCTCGACGAGATCCCGATCGGGCTCGGCCGCACCGGACGGATGTTCGCGTTCGAGCACTACGGGATCGTCCCGGACATGGTCGTGCTCGGCAAGGGCCTCGGCGGCGCGGTCTGGCCGATGGCGGCACTGCTGGTCGATGCGAAGCTCGACGTCGCCGGCGACCGCGCGCTCGGCCACTACACGCACGAGAAGAGTTCGGTCGGCTGCGCGGCCGCGCTCGCGACGCTCGACTGCCTGGTCGAGGACGGGCTGCTCGCGCGCGCCGGGGCGATCGGCCGCGTGATGGACGGGCGGCTGCGCGCGCTCGCGGCGCGCTCGAGCCTGGTCGGCGAGGTCCGCACCATCGGCGCACTGTGCGGGGTCGAACTGGTGCGGGCGGACGGCAGTCCCGCGCGGGACGAGGCGGAGCGCGTGATGTACGCCTGCCTCACGGCGGGCCTCAGCTTCAAGGTCGGGCAGGGCAACGTGCTCAACCTGTCGCCACCGCTCGTGATCGACGACGCCGAGCTCGATCGGGCGCTCGGCATCCTCGAGCAGGCGATCCTCGCGGTCGCCGCGGGCGGCTGAGTCCGCTCAGCCCGGGACGGCGCGGTCGGTGACCGCCTCGGCCTCGATCTCCACCAGGTAGTCGCCCACCAGGCGCCCGACCTCGAGCAGCACGTTGGCCGGCCGGATCGCGCCGAAGTAGCGGCCGTGCACGCGCGAGACCGCCTCGCAGTCCGCCGCGTCGCGCAGGTACACGCGGGTCACGATGACGTCCTCGAGGCTTGCGCCGAGGGCGGCGAGGCTCGCGGCGATCTTGTCGAGGATGAACGTCGCCTGCCCGGCGGCATCGCCCGGGCAGACCACCTCGTCCGCGCCATGCGTCGCGGTCGTGCCGCTGACGAGCACGCGATCGCCGACGCGCACCGCGCGGCTATAGCCGCAGACCGGCTCCCAGCGACTGCCGCTCGAGACCCGCCAGCGCCCCGGGCGCCCGTCGACCGGCGTCGCGGCGAAGGCACGTGGCATCGCCTCGAGGTGGTGGCTGAGGTCCCCCGAGGCGGTCAGGAAGGGCGGTCGGCGATATTCGTCGCCGCAGTCGCCCGGTACCGGTCGCGTCGCCGCGAATGCCTCGTCGAGGCGCGCGCGATCGGCGTCGTCGAGCACGAGGCCGAACACGCCGAGGTTGTCGGCGCGGTGCTCGCGCTCGCCGAGGCGGGCCCCGACGATGGTCGCCGCGACTGCAGGGTGGTCGAGCACCCAGCGCGTCGCGACGTTCGAGATCGACACGCCATGGCGCCGCGCGATCGAATCGAGCGCGCCGAGGATGCCCTGCAGGGCCTTCCAGCCGCCGATCGACTCGACGAAGCGGCTGTACTTCATCTTGCTCCAGTCGCCGATCTCGCCCGGCGCGGGCTCCGGTCGGCCAAGCCAGCGCGACGAGACGAGGCCACCGCCGAGCGTGCCATAGGCGAGCAGCCGCACGCCGTGCTCGAGGCACACCTGGCTGAGCTCGCCCGCCGCGCGGCGATCGAGGACCGAGAACGAGACCTGGTTCGTGGCCACGGGAATCCCCTGCAGCAGCAGCAGCCGCAGGTGCGCCGCATCGAAGTTGGTGACGCCGATGTGGCGCACGACCCCTTCCTCGCGCAGGCGGGCGAGTTCCTGCATGGCGTCCAGGTAGCCCGGATGCTCGAAGCTCCACCAGTGGAACTGCAGCAGGTCGATCGCCTCGACGCCGAGGCGTGCGCGGCTGCGCTCGACACCCTCGCGCACGACCGCGGCGGTCATCGGTCCCGGCGTCGGGCACCACTTGGTGAATGCGAGCGGCATCGGCCGGTCGGGCAGTGCGCCCGCGCGGACACGCTCGAGCAGCCGTCCCGCGATCAGCTCGGCACTGCCGTAGTGGTCGGCCATGTCGAAGGTGTCGAAGCCGGCCCGGGCGTAGTCGAGCAGCACCGTCGAGGCGGCGTCGGGGTCGAGCGGCGCACGATCGCGCTCCATGTCGCCGACCTGCCAGAGGCCCGTCACGATACGGCTGATCTCGAGGTCCGGCGCGAGCCGGACCCGTTCGGGCGTGCGGACGGCGGTCATCGGCGTGCTCCTGTGGCCTGCGGCGGCGCGAGTCGTGCGTTCAGCTGCGCCACGGACTCGGCCGACATCTCGCCCACCGTCGTGAAGGCGCCGTCCCGGATGCGCCACAGGCGGAAGGGACCCGTGATGTCGCCCGCCTTGTCGAAGGCGACCGGGCCGATCACGCCCTCGTAGCGCACGGTCTTGCCGGCCTTCAGCAGCTCGAGGGCGCGAGCGAATTCGGCCTTGCCGGCGTGCACGACCGTGCCCTTCGGGTCCGTCACGCGGGCCATCGCGGCGCGGATCGCGGCGGGCTCCGCGCGCGGCGCCGCGGCGAGCGCGAGCCCGACCAGCGCACCGGCGTCGTAGGCCCGGTCCGCGGCGGGGCTCGCCGGGTCGAGGTGCGCGTAGGCGCGGTACTCGGCGTTGAAGTAGGCGGTGGACGGGCTCGGCGTGGTGCCGGACGAGGTGCCGTAGGCCTCGTTGAGGTACTTGGCCCCGACCGCGGCGACGAAGTCGGCGCTGTTCATGCCGTCGTTCAGCAGCATGCGCCGGGGGCCGCCCTGGGAGATCCAGCTGCGGGCGATCGTCGCGCCATCCACCGGCGTCGAGATCAGGTAGAGCGCCTCGGCGCCCGCGCCAAGGGTCGTGCTGACCTCCGCGGCGTAGCTGCCCTGGCGCTCGTTGTAGGGCGTCGCGACGACGATCGTCCCGCCGAGCGCCCGGTAGGCGCGCGCGAACTCGCGCTCGAGCTCCGTGCCGAAGTCATTGTTGACGTAGATCACCGCGATGCGACGCATGCCCTGATCGAGCGCGTAGCGCGCGGCGACCGTCCCCTGCAGCGCGTCGGAGGTGATCGTGCGGAAGAACAGGCCGCCGCTGCGGCCGTCGCGGCCGAGTTCGGTCAGGCGGGGCGAGGACGCGGCGGGGGATACCTGCACGATCCGGGCCGGCGCGGTCACGGACGTCAGGATCGGCAGCGTCGTCGAGGAGATGATCCCGCCGACGAGCACGGGGACCTTGCGGATCTGCACGAGCTGGTTTGCCGCGTCGACCGCCACGGTCGGCTGGCTCTGGGAGTCGCGCGTGTCGGTGACGATGCGGCAGCCGTGCGGACCGCCGGCCGCGTTCACGTCGCGGAACGCCATCTCGAGCGACTTCGCCGCCGCCTGGCCGTAGGCGCCGGCGGTGCCGGTCAGTTCGAGTACCATGCCGACCGTGACCGTGCAGTCGGCCCCCCGGGCCACCGGGGCGAGGCCGCACAGGGTCGCGACGAGGAACGCCGCCAGGCTGCGCGGCAGGGGTCGATCGGTCATCCGGGGCGTCCTTGGAGTCGGGGCGCCCTTGCTGAGACGCAGCGGGGCCGCTACCGTCGCAAGCTTACGAAGGTTCGGTCCCGGATGAAAGCTGCCCGAGAATCCAGTACGCCGCCGGCGACCCTGTCCGGTCCCGTCCTCGAGGCTCGCGGCGTCACGCGACGCTTTGGCGGGCTCGTGGCGGTCGAGGACGTCTCGCTCGCGATCCAGCCCGGCGAGATCGTCGGCCTGATCGGCCCGAACGGCGCCGGTAAGTCGACGCTGTTCGACGTGCTCGCGGGCGAGCGGGGGCCTTCGGCCGGTGAGGTGCTGCTGCGGGGACAGCGCGTCGATCGCGAGCCGGCGGAGCTGCGCCTCGCGCGCGGGCTCGGTCGCACCTTCCAGATCCCGCGTCCGTTCGCCGCGCTGTCGCTGGTCGAGAACGTGATGCTCGGTGCCCGGGCGCATCCCGGTGAACGGTTGTGGCCCAACCTGCTCGCCGGGCGTCGCGTCGCCTCGGCCGAGCGCATCGCGCTCGAGCGGGCGCTCGGCATCCTCGACTTCCTCGATCTAGGACCGCTCGCGCGCGAGCCGGCGCGCGTGCTCTCCGGCGGGCAGCGCAAGCTGCTCGAGCTTGCGCGCGTTCTGATGGCATCGCCCGCCGTGGTGCTCCTCGACGAACCGGCCGCGGGCGTGCATCCGGCGCTCGTCGGCACGATCGGGCAGCGGCTCGCGACGCTGGCCGCGGACGGCCTGGCGGTGCTGATCATCGAGCATCACCTCGGCCTCATCCGCGACCTGTGCGCGCGCGCGGTGGTGATGGCCGAAGGTCGGGTGCTGTGCACGGGGACTCCCGCCGAGGTGCTCGCCGATCCCCGTGTGGCCGAGGCCTACGTCGGGCGGCCGGCCGCATGAGCCGCGCGATGCTCGAGGCCGACGCGCTCGTCGCGGGCTACGAACCCGGCACGCCGATCGTGCAGGGTGCCTCGCTCGCGATCGGGGCCGGCGAGATCCTCGCCGTGCTCGGCCCGAACGGTGCCGGCAAGTCGACGTTCGTGAAGGCGATCGCGGGACTCGTGCCGCTCGGGGCGGGGCGCGTGGTCGTGGGTGACGTGGATGTCACGGCCTGGCCCGCGCACCAGCGCATCGAGGCGGGCCTCGCCTACGTGCCGCAGATCGAGAACGTGTTCGCGACGCTCTCGGTCGAGGACAACCTCGCGCTCGCGACACGCGGCTCGCGCGCCGCGCGCCGTGCGGCGCTCGAGCGTGCGCTGGGGCGCTTCCCGGACCTCGGGCTCGCGCGCACGCGCGAGGCCGGTCGCCTGTCCGGGGGGCAGCGGCAGATGCTCGCGATCGCGCGTGCGCTCGTCGTGGAGCCGGCGGTGCTGCTGCTGGACGAGCCTTCGGCCGGGCTCTCGCCGCGCGTCGTCGGCGAGCTGTTCGGGCAGCTGCGGGCGATCGCCGCCGGCGGCGTCGGGATCGTGCTCGTCGAGCAGAACGTGCGCGCGGCACTCGCGCTCGCCGACCGTGCGCTCGTGCTGGTCGCGGGCAGGAACCGGCTCGAGGGCCCCGCGGCCGATGTCGCCGCGGATCCCCTGCTGGCGGCGCTCTACGTCGGCGGGGTGGCCGCATGACGCTGCAGTGGATCCTCGACGGCGTGATCGCCGCGGCGACGCTCGCGCTCGGCGCGACCGGTGTCACGCTGACCTACTCCAACCTTCGCTTCGCGAACTTCGCCCATGGCGAGTTCATCTCCTGGGGCGCCTACCTCGCGCTCACGCTTGCGGCGCTTGCCGGCAGCGTGTTCGGCACGGCGGAGGTCGCCGGTCCCTTCTCGTTCGGTGGCCGGCTGCTGCTGGCGGCGGGCCTCGCCGCGGCGCTCACCGGCGTGATCGCCCTCGTGCTCGACATGCTCGTGTTCCGGCGGTTGCGCGCGCGCGGCGCCGCGGTCACCGCCGTCATGGCGAGCTTCGGCGTGTCGATGTCCCTGCGTGCGCTCCTCGAGGTGCTCTACACGTCGCGGCCGCGGTACTACTCGGAGGAACTGGAGATCGCCATGCCGTTGGGCGCCGGGCTGCGCGCGACGCCGGACCAGCTTGCCGTGCTCGGGCTCGCGCTCGTGACCGGCATCGGCGTCGCCCTGCTGCTCTCGCGCACCAGCCTCGGGCGCCAGATGCGTGCCGTCGCCGAGAACCCGGTGCTCGCCGAGATCGTCGGCATCGATGTCGCCCAGGTCATCCGCCTCACCTGGCTGCTCGGGGCGGGCCTTGCGGCAGTGTCGGGCGTCGCGCTCGGCGTGCTCGTGCAGGTGCGCCCGTCGATGGGCGCCGAACTCCTGCTGCCGCTGTTCGCCGCGGCGATCGTCGGCGGGATCGGCAGCGTGCCGGGCGCGTTCGTCGGTGCGCTGGTGGTCGGCGTCGCCGAGGCCGCGACGGTGCGCTACGCCGGTGCCGAATGGCGCGCGGCGGTGTCCTTCGTCCTGCTCGTCGCGGTGCTGCTCGTGCGGCCCACGGGCCTGTTCGGGCGACAGCCATGAGCGGCTGGTTCGCCTACGCGTGTACCTTCGGCGTACTCGCGCTCGTGCAGGGGATCGCCTGCCTCGGGCTCAACCTGCAGTGGGGCCAGACCGGGCTGTTCAATGTCGGCGTCGCGGCCTTCATGTCGATCGGCGCGTACACCTCGGCGCTGGTCACGACGGCGGCGATCGACGGTCGCCTCGGTGGCCTCGGGATGCCGATCGTCGTCGGACTCGTGGCGGCGATGGCGGTGGCCGCACTCGCCTCCGCGGCGGTCGGTGCGCTGACGCTGCGCCTGCGGACGGACTACCTCGCGATCGCGACCTTCGGCGTCGCGGTCGTCGTCGATCTCGTCGCGCGCAACGCCGTGTCGCTGACCGGTGGCACGCTCGGCATCAGCTTCATCCCGCGGCCATTCGCCTCGTTCGCCGACCGACCGGTGCCGTTCGCGTTCGCGACGTTCGTGCTGGTCGCCCTGCTCGCGTTCGGCGCCTACCTCGTGCTCGAGCGCCTGGCCACGAGCCCGTGGGGCCGCGTGCTGCGCGCGATCCGCGAGGACGAACGTGCGGCCGCCTCGCTTGGCAAGAGTGGGGCCTGGTACCGGCTGCAGGCCTTCACGGTCGGTGGTGCGCTGATGGGTCTCGCCGGCGCGCTCGAGGCGCATGCGATCGGCTTCCTGTCGCCGGACAACTTCACGGCCAGCGTCACGTTCCAGGTGTGGGCGATGCTGGTGGTCGGCGGCAGCGGCAACAACCGCGGCGCGCTCGCCGGCGCCGTCCTTGTCTCGGCGCTGTGGAGCCTGACGGGGCTTGCGACCGCGGCGTGGTTCCCGCCGGACGAGCAGGCCCGGGCGGCGGCACTCAGGATCGTCGCGATCGGCGTGCTCTTGACGCTGACGATCCTGTGGCGGCCGCGCGGCCTCCTCGGCGAGCGCACGGCCGTGTCGCGCCACCTCGGTGGCGCGGACTGATCCGGCTCAGGGCGAGGGACCCTCGCCGAGGTGTCGGCGGAAGAACCCGAGCAGCTTGCCGAACGCATGGCGCGTCTGCGCCAGCCCCTTCGTGTCCCAGCCGTGCGGCGCATCCGGCAGCACCACGAGATCGACGTCCCGGCCCTGCAGGATGAAGCGTTCGGCGAGCGTCATCGTGTCCTGGAAGAGCACGGTGTCGTCGCGCATGCCGTGGATGATCATCAGCGGGTCGCGCAGGTTGCCGGAGCGCAGGAACGGCGAGGCCGCCGCATAGCGCTCGGCATGGTCCGCGGGCGCCATCATCGTGCGCATCTCGCCGGTCTCGGCATGCCACAGGCTCGTGGCCGGTGCGCCGGCGACGCCGGCCCGGTAGACGCCCGGGTAGCGCAGCAGCGACATCACGGTCAGCAGGCCGCCGTAGCTGCTGCCCCAGATGCCGATGCGCTTCTCGTCGACGGATCCGTGCTCCACGAGCCAGCGCGTCGCGCTGTACAGGTCATCGACGTCGACGCCGCCGTAGTCCTCGCGGATCCGGCGGCGGAACGCCTTGCCGTGCCCGGAGCTGCCGCTGATGTCGACGTTCATGACGACGTAGCCGGACTGCGCCAGCAGCTGGTCGAGCCCCCAGGTCGGATGGTAGACGCGACCGCCCCAGCGGTTGTGCACGGTGTTGCTGTAGGTCGAGCCGAGGATGGCCGGGTAGCGCCGCGTGGGATCGAAGCCGGGCGGCAGCGTCAGGCGGGCCTGCAGCGTCGTGCCGTCCTTCTGGTTCGGGAACGTCACGTAGCGCGCCGCGACCCACTGGTGCGTCGCGAACTCCGGCAGTGGGGAATGGGTGACCTGGCGGCTGGCACCGGGTGTGCCGACCGGGAGCAGGTACAGGTCCGGTGGCGTGACATCGTCCGAGTGCAGGTCGGCGACCCAGCGTCCATCGGGCGATACGGTGGGCTCGTGGTAGCCGGAGCCGGGGGTCAGGGTCTGCGGCTGGCCACCGCCGAGCGGCACGCGCAGCACCAGCCGGTCCTCGGGGCGCGAGGGGTTGGCGACGACGATCAGCGAGCGCGCCGCGGCCGACACGCTGGCCGAGAACACGGCGAACTCGCCGCGCGTGATCGCGCGCGGCGCGCCGCCGGTGAGCGACACGAGGTAGACGTGGTAGTCGTTGTCGCGATCGGAGATGAAGTACACGCCCGTCCCGTCCGGCGACCAGTCCGCCCACCATTCGGCGGTGACGTTGCCGGGCTCCTGCTCGCGCACCAGGATGCGCGTCGCGAGCGAGGCGGCATCGACCGCGACGATGCGGCGGTCCTTGATGTAGACGTCACTCTTGTCGACGAGGAGGTGGCGGCCATCGGGCGACCAGGCGACGGCGTGCACCTGGTCCTCCGGATCGGGGCCGAGGTCGAGCCAGCGCACCGGACCGTTGGCGGCGTCGGCGAGGCCGATGCGCCGTCCCTCGGCCGGTTCCCCCGGGAACGCGCGCCGCACGGCGTGCGTCGTCGTCTCGGCACCGAGGTAGTCGGGCAGCTGGCGCTCGGCGACCCGCCGCCAGTCCGTCTCGATGAATGCGAGCCGCGCGCCGTCCCGCGACCAGGTCAGCGACTCGACTTCGACGTCGGCGCTGCCAGGATCGTGGCGGCGGACCGGCACCGGCCGCGCGGCCGCGGCGTCGACGACCCACAGCGCACCGGCGGCGACGACCGCGACGAGGCTGCCGCGCGGCGCGGCGACGAGCAGCGTCGCGCCATCCACGCCCGCGATCTCCTCGGGCGGTGCGCCGGGCGCCACGCGGTACAGCCGACCGTGATGGACGAACACGATGCGCTGGCCATCGCCGGTCCAGGCGAGCGCGGTGACGCCGGGGTCGGTCTCGGCGCGGGCGACCTCGGCAAGGCGTGCGACATCGAGGCCGGCGTCCTTGGGCGAGACCGTGCGCGGCATCGCGGTCACGCGCACCGGCTGGGCGCCGGCGACGTCGGCGAGCCACACGTCGCGGGCGTTGCCGCCGTCGTCGTTCCACAGGAACGCGATACGCCGGCTGTCCGCGGACCAGGCCGGGCTTTCTGGCGCCGTGCCCGTGAGCCAGGGCAGCGTGTACAGGCGCTCGAGCGTGAGGGGTGCCGGCGTCGCGTTCGCGGTCCCGGCGAGGAGGAGCAGGGTGGTCAGCAGGATGCGCAGCATCGGTCGTCCTTCGCGTCGGTCGTTCAGTGCGCGGGCGGCGGCAGGAGCGCGGGCACGTCGCCCGGATCGCCGAGCATCTCCCAGCGCTGCAGGGAGAACGGCACGTTGCCCTCGCGCCAGATCGCGTCGTGGAATCGCTGCAGCGAGAAGCTGCTGCCGCCCGCCCGTCGCGCATCGGACAGCAGGCGCACGAGCTCGGCCTTGCCGACCTGGTACGAGATCGCCTGGCCGGGGGTGCTCGCGAACATTGCCGCTTCCTCGAGGGCGCTGGCGCGATCCATCGGCACGGTGCGCTCGAGGTAGTCGGCGGCCTCTGCGATCGTGAACTCGCCGAGCGCGAGGCGCACGTCGACCTCGACGCGCAGCGCCCTGAGGCGCATGAAGCTGTAGATCGTCTCGCGCGTGCGCACGTCGTCGTCGAAGAGTCCCGCCTGCAGCAGCATCTCCTCGGCGTAGAAGCCGATGCCCTCGTTCGGCACCGAGTCGTAGTAGTGGCGGCGCACGGGATCCGCGTGGTGCCAGCCGATCCACATCTGCAGGTAGTGCCCGGGCACGCCCTCGTGGACGAGGACCGGGCGCGGATCGTGCGCCATCGAGCGGTAGAAGAAGCCGAGGCCCGGGCCCGGTTCCGGGATGTAGCGGACGGCATCGTCCGCGAGGCGCGACGGTCCCGTCAGGTCGTCGGTCGTGCCGAAGGACTGCAGCGGTTCGAGCCACGGGGGCAGGCGCGCGGTCCGGTAGTGCGGCGCGCCCGTTGGCACCGTCAGCAACTGCTCGTGCGCCAGGAAGGTTCGCACCTCCGCCTCGCGGCGCGCCGTCGCCTGGATCTCCCCGGCGGCGCTCGAGACCCGGGTGGCGGCGGGGGCCGCGACGTCGCGCTGCTGCTGAAGGGCCTCGAACGCGACGGCCCGGGCCCACTCATCGCGGGCGAGGGCCCGCATCGCCTCGGGGGACTCCGGGACCAGCGCGACCTCGTGCAGGTACCACAGGTAGGCCTCGCGGCCGATCGCGGTGTCGGTCGGGGTACTCGCTTCGATCTCGCGCAGCCAGTCGCGGTAGTGCTCGAGGGCCGCGATCGCACCCGGCAGCGCGGCGTGCAGTGCGCGCCGGTTCGCCGGCGCGAGTCCGGGCGCGAGCGCGCGCTCGAGCTCACCGAGGCGCGCGCCGGCGCCCTCGAGGCTGCCGATCGCAAGATGCACGAAGGGTCGTCGCGCCTCGGTGAGGTTGGCGCGAGCCGCCGAGAGCAGGCCCGGGATGCGGCGCACGCGGGCGACGAGCTCGGACTGGCGCGCCTCGTCCGGCGCGCTCGGCGGCAGCAGCAGTTCGAAGAGGCTGCCGAGGGACTGCTGCACGTAGAACGACGGGTTGCGTCGCCAGGCGCGCTCGACCGAAAGTTCCCAGCGCACCCGCGCGAGGGCCGATCCCGTCAGGCGCCAGTCGACCTTGAGCGGGACCGGGGCATCGGCGGGTGGCGCGAGGCGCGCCCAGCGTCCCTCGAACGACTCGAGCGTCGCGAGGTGGCGCGCGACGCTCGGGGCGGTCCAGTCGGGTGCGAAGCCGGACGGCCGCTCGATGCGCGGCAGGTCGTCTTCCCCGAACGGCTGCTCGGTCGCGCGCCAGGCCCAGAATTCGGCATTCAGGGCCTCGACATCGTCCGCCCGCGCGATCGGCGTGCCGAGCAGCAGCAGCCAGGAGCACAGCAGCGGGCGCCAGGTCAGGGTCACGGGAGCCTCCGGTGGGGCACTGGGTCGGCGCGGCGCAGTATATCGGGAAGCGCAGGCGTGGCCCGCCCGGTGGAAACTGCGGACCTCGCTGCGCGCAGCGAGTGGTGGACGCGTCCCTTCCCGTGATCAAATCGGTCCCCACAAGCCGACAAGGCACCCCGTCCGGACGATGCGGGCGACGTCGGGCGCGGCGATGAGGGGACGAGAATAAGAATGAGCGGAACCGAGGCCATCGACAGTGCCGTAGCCGTGCCCGCGGCCGGGAGCTCCGATTCCGCCGCGCAGGCGCCCACCGTGCCAAGCTACCTGGAGAAGGCGTACTGGTGGGCGTACGTCCATCCGAATGCCGTGCGCACCTTCGAGCGCGACTGGCTCGTCAACCTGATCCTGTTCGGCAACTACGCGACGCTCCGCGACGCGGCGGTGGCCGATCTCGGTGACCCGGTGCGCGGCCGGACGCTGCAGGTCGCCTGCGTGTACGGCAACCTGACCCGCCGCGTGATCGGCAAGCTGGATCGCGACGCGCAGCTCGACGTGGTCGACATCCTGCCCATCCAGCTCGCGAACCTCGCGCTCAAGCTGCCCAAGGACCCGCGCGTCGCGCTGTTGCAGAGCGACTCCACGGCGCTCGCCTGCCCCGACGCGAGCTACGACCAGGTGCTGCTGTTCTTCCTGCTGCACGAGCAGCCGGAGGCCGTGCGCCGCGCGACGCTCGCCGAGGCGATGCGGGTGGTGCGCCCGGGCGGGCGCATCGTGATCGTCGACTACCATCCTCCCGCGAAGTACAACCCGCTCTGGTACCTGATGCGCGCCGTGTTCGCGACGCTCGAGCCGTTCGCCATCGACCTGTGGCGTCACGAGGTCGTCGAGTACCTGCCCGCGGCGCCGGCGTCCGTGGAGAAACGCAGCTACTTTGGCGGCCTCTACCAGAAGCTCGTCCTCGTGCGCTGAGGCGGGCGACCGCCCGCGATTCCCGCCTGCCCATGCGTCGGGGTGCTCGCCGAGCGGGTGCCGCGACCCCGCGCCATGGCGTTGCCACAGGCGGGCAGGGGTCGGCAAGTGACTCTTGCCGTTATAGCCGCGCGGTTCGCTCGACGGCGGCGACCTGCCTATAATCGACCCGGCAGGGCCGCCGCGCTGCGGTCCCCAGGAGGTCGATGTGTCCCGCTCCCGCCTGCACTGGCTCCTCGTCGTCCTTGCGCTCGCTGCGGGGAGTCCCGCCGTCGCCGTTGCGCCGCCGACCGTGCCCGCGCGCTACGATATCGAAGTCCACGAGTCGTGGATCACGCTGCCGGACGGCGTGCGGCTGTCGGCGACCGTGTACATGCCCAAGGCGCATCGATCCGCCGAGCGCTTCGCGGCGGTGCTCGAGTACCTGCCGTATCGCAAGGACGAGTCGACCAACCACGCGCCGGTGCATGAGTACTTCGCGCGGCGCGGCTTCGTCTCGGCGCACGTCGACATCCGCGGCACCGGGCGCAGCGAGGGACGCCTCATCGCGCGGGAGTATTCGGAGCAGGAGCAGCTCGACGCCGAGGCGGTGATCGCCTGGCTCGCGCACCAGCCCTGGTCGAACGGCAGCGTCGGCATGTTCGGCATCTCGTGGGGTGGGTTCAATTCCCTGCAGCTGGCGATGCGCAACCCGCCGGGGCTGAAGGCGATCATCGCCATCGACGCGACCGACGCCCTGTTCCGCGAGGACGTGCACTTCATCGACGGCATGATGCATGCCGACGAGTACGAGCTGAACGTCGACATGCTGATGTCGATGAGTCGCTCGCCGGACTTCCCGACCGACGAGGCGAGCCTCGCTGCGCGCTTCGACGTACCGCCCTGGTACATCGGCTACAAGCAGCATCCGCGCAACGGGCCGTACTGGGATGCGCCGGTGCGGGGCCTCGAGCGGATCCGCATCCCCGTGTACCTCGTGGGCGGCATGCTCGATGGCTACCGCGACAGCATCCCGCGCATGGTCGCGCAGCTGAAGTCGCCGGTGCGCGCGCTGCTGGGACCCTGGAACCACAGCGAGCCGCACGACGCGGTGCCGGGGCCCGCGATCGAGTGGCGGGACCTCGCCGTCGAGTGGTGGGGCAAGTGGCTGCGGGGCGAGCGCAACGCGGCACTCGAGCGACCCGTGCTGTCGGTCTACATGAACCGCGCCTATCCGCCGGATCTGCGCCTGCGGCAGATCCCGGGCGAATGGCGCGCCGAGGCGGGCTGGCCTCCGGCCGGGCAGCGCGCCGAGGTGCTGCACCTCGGCGCGGATCACGCCCTCGCGCCGGCGCCGGGGGCGGGCGCGGTGCACGAGCTCGCGTATCGGCCGGCGGCGACGCAGGAAGGCGGTGGACCGGACTTCTGGTTCGGTGACATCTGGGGCGACCAGCGCTCGGTCGACGCGTACAGCCTGACCTACGATGCCCCGCCGCTTGCCGCGTCGCTGCCGATCCTCGGGCGGCCACGCGTGTGCCTCGCGGCGAGCGCATCGGCCCCGACCGCGCACTGGTTCGCACGGCTGTCTGACGTCGCGCCGGACGGCACGACGACGCTGGTCGCGGCCGCGGGCCTCGCAGGAGCCCAGCGCGACTCGGATCGCGACCCGACGCCGCTGGTGCCGGGCCGCGAGTATCCCCTGTGCCTCGAGCTGCACCTGACGTCCTGGGTATTCCCGGCCGGTCACCACCTGCGCGTGGCCGTGTCGAATTCCATGTGGCCGATGGTCTGGCCGACCCCATACCCGATGACGACCGCGGTGCGGGTCGGCGGGGACTCCGGTTCGCGCATCGAGCTGCCGGTCGTGCCGGCGGCAGGACCGCTGCCCGCGCCGACGTTCGCGAGCGTGGAGGGCGTGGCAGCCGCGACGGCAGAGGAGGAGGGGCTCAACCTCAGCTCGAACGTGCCCGGCCTCAAGTGGACCGTCAGTCGCGACCCGGCGGCGCAGACCGCGACCGTCGAGTGGCACGGCGGCAGCAGCACGGACTTCGCCTGGGGCCACGAGGACGTGCGCGAGCTGATGCTGTTCAAGGCGGACGACCTGCATCCGGAGGCGAGCTCCGTGCACGGCGAGGCGGAAACCCTCATCCGGCTGCCCGGTCGCGAGCTGCGCTGGCTCGGCGTGCTCGACACCACCAGCGACCGGTCCAACTTCTACGTCGGTTTCCGGCGCGAGCTCTACGAGAACGGCAAGCTGCTGCGCCGGCGGGAGTGGACATCGACCGTCCCGCGCGACGGGCAGTGAGCGGACAGGGCGGGCAGGCGGCGCGACGCCTCGTCCGTGGGCGGCATCTCGTTGCCCTCGCGTGCGCCGCGCTGGTCGCGATCCTGGTGCTGCGCCAGTGTCCCGGCGCCGACCTGCGCGTGCGCGTCGGGTTCGTCGGCATGCTCTACGCGCTTGCGCTTGGCGTCGCCCTCGTGCCGCGGCCGGGCGCGGCCGTGATCGGGCTCTTCGCGGCCACGGGCGGACTGCTGGATGCCGCGACCGCCCAGCTCGCGCTCCTGGTCGGACCCGGGCCACGGCTCTTCGGCGTACCGGTCGTCCTTGCCGTGTCGGCGGCCGTGGGCGCCGTGGCCTACGCGCTCGTGCTGCGCGCGACCTGGTTCGGGTACCTCGGGGCGCGGGCGACTGCATGCCTCGCGCTGGCCTGCGCCGTCGTCGTGACGCTGGTCGGCCGCTCGACGCCACCACTCGGCGATGGCCTCTGGCTGCTGTCCGTCGCCTGGTGGCTGATGTTCTCGTCGATCCTGTGCCATCTCGACGCGAGGGCGCACCGGGCGCGATGATGGCCGTACCGCCTGCGCGAACTCTGTCCGGGGAGCCTCGTCCGTGATCCACAACTTCAGCGGCCTCGACCTCGATCGCATGCCCTCGCTCGCCCGTGGCGAGGTCCGTGCCCACCGCGTCCCGCTGGTGGTGGCGAGCGAGGCCACGCTCGCCGGCTTCGGCCGCCGCGTCGCGGACTTCGGGTCGGCCGAGGTCACGATCGTGACCTGGCCACAGGGCGGGTGGCGGCCGATCGTCGCGGGGACCGGCAACGAGGGCGGCATCGTCGAGGACGCCTTCGAGATGGAGCGCCGGGGCGAGGTGCAGCACGCGACGAACCGGGCGGTGGGGCGCAGCTACGTCACCGGCTGGTACGCGGACCCGGCGACCGCCCTGGAGTCACGCGAGCCGATGGACGTCTCGCGGATCTACACGCACGAGGCCAACTACCACCCGGACGGCGGCCAGGTGTTCTTCCCGCGCGGTGGCGCTGCATTCGTCGCCCTGCTGGCGCGTCCGGGCGATGATGTCCGGCCGGAGTCGTTCGTCGCGTTCCTGTGCGACGGCTCCTTCGGCATCCACATCGATCCCGGGGTCTGGCACCAGCCCGTGTTCCCGGTGGGCGGCGCGGCCGCCTTCGACGACAAGCAGGGCCGCGTGCATGCCTGCGTCGCGGTCGATTTCGTGTCGGAGTTCGGCTGCTATCTCGAGGTCCCGCTCGCCGTCCGCTGACCGTCTCCCGGGCCGTGCCCGGGCTTGCTAGGATCGACCGCCCCCCGAGCACGGGGGTCCACTTCTCTCCGTCGAGGCATCACCATGACCGACCGCTCCGTGCCGTTCCCGATGTTGTTCGCGAGTGCCGCCGGCTTCGGGCTCGGGGCCGCGATCGCGAGTGCCGCGACGCCGCCGGTTGGTCCGCCGCCGGGGCCCGGCGCCGTGCTCGCGGACCTGCCGTGGCGCATGGTCGGTCCGTTCCGTGGCGGGCGCACCCGGGCGGTCACGGGCGTGCCGGGGCAGCCCGACACCTTCTACGTCGGCGCGGTGAACGGCGGCGTCTGGAAGACCGACGACGCGGGTCGCACGTGGGACCCGGTGTTCGACTCGCAGCCCACCCAGTCGATCGGCGCGATCGCGGTCGCCCCCTCGGCGCCGGAGACGGTCTATGTCGGCAGCGGCGAGGGCCTGCTGCGCCCCGACCTGTCGGTCGGCGATGGCGTCTATCGCTCGGACGATGGCGGCCGCCACTGGGTCCACGTCGGTCTCGACTTCGCCCAGCAGATCCCGGAACTCGCCATCGACCCGCGCAACCCGCGGCGCGTGTTCGCCGCCGTGCTCGGCCACCCGTTCGGCCCCAGTGCCGACCGTGGCCTGTATCGCAGCGAGGACGGCGGGGCGCACTGGGAGCGCGTGCTCGTCGTCGACGAGCACACCGGTGCCAACGGTGTCGTCATCGACCCGGCGCACCCGGACATCGTCTACGCGACGTTCTGGGAGGGACGGCTCGGTCCCTGGGAGGACGGCAACGAGTTCAACGGCACGAGCGGTGGCGTCTTCAAGTCCACGGACGGCGGCAGCCACTGGCAGAAGCTCACCGAGGGACTGCCGAAGAACGCGAGCCAGATCAACCTCACCGTCGCGCCGAGCGCGACTTCGCGCCTGTACGCGATGGTCGCGACGACGGAGCCCGGCGACTACTCGTCGGCGGCCGGCCTCGGCCTGTTCCGCTCCGACGATGCCGGGGCGCACTGGGCGCGCGTCACCGAGGACCCGCGACCGGTGCTGCGCATCGGTGGTGGCGACCATGCGGTGATCAAGGTCGATCCCCAGAACCCGGACGTCCTCTATACGGCCAGCATCGTGGCGATGAAGTCGGGCGACGGCGGCCACACCTGGACGCACCTGCGCGGCGCGCCGGGAGGCGATGACTACCAGAACCTCTGGGTCAGTCCGTCCGACCCGAAGCGCATCGCGCTCGTCAGCGACCAGGGCGCGAACATCACGGTCAATGGCGGCCGCACCTGGTCGAGCTGGCTCAACCAGCCGACCGCGCAGCTGTACCACGCCGGCATCACGTCCTCGTTCCCGTACCGCATCTGCTCCGGCCAGCAGGAGAGCGGCTCGGTGTGCATCGCGAGCCGCGGCAACGACGGCGAGGTTACCGCGCACGACTGGCACCCGGTCGGCACGATCGAGTACGGCTACGTCGCGCCGGATCCGCTCGATGCGGACCTGATCTACGGCGCCGGTCGCACCGAGGTGTCGCGCTTCCACGTGTCGACCGGACGCGTCGAGAACGTGAGCCCGATCGCCGTGCGCGACGGCACGATCCGCACCGATCGCACCGAGCCCCTGATGTTCTCGCCGCACGATCCGCACGTGCTGTACTTCGGCACGAGCCGGCTGTTCCGCACCACCGACGGTGGCGTGCATTGGACGATCATCAGTCCGGACCTCGCGCGTCCCGATCCGGGCGTGCCGGACAGCGTCGGCCCGCGCCATCCCGAGGGTGCCGAGAAGCAGCGTGGCGTGATCTACGCGCTCGCGCCCTCGACGATCCAGAAGGGCCTGCTGTGGGCCGGGACCGATGACGGCACGATCTGGCGCACGGACGACGAAGGCGGCGCCTGGCACGACGTGACGCCGCCGGTCCTGACCGGCTGGAGCAAGGTCACGCAGATCGATGCCTCGCACTTCGATCCGCGTAGCGCGTACGCCTCCGTGAGCCGCCTGCGCGTGGATGACCTCAAGCCCTATGTCTACCGCACGCGCGATGGCGGCGCGACGTGGCAGCCGATCGTCCAGGGCCTCGCGGACGGCGCGCCGGTGAACGCCGTGCGCGAGGATCCGGTGCGCCGTGGCCTGCTGTACGCGGCCACTGAACGGGCCGTGTGGGTGTCCTTCGACGACGGCGACCACTGGCAGTCGCTGCAGGGCAACCTGCCGCACACCTCGATGCGCGACCTCGTCGTCAAGGACAACGATCTCGTGCTCGCGACCCACGGCCGGGGCTTCTGGGTGCTCGACGACGTCAGCCGGCTGCGCCAGTGGCTGCCTGAGAAGCTCGCCATGCCCTGGCTGCTCACGCCGGCGCCGGCGTTCCGGCTCGCGCGCAGCACCTGGCCCGACACGCCGATCGCGCCGGACGAGCCCACCGGCACGAATCCGCCGGCCGGTGCCGTGCTCGAGTACTACCTGCCGGTGGCGTCGAAGGGCCCGGTCTCGCTCGAGATCCTCGATTCCGCCGGGGCCGTCGTGCGCCGCTATGCCAGCAACGATCTTGTCGAGCCGAGCGCCGAGGACCTCGCGCGCCAGCTGATCCCGTCCTGGTGGGTGGCGACGCCGGGCGTGCTCGCGGCGACGCCCGGGCTGCACCGCTGGGTGTGGGACCTCGAGTACGCGGCGCCGCGCTCGCCGGCGACGGGCTACCCGATCAACGCCGTGCCGCACGGCACGCCGCGCGGCCCGCGCGGTCCCACGGTGGTGCCGGGCCGCTACACCGTGCGCCTGGTCGTCGACGGCAAGGCATCGGAGGCGCCGCTCGAGGTCCGGGCGGATCCGCGCATGCCGGCCGCGCAGGTCGCAGGCCTCGGCGCGCAGGCCGGCGCGCTCAAGGTGCTCGCCGCTGCGCTCGACCGGTCGACCGCGGCGCTGCTGACCGTGCGCTCGCTCCGCCAGCAGATCGAGGCCCTGAAGGCCACGGCGCCGGCGCCGGAGAAGGCTGCGCTCGAGTCGTACGACCGCCAGTGCGCCCGCCTGCTCGAGGGCGAGAAGACGGCGACACCACCGGTGCTGGGGCTCGAGGCCGTGAACGGCCAGCTCGACGGCCTGTATGGCGCGGTGGCACGCGGCGATGCGCCGCCGACCGAGGCCCAGGCGAAGGCGAGCGCCGATGCGCTCGCACTCGTCGAGCCGCTCGTCGGCCAGTCGACGAAGCTCGTCGAGGCGCTCGCGCCGCTCAACCGCCAGCTGAAGATTGCGAAGCTCGCGGCGCTGCGCCCGGACCTGCTGCCGGCGCGCGACAAGAGCGTGGCCGACGAGGAGTAGCGCGCCACCCCGACCGGATCGACTGCGCGGCACTGCAGGTTGCAGGTGCCGCGCGGGCGGCGGTAGATTCGGACGCGATGGCAGCGCGACCCGGCGCAGGCGGCAGCGGCCGGTGGCGGGGCGCCTGCCGCAGGGCCGCGGCGGAGGAGGCGAGGCGATGGATACGCCGATCTTCATGCACGGGGAGTGGGAGGACAACTACGACGATCCGTCGCACCCGATCCCGTCGCTGACCGCGATCGACGTGTACGGAGTGCACGCCGATGGCGGCTCCGATCTCGCGATCGTCGTCGCCTCGCCGCTGCGCGACGACGAGCGATCGCGCACGCGCCTGCTCGCGAAGCTCGACACCTACGTGCAGTTCCTGGCGTCGCCCGAGTACGTGCGCGAGTGCGGAGCCGCCTCGCCCACCAACACGACGATCCTCGTCAGCATCCACCCGGACTCGGACCCGGGGATGTTCGACCTCATCGACAGCTGCCGCGGCTGGGTCGAGGACCGGGGCGCCAGCCTCGCGCTCGAGCTGCGCCACACCTCGATCCAATGACACCCGCGCTGCGGGCTGGAGACGCTGCATGCTGATCACGGTCATCAACGCAACCCGCGGCCGCCTGTCGGACGACCAGCTGCAGACGGCGCTGCGCGCCGTCAACCGCCAGGTCGCCGATGACTTCCAGCCCTACTGGGGTTTCGGCGCGACGCTGCGCCTCGTCGGCACGCCACGCTCGAAGCTGCGCCAGGTGGACCTCAGGGACATGCGCGGCGATGCGATCCTCTACGTCTACGACGAGGTTCGCGCGAGCGATGCCGACGGGTTCCACATGAGCTGGTTCCGTGGTGTTCCGTATGGCGTCGTCTACGTGACGCTCGCGGACCGGATGAGCGAGGACTGGACGGTGACGCTGTCGCACGAGGCGCTCGAGCTGATCGCGGATCCGGAGACGAACCTGCTCGTGCAGGCACGGGGTCCGAAAGGTCGGCGCAACGTCTACTACTGGTACGAAGTGTGCGACCCGGTCCAGAACGAGAGCTACCTCGTCGATGGCGTGCGGGTGAGCAACTTCGTGCTGCCGGCGTACTTCACGGCGGGGGAGGAGGTGAATGGCCGCAACGACTTCCTCGGCACGCGGAATGCCGGCCGGACCGTGCGCTCGTTCGGGGTCAACCCGGGTGGGTACCTCGGCTACTACGACCCGCACACCCGCAAGACCGAGTACGTGATCGCGCCGGACGACCCGGTCGCCGCGGCGCGCAAGGCTCTGAAAGGCCGGCTGAAGACGGGGCGTGGCACGCGGCGTCGGTCCGGGAAGCCGGATCCGCGACGCTGACCGCGTCGCGCCGAGGCGCTCCACCGGGCTTCAATGGAAATCTCGGAAAGATCAGCAAGTTTTTGATGTTAATCGCGAATCAACGCCTGTCCTAGAATCTGGATCAAGCCCGCGCCGCGACGCGGCGGGACCCCGCCGCCTCGTGGCCGTGCTCCCTCACCGGGGCCACCTCTGCACGGGGCGCGCCGGGCGGCCGGGAGCGCCGCCCAGGCCGTTGTCCGGCGCCGAGCCGCCGTACCCCGACCTGGACCCCTCCTGGCGGCACGCCGTCCCCGATCAGGCGCCCGCGGCGCCGATCCGGATGACGTCCTTGAGGACGCCCTCCAGGCCACCGAACACCGTCAGCTTGTCGATCTTCTCGGTCACCTTCTCGAGGGTCTCGAGCTCCTTCAGGCGCAGCAGCGTCGGGTTCTCGTCCATCAGCCGCGCCGTGTTGAGCAGCGAGCGCGTTGCCGCGGTCTCCTCGCGGCGGCGGATCAGGTTGGCCTGCGCAACCTTGTCGGCCTCGACGACGCGGTTGAGGATCGCCTTCATCTCGCCCGGCAGGATCACGTCCTTGACGCCGACCCCGTGCACGCCGAGGCCCATCGCCTCGACGCGATTGCGGACGTGCGCCGCGATCTCGCGATCGAGCGTGTCCTTGTCGGCGAGCAGTTCGTCGAGCGTGCGGGTGCCGACCGCCTTGCGCAGCGCGAACTGCAGCTCCTTGTAGACATGGTCCGCGGCGTTCGCGACCGCGGCGCGCGCCGCCACCGCGTCCGTGACCTGCCAAAGCGCCATCAGGTTGATGCGCAGGCTGACCTTGTCGCGCGTCAGGATCTCCTGGCCCGAGACTTCGGCCGTCTGCAGGCGACCCTCGACGACCTCGACGCCGATCGAGCGGCCACTCCTCCAGAACCCGTGCAGGCCGGGTGGCACGACGCCCGCGAAGCGGCCATCGACCACGAGCAGGCCGCGCGCCGAATCCGGGACCTCGGCGACGAGGATGTGCGCCTGGATCCGGGTTGCCGCCGGCCCGGTCGCGCGGACGAACGTCCGCAGCAGGTCATCCCGGATGCGGATCTCCTCGCCGATGTCGACGCGCTCGACGCGCACGTCGATGGGGCCGTTCCAGTAGAGGTGGCGGCTGCCGGGCGCCAGCACGTCGCGGACCTGGCCGTTCGTGAAGGCGATGCCGACCTCGCGCGCGCCGATGTCGATCACGCGAACGTGCCGGGCGAGCTCCTCCCCGGACGAGGCGAGCAGCTCCTCGGCCCGGGGGTGCTGGAACTCGGGCACGCCGAGGTCGTGTGCCTCGACCTTGACCGAGCGACCGTTCTTCCAGAACGCGTGCATGCCTGCCGGCAGCATGTCCACGCAGCGACCGTCCACCAGCACGAGGCCGCGCGACGAGGGCGGCACCTCGACGAACTGCACGTGCTCGCGGATCGGCAGCGCGAGCTGCGTGGTGGCGCGCGCAAACGTCCACACGAGCTCGTCCGCGACGCGGTAGTCGTGGCGCAGGTCGACGCGGTCGACGCGCACGTCGACGAGGCCGCGCCAGTACGCCTGGCGGCTCCCCGGCGGAAGCAGTCCCGCGAAGCGGCCGCGCTTGTACACAATGCCGATCTCGTGTGCGCCGATGTCCTCGACCTGCAGGTACGGCGCGAGCTGCGCGCCGGCGGTCGCGAGCAGCAGGTCGAGCCGCGCGTCGTTGTATTCGGGTACGTTCAGGTCGTGGACCTGGATGTCCGCACCCGCGAAGACCCAGTGCATGCCGGGCTGCAGCACGCCGACGAACGCGCCGTGCCTCCAGTGCAGGCCGATCTCGTGCTGATCAATCCTGATCGCCATCGTCGTGTCCTCCCTTTCCTTGGTCAGCTATGTCGTTGCAAGACTCGGGAACCGGGAACGCCCCGCGTCCGCGCCGCGGGTGACGGTGTGCAGCGGCGGCCAGTACGCGGCAGTCCCCGATGCGTCGTGTGCGCGGCGCGCACGCTCGGCATCCGGCAACGGCCGCGCCCGCCGACACCGCGAACCGCCCTCAGGGCGTCGCGGCCGCTGCGTCGGTCGTGCCGGCATCCATGCCTTGGCCACGACCGGCGCCGGGGCGCCTCGGTGCGGGGATCGTCCCCGCCCGCGATGCTTGCGCATCGATCTCAACACTCCACTCTCGACCAAACGCCGACTTGAAGGCAGGCGTCGTCCTCGTGCGATCAGCCCGGCCAGAGGATTTCGAGTCCCGGTTCCGGCACCGTGCAGGCCGGTCAGGCCTGTGGCTCCACGCACGCTCGTCTCGCGGGGCCGCACGCTGCGATATGCGTCGCCGGCAGAGCCGGGACGCACCAGGCAGGACTCGGGAGCCTGCACCGCTGCAGCGCGTCGATCTCGCTCGACTTGGTTTCGGGCTGTGCGCCCGGAAATTCCACCCGCGGCCCGCGGGCCGCCAAAACGCGCGGGCCCCGGTTGACGTTGCCAACCG
>CAISEB010000044.1 GCA_903884235.1 uncultured Pseudomonadota bacterium
CCCTGCGCGGTCGCCGCGCCCATCGCCGCCATCACCGTCGCGCCGCCCTCGGCGGCGCCCGGTGCGGGCGCGGCGGGCCACGCCGGCAGGACCTCCGCGGCGAGGCGGCGTGCGAGCGCCTCCCACTCGGCCGGCGTCGCGCACGGCAGGGTGGCGAGGCGGGCGTAGTCGGTGGCGAAGCGTTCGAAGGCCGCGGTGGCCGCCCCGAGCCCGCCGGCGGAACCGGCGGCGGGCCCGGTCCACAGACGCATCCACGCCTCGAGAGTCATGTCGGCGAGCGTCCGCAGGGCCGCTCAAGGCCGGCCAGCGAGTCCGCCCGGGTGATTACAAGCTGTTGAAATAAAAGCATTTAACGACACACTGAAGGCCGGGCGTAATTCTTGTTGCATTGCAAAATAAAGTGTTTATACTGCACTGCAACAAACGGACTTTCTCTGGAGAACCACGATGACTAACACGACCGCCGAAATCAATGCGTTCCTCGAGAACTCGCGCAAGTTCGCCGAGCCGATCTCCCGCCTGACGGCCATCCAGGCCCGCGCCTTCGAACGCTTCGCCCGCTATGGCTACGAAGTCGCCGGCGACGCGCTGGAGTTCAGCCTCGCCGCCCTGCACGCGACCACGCAGACGCAGGACGTCCAGGCCCTGGCCAAGAAGCAGACGGAGCTCGCGACCGGCTACTTCGAGAAGCAGACGCAGCGTTCGCAGGACCTGCTGAAGCTCGCCGGCGAAGCCCAGACCGAAGCGACGCAGTGGCTTGACCAGGCGTCCACCGAGTTCCAGGCCCGCGCCAAGGCCACCAAGGCCGCCTGAAGAATCAGGGTCTCCGCCTCCGGGCGGACGACCCGACCCTCCCCCCTCGGGACGGTGTGGCTTCGGCCCTCCGTCCCTTTTTCTTTTGGGGTGGCCGCGTTTTGCGCTGCAAGGAATCAACCGGGCAATCGGTTAAACTCAAACCCATGACGAAGGAACGGCTGATCAAGAAGTACGCCAATCGGCGTCTGTACGATGCGTCCCAGTCCCGGCACGTGACCCTCGAGGACATCCGCGAATTCATCGTCCAGGGCGAGAAGGTCACGGTCGTCGAGGACAAGTCGGGGGAGGACATCACCCGCCTCATCCTGCTGCAGGTGATCGCCGAGCAGGAACAGTTTGGCAAGCCGATCCTCTCCACGCCCCTGCTCGAGTCGATCATCCGCTTCTACGGCAACGGCATGCAGGAGTTCATGACCCGTTACCTCGAGAAGAGCGTCGAGACCTTCGCGCACCAGCAGGAGACGCTGCAGGCACAGGTCTCCAAGCTGATGGCCAACGCGCCGATGACGACAATGGCGGAGCTCGCGAAGCAGAACCTCGACTACTGGACGAAGATGCAGGAATCGATGGCATCGGCCTTCATGCCGATGATGCGCGGGGTACTGGATCCGAAGGCGAAGCCGGCCGCTCCGACGCCGCCGCCCGCACCGACCGAGGCCCCCGCCGGGTCGCCGAAGCGACCCGGCGACGCAGCCTGAGCCCGGCACATCCCGTGGCCTCCCCCGCGATCGTCGACCTCGGCGCCCCCGGCACACCGGATGTTGCGCCGGTGCCTGCAGATCGCGTGCTCGAAGGCACGCCAATCGCCCGGGTCGACAACCGCTACTCCGATCCGAGCGGGCACTTCCACTGCGGCACGTGGGGCAGCTCGCCGGGCCGCTGGCGGATCCAGTACACGGAACACGAATTCTGCTCGCTGACGCGCGGCCGCATCCGGCTCGTCGCCACGGACGGCACCGCCCGCGAGTTCACGGCGCCGGCGGCGTTCGTGATCCCCGCCGGCTTCGAGGGCACCTGGGAGACCCTCGAGGCCTGCGAGAAGCACTACGTGATCTACGAGCCGGGCTGAGCCCGGCGAGGCGCCCGCGCCTCAGCGGGACGCCGGCGCGTCGGCCGCGCCGTCGACGATCGCACGCCAGTTGATCAACGCATTCCACAGCATCCGCTGGTCCCCGCGATTGAGGTCGCGGTGCAGTGGATTGAAGTTGAAGCTGACGACGTGGCCGCGGCCGACCGGCATGTCGAGGATCGCCGGGCGCCCGATGAGATTGGCCTCGCCCCACGCCTGACCGCTGACCACGAGTGGCGCGCCCTCGCGGTCACCCCACTCGAGGACCACGCCGGACGGATCGAACGGACCGTCGAGGCAGCTCGTGCAGTACGCCATCCGCAGCCAGCGTCGCGGCGTCGAGTACAGTGCGAAGTTCTGCCGGAACACCCAGGTGCGGGCGTCGTAGCCGTAGGCGATCGGATGCGCCGGGCGTGCGAAGCTGACGCGCAGGTGCGCGCCGGGCGTTCGCGTCGCCGCCGCCTGCGCCGCGCTCGCTGCATCCGCGCCGCCACCCTGGCTGCTGCGCGGCACGCCACCGGCATCGCGACGCACGCCCCGCACGATCCCGCCTTCGAGCGCCAGCATGGTGCCGTTGCCGAGCGTCACGAGCAGCCCCCCGTCCTCGACGAAGCGCTGCAGCTCGCCGAGGCCCGCGCCGCCGATGCCGCCGGTGATGTCGTCGGACGGTGCCGGGATCCCGAAGCTCGGCGTCGCGGCGGTCTTGCGATAGGGCATGGGACCCCAGGACTTCGGCAGCCCCTGGATCTGCTCGGCAAGCTCGAGGTCGACCTGCCCGTAGAGCAGCACGTCGTAGTGCTCGCGCAGGTGGCCGGCGCGGATGTCCTCGTCGCGCACGTAGGCGTACGGGATGTGCCGCTGGTCGAGCGCGTAGCGCACCCAGCCGATGGAGTCGGTGTCGGCCCACGGCACCCACAGCCCGACCCGCGGCAGCGGGGCGCGGTGACGCGCGACGTCGGGCGTCGCCGCGACACCGACGAACTCGAGCGCGAGCGAGGACGCGACCCGCGCGACGCGCTCGGCGGCACCGGGGGCCACCGGCACGATCCACGAGCCCGCCCGATAGTGGCGCCCATCCACGTCGAACGGCTTCTCGGCGATTTCGACGGCGAGGGCGCCAAGCTGGAAGCGCGCCTCCAGCAGCCCTTCCTGGCCCGTGTCGGACAGCAGCCACGCGCGCCCGGAACCCGTGACATGACCGGCGGGCACAGGCGGCGCGGCGAGTGGTTCCAACGCCGCATCGCGGACGGCCGCATCGGCGGTCGGCAGCGCCTCGACGTGGTAGTGCGCAGGCAGCTCCCAGGACGTGTCGTCGTACGGCTCGCTGCCATCCTTCGGATAGTGCTGCACCGAGAGCAAGTCGACCGCGTAGTTGCGATACGGCTGGTCGAGCCGCACGACGTAGGTGCCGACCGGCCACGTGCCGTCCTTCAGCACGACGGGCGCCGTCGCCCGGGCCACTTCGATGCGCTGGTCCATGAGTCGCTTGACGAGTGCGGCGACGCGCGCCGGGTCGCCCTGGTCCGCGGGGATCAGGAATGCGTAGGGCGCGTCCTCGACGCCGTGCCGCCACGAATGCAGGCCCTTCAGATAGAAGTTGTGCAGCAGCTCGCGTGCGTGGGCCGCGGCGAAGTCGAGAGCCGCGAGCGCGCCGGTCTCGTTGTAGTTGACGTTGTCGCGCGCCGACCAGGAGAACTCGCCGGTCGGCGGCGGCACCAGGCGCCACCATTCCTTGCTCGTGTCCTCGGGGCCCAGCGTCCACTTCAGCGTTTCGGCGGTGCCGTTGCCGAAAGTCTCGTAGCCGCGTCCGATCGCGTTGTGGTTCATCGCCACCGAATCGAGGTACAGGTGCGAGAAGCCCTCGCCGAAGTTCCAGGTCGACACGCCGGGCATGCCGAGCCCGTTCATCGCCTGCACTTCGTGGAAGCTGAGTTCGAGGAACTCGCTGTAGGTCAGCGGATCGATGTTCGGGTTGTAGGGACCGGAGCCGTTCCACGACATCAGCAACGCCACCGACTCGTGCAGGTCGTGCACGATCGTCGGGTGCCAGTCGTGGAACATCCGGTGCACGGCTTTCGTCGTCTCGTGCGTCTGCTGGTGGGTGTCGCGGTTGATGTCCACCATCGCGTAGTGCGACCAGTACGGCGGCGACTGCCTCGGCAGCGTCGCACGGTCCGTGCGGCCCTTCAGGTAGGTGTAGAACCACTCGACCTGCCGGTCGCGCCCGTCCGGGTTCGAGACCGGATTGATCAGCACGACGAGGTTCGAGCGGATCCGGCCGATCATCGGCTGCTCGGACACGGCGAGCCGGTAGGCGAGCTCAAGCACCGATTCTGTCGATCCGGTCTCGTCCGAGTGCAGCGCGGCGTTGAAGTAGTAGATCGGCCGGGCCGTCGCGACCAGACGCTCGGCCGCCGCGGCATCGGTGCGCCGCGGGTCCGCGAGCGCGGCAGTCGCCCCCTTCAGCTCGTCGAGGTGGCGGATGCCGTCCTCGTCCGCGATCGCGAGCAGCACGATGTCGCGGCCTTCCTCGGACTTGCCGATCGTCCACAGCTTCACGCGCGGCGATGCCGCCGCGAGCGCGCGGCAGTACGCATAGGCCTGCGCGGAAGTAACGAGCTCGCCCGGCGCGCCGGCAATGCGGTGCAGGAATGCACGCGGCGACGGCACGGTGGCCGAGGCCGGCAGCGATGCCACCCAGGGCGACAGGAAGCGGGCATCGGTCGTCGCCCGAACGATTTCCTCGGCCGAACCAGGCTCGGGGGTGTCGACCAAGACCGGCCGGGCCTCGCCCGCCCAGGACACGGGCCAGGCGAGCAGCAGCAGCAGGCCAACGACGCTCGAGCGGACGCGATCCATGTTCATACCCCCATGCCGGGCGACGCCGGCCGTCCCGTCGGCAGTCTACACCTGCCGCGCGTGACGCCGTCGTCACGCCCCCGCAAGGAGCGTTGGCTATACTTTGACCGATGCCACATCGAATCCTGTTCATCACCGCCGAATACGCACCGCTCGCCAAGACCGGCGGCCTCGCCGACGTATCCGCCGCACTCAGCCGCGACCTGCACCGGCGTGGCGACGACGTGCGGGTCTTCCTGCCGTGGTACGCCAGCATCGCCGCGAGTGGATTGGAGACGTGGCCCGTCGACTTCCTGCAGGACCTCGAGATCACGCTCGGCGTGCATGCCTACCGGTATAGCGTGCGGACCGGATCCGCGCCGGGGTCCGACCTGAATCTCTACTTCATCGACTGCCCGGCGCTCTACGGCCGTCCCGGCATCTACACCGAGGACGAGGACGAATCCAGGCGCTTCCTGCTGCTGACGCGTGCGGCGTTAGAGTGTTCCCAGCGCATGGGCTTCGCGCCGCACATCGTGCACTGCAACGACTGGCACACGGCGTTCGCGCCGCTGCTGCTCAAGACCCTGTACGCCTGGGACGGCCTGTTCGCGGCGACGCGTTCCGTACTCACCATCCACAATGTCGCCTACCAGGGCGTATTCGGTGCGGCGCATGCCGCGGAGCTCGGGCTCGGCGATGCGTCGTGGCTGCTGCACCAGCAGGACCTCGCGGAAGGCCGCGTCAACACGCTCCTGCACGGCATCCTCTATGCCGATCTCGTCACCACCGTGAGCCCCACCTACGCGGCGGAGATCTGCACGCCCGAATACGGCGCCGGACTCGACCCCTTCCTGCGCAGCCGCGGCGGGCGCCTCGTCGGCATCCTCAACGGCGTCGACTACGACGAATGGGATCCGTCCCGCGACCGGCTGCTTCCCGCGCGCTACGACGCACACGACCTGTCCGGCAAGCTCGAGTGCAGGCGCGAGCTTGCCGAGCGCACCGGCCTCGCGCTCGGCACTGGCACGATGCTGCTCGGCCTCGTCAGTCGCTTCGTGGATCAGAAGGGCATCGACCTGATGATCCCGGCGTTGCCGGCGTTCCTCCGGCGCCAGGACGCCGCCGTCGTCGCGCTCGGCTCCGGCGAAGCGCGCTTCGAGGAATTCTTCGCCGCGCTCGAACGGGAGTTCCCGGGTCGCGTCGCGTACCACAAGGGCTACGACGAGCCCCTCGCCCACTGGATCGAGGCGGGCTCCGACGCTTTCATGATGCCGTCCCGCTACGAGCCCTGCGGGCTCAACCAGATGTACAGCCTGCGCTACGGCACGGCGCCGATCGTGCGCCGCACGGGTGGGCTTGCGGATTCCGTCGCACACTACGACCGTGCGGACGGCACGGGCACGGGCATCGTCTTCGACCACTACGATGCGGCGAGCTTCGGCTGGGCGCTCGACTACGCCGCCGGCCTGCACCGCGAGGCGGCCCATTGGCGGCGGCTGCTCGGCAACGCGATGGCGAAGAACTACTCCTGGGAGCGCCAGGGCGCGCTGTACGTCGAGGAATACACCCGACTCGTCGGCCCCGCGTGAGGCCGGCAGCGCCTCAGCGCTGGAACGTGCCGCGTTCGTCGAACGGGATCGAACGCAGGAACATCAGCGAGGTGCTGACCTTGCCGACGAGGTGATACTCGATCGGGTACCCGGTCTCCTTGAGGTGTGGCATCACCTTGAAGAGCACGGGCGCGAGGTTGGTCGTCATCAGGACCTCGAATTCCGCCTCGCCATGTGCCGGCACCGTGAACGAGTCGGCGGTCACGCCGCGTCCAAGCTCCTCGCCCGCGACATCGACCGTGTAGCTGATGCCCTCGATCGGCAGCGCGACGGTGTTCGGGTTGTACACGCGCAGCCGGACCCGCAGGTGCTGCTCGCTCAGCGACGCATCCTTCATCTCGATGCCAGCGACCGAGAGCCGCGGGTGCTCGAATTTCGGCGCAAGCCCCGCGCAGCCACAGATCAGCGCCGTGCCGAGCAGCGCCGCCGCCGCTTGCCGGGTCTTCGTCCGCAAGATCGCCATCACGCGTCTCCTTGAGCCGGGCATCGGGCTGCGTTCCGCGGGGAAGCGCCGTCGCTCAGCTGCGTCCGTACAGGTGGTTCCAGTGGCGGCAGCGGGCGCCGAGCCAGTCCGGCACGTCGGACCAGGCGAACTGCCAGTTCCAGTTGCCCTCGGTCGTGCCCGGCAGGTTCATGCGCGCCTCGGTGCCGAGTCCGAGCAGGTCCTGCATCGGCACGATCGCCAGGATCGCGACCGATCCGAGCACGGTGCGCGTCAGCGCCTCGACGGTCCGCGCGGGCTCCGCGCCGACGTAGTCCGCGACGAAGTGCCGCGCAGCGTCGTCGAGGTGCGCGAGCCAACCGGCCGTCGTGTCGTTGTCGTGGGTGCCCGTGTAGCCGACGCAGCGCGTGACCCAGTTGTGCGGCACGTGCACGTTGCGCTGGTCGCCGTCGAAGCCGAACTGCGCGATGCGCATGCCCGGCAGCCCGAAGCCATCGCGCAACTGCTCGACCTCCGGCGTGATCACGCCGAGGTCCTCGGCCACGACCTCGAGGCTGCCGAGAGCCTCGGCTGCCCCGGCGAGCAGCGCCGCCCCGGGCGCCTTGCGCCACTCGCCGGTCGCGGCGGTCGGTGCACCGGCGGGCACCGCCCAGTAGGCCTCGAGCCCGCGGAAATGGTCAATGCGCACGAGGTCGAACAGCTCGAACTGCGCGCGCAGGCGCTCGATCCACCACGCGAATCCCGTGCGCTTGTGCGCCTCCCACCGGTAGAGCGGATTGCCCCACAGCTGGCCATCCGCCGAGAAGTAGTCCGGCGGCACGCCGGCCACCGCGGTCGGCCGCCCCGCGGCATCGAGCTGGAAGAGGTTCGGGTTTGCCCACACTTCCACGCTGTCCGGTGCAAGGTAGATCGGCACGTCGCCGAACAGGCGCACGCCGTGGTCGGCCGCGTAGCGACGCAGCGCCTTCCATTGCGAATAGAAGAAGAACTGGCACGTCTCGGCATCCTGGATCGCGGCCGCGAGCTCGGTCCGCGCGGACTCCAGCGCCGCGGGCCGGCGCGTGCGCAGCGGCGCCGGCCACTCCCACCACGGGCGGCCGTTCTCGCGCGCCTGGATCGCCGTGAACAGGGCGTAGTCGGGCAGCCAGTGCGCCGCATCGCCCTGGAACGCCTCGAACGCCTCCCGTAGCGGTCCGCCACCCGCACGCAGCGCGCGACCGGCGCTCGCCAAGAGCTCGCCTCGCGGCGTGTCGGCGACGCGGTCCGGGTCGATGAGGCCCGCCGCTGCGAGCGTCGGCAGGTCGACGAGCCCCGGGTCACCGGCGTGGTTCGAGCGCGCGAAATACGGCGAGCGGTCATCGCCGACCGGGCCGAGAGGCAGGAACTGCCAGACGCTGAAGCCGCCGACCGCGAGCCAGTCGACGAAGCTGCGCGCGGCCTGGCCGAGCGCGCCGTGCCTGGAATCGGGGAGCGAGGTCGGGTGCAGCAGCACGCCCGCCCGGCGCCGGTCCAGGACCTTCAGGATTCCAACATCACTCATGCGACAACCTCGTGAGGCGCGGCGCTGCCCGCACCCGATCGACATTCTGTGCCATGGCGGCGCTACGCGCGGCAGTGCCGAATCGGCAGGCCGGCCATCAGGCGAGCGCCTTGAGCATCTGCGGGGTGACCAGCACGACGCCCTTCTCGGTGACCTCGAAGCGGGCGACATCGGCAGCCTGGTCGATGCCGATCTCCATGCCGTCCGGCACGATGCATCCCTCGTCGAGGATCGCGCGCTTGATCTGGCAGCCCTTGCCGATGCGCACGCTCGGCAGCACGACCGAGGCGTGCACGAGCGAACGCTCATCGACGCGCACATCCGAGAACAGCAGCGATTCGCGCACGGTCGCACCGGAGATGATGCAGCCGCCGGCGACCATCGAGTTCACCGCCATGCCACGCCGGCCGGCGTGGTCGTCGAGGATGAACTTCGCGGGCGGTCGCTGCAGCTGGTACGTCCAGATCGGCCATTCCTCGTCGTATATGTTGAGCTCGGGATGGACGTACACGAGCTCCATGTTCGCCTCGTAGTACGCATCGAGAGTACCGACGTCGCGCCAGTAGGCCTGCGCGCGCGTGCGCACGTCCTGGAACGCGTAGGCGTACACGGCAAGCTCGCCGAGCGACGCGGGAATGATGTTCTTGCCGAAGTCGTGCTGCGAGTTCTCGAGCGCGGCGTCCTCGGTCAGCAGCCGGTCGAGCAAGTCCGCGTTGAAGATGTAGATGCCCATCGAGGCGAGCGCCGTGTCGGGGCGACCGGGGATCGGCTCCGGCTGCTTCGGCTTCTCAGCGAAGCGCAGCACGCGGTTGGTCTCGCTGACCGAGAGCACGCCGTACTCGCGCGCCAGCGCCACGGGAACCTCGACGACGCCGATCGAGATGTCCGCGTTCTTCTCCACGTGCGCCGCGATCATCGGCCCGTAGTCCATCGTGTAGATGTGATCGCCGGCGAGCACCAGCACGTGCTTCGGATGATGGGCGCGGATGTAGTCGATGTTCTGGTACACGGCGTCCGCCGTGCCCTGGTACCAGTGCGGCCCGACCTGCTGCTGGGCCGGGATCACGGTCACGAATTCGCCGAACTCGCCCCGCAGGTAGCCCCAGCCACGCTGCACGTGCTCGATCAGCGACTGCGCCTTGTACTGCGTCAGGACGGCAATCTGGCGGATGCCCGAGTTCACGCAGTTGGACAGCACGAAGTCGATGATCCGGAACTTGCCGCCGAACGGCGTCGCCGGCTTCGCGCGGCTCGTGGTCAGCTGCTTGAGCCGCTCGCCGCGTCCGCCGGCCATGATGATCGCCAGCGTCCCGCTCGTCAGCCTGGACACGTATCGGCCGGACATGCCGAGCGGCAGCTTCGCACTCATGGGGCTTTCCTGGTGGATGTCCCGGCTATGGTACCGTGCGGGGTACGCGCTGCAACCGCGGCCCCAACGCATTGAACCCCGCTCTACGCACCTTCCTCGCCCGTCACGCCGCGACCGTCGCGTCGCTCGTCGCGCGCGAGCTGCACGACCCCGCTGCCCTGCTCGGCTGGCATGACCTCGGGGGCACGCAGGTATTCCTGACGTTCCTGCCCGGTGCCACGCGCGGCTGGGTCGGTGGCCGCGCGCTGGCGCGGATCGACCGGGGACCACTCTATGCCTGGGCCGGCGCCGAGCCACCGCCCGACCGGCGGCGGGTGCGCTGGCTGGACGCCGCGGGCCGGCGCCACGAGGGCCCGGATCCATGGAGCCTGCCGCGGTCGCCGCAGCGCGACAGCGACGCCGCCGCAGCGCAGGCGGACTACGGCGCACGGCCGGACACGGCCGAGGGCGCGGACGGGGTTCGCTACCGGGTCTGGGCCCCGCGCGCCCGCGCGGTCGCGCTCGTGCTCGGCGACGGGCGACAGCTGCCGATGTGCCCGCTGGACGGCGACTGGGAATTGTTCGCGCCGGGCGAGCGGATCGGATCCGGCTACCGCTTCGAGATCGTCTCCGCGCACGGCCACGTCCTGAAGACCGACCCGCACGCACGCGAGGTGGAGCCCCGGCCGGGTTGGGGTGCGCGGGTCACCGGGCGCGGGCCGTACGCCTGGACGGATGGCGCGTGGATGGCGGCCAGGACCCGTGCGCCGACGGGTCGACCGACCAGCATCTACGAGGTCCATGCCGGCTCCTATGCGCGAGGCGACGGCATGCCGCTGCGCTGGGGCGAGCTCGCCGAACGGCTCGTCGCGGACGTGCTGCCGCTCGGCTTCACCGACGTGGAGCTGCTGCCGGTCATGGCGCATCCGCACGCCGGATCCTGGGGCTACCAGTCGACCGGGTTCTTCGCGCCCGATCCCCGCCACGGCACGCCGGACGACCTGCGCGCCTTCGTCGACCGCCTGCACGGCGCGGGACTCGGCGTGATCCTGGACTGGGTGCCGGGTCACTTCGCGACCGACCCGCAAGCCCTCGCGCGCTTCGACGGCGCGCCGCTGTACGAACCCGCCGATCCGCGCCGCGCCGAGCATCGCGCCTGGGGCACGCTCGCCTTCGACTACGAGCGCCCCGAGGTGCGTGCCTTCCTGCTGGCGAGCGCGCGCCACTGGCTGCAGGAGTTCCACGTCGATGGGCTCAGGGTCGATGCCGTCGCCTCGATGGTCTTCCTCGATTTCCAGCGCGGTCCCGGCGAGTGGCTCCCCGCGGCGGACGGCGGCGCCGAGAATCCGGCGGCGATCTCGTTCCTGCAGGAGCTCACCGAGCTCGTGCACCACGAATTCCCGGGCGCGCGGGTCTACGCGGAGGACTCCTCGATACGGCCCGGGACGACGGCGCCGGTCGCGTGCGGGGGGCTCGGCTTCGACTTCAAGTGGAGCCTCGGCTGGATGCACGACACGCTCGGCTACTTCGCGACCGACCCGCTGTTCAGGCGCCACGTCCACGACGCGCTGCTGGATGCGACGGCCTATGCGGATGACGAGCATCACGTGCTGCCGCTGTCGCACGACGAGGTCGTGCACGGCAAGCGCTCGCTGCTCGGCCGCATGCCGGGCGATGAGTGGCAACGGCACGCCAACCTGCGGCTGATGTACGCGTGGCAGTGGACCCATCCGGGCGCGAAGCTGCTGTTCATGGGCGGCGAGCGCGCCGATCCGGACGAGTGGGATCACCGGCGCGCGCTGCCGCCGGCCGTCGTCGAGCCCCTCGCGACGGGCCTTGGCCGGCTCATCACGGACCTCAACGCGCTCTACCGCGGGGAGCCTGCGCTGCACGCCGCCGACGACCGGCCGGGCAGCCTCGTGTGGCTCGATCGCGGCGAGCGCCTGCACTCGATCTACGCCTACCTGCGCCGCGCCGGCGACGCGGTCGCGGTGGTGCTCCTCAACTGCACGCCCGTGCCGCGCTACGGATTCCGGGTCGGGCTGCCGAGCGGCGGCCGCTGGCGCGAGCGCCTCAACACGGATGGTGCCGCCTACGGCGGCAGCAACGTCGGCAACCTGGGCAGCCTGCTCGCCGAGCGGGATCCCGCCATGGGACAGCGCTGGTCGGCCGCGATCTGCCTGCCGCCCCTCGCCGCGCTGGTGCTCACCCCCGCCTGATCCCGGCCGGTCCTCGGAGCCGGTCGTGGTGACAGCTCACTACTACTTAGTGTTGACTAGTACGAGATTCGTGCTATAGTCTACTTCACCATGAACACACCAGAGCACATCGACGTTCCGGACGAGCCCGCGGCCGAGCCCATGGATGTCGAGGGCCTCGCGCGCAAGTTCCAGAAGGAGCTGAACGCAGGCCTGATCGCGCTCGTCCTGCTGTCGGTGCTCGACCGTGCGACCGAGGACCTGTACGGCTACCAGATCGCCAAGAGCCTGACGGCGATGAACCTGGCCGGCGCCCCGATGAAGCAGGGGGCCCTCTATCCGGTGCTCCGGACGCTGTCGGCGCACGGCCTGCTGGCGAGCCGCGTGGTGCCCTCGGTCGCCGGACCGCCGCGCCGCTACTACCGCATCACGCCCGCCGGCCGCGAGACGCTCGCGCGCTGGCTCTCGATCTGGACGACGACCCGCACGTTCGTCGACGCGGTGGCGAGCCCCGCCACTTCCACCACCACCGACAGTGAACTGCCATGAACAGGCCAGCCCCGCGATCGATCGACCAGTACCTCGAGCAACTGCGCGACGCGCTGAAGGGCGAGGACCCCGCCCTCATCCAGGACGCGCTGTACGACGCCGAGGAATACCTGCGCGCCGAAGTCGCGCAGCATCCCGGCAAATCGGAGGCCGACGTGCTCGAACTGATCGCCAGCACCTACGGCGCCCCGGACGAGGTCGCCGAGGCCTACCGCACCACGGAGAAGACGGTCCGCAATGCGACGCGGCCGGTGCCGCCGCCGGTGCGCCGCACGCCGCTCGGCCGGTTCTTCGGCATCTACGCCGACAGCCGCGCCTGGTCGGCGATCTTCTACATGCTGCTCGCGCTCGCGACCGGCATCTTCTACTTCACGGTCGCGGTCACCGGACTGTCGATGTCGGCGGGGCTTGCGATCCTGATCATCGGCGTGCCGTTCTTCCTCGTGTTCATCGGACTCACGCGCGTGCTGTCGCTGGTCGAGGGCCGCATCGTCGAGGGCCTGCTCGGCGTGCGCATGCCGCGACGGCCGTTGCGCTCGACGCAGGGACTCACGTTCGGCGCCCGGATCCAGGAAATGCTGACCGACCGGCGCACCTGGACGACGATCCTCTACATGCTGCTGATGCTGCCGCTCGGCGTCTTCTACTTCACGAGCGCGGTGGTCGGCGTCGTTGTCAGCCTGACCTTCATCGCAGCACCGGCGATCGTCTACCTGGACTCAAGGGGCCTCGCGGACGTGAACTTCCAGCTGTGGGACGGCTCTAGCCCGACGCTCGCGACGGCCCTGTTGATCTCCGCCTTCGGCGTGCTCGCGCTCACGCTATTCATGCACCTCGCACGCGCGCTCGGCCAGCTGCATGGCAACGTGGCACGGTCGCTGCTGCTGTCGCGGGACGGCGAGTGAGCTGCGACGCGCCGCCGGATGCGTTCCTCGAGGCGCGCCTCGCCGGTGCGCTCGACACGGAGCTGCACTGGCAGGCCGCGGACATGGACTGCGACGGGATGCGCCGTCCCGACGGGCTCGGGCTCAGGATCCGTTTCCAGGGCACGACCGCGGGCGAGCACCTGACGCTGGTGTTCGCGGCACCGCGCCTCGCCGAGGGCGAGTCGGCGCACGCGGTCCCGGTCAACGTGACGCTGATCCGCGAGGGGGGCTCGATCTACGGGACCCGCGGGGAGGAGCGCTGCCTGCTGGACGAGGTCACGCAGGCGCCACTGCCGACGCCGCTGCCGGCACCCGCGGACGCGCCCCGTCGCTGGCGCGTCGAGGCGCGCGGCTTCTGCCTCGCGCCGGCGCGTGCGGTCGGCGGCAACGATGCGATACTAGTATCCCGATTCGACTTCCGTGGACAGCTCGCATGGGATCCCGATCCGCCTCCAGCGCCGCCGACGCCGGCACCCGGTTCCTGAGCCGCCTGCTCAGGCACGTCCCGCAGCTCGCGCTCACCGCGATCCTGTGCGCGGCAACGGCGCCGGCCTCGGCCTCGGCCGCGGACCCACCGCACGAAGCACTCGAGCATTTCCCGGTGAGCACGCTGCGCATCGATGCCGGCGGGCGCAGCTACCCGTTCAAGGTGTGGATGGCAACGACCGACGAGCGCCGCGAGCAGGGCCTGATGTATGTCCACCACCTCGAGGCGGATCGCGGGATGCTGTTCGTCTTCGAAGCGCCGCAGCTGCTCAACTTCTGGATGAAGAACACGCGCATCCCGCTCGACCTGCTGTTCATCGCGGCGGACGGGCGGGTCACGCGCATCGCGGAGAATGCGGAGCCCGAGTCGCTCGCGACGATCAGCTCGATGGGCGCGTCGCTCGGCGTGCTCGAGCTCGCCGGCGGCACGGCGGCGCACCTCGGCCTGCGGCCCGGCGTGCGGATCGTGCACCCGGCATTCGGCGCCCACTGACGGGCGCCCGGCGGATCATCCCGCGGCAGCCGCGAACGACGGGTATTCCGCCGCGAGTGGTCCGAGCGCCGCGGCGAGCGGCCCGAGCCACGGCTCGAACTTGCGCCACTGGTCCACGCCCTCGGAATAGATCGGCCGGCGCACCTGTTCGGCGCTGATCGTCATGACCGTGCGCGCAGTGTCGTAGAAGCGCAGGCACTGCTCCTCGAACGGCAATCCGCAGTGCTCGAGGATGCGACGCACTTCGGCCTCCGGCTCCGCGACCAGCCGTTCGTAATGCACCCGGTAGACGCGCCCCGGGAGCACCGCGTCGGTGTGCTCCATCAGCTCGTGGTAGTCGCGCCAGTAGCGACCCATCGCCTCGAGGTCGTAGGTGAACGGCAGGCCGCGCGCGAACATCTGCTTGAAGCACGAGAACCCGCAGGCGAGTGGATGCCGGCGGGCGTCGAGGATCGTCGCATTCGGGAACATCAGCTGGATCAGGCCGACGTGTCCGAAGTTGTTCAGCATCTTGTCGACGAAGCGGGGCTTGCCCTCGGGCCGGTGGCGGCCCGCGAGCTCGAGATACCGGCGACCGAGCGCCTCGAACTCCTCGCGCTTCAGGTCGGCGAGGAACAGCGGATACGCGCCGCGGCCGGTGCGCCGCGCATCGGTCGCGAGATCGCGCGCAAGTCCGGTCAGGTAGACGAGCTCGCGCGTCCCCTCGACCTGCGAATGGCTGGCGAGGATCTGCTCGAGCAGCGTCGATCCCGAGCGCGGCACGCCGACGACGAAGATGGGGTCGCGCGCCTCGAGCCCCCACCCGGCCCGTGCCGCGAAGAAGCGCGGCGTGAACGTCGCCTCGCAGCGTCGCACGTCGTCCTCCATCAGCGTCGGGTCGTAGTCGACCGTGGCGCGGTGGAGCCCGTTGCCGTTCGCGTAGTGCTGGAACGAGGCCTCGTAGTCGCCGGCATCCTCGAGCGCCTTGCCGAGCGCGAACTCGAGCTTGGTGCGATTGACGCCGAGCGGCGGCGCGGCGGCGATCGCGCGCTGCGCTGCCGCGAGATCCTCGACGGAGAACCGGAACGTCTTCAGGTTGGCGAGCGCCCAGTAGGCGTCGCCCGAGAGCGGCTCGATCTCGATCGCACGCCGGTAGATGGCGATTGCGCGCGTCGCATTGCCGACCTCGCGCAGCATGCCACCGAACACGATCAGCGAGGCGGTGTCGTGCGGGTTGTCGGCGATGACCTCCTCCATCAGCGCCAGCGCCTCGTCGTTGCGCTCGACGAAGCGCAGCACCTGCGCCTTGAGCACGCGGAAGGCACGCGACGTGGGCTCCGCCGCCAGCAGCCGCGCGAGCAGCTGCAGCGCCTCGTCGCTGCGCTGCTCGACGTTGAGCACGCGCGCGAGGTCATAGCGGGCCGCGCCATAGCCGGGCTCGAGCTCGAGACACTGGCGCAGCTTCTCCTCCGCGGTCACGGTGTCCTCGTGCTGGAACGCGACGTCCCCGAGCATCCTCAGTGCATGCACGTCGCGCGGCACGACCGAGAGATGGCCCTTCAGCAGGGTCTCCGCCGTGTCGAGGCGGCCCTCGGCGATCGCAACGGCCGCATCGGCGAGTTCCGGCGGCATGGACGACCGCTTCGCGTACTCGAGGTAGGCCAGGTCGCAGGCGCGTTCGTCGCCGGCACGAATATGCAGCCGGGACAACTCGCACCAGGCATCCGCGAAATTCGGATCGAGCGCGATCGCGCGCTCGAGCGCGGCGCGCGCAGGTGCATCCTTGAGGTCGGCCGCGAGCGCGCGGCCGTACTCGAGCTGCAACGCCGCGGACCCGGGGCTCGCTGCGACCAGCGGCGCGAGCACGCGCACCGCAGTCGCCGGGTCGCCGATGCGCCGGCACGCGGTCGCCATCAGCAGGATGGCGCCTTCGTGCGTCGGGAACCGGGCGATGATCGCCGCAGCGGCGCCGGCCGCCGCCGCCGGATCCGTATCCATCAGCACGGCGGCACGCATGAGCTCGAGGTCGGCGGCGGCGGTCGTCACGGGCATCTCCCTCAGCCGGCGGGCCCGGGCCTGCGCCCGGGTCGGGTGCAGCTCGCCGGGCCGACCGGTGTTGCGGCGGGTATCTAAGCGGAGCGCCCGGGTCCAGTCAAACCCGCCGGCGCCCCGGGGACGACCCCCGGCGCGGCGGGTTACACTTCGGCCCGCGGCCGCGTCCGGCCCCGAGGTTTAGCCCGTGAACATGCCCGCCCCGCTCGACGACGCGACGATCATCGGCCAGATCCAGGCCGCGAAGCAGGCCGCCGCCAGCGGGCGAGGCAGCGAGGCGGACCAGATCCTCGTGCGCCTGGCGCAGGCGGCGCCGCACCATCCGGCGGTCCTCAACGAACTCGGCGTGCGCATGCTCGACCGCGGCGTCGCCGACCAGGCGCAGGCGCTGTTCCAGCGTGCGACCGCGGCCGATCCACGGCACCCGGCGCTCTGGTCCAACCTCGCCTCGAGCTACAAGGCGCTCGGCCGCCGCGCCGAGGAGCTGGACGCGATCGAGAAGGCGCTGAACCTCGACCCCCGGCACGTCTCCTCGCTGCTGCAGAAGGGCGCGCACCTCGAGGAGGTGGGCGACCCGCGCAGCGCCGCGCGCATCTACGCCGGGTTGCTGTCGTTCCTGCCTGCCGAGCTTGCGGACGTCCCCACGCTGAAGGAGGCGGTCGCCCATGCGCGGCGCGTCGTCGACGCCGACCAGGCGGTGCTGTTCGCGAAGCTCGAGGAGCCCCTCGCCGCGATCCGCGCCGCCCACGGCAACCGGCCCCAGCGTCGCGTCGAGCGCTGTCTCGACACGCTGATCGGGCGGCGCCAGCCGTACCACTCGCGGCCCACCTGGATGTACATGCCGGAGCTGCCGGCGATCGACTTCTTCGAGCGATCGGAGTTTCCCTGGCTCGATGCCTTCGAGGCCGAGACCGACGCGGTCCGGGGAGAGCTCCTGCGCGTGCTCACCGCCGATCGCGACGGACTGCAGCCCTACCTCGACTTCTCGGGCGACCTGCCGCTCGACCAGTTCCGCGAACTGAACCGATCGCGGCGCTGGAGCGCCTACTTCCTCTGGAACCAGAGCCAGCCGGTCCCCGGCCACATCGCCCGATGCCCGGTCACGGCACGACTGCTGGAGACGGCACCGCGCTGTCGCATCGACCGCCGCGCCCCGACGGCGTTCTTCTCGATCCTCGATGCGCACACCCGCATCCCGGCCCACGTCGGTGTCACCAACACGCGCTGCACCGTGCACCTGCCGCTGGTCGTGCCACCGGGCTGCGGTTTCCGCGTGGGCTCCGAGACCCGCGAGTGGGTGCCCGGTCGGGCGTGGGTGTTCGACGACACGCTCGAGCACGAGGCGTGGAACGATTCGGACACGCCGCGCGCGATCCTGCTGTTCGACATCTGGAACCCGCTGCTGACGGCCGTGGAGCGCGAGATGATCAAGAGCGTGACCGAGATCTACGCCGAGTACTACGGCCTGCCGCAGGAGCACGGGCTGTGACCGCGGGCCGCCTCGCCGCAGCTCTGCTGGCCTGCGCCTGTGCGTGCGCGGCCGAAGCCGGCCCTGCGGGCAGCGAGGTGCTCGCGCGCTGCCGCGCGATCGAGGCCCCTGCCGCGCGACTCGCCTGCTACGACGCCGCCGCCGGACGCCCGAGCCCTGCCGGTGGCGCCGCGATGACGTCGGTGGGCGACGCCGCGCCGGTCGCGGTGCCTGACGCGGACGCCGACCGCGCCACCGAGACCCGCAACTTCGGACTGACGCCGGCGCAGATCAGTCCCGCAAAGGCGCAGGGTCCGCAGGCGGTCACCGGGCGCATCACCGGGATCGGCGGCACGGCCGGTCACGTGAGCGTGACGCTGGACAACGGGCAGGTGTGGTCCGTGGCGGACGACGCGTCGCGGCTGTCGGTGGGCGACCCCGTGACGATCCGGCATGCCGCGCTCGGTTCGTTCCTGATGACGACCCCCGACCGGCACGCGTACACCGTGCACCGCGTCCGCTAGGCCGGATCGGCCCCTGCCGCGCCGAAGCGCTGGACCCACGGCTCGAGCGTCGCCTGCGTCGCCGCGAGCGCCTCGGCGTAGTGGCGCCAGTGCCCGAGCCCCGACCGGTCCAGTCCCCGCGCGAGCTGGGCCGTGCTCGGCGTCGAGTGCTCGCGGCGCTGGACGCGCGCGGCGAAGGCACCCATGTCGTCCGTCCAGCGAATCCCGAGGAAATCACAGAGCGTGCGCATCTCGCCGCTGAAATCGGCCATCACCTGCTCGTAGCGGACCTCGCGCCAGGCCAGCCCGAGCAGCAACCGCGACAGGTCCGCGACGCGCATCGTCGCGGCATAGAACCGGGCGGCGCCATCGAGCGTCAGCATCTGGTACATCGCGGGATTCATCTTGAAGCGCCGCCGGAAGCAGCTCAGCACGACGTCGCGCGGATCGCGGCACGCGAACAGCACCTTCGCGTCCGGGAAGAGGCGTGCGATCAGCGGCAGCTTCAGGGTGTTGAGGGGATGCTTGTCGATGAAGACCTTGCCCTTGACCGCGGCACCACCCCGCGCGACGCCGTCCCAGTAGGCCTGCCGGAGCAGCGCGAGATCCGATTCCGGCGCGTCGGCAAGCCGACCGAGATCGAGTGGCTCGCGCATGTACTGTAGGACGCCCTCCGACAGCAGCTCGTGCTCCTCGAGGCTGACGACGTCGGGATGGCCGTCGAGCACGACTTCCAGCAGCGTCGTGCCGGAGCGCGGGAACCCCACCAGGAACACGTGCTCGCGAACCCGGTGCGTCACCGCCTGCGGGATGCGCGGCTGCCAGCGACCGGCGACCGCCTCGAGCGCGGCGCCGAGCGACTCGGCGTACTCGGCGACGGAGCCCATCGCCCCGTATCGCGCATAGACGCGCCGCTGCCCCTCGTTGCAGGTGGAGTACGCGGCGAACGCCTCGCCATGGCGCCCTGCGGCGTCCAGCACGTCGCCGAGCAGCCCCTCGGCACGGCTGCGGTCGAGGATCCCGGCGCGCGGATCCGCGATGAGCGCGCGCAGCGCCGTCTCCGCCTCGGCGCGGCGTCCACCGGCGAGATCGGCACTCGCGAGCGCGAGCACGGCATCCGGATAGCCAGGCACGAGCGCCAGCGTCCGCTCCGCCCAGCGCCGCGCGTCGGCGTGCTCGCCGCGATGCGTCGAGATCGATGCCAGTGCCGCCAGCGCGACGACGCTGTGCGGATCGAGCTCCACCGCCCGCAGGTGGCTCTCGCGCGCCTGCCCCAGCAGGCCGAGCGCCATCAGCGCGTTGCCACGGCTCGCGTGCGCGAACGGCAAGCCCGGCTCCCGCCGCAGGATCTCCTCGACGTGCACCAGGGCATCGGCAGGGCGGTCGAGTCGCTGCAGGCACAGCGCGAGCGCGTTGCGCACCGGGATGTCCTCGGGCGCGATCTCGGTACCCCGCTCGAGGAGCCGGAGGGCCTCCTCGAGGCGTCCCTGCTGTTCATGGCGGGTCGCGACCACGTTCAGCAGCAGCGGGTGCTCGAAGCCTTCGTCGAGGGCGCGCTCGGCGAGAGTCGCCGCGCCGTCGATGTCCCGCGCCTGGGCGAGCGACAGCACCTGTTGGAGCATCCGCAGGTCGGCTTCGAGGTCACGGGACATGGGCGGTCTCGGTGGGCCGGGGGGTGGGCCCGGAGAGGGCGATGATGCCAGATGGCGGGTCTAGGGCGCGCTCAGGGCGCACCAAAAAAAACGGCGGGCCGAAGCCCGCCGTCCTTTGTCCAAGTGAAGCCGGAGCTTCGCTTAGAACTTCGCGCTCACGTGAGCGTAGAGGTACCGACCCAGCGTGTCGTACGTACCCACGAACGTGTTGTCGTTGCAGGTCGCGTTCGGGCAGTCCGAGTAGTTGCCGTTGACGATGATCGGCGGCGCCTTGTCCTGGAGGTTGTTCACGCCCAGGCGGAAGGTCACGCCGGTCGCCAGCGGCATCGACGCCGACAGGTCGATGTAGTTGTACGCCGGGATGTTCGCGGTCCCGCCGAAGTACGTCGCGTTGAGCGCAGGATCGCTGCTCGAACGGTCGACGGCCGTCGTGCCGATGTAGCGCCAGCGAACGGCGACGTCGAGGCCCGCCCACGGGGTGCTCCAGCTCGCCGTCAGCACGTGGCGCCACTTCGGCGTCGGGCTGCCGCAGGTCGAACCGAAGTAGCCCGTGCAGTCAAACGACGAACCCGTCGGCAACGGCTGCGTGTCCCACTTGGAGACGTGCGTGCCGCTGAGGGCCAGGTTCATCTTGCCGTACGAGCCCATCGTGAAGCCGTAGTGCGACGCGAGGTCGATGCCCTTCGTCTCGACCTTGCCGATGTTCTGCTCGGTGGCGTCGACGAAGTTATTCACGTTGAACCACAGCGAGCCGCTCGGGCCGCGGTGGATCAGGCTGCACAGGGACGCATCGCCCGTGTTGGCGCAGTTCGAGATGACCGTGTTCGACGACAGCGAGCTGATCGTCTTGTCGATCTTGATGTCGTAGTAGTCGAGGGTCGTCACGAAGTTCGGCAGCGCCTGCGGCTGGAACACCACGCCGAGCGAGTAGGTGTCGGCGATCTCGGGCTTGAGGCCGATGTTGCCGCCGGTCGAGGTGTTGATCTGCGCCGCCGGGTTGGCAAGGATGTTGCCGTACTGCGCCGCGGTCACGCCCGTGCGTGCACACTGCGCCGCCGAGTACGCCGGGGTCGAGCCCCAGCACGGGTCGGCCGTGCCGCCCGAGCCGATGACGGCCGGGGTGTACAGATCGCCGATGCTCGGCGCGCGGATCGCGCGGTTGTAGCCGCCACGCAGGCGCACGTCCTTGATGGGCGCCCACTCGACACCGAACTTGTAGGTGTTCGTGTTGAAGCCCGAGGTGTACGTCGAGTAGCGGTAGCCGGCCTCGACCGAGAGCAGGTACGCGCCCGGCTTCTCGTCGATCAGCGGCATCTTCATTTCAGTGAAGATTTCCGCGACGTGGAACTCGCCGTGGATCGCGCTGAACGCGCCGTTGCCGCCCGACGCGAAGCCGTTCGAGAAGATGTAGTCCGGATCGAAGTCGTACACTTCCTCGCGGTATTCCGAGCCGAAGCCGACGTTCAGGCCCGAGGCCGCCGCCGGCGACTTCACGCCGTACTTCGTCAGGTCGCCCGACAGGTAGGCCGAGGCGATGTACTCGGTCGCCTTGACCGCGTACGAGGACTGCACCGTCAGGTACTTCAGCTGATCGGCGGTGACGCCGCCCGGGGTCCAGATGTTCCAGGGCACGCACGCCGGGTCGGAACCGTTGAGGACCGACTGGCAGACCGGGGCGCCGGTGACCGGATCCGGGACGACGTTGAGCGCGTTGTTGATCTGCGGAGTGCCGAGGTAGCCGCCCTGGATGTCTTCCATCTGGGTGATGCCGACCGAACCGGACACGTCGTACGTCCACGCCTCGTTGATCTTGCCGCCCACGCCGATGACCTGGTGGAACGAGTTCGACGAGTAGTTGTCGATACGCGGACCGCTCTCCACCGAGCGGCGGGCGGCGTACAGCAGGATCTGGCCCGGGGCCAGCGTCTTGCCGGCGACGGCCTGGGCCCACGCCTGGTTCTGCGCGATCGCGGTCGGGTTGCAGAGCACCGCGAGCTCGGCCGCCGTGAACAGCGGGTTCGTGCAGCTGATGACCGGCGTGCCGAACGCGAACAGGCCCGACGAGCCGTACTCGGCGCGCGACTGGTTGCGGGCGTACATCGTCTCCGAGTACACCTTGGCGTGATCGCTCACTTCGTACGACAGGAAGCCGCCGGCCGTGTAGCGCTCCATCTGGCGCTGCACGTAGCTGAGCGCGCCGTAGTTGTACGCGTCCGCGCCCGTGTACGGGCGGAAGCCCGTCGGGCCCGCGACCGTGTGGTTGGCGAGCAGCGTCGAGGAGCCGGCGGGCGTCAGCCCGAACAGCAGGAAGCGGCCCGTGGCGCTCGAGGACGAGCCACCGCAGGAGTAGTGGTTCTTCGCCGCCGTCGTCGGCAGCGCCGCGGGGCTGTTCAGCGTGCAGCCCGCGTAGTCGAGCTGCGAGCCGACGACCGGCGCCGAGTTCAGGTAGGTCGCGTAGACCGTGGCGTTGCCCTTGCCGTCGGCGAAGTTCGCGCCGGCGAGGAACGACAGGTCCTTGGTCTGGCCGATGTTGACGTTTGCCGGCGGCAGTTCGATGCCCTTGGCGGTCAGCGCGGCGAGGGGGCCGGCGGCATCGTTCTTGTGCTGGCCGAAGCCGTAGTTCGCGTCGAGACGGACGCCCTCGAACTTCGTGTTGAGGACGAAGTTGACGACGCCGGCAACCGCGTCCGCGCCGTACACGGCGGAGGCACCGCCGGTCAGCACGTCGACCTTCTCGATCAGGTCGGCGGGGATCTGGTTGATGTCAGGGCTGGACGAGGTGCCAAGGCCCGCGCCCGGGCTCATGCGGCGACCGTTGACCAGCACCAGCGTGCGCTGCGAGCCGAGGCCACGCAGGCTGACGGTCGCGGTGCCGTTCGAGCTGATCGACTGGCCGGAGCTGTTCTCCGCGATCACCTGCGGCATGTTGTTGAGCAGGTCCTCGGCGCGGACGAGACCGGTCTGCTGGATGTCCAGCGACGTGATCGTCGCAACGGGGCTGATCGAGATGTCGTTGGCCGACTGCTGCAGGCGCGAGCCGGTGATCACCACCTCTTCGAGGGCAGCGCCCTGCGAGCCCGCCGCGTTATCCGCGAACGCCATCGGACTGCTTGCCGTGGCAACCGCTGCGAGGGCGAAACGCACCGCCTGCCGCACATTGCTATTCGTCATTCGTGAACTCCCAGAATGGTTACGAAGCCGTGAAATCTTGCACCGGGACGTGCCTGCTCCCGGCCAATTGAGGTCGCGTCTCATGCGCAACTCCCATGTATGGCGGAAATACTACACAACGAAGGTAGTGTGTGCAAAGAAGTTGGCCTATTCGTCTCGGTTTTTCTTCGGTATTTCGGTCAGCCCCGATATTGTGTCAAAAACACAACAATCCGGACTCGGCCCCCGGCGATCGGCTGGGAATGGGCTCCCGGCTTGGGTCCTGGACCGATCAGAAGAACCAGCAGTTGGTCGCGACCGTGATCCGTAAGTCCTTGCCGTAGAACGGCGTGACCTCATGGAAGAGGTAGGACGGGAACACCACGACCTGCCCCTCGACCAGGCGGCGCTCCAGGGTCCTGAGCGCAAAGGGCGGGCGCAGGCGCGCATTGGCCGGGTCCGAGTACGCCCCCGCGCCCTGGCGCGGGTCGAAGAACCGGAGGATGCCGCTGTCAGGCTGGTCCGGGACCGGCTCGCCGGCCCGCACGCAGTAGACCGCCGACCAGGACGCCATCGGGTGGTTGTGGGAGATGAACGAACCCGCGTAGCGGGTGATGTGGAACCAGGTGTGGTTCTGGAAGCTGTACCGGGCGAGCTCCTCGGGGCGCAGGTCCGTCGCGGCCAGCACGGTGCGCGCGACCGCGTCGAGCATGACCTGGCGCAGCCGCTGCACGCACGGTTCCGGCCACCGGAACAGGTTGAAGCGACTCTCGTAGAGCTCCTGCTGCGCAATGTGGCTCGGCGTCGGATTGCGGTGCTCGTCGTCCTCGCGCGCGAGGAAAAGTGCCTCGAGCTCGTCGTTGAACGCCGCGCAATCCTCGACCCGCGTCTCGCCGAACGGGACCGCGAACACGGGATTCAGCTTGATCTCGGGCATCACCACCAGCGCACTCCCGTCTGCTCGGGACCGACGTAGCGGACGCGGATCGACACGAGCGTGAGCTCGCCGGCGGCGCGCAGCAGCGCGACCTCATGGGTGATCCACGCCGGGAACACGGCCATCTGCCCCGGCACCGGGCGCCAGCTGCTGTGACCGGGCCGGTAGGGCATCACAACCTGGGTGTTGGTCGCGTCCGGGAACATCGTGCCGAGACGGGACTCGTGCAGCCGCAGCACGCCGCTGTCGAAGCGGGTCGGCGACAACGCCGGCGCGCCGACGCAGTACACACCGAGCCAGCTGGTGTTGGCGTACTGGGTGGTCGGCACGCAGCCGTCGGGCCGCACGACGGTGTACCAGGCACGCGCCTCGATGCGCAGGGTCGAGAACTGCTCGACGGTGATCTCGTTGATCGAGGCCACCACCGAACTCACGCCGGCGAGCATGCCGCCGAGCAGCCGCCGCACGGGATCCTCCGGCCAGTCGAGCAGGTCGTCCCGCCCCTGCACCATCGTCGGCGTGCGGCGCGCGAACGCGGTCGGATCCGTGACGGCGCTCCGCGCCGAGAACAGGGCGGCCAGCTGGGGATTCACCGCCTCGCCGCCCGGCACCGTCACGACCCCGAAGGGGATCGCGAACAGGGGCACGACCTGCGGGGCGGGCAGGTTCACGCTGGATCCGGCGCCGCAACCAGATCGGCCAGGTCCGCGCGCAGCGCCTCGACCTCGGCCGCGTAGTTCGACGCCCGCCCGGAGGCATGTCGGTAGATCGGCTCACGGACCTGCCAGACGCTCGCGGTCTTGACGACGCCGGGTGCGCGACGCTCGAGATAGCGCGGATCCCAGTCGAGCCCGAGCGCGTTGAACAGCCCCTCGCCGGCCGTAGACGGGTCGCGCACGTACGCGTCGTAGTCGAAGTCGACGATGTCGGTTCCGTAAAGCGATTTCCAGTGCGCCATGACGCGCCGGTACTGCCGGTAGAAGTGCCCGGTGTCGCGCAGGTCGAGCGCGTAGCTCATGCGGTGGTCGAGGTGCAGGAAGTACGCCGACAGGCAGTTGTCGATCGGGTCGCGCGTCGTGTGCACGATCCAGGCATCCGGGAACAGCGTCTTGATCAGCCCGATGCACAGGAAATTGTCCGGGCGCTTGTCGGTGACGATCCGGTGCGCCGGATAGAGCCGGCCGATCGCCGCACGGTAGTCCGCGGCAATCTGCGCGAGGCGGCCCGGCGGCGCCGTGGCCAGCGCCTCCGGGAACGGCACCAGCTGTGTCGCGATCGCGGCCGGCAGCAGGTCGAGTTCGCCGCCCGCGGCGACGCCCGGATGCCCCGCGAGCAGATGCTCCGCCAGCGTCGACCCGGAGCGGAACATGCCGACGACGAACACGGGTCGCGGGCGGGCATCGGCGGGGACGGGAACCGATGCCGGCAACGGCGTCGCCAGCAGGCGGTCGGTCAGCGCCTCCTGGGCGGCGCGGTCGTAGCGCACGTACAGGGGCGCCGCGCTCGCGCGGCTGGCGCGATTCGCCGCCCCGTAGGCCGTGAATGCGGCCGGGTAATCGCCCGCCGCATCGAGCACGCGACCGAGCGCGAAGCCGAGCGTCGCGCGATCGCCCGCCGTGGCCTGCGGATGGGCGATCGCGACGCGCAACCGGTCGGCGAGCGCGGCATCGCAGGCGGCACGCGGCTGCATCCCGGCGTGGCGCGCGAGCGCGAGGAAGCAGGTGGGATCGAGCACGAGCACGCGCTCGTAGAGGGCGGCCGCATCGGCGCGCTCGCCGCGGTCCTCGTGCAGGTTCGCGTAGTTGAGGAGCGCCGGGACGTAGTCCGGATTCAGCGCCAGGGCGGCCTTGAGCTCGTCCTCCGCCGCCTCGTCCTGGCGCAGGTGGTCCGCGTAGATCACCGCCCGGTTGAGATGCGCGGATTCCGGCTCGGACACGCCGAGCTCGAGGGCCTTCTGGTAGCTCAGCAGCGCGCCGTCGTGGTCGCGGACGCGGCGCAGCAGGTAGCCGAGGTTGAACCAGCAGTCGGCGAGCGACGGCCACTGCATCAGGATGCGCTTGTATGCCTCGATCGCCTCGGCGACCTTGTCCCGGCGCAGCAGCTCCTGCGCTTCGCGGACCATCGTTTCAGGCGTATTCAATGCACGATCCTCGGCTCACGAGCGGCCGACTCTACCAGAGCCCGGCGTGGCCGGGGACGTCGCGCCGACGCGCGGACGACCCGCACGCCGAATGGCAGCCGCGACGATCGGCGCCGCCCGCGCATCGCGCGAACCTGCGCGCGCCGGATGACGACACCTCATGCGACCCCGCCGCGCCCATCCTGCGGGAAGGCCGCCGGCAGCCGAGTCGCCACGCACGAGAGGCGCGCGTTGACGCACGCCGATGGCGATCGCGACGCCGTCGGCCTTGTGCAGTCGACTTCGACGGGCACCGACGCTTGCGAAACACCGCCCCGTAGTTGCCACGAGGATCGCTTCGCGCACGGACGTGTCGCGTACGAAAGCGCGTGCAAAAACCCGATACGGACCCGATGACGGCGATAGTCGATGAGCGGGTGTCGCGCGACCGCAACGAGTCGTAAGGGCGGGACGTCGTCCGGTACGCACTTGATCGTACTTAACGAAATCAGAGAGGAATCTAAGATCCGCGCCACCAAGCGAATCGGCGTTCGACCGCATGTGGGCCACGAGCCACAGCTGCTAGCGAGCAGACACCGCGGCGATCACGCCGACCCGAAGGAACACTAGGGAGTATCCATGACCACCTGCCACAGCCTGAATCGAACGATTCGCCTGATCCTCACGGCGAGCGCACTGGCCGCCACCGCCCCGTCCGCCTACGCACAATCGCAGGCTGCCGGCGGCGCGGCCACGCTCGAGGAAGTCGTGATCACCGGCTCGCGCATCGCGCGACCGGAACTCGAGTCCACGACGCCCATCACGATCATCAGTGCGGCCACCATCGAATCGACTGGCAGCCTCAACACGGCCGACGTGCTGCGCAACCTGCCGGGCGTCGGCGTGTCCGGCCTGTCGAGCTCGAACTCGAACTTCCTCACCAGCAGCGCCGGCATCAACACGATCAACCTGCGCAACCTCGGCGACAGCCGCACGCTCGTGCTGGTCAATGGCCGGCGCATGGTGCCGGGCGTCGCCGGCGACTCGGCGGCCGACTTCAACATGATCCCGACGGACTTCATCGAGCGCATCGACGTCATCACCGGCGGCGCGTCCGCGGTGTACGGCTCCGAGGCGATCGCGGGCGTCGTCAACGTGATCTACAAGGAGCACTTCAACGGCGTTCGCATCCGCGCGCAGGGCGGCGGCTCCTCCGGCGGCGGCGCCGACACGAAGCTGGGCTCGCTCACGGCCGGCAGTGACTTCGCCGACGGCCGCGGCAACGCCTTCTTCAACCTCAGCTATGACAAGGACAGCGGCGTGTACTCGCGTCAGCGCGCGATCTCGACGACCGACACCTCGACCTCGTTCCCCGGCATCTTCGGGGCGTACTCGAGCTACAACCCGGCCGGCGGCGTCTACCTCGCGGACTCGACGTTCACGCCCATCGACGGCCGCTTCACGCAGAAGCCGAACGGCACGTGGGACTACGCCTCGACCTCCGACGGCTTCAACCGCGACGCCTACCGGCGCATCACGATCCCGCTCGACCGCACGCTCGTGTCGGCGAACATCAACTACGACCTGGCCGACAAGCAGAAGCTCTACACGGAGTTCACCTACGGCCAGACCCACACGCAGTCGGACATCGAGCCGTTTGCGCTCGGCGTGGGCCCCGTGGGCGGCATCGGCGTGCCGTCCTCGCCGATCACCGACAACGTGTACTACGGGCAGGGCGGCGTGCCGCTCAACAATCCGTTCATCCCGCAGGACATCCTCAACGTCATCGCGGCCGACAACGCCGGTCTCGTCTGCACGGGCGCGACGCCGGACCCGGCCTGCGTCACCTCGCTGGGCGTCAGGAAGCGCCTGACGGGTGTCGCGATCCGCAGCAGCGACGCACGCCGGCAAACCTCGCGCATCGTCACGGGCGTCAAGGGCGACCTGTTCAGCACGCCGTGGAACTACGACGTGTACTACTCGTACGGCCGCACCACGGACAGCCAGATCAGCACCGGCCAGGTGAACGTGCAGAACGTCGCCAACGCGCTCAACGTGATCACGCTGAACGGCCAGTACGCCTGCGCCGACCCGGTCGCACGCGCGCAGGGTTGCGTGCCCCTCAACCTGTTCGGCGCGAATTCGATCACGCCGGACGCCGCGGCCTACATCAACGCGCCGGGCTCGCGCGACGTCACCATCCAGCAGCAGGTCATTTCGGCGGTCGCGTCCGGACCGCTCTTCAAGCTGCCGGCCGGTGAAGTGCGCGCCGTGGTCGGCGCCGAACAGCGCAAGGAGGACAGCAGCGAGCTGCTCGACGCACTGACGATCGCCGGCCTCAATGGCGGCAACAAGCTGTCGAACACGTTCGGCTCGTACACGGTGAAGGAAGTGTTCGGCGAGGTCGCGGTGCCGCTGGTGGCGGACGCGCCCGGCATCAAGGACCTCGGCCTCGAGGCGGCGGTGCGCAACTCCGACTACTCGACCGTCGGTCGCGTGACGACCTGGAACCTGCGCCTCAACTACGCGCCGACCGACGACATCCGCATCCGTGGCGCCTACTCGCACGCGGTGCGCGCGCCGAACATCAACGACCTGTTCTCCGGTGCGTCGCAGACGTACCCTGGCAACAACTTCAATGATCCGTGCGACGGCATCAACGCCGCCTCGACCGGCGCAGTCGCTACCGCCTGCAAGGCGATCCCGGCCGTCGCCGCGGCAATCACCGCGGACCCGGCCAACGGGTTCCAGTACTCGTATCTCGACTACCAGACGATCACGGGCTACAACAGCGGCAATCCGAAGCTGAACCCGGAGACGGCGAAGACCTACACGCTCGGCCTCGTGCTGACGCCGCGGGCGCTGCACAACTTCAACGCGACGGTCGACTACTTCAACATCAAGATCGCCGATGCCATCGGTGGCCCGGACTACACGACGCAGCTGACGGCCTGCCTGCTGACGCCGTCGAACTGCAACGGCATCTTCCGTGACCCGGTGACCGGCAAGCTGACGCGCGTCGACCAGCAGGTGATCAATGTCAACGACATCTCGACCGCGGGCGTGGACGTCGCGGCGAGATACCGCGTGGACCTGTCGCAGAAGATCGGCGGTTCGATCGACATTACCCTGAACTACACGCACACCAGCAAGTGGGACATCACCTCGCCGGGCTCGCCGACCCAGTCCTACGTGGGCCAGATCGACTACCCGAAGGACAAGGCGTCGCTGCAGCTGGACTACGCGGGCCATGGCTTCGAGTTCGGCTGGACGCTGCGCTTCCAGAGCGCGATGAAGGACCAGATCAACCCGGACTACGTGAGCCCGTCCCAGGTCCCCTTCAACAACGTCCCGGCCTACACCTACCACGACCTGCAGCTGAAGTACTCGTGGGATGCGTCGAAGCTGAAGACCAACATCTACGGCGGCGTGCGCAACGTGTTCGACAAGAAGCCCCCGTTGCTGCCCTCGGGCATGACCAACCAGACGACGGGCGTGGAGACGGCGGCGGACCAGTACGACGCGATTGGCCGGCAGTTCTTCCTCGGCGTCGAGGTGTCGCTCTGATCGGCTGAATCGTCGGTCTCCGACCGATCCTGAACGGCGGGACGCAGGTCCCGCCGTTTTTTTATGCCCGGCGCAGCCGCGAAATTCAGTCGCGCGCGGACTCGAGCACGTGGCGCGCGAGGGCCGCGTAGTCACCGCCGAAGTGGTGGCCACCGGAGAGCGCGACGGCCTTCACGTTCGGCCCCGCGAGGCGACGGCACGGGCTGTCGCTCTCCTCGGTGCCGTACAGGCACAGCGCACGCACGGCGGCGGCGCGCTGCAGCTCCGGGACCGTCGCCCGCCCGCCGCCATCCGCACCCGGGATCCAGCTCGCCACGTGGAACTCGAACTCGGCCGTATCGCTGAGGCCGAGCAGGCTGAGGCTGCGGACGCTGGCGCGCGCAGACGCCGGCAGGCGATTGTAGAGAAACGGCAGCGCATCGGCGCCGAACGAGTACCCCACCAGAAGGACCCGCGGGCGGTGCCACGCGGCGGCGTAGCGCGCGAGGATGCGCTCGAGGTCGCGGGCCGCGCCCTCCGGCGTGCGCTTCGTCCAGTAGTACTTGAGGCTGTTCCAGCCGACCACCGGCATGCCCGCGGCGGCGAGTGCCGTGGCCACGTCCTGGTCGAGCCCGGCCCAGCCGCCGTCCCCGGTCAGCATCACGACGAACGTGTCCTCGAAGCCGGGCGCCGGGGTCCCGGTCGCCGGCACCTCCACGAGCGGCAGGTCGCGAACCTCGGCGACCGTCGCCGGCGGCGGCGTGGCGGCCGCCGCCAGCTTCGTGTACGCGGCCTTGTACTGCGGCACCCAGTTGCGCTCCACCGAGAACCCGTGACCCACCTTCTCGAGCCAGACGAGCTCGGCGCTCTTGGTCTTGCCGGCGAACTCGCGGGTCGCCGGCGAATCGCACACCTTGTCGGCCGCGCCCTGGAACGCGACCCACGGCGTCATGTTCGTCGCCGAGGCCGCATAGACGAGCCCGACCACCGGCGGCGGGTTGCCGTGCTTGGCGTACTGCCACTCGTACTCGAGCCCGCTGCCCTTGCAGGCCTTCTGGGTGAGCTGCAGGTCCGGGCAGAAGCCCATGCTGAGCGCGCCGGCGAACGTGCCCTTCGGCGACTGCACGGCCGCGGCGTACACGAGCGTCGCGCCGGACGAGTAGCCCACCAGCACCGGCGGCAGGTATTCGGGCAGCTTCAGCCGCTGCTGCACCGCGTGCGACAGGCCCTCGAAGTCGACCGCATAGCTGCGGCACGATTGGGTCGGCGCATTGATCGCCTTGATGTAGCGACGGATGTCGATGCCGACCACGGCGGCGTCCATCTCGACGAGGTGCCGGCCCATCTCGACGACGCCCATGTTCCAGCCGCCGTCGCCCGACACGAACAGCGCGACGCTCTTCACCGTGCCCTTCGGCCGGTAGATCACGACCTCGCCGAACGGGCCGTAGCTCATGCGCTGCTCGCCGTCGACGCGCGGCGCCGGCCGGTCGCCGCCGGTGCCCGGCGGCGCACCCGGATCGATGACGGCGGGGGCCGGGGGCTCGGCACGCGAGGCGGGCGACAGCGCGACGGCGAGCAGCGCGGCTGCGAGCACGGGGAGCGATCGGATCATTTGGTCACCAGTTCCTTCAATCCACCTGAAATCAGCGTCGAGACGTCGAGCAGCACGCGCGGCAATGCCAACCCGCCTGGCGCCGCGAGATAGCGCGGCTCCCAGACCGGGTCGAACTTGTCCTTGTAGCGCCTCAGTCCCTCGAAGTTGTAGAACGACTCGCCGTGGCGCGACAGGAAGCTGCCCATCCGGTGCCAGAGCGGCGCGAGGGCGCGGTTCTCGAGCCCGGAGAGGGGCGCCATGCCGAGGTTGAACCAGCGGTAGCCCTCGGCCTTGCCCCACAGCATCAGCTCGATGAAGAGATAGTCCATCGCGCCGCGCGGCGCATCCGGCAGGAAGCGCATCAGGTCGATCGACAGCTCCTCGCGGCCGGCGGTCGGCCAGAGGTTCGCGAACGCGACGACCTCCCCTTCGGCGCGGATCACCGCGACCGGGAACTCCGACAGGTACGCCTCGGAGAACGCGCCGAGCGAAAACCCCTTCTCGGCGGTCGACTTGTCGTCGAGCCAGGCATCGGAGATCAGCTTGAGCCTCGGCAACAGCGGCGGCACGGCGCTCGCGGGCAGCACCTCGAACGAGGCGCCATCGCGCTCGGCGCGGCGCCGCGCCTGGCGCAGGTCCGCACGCTGGCTGCCCTCGAGGCCGAAGCCATCGAGGCGCACGCGCGCCTCCTCGCCGAGCTTCAGCAGCGACAACCCGAGGTCGACGTACAGCGGCAGCGAGCGAGCGCTCACCTCGTAGAACACGGTGCGGCCACCGCTGCGGTCGACGAGCTCGCGGAATGCCCAGACGAGGTCCTCGGCGCGCTCCGCGGGACCGACCGGATCGCCGAGCGCGATCCAGCTGCGGCCACCGACCTGGTACATCAGGAACGCATCGCCCGCCGGGTGGAACAGCAGCCGCTTGTCCCCGGCGAGCACCGCGTTGCTGAGGCTGCCCTCGGCCTGCGCGAGCACGGCGCGCGCCTTCGCGAGGTCGACGCGGGTCGCGTCGTGCGGCGGTGCCGGCGCCGGTCGCAGCCATTTCGCGGCGACGAAGCCGGCGAGCACCACGAGCGCCGCGACCGACGCGCGCAGCACGCGCGGCGCATGGGCATCGAGCGCGAACGTCCACCACAGCTCGTTGGAGTACGGCACGTGGCGGGCGCCGGCCCACGCGATCCACCAGGACAGCGCGACGATGATCACGACGCTCGCGACCCAGCCCGGCGTGTAGCGCTGGCTCAGGATCGACGAGGGGCGGTGGAACGCGCGGCGCGCGAGCCACAGCACCAGCAGCACGAGCGACAGGTACAGCGCCTCCTCGAAGTCGAGGCCCTTGAGGAGCGACGCCACGATGCCCGCCGTCAGCAGCCAAAACGTCACGTGGTACGCCGCCGCGAGCCGCCTGAACAGCGCGCGCGCGAGCACCAGCAGGCCAATGCCGATCACGCTGCCGGCGAGGTGCGACAGCTCGAGCAGCGGCAGCGGGACGACCTGCGTGAGCCGACCGAGCCGCGCATCGAGCGCGGGCGTGGCACCGGAGACGAGCAGCACGCCGCCCGCGACGAACACGAGGATGCCGACGAGTTGCGGCGCGACCGGCGCGAGCACGGGACCGACGACGGCGTCGGCGAACCCGCCGGCACCGCGCAGCCGGCCACGCTGCCGCCACAGTTCGTGCAGCGCGAGCGCCGTCGCCGCGGCCGCGAGCGGCGCGAGGTAGTAGAGGCCGCGGTAGGCGACCAGCGCGCCGAGCAGCACCGGCGCCGGCACCTCGGGCAGGGCGAGCGCGAGGATGGCCTCGAACACGCCGAGCCCGCCCGGGACCTGGCTGATGATGCCGCCGACGATGGCGACCGCGTAGAGCCCGGCGAACGTCGGGAAGTCGACCGGCACCGCCGCGCCGAGCAGCAGGTAGAGCACGCCGCCGGACAGCGCAAGGTCGGCGACCGCAACGAGCACCTGCCCCAGCGCGATGCCGGCGCCCGGAGGCCGCAGCGCCCAGGAGCCGATCGCAAAGGGGCGCCGCGCGAGGCTCGCCCACCCGAGGTAGGCGAGCACCCAGCCGAGCAGCATCGCGCCCAGCACCTTCGACCAGAGGTGGCCGAGGTGCAGCACCGTGTCCCCGGGCGCCGCGACCAGGAGCGCGAGGCCGGCGAGCACGCTCACGCCGATCGCCGTCGTCAGCGTGCACATGGACACGATCGTCGCCACGTCGACCGCGGTCAGGCCCGCCGCGGAGTACAGCCGGTAGCGCACGGCGGCACCGGTGAATGCCGCGAGGCTGAGGTTGTGGCCGAACGCGTAGGCGATGAACGAGGTGAGCGCGGTGCGCGCGTACCCCACGGGCTTCTGCACGTAGCGCACGGCGAGCGCATCGTAGAACGTCAGCATCAGGTAGCTGCCGGCGGTGCAGGTGGCGCCGAGGAGCAGCGCCTCGCGCGGAATCCGCCGCAGCGCGCCGAGGACGTCGTGCAGGTGGTATTGGCCGAGCACATGGTGCAGGACCGCCGCGACGACCGCGAAGACCACCACCGAGAGCACCGGCGCGAGCCAGCGCCGCCAGCGACCGTGTGGTTCATCGTCCTGAAGCGCCGTCTGCTCCGTCATCCGGTTACCATCTCCCCATGCACACATCCCGCACCGTCTGGCGCATCGACCGGGCCGGGTCGCTCGATCGCCTGCGCCGCGCCGACGAGAGGCTACCACCGCCGGCGCCGGGCGAGGTGCAGGTTGCCGTGCACGCCGTCGGCCTCAACTTCGCCGACGCGTTCGCCTGCCTCGGGCTGTACTCCGCGACACCGGCGGGACCGTTCGTCCCCGGGCTCGAGGCGGCCGGCGTCGTCAGCGCCGTCGGCCCGCCGCTCGCCGACCGACCGGCGCACGCCATCGGCGACCGTGTCGTCGTGCTGACGCGCTTCGGCGGCTACGCGACCGCCCTCAACATCGACACCCGCTACCTCGCCCCGGTTCCGGACGGATGGACCTTCGAGCAGGCCGCCGCCTGGCCGGTGCAGGCCCTGACCGCCTGGTACGGCCTCGTCGAGCTCGGCGCCGTCGGCGCGGGCGACGTCGTGCTCGTGCAGTCGGCCGCCGGTGGCGTCGGCCTGCAGGCGCTCGCCATCCTCGCCCGCCTCGGCGCCGACGCGGTGGCCATCGTCGGCGGCGAGCCGAAGGTCCGGTTCCTCGTCGAGCACTGCGGCCTCGCGCCGAAGCGCATCGTCGTGCGCGGCGGCCGCGACTTCCCGGCGCGCCTCGACGGCGCGCTCGCCGACTGCGGGCGGAGTGGATTCGACGCGGTCTTCGACGCGGTGATGGGCCCGGGCTTCAGGCCGTCGTTCGCGCGGCTCGCGCCGGAAGGCCGCTACGTGCTGTACGGCGCCGCGGATTTCATGCCGAGCGGGGTCTCGCGCGGGTGGGCGCGGCTCGCGTGGCAGTGGCTCACCCGGCCGCGACTCGATCCGCTCGCGATGATCTCGGACAACCGGGCGTTCTTCGGCTTCAACCTGATCTGGCTGTGGGAATCGGTCGAGCGGGTCCCGGCCGCGTATGCGGCGCTCGCGGCGCTCGAGCTGCCACCCCCGCACGTCGGGCAGCGCCACCCGTTCGACGAGGCGCGCCGGGCGCTGGACGAACTGAAGGGCGGCCGGACGATCGGCAAGTCCGTGCTCGTCGTGGACCCGCCGACGGGTCGGTGACCGGGCTCAGTCGGCGTAGTGCAGTGCCGCGGTCACGCGCGCGAGCGTGTCATCGACGGACGCCGCGGGCGTGCCCGTCGGCGCAAGCACCGCGAGCGAGCCGTGGCGGGCGGGCACGATCACGCCACGGTAGCCGCCCTCGTCGAAGTCCTCGCGCCCGGACACGTGCTCGCGCGTGAGCACCATCACCGTCATCGGCCCCGAGTCGCTCTGCACGACGAGGTGGGGGACGTGTCGCAGGCGGAACAGGCAGCTCATCGCGTAGCTGACACGTGGCGCCGCAGGGTCGATCGACACGCCGCTGCCCGCGAGCGCGGCAGTGAGCGCCGCCGGCGTCGCCGGGACATCGGTCCGCACGCGCGATTCAGGCTCGTGGGACATGTGGCCGACGAGCGAGGCCGCGAGCGCCTCGCGCGGATAGGCCGACCACACGACCGCGGCCAGCACGGCGGTCGCAGCGAGCCCGGCCGCCATCGCCCAGAGCCGCGGCCTGGTCGGCGGCGCGGCAGCTGCCGGCAACGGCACCGGCGACCGCACCGGGACCCGCAGCGCACGCAGGATGACGCCATCGAGGCGCGCCAGCTCCGCCGTGTGGCGGGCGCACGCGGCGCAGCTTCCGAGGTGCGCCTCGATCTCCGGGCCGCGGCGCGCGGGTTCGGCGCCGAGGGCGCGACGCACGTCGAGGCAGTTCATGGCTCGTCGCTCCCGCCGGTCAACGCGGCGCGCAGCTTCTGGCGCGCACGGAACAGGCGCGTCAGCACGGCGCCAGGCGTCAGCCCGAGCTCGGTCGCGATCTCCTCCGTCGTGAATCCCATGAGCACCTGCAGCACCAAAGGCTCCCGATAATCCTGTTCCAGCGCCCACATCGCCGCGCGCACGTCGGCGAGCTCCGCGTCGTCCTCCCCGGCGAGCGCGGGATCCTCGAGCGCCTCGAGATCGGCGACGTCGACGACCTCGAGCCGGCGGCGCTCGAAGCGGCGCGCGTATTCACGGCGCGCGATCGTGCACAGCCACGCCTTCGCCGAGGTCGCCTCATCCAGCGACCCGAACGCGCGCCAGGCGCGCAGCAAGGCGTCCTGCACGACGTCCTCGGCAATCGCGCGATCGCGCGCGAGCCACAGGACGTACCGGTACAGGTCCGCCCGCAGCGGACCACACACGGTCTCGAACCGGGCACGGGCCGCGGTAGACGTTTCGCTGACACTCATGACTATGGACCGGACTCCGGTGCCGGATATTTCACGCTTCCTGCGACAGGGCGACATCCTACCCGGCCCGCGGCGCGATCGCGCTGCAGCATCGATTGTCGCAGCGACCGTGAAACAAATCGCGACGACGCCCGGTCTACTCCCCCGAACGCCCTCGCGCCGTCCCACCGGAGCCCGACCCGATGCCCCTCCTGCGCCTTGCCGACACGATCGAATCCGTCGCCGCCACGGTCGCGCGCCTGCTCGATGCGCCCGCCACGCTCGCGGCCCGTGCCTACGTCGGCTGGGTGTTCGTCCACTCGGGCCTCCTCAAGGTCATGGACTGGGAACAGACGCAGGCGCTGTTCGAGACCGAGTACCACGTGCCGCTGCTGCCGCCGCACGTCGCCGCGGTGGCCGGTGCCGGCGGCGAGCTGCTGTTCGGCGGCCTCGTGATCCTCGGCCTGCTCGGGCGCGGCGCCGCGCTCGGCCTGTTCGCGGTCAATGCGATGGCCGTGATCTCGTACCGGGACGTGCTCTTCGGCGAGAACTTCGAGGCCGCGCTCGGCCAGCACGTGCTGTGGGGCACGCTGCTCGCGGCGCTGTTCATCCACGGCCCCGGGCGCTGGTCGGCGGATGCGCTTGCATCCAGCCTTGGCGGCAGGGCACGCTCCAGCGCCACGACCGCGTCCAGCCCTCCGGCCTGAGCCCCGTTCCCACGGGCGATGCGCCGGCCGGGGGAGCGGCGGCGAATCGTCCGGATCCGTCGCCCCGAGGCGGATCGCCTGCCCGGTCCCCGATTTTCGACCTGCCCGTTCCACCATTCCGAGGTATCCCGATATGAAGACGACCATGACCGGCGCCGCCGTCGCCACCGCCGCCGCCCTGCTGTTCGCGACCGTCGCCGCACCGGCCGCCCAGGCCGAGGAAGCGAAGGTCAAGTGCGAAGGCGTCAACTCCTGCAAGGGCACGTCCTCGTGCGCCACGGCCCACAACTCCTGCCAGGGCCAGAACAAGTGCAAGGGCGAGGGCTTCCTGCTGCTGTCGAAGTCGGCCTGCGACACGGCCAAGGCAAAGCTCGCGAAGTAACCGGGTCGGGACGCGGCGGTCACGCCGCGTCCCCGCCTGCTCTGATTCCATGCCCGCCGCGCCATCCCCGCCACGTCCGCTCGGCTTCGGCGTCGGACTGCGCCCCGCCCATTACGCGGCGATCCTCGAGTCGGCCCCGGCGGTCGACTGGTTCGAGGTCATCACCGAGAACTACCTGGTCGGCGGCGGCCGGCCGCTGCATTTCCTCGACGCGATCCGCGCGCGCTATCCGATCGTCATGCACGGCGTGTCGCTGTCGATCGGCAGCACGGCCCCGCTCGACCTCGACTACATCGAAGGCGTGCGCAACCTCGCCGCACGCTGCGAGCCCGAATGGGTCTCGGACCACCTCTGCTGGACCGGGACCGACGGGATCAACCTGCATGACCTGCTGCCGCTGCCCTACACCGAGGAGGCGCTCGCCCACGTCGCGCCGCGCGTGGCCGAGGTGCAGGACCGACTCGGGCGCCGCCTCGTGCTCGAGAACGTGTCGAGCTACATCTCCTACACCGCCTCCGCGATGACCGAGTGGGAGTTCCTGGCCGAGCTCGCGCGGCGCACCGATTGCCGCCTGCTGCTCGATGTCAACAATGTCTACGTCAGCAGCCGCAACCATGGCTTCGATCCGCGCGCATTCATCGACGGCATCCCGACCGAGCGCGTGCAGCAGTTCCATCTCGCCGGCCACCTGGATCTCGGCAGCCATGTGATCGACACCCACGACGCGCCGGTCTGCGAGGCCGTCTGGGACCTGTACGCCCACGCGTTGCGCCGCCACGGACCGGTCAGCACGCTGCTCGAGCGCGACGATCACATCCCGCCGCTCGAGGAGCTCGTGGCGGAGCTCGATCGCGCCCGCGCGACCGCCACGGCCGCGCTCGGCGTCGCCGCATGAGCGACCTCGAGGACCTGCAGCGCATCGCCCAGCGCCACCTTCTCGAGGGCGGCCCGCTGCCCGGGGCGCTCGGCACGGCCCTGTCCCCGCCGGTCGAGGAGCGCTGGGGCATCTACTGCGAGGGCTACGTGCTCAGGCTCGTCGCCTCGCTCGCGACGACCTACGACGGGCTCGCCGCACGCCTCGGCCGCGAGGACTTCGACCGGCTGGCGCGCGCCTTCATCGCCGGCCATCCGTCGAGGTTCCGCTCGCTGCGCGACTACGGCGCCGAGCTCGCGGCATTCCTGCGGGCGCGCGCGAACGATGCGGAAACCCGCCTGCAGGCCGATCTTGCCGCGTTCGAGTGGCATCTGGCGTCGGCCTTCGATGCCGCGGATGTCACGGCGGCCGGCATCGGCGAGCTCGCCGCGCTCGCGCCCGAGGCCTGGCCGTCGCTGCGCTTTCGCGCGGTTCCGGGCCTCGGCCGGCTCTGCACCACGACGAACGCGGTCGCCGCCTGGCGCGCAGCCCGTGCGGCGCTCGAGGCGGACCCGGCCGCGGGACCGGTGCCCGGGCCGCCGGCCACGGACACCGACCCGGTCGAATGGCTGATCATCCGGCCCGCGCTCGAGACCCGTTTCCGGTCGCTGCCGGACGACGAGGCCGAGGCGCTTGATCGGGTGCTGTCCGGGGCGACGTTCGCCGAGCTCGGCGAGGCCCTCGCCGCGCGACACGGCGAGAACGCCGCGCTCGCCGCCGCGACCTGGCTGAAGGGGTGGCTGACCGAGGGCGTCTTGCTGCGGGTATGATCGGGCCCCTGTAGGTCCGAGCCACGCTCCATGAAAGCCTATCCCGTCCGTCGTTTCCTCAGCCTGTCCGCGACCCTGGCGATTCTCCTGATGAACACACTCAGCGCCCCGCCCGCGACCGCCGCGGGCGCGAACCCCCTGCTCGCCCCCTGGGCCGGGCCTTACGGTGGCGTGCCGCCGTTCGACCACGTCCACGTCGCCGACTTCAAGCCGGCGATGCGAGCGGCGATGGACGAGGAGCTGGCCGAGGTCGAGCGCATCGCGGCCGACCCCGCCGCGCCGACGTTCGCCAACACCATCGAGGCGCTGGAGCGTACCGGCCGGCCGCTGAACCGGGTCGGCGTCATCTTCGGCATCTACACCTCGACGCTGAACGCGCCGGACGTGCAGGCCGCGGAGAGCGAGCTCGCGCCGCTGCTCGCCGCGCACTCCGACCGGATTACCCAGAACGAACGGCTGTTCAAGCGCATCGACGCCGTGTACGCGACGCGCGACAGCGCCCATCTCACGCCCGAGCAGTCGCGCCTGACCTGGCTCGTGCGCAACGAGTTCGTGCGCGCCGGCGCGAGCCTCGACGCCCCGTCCAAGATCCGCATGGGCGCGATCAACCAGGAACTCGCCGGGCTCTACACCAAGTTCTCCCAGTCCCTGCTGGCCGACGAGAACGGGCACTGGCTGGAGCTCACGGACGACGCCGCGCTCGCCGGCCTGCCGGGTTCGGTGCGCGACGCGCTGGCCGCAGCCGCGGATGCGCGCGGCATCAAGGCGCGCGGCATCGTCCCGAACACGCGTTCGGCCGTGGAGCCGTTCCTCGAGTACTCGACGCGACGCGACCTGCGCGAGAAGGTCTGGCGGACGTTCATCAGCCGCGGCGACAACGGCGACGAGCACGATACCAACGCGACCATCAAGCGGATCCTCAAGCTGCGCGCCGAGCGCGCGAAGCTCCTCGGCTACCCGACGTACGCGCACTGGCACCTCGAGGACACGATGGCGAAGACGCCCGAACGGGCGATCGCGCTGATGGAGGCGGTGTGGCCGGCCGCGGTCGCGCGCGTCCACGAGGAGGTTGCCGACATGCAGGCGCTCGCGAATGGCGAGGCCGATGCGGCGGGCACGCCCCGCATCCGCATCGAGCCGTGGGACTATCGCTTCTACGCCGAGAAGGTCCGCGTCCAGAAGTACGACCTCGACGCCAACGTGCTGAAACCCTACCTGCAGCTCGAGCAGCTGCGCGAGGGCATGTTCTGGGTGGCCGGGCAGCTGTACGGCTTCCACTTCGTGCAGGTACCCGCCGGCCGCATCCCGGTCGCGCACCCGGACGTGCGCGTGTGGGAGGTCCGCGACGCCAAGGACCACTACGTGGGCCTGTGGTATTTCGACCCATACGCGCGCCAGAACAAGCAGTCGGGCGCCTGGATGAATGCGTATCGCACCCAGGAAAAATTCGACGGCGCGGTCACCACCATCGTCTCGAACAACTCGAACTTCGTGAAGGGCAAGCCCGGCGAGCCGCTGCTGATCAGCTGGGAGGATGCGACCACCCTGTTCCACGAGTTCGGGCACGCGCTGCACGGCTTGAGCTCGAACGTGAACTACCCGTCGCTGGCCGGCACACGCGTCGCGCGCGACTACGTCGAGTTCCCCTCGCAGCTGCTCGAGCACTGGCTGGCGACGCCCGAGGTGCTGAACCGATTCGCCCGCCACTACCAGACCGGCGCGCCGATCCCGGCGGAACTCGTCGCCAAGGTGCAGCGCGCGGAGACCTTCAACCAGGGCTTCAAGACGATCGAGTACCTCGCGAGCGCGCTCGTCGACATGAAGCTGCACCTCGCCGGGGATGCCGACATCGATCCGCGCGCCTTCGAGCGCGACACGCTGGCCGCGCTCGGCATGCCCTCGGAAATCGTGATGCGCCACCGCACGCCGCAGTTCGGGCACGTCTTCTCCGGCGACGGCTACGCCGCCGGGTACTACAGCTACCTGTGGTCGGACACGCTCTCGGCCGACGCCTGGGAGGCGTTCACCGAGGCCGGCGGACCGTACGACGCGACGGTCGCCAAGCGCCTGCACGACGAAGTCCTCGCCACCGGCAACACGCGCGACCCGGCGGACGCCTACCGCGCATTCCGCGGCCACGACCCCGGCATCGCGGCGCTGATGCGCAAGCGCGGCTTCCCGGTCCCGGCGGGCGCCCACTAGGGCACCCGGCACGGCCATCCCGATGCGCATCGCCATCGTCGGCGCCGGCATCAGCGGACTGTCGACCGCCTTCTGGATCCAGCAGGCGCGCCCGGACTGGCCGCTGACGGTCTACGAGTCCGAGCCGCACGCCGGCGGCACGCTGCACACGGACGTCGTCGACGGCTTCCGCTTCGAATCCGGCTGCAACGGCTTCCTCACCAACAAGCGCGCGACGCTCGAGCTCGTCCACGCCGCCGGTGCCGACGGGCTGCTGCTCGGGAGCTCGGACAACGCACGCAAGCGATTCCTCTACACCGGCACGCTGCACCGGCTGCCGGAGTCCCCGCCGGCGTTCCTGAAGTCCGGGCTCCTGACGCCATTGCAGAAGCTGCGCGTCGCCGCCGAGGTGCTGGTGCCGGCGCGTCGCGAGCAGGGCGACGAGACGCTGCAGGCGTTCGGCTACCGCCGCCTCGGGCGCGCGTTCACGGACGTGTTCCTCGACGCGATGACGGCCGGCATCTACGGCTCGAGCCCCGAGAAGCTCTCGGTCGCCGCCGCCTTCCCGCTGGTCGCGGCACTCGAGCGTGAGCACGGCGGCCTGTTCCGCGGCATGCTCGCCAAGCGCCGTGGCGGCGCGGGACCGGGTGGCACGCTGACGAGCTTCACCGGCGGGGTGTCGACCTTCATCGATCACCTCGGCGCGACGATCCGCGCCGAGTGGCGGCTCGGCACCCCAGTCACCTCGATCGTGCGCGCCGGTGGCGGGTTCGAGGTGCGGGACACCGCGGGTGCCGCTGGCTTCGATCGCGTCGTCGTCGCGACGCCGGCCCATGTCGCGACGCGCCTGCTGACGCCGCTGGACGCCGAACTCGGCACGCGGCTCGCGCGGATCGAGTACTCGCCGATCGCGGTCGTCGGGCTTGGCTTTCGCGTGCGTCCGCACGCGCTGGACGGCTTCGGCGTGCTCAGCACCTCGCGATCCGGGCTGCCCGTGCTCGGCATCCTCTGGGACAGCAGCGTGTTCGCGGACCGGGCGCCGGAGGGCGCCGGCCTCCTGCGCGTGATGATCGGCGGCCAGCGCGATCCGTCCGCGGTCGCGCTCGACGATGCCGCACTCATCGACCGGGCACGCGCCGGCATCCGCCAGGCGATGGGCGTGAACGCGATGCCGGACGTCACCTACGTGCGTCGCTGGGCGCGCGGCATCCCGAACTACGGACCCGGCCACCTCGCCAATGTCGCCGCGATCGACGCGGCGATCGAGGCGGTCCCGGGGCTCTACCTCAACAACAACGCCTACCATGGCGTCGCCATGAACGACTGCTGCGACAACGGCCGCAGGACGGCCGAGCGGGTCGTGGCCGCCTAGAACCGGCGCGCGATCCACGCCGCGAGATCGGCGTACACCGTGGCCCGTTCGGGCTCGTTGAACACCTCGTGGAACAGCCCTGCATAGCGATGGACCGTGAGGTCCGTGCTGCCGAACCGCTGCCACACGGGCTCGGCGTAGCGGATCGGGACGAGTCCGTCCGCGGTGCCGTGCAGCACGAGCGTCGGCACCCGCAGCCTGCCGACCGCCGCCGGGAATGCCGCCATCGCCCCGAGCAGCTCCACCGCCGTGCGCGCAGGCACCGCACCGCGATGGACGAGGGGGTCCGCCTCGTAGGCGCGCACGACGGCCGGATCTCGGCTCACCAGCGACGCATCGAGCGTGAGCACGCCCGCGCCCGGCAGGATGCGCGACAGCAGGCGCGCGAGGGCGACCCGCAGCACGGACACCGTCGGGTCCGCGCCGAGGGCCGGTGCCGACAGCACGAGCCCGTCGATGCCGCTTGGCTGCTCGAGCACCGTCGCGAGCGCGATCGCGCCGCCCATGCTGTGGCCGAGCAGGAGGAGCGGCAGCCCCGGGTGCAGGGCGCGCGCCCGGGCGATGCGCGTCGCGACGTCATCGACGAGCCAGGCGAAGCGCCCGATCTGGGCGCGTGGTCCGGGTGAGCGCCCGTGGCCGCGGTGGTCGAGCGCGTGCACCGCGAGGCCGTCGGCCGTCAGCCGCCCGACCAGCTCCGCGTAGCGCCCGGAGTGCTCGGCGAGCCCATGGACCAGCACTACGACGCCGCGCGCCGGCGCATCGGGATGCCACTCGCAGGCGTACAGCTCGCCCCCGCCGCGACTCGCCTGGTGGCCGGTCTCAATCCGCATCGCAGGTCTCCAGGAGCGTCCCCCGGTCGAGGATGCTGCACCGGGCCGTTCGGCGACTCAACCCGGGGCCTCAGGCCGCGGCGATGACCTCGAGGAATGCGGCACCGAAGCGCTCGATCTTCGCGGGACCGAGGCCCGGCACGAGCTCGAGCATCGCGACGCTGCTCGGCTGCAGGCGGGCCAGCTCGCGCAGCGTGCGGTCGTGCGCGACCACGTAGGCCGGCACCTGCTCTGCCGAGGCGAGCCTGAGGCGCAGCTCGCGCAGCCGGTCGAAGAGCGCCTGCTCGCGTGCGTCGAGTGCCTGCTCGTCGTGCGCCGGTGCACGCTCGCGCCGACGCCCGCCGCCGGCGGCGCGGGGTCGTTCGGCCGGCGGCGGCAGCCAGCGCGCGGGCGCCAGTCCGCGCATCACGGCGATGCCGTCGGCGCTCAGCCTGACGACCGGGTGCTCGTCGCCCGCGAAGTCGACCCAGCCGGCCGTGACGCAGCGCGTGAGCGCGCGCTGCACCCAGTCCTGCGGCCGGTCCGCGAGCCTGCCGAAGGTTGGCACCTGGGTGAGCCCGAGCCGCACCAGGCGATCCTCGCTCTCTCCGCACAGCAGGCGCACCACCTGCTTCAGCCCGAAACGGCCGCCGATGCGCGCGACTCCCGACAGCAGCACGCGCGCAAGCTCGGTCGCGTCGCCGGCGACGGGCGCCGCCTCCAGCGTCGTGCACACGTCGCAGCGCCCGCAGCCGGCGAGGGTCTCGGCCTCGTCGCCGAAGTAGCGGAGGATCGCGTCGTGCCGGCAGCTGCCACCTTCCGCCCAGCGGATCAGCTCGAGAAACAGGTTCCACTTGTGGGCCACGACCTCGGGCGACGGCGGCACGTCCTCGTCGGCACGCTCGAGCAGGCGGCGGCGCAGCGGCAGGTCCTGCTGCGACCAGCACAGGAGGCCGATCGCGTCCGCACCGTCGCGACCGGCACGGCCGACCTCCTGGTAGTACGCCTCGACGGAGCCGGGCGGCCCGAGGTGCACGACCACGCGCACGTCGCCACGGTCGATGCCCATGCCGAAGGCATTCGTCGCGCAGACGATGTCGGCGCGCCGCTCCATGAATGCGGCCTGCGTCGCGGCGCGGACCGCGGCATCGAGGCCCGCGTGGTAGGCGACGGCGCGACGGCCGGCGGCGGTGAGGCGCACCGCCTCTTCGTCCGCCTGGCGGCGGGTCGGCGCGTAGACGATCGCGCCACCCCCGCCCGCGAGCGCCTCGTCGAGCACGGCGTCGGTGAGCTCGCGCCGTTCGCGCGCACCGCTCACCTCGACGGCGCGCAGCGCGAGGTTCGGGCGCGCGAAGCCACGGATCAGCTGCGGCGTGTCGGCGGGCAGGCCGAGCCGGACGACGATCTCGTCGCGGACCACCGGCGTCGCCGTCGCGGTGCACGCGAACACGTGCGCCGGCGCGAGCTCGCGGACGAGCGCGCCGATCGCGAGGTACTCGGGCCTGAAGTCGTGGCCCCACTCGCTGATGCAGTGCGCCTCGTCGACGGCGATGAGCGGGCACGCGAGCGCGCGCAACCGGGCCCTGAAGTCGGCCGAGACGAGCCGCTCGGGCGCGACGTAGACCAATCGATACTCGCCGCGCGCGAGGCGCGCGAGCCGCTCGCGGATCTCGGCCGCGTCGAGGGTCGAGGCGAGGTAGGTCGCGGCGACGCCGCGCTGGGTGAGTCCCTCGACCTGGTCCTGCATTAAGGCGATCAGCGGCGAGACGACCAGCGTCGTGCCGGGCAGGAGCAGTGCCGGCAGCTGGTAGCACAGGCTCTTGCCGCCGCCGGTCGGCGCGACCAGCAGCACGCGGCGGCGCTCGAGCAGGGTCTCGACCGCCTCGCGCTGGCCGGGCCGGAACCGGTCGTAGCCGAGGTGGGCGAGCGCGGCGTCGAGGGAGACGGGACGGTCGGTCAAGGGCTGCTTCGAGACGGGACGGGGCCCGGAGGGTGCCGGTTCGAGGTCCAGGGCGCAAGGCGCATTTCCATGCGGTCAGCGGAGAAATGCACCGCCCGGCTATCGGTACAGGATGAGCGGCGCGATCTGCTCGCGCCACGCGTCCTCGTCGCGCACCGCGAGCGCATCGAGGTCGCCCGGCGCCGCCGCCGGGTCGTCGACCCATTCGCGCAGCAGCGCACTGCCGTTGATCAGGTCGATCGCGAGCCGGTCGTGCTCGTACTCGTAGGCGAAGTCGCGCCACAGCGGATACTCGGGCGCGAGCCGGCGGATCGCCTTGAACGCGAGCGCCACGAGGCGCCACGGCCGGAACGCGCCATGGCGGTAGGCAGGATCGTCGACATGGATCTGCACGCCACCGCAGAGGCGACCGACGTGCTTGTGGAATGTCGGCTCGAACCAGCAGGGCCTCACGCGGCAGCCGGCGAGCCAGCCGGGCGCGATGCGGCGCATCTCGGCAAGCAGTGCCTCGCCATCGAGGTCCGGTGCGCCCAGCACCTCGAGCGGTCGCGTCGTGCCGCGGCCCTCGGACAGCGTGGTGCCCTCCAGCATCACGGTGCCGGCGTAGCAGCGGGCCATCGCGAGGCTCGCGGCGTTCGGGCTCGGGTTCACCCAGCTGCGTTCGCCGAGCGGCCAGCCGTGGCCCGGCGCGGCATCCGGCTCCCAGCCGTTCATCGGGACCACGCGGTACTCGAGCGCCAGGCCAAGCTCACGCACGAACCAGTGGCCCGCCTCGCCGAGCGTGAGGCCGTGCCGCATCGGCAGGCGGCCGGCGCCGACGAAGCTCTGCCAGCCATCGCGCAGCGCGAGGCCCTCGACGGGGCGACCGGCGGGGTTCGGGCGGTCGAGCACCCAGACGGCCTTGGCATGCTGCGCCGCGGCCTCGAGCACGTAGCGCAGGGTCGTCAGGAAGGTGTAGATCCGGCAGCCGAGATCCTGCAGGTCGACGAGCAGCACGTCGAACGTCGCCAGCATCTCGGCGGTCGGCCGGCGCACCGTGCCGTACAGGCTGTAGACCGGGATGCCGCGCCGCGGGTCGCGGAAGTCGGCGGACTCGACCATGTTGTCCTGCTTGTCGCCGCGCAGGCCGTGCTGCGGACCGAACGCCGCGGTCAGCTCGAGGTCCTCGAGCGCGCCGATCGCATCCAGCGAATGCCGAAGGTCGGCCGTGACCGAGGCCGGGTGCGCGAGCAGCGCGACCCGGCGCCCCCCGAGCGCGCGGCGCAGCGCGGGGTCGGCGACCAGGCGATCGAGTCCGAACTCGATCATGCCGGAGCCCTGAGCGGCAGGCGCAGCACGAAGCCGCGCGCATCGTGGAAGTCGGGGCGGTCGATGGGGTGATGCAGCGCATAGTGGCTGAGGCCGCCCGCACGGTGTTCGACGACCGCGGTGAGCCCCACTTCGAGCACGGCCGGATCGCCGAGCAGCGCGAGCACGCGACGTTCGAGACCGGCGTCGAGGCGCAGGCCCCCGTCGGTCCGGGTCAGCCGGATCGGCGGCACCTCGACGGTGGGCACGGCGGCCGGCACGCGGTAGGCGCTGAACGCGTAGGCGGCCCACGCACCGGACGGGGACAGGTTGTACTCGAGGTAATCCGGTCCGCCGGCGTGGCCGAGGAACACCTCGCAGCAGGTGTGGCGCCACAGCCCGTCGAGGCGATCCGGCGCCCCCGCGGGCGGCAGCACGATCGACGCGAGGTCGCCGCGCAGCTCGAACTGGACCTCGAGCCCGCCGTCCGCCGCGGCGACGCAGCGCCCCTCCACTGCGACCGCCAGCGGCGGCGAGGCGGGGTGGCGCGAGAGTTCGATGGGGACGGTGCGCATCCGTGAATGCTACCGCGTCTCTTGCAGGATCCGGTCAGCGCGCGCGCCGGAACGTGAGGTTGTGCCGGACCGCGGTCGGGTCGGCCCCGGCCCGCAGCCGGCGCACGCCGTGATAGCCCGCGCGAGCCCGCCCGCCCCACACCAGGACGTCCCCATCCATCACCGGCACGGGTCGAGGCGGATCACCGCGGGTCGCCCCGTACCAGACGAAGGTCGCCGGCAGCCCGATGGACACCGACACGATCGGCTGGCCGAGGTCGCGCTCGTCGAAGTCGCGGTGCGTCCCCATCTGGGCGCCCGGAACGTAGCGATTGACCAGCGCGCAGTCCGGGACGAAATCGCGATGGCCCGCCGCGGCGGCCGCGCGCCGCGCCAGGTCCGCGAACGCCGCCGGCATCGCCGGCCAGGGCGCCCCGGTCAGCGGATCGACATCGACGTAACGATAACCATTCTCATCGCTGTGCCAGCCGACGGCCCCGGCGTTCGTCATCGCGACCGACATCCGGCCCCCGCCCGGGGTCGCGAGGTGCCGGAACGGCGCACTGCGCTCGATCGTCGCGATCGCCTCGCGCAGCGGCGCGGTCGCGACGAAGCCGCGCAGCAGCACGACCTGGTCGGCGACGGCGACCCGGTCGGGCCGGGGGTCGGCGAGGGGCAGATCCGCTTGCACGGCGACCGGACTCGGGTGAACGGGAGGCCGGCATTAGAGCACGCCATCCGCCGGAGGGCGCCCGACGCCCGAATGCTTGGCACCCAGCGCGCCAACGGCTTACCCTTACGGGCATAGGGAGAGCGCATGTCGGTCCGGATCCTCGATGAACGCCCGCTGGGAGTGCAGACTGTGCGCGGCACGGTGCTGTTCGTGGACCTGCGCGGCTACACGACGCTGGCCGAAGGGCTGCTGCCGGACGCGGTCGCCGGGCTGCTCGAGGAATTCTTCACGACCCTGACGCCCGCGGTCGAGCGCCATGGCGGCACGGTGTTCCATCTCGCCGGCGATTCGCTGATGGCGGGCTTCGGTCTGGACGAGGCCGGCGTCGCGCCGGTGCGCGCCGCCGTCCAGGCCAGCCGCACGATGATCGCGGCGTTCCAGCCCGTCTCGGCGCGCTGGGAGGATCGCCTCGGCGTCCCGACCGGCATCGGCATCGGCGTGCACGTCGGCGCACTGGCGTTCGTCGCGCTCGGCCCCCCCACCCTGCGCCGCGCAACCCTCGTCGGCGACACGGTGAACGTGGCCTCGCGCCTCTGCCAGCGCGCGCGCGCGGGCGAGGTGCTGTTCTCGGCCAGCGTCGCCCACTCGCTCGATCCGGCGACGTCCAGCGACGTCATCCCGCTGCCACCGCTCGAGCTGCGGGGTCGCACCTCGCCCGTGGCGATCTACTGCGTGCCGGCGCGCGAGCGTGTGGCCGCGCAGGCGCCCATCGAGGAACCGGCGCAGATGGCGCAGCCGCTGCGCGACTCCTGAATCGCGACCGCGGGTCGCGCGCAAGCGCGCCGCAGCGGGTTCCGTGTACCCTTCGTTCGTCGGTGCCGATCGGCACCACCTGAACCAGACCCTGCCTGGAGTAGCCGTAGATGTCCCAGCGCCCGACCTTCACGCGTACCTACAATGCCGTCGCCAAGCTGCTGCACTGGGCCGTCGCGCTGCTGATCATCGCGCAGTTCGTGATCGCGTACCTGATGCCGGACGTGCACAAGGGGACGAAGCCCGAGGGGCTGATCGGCTGGCACGTCACCGTCGGCGTCCTGATCCTGCTGCTCGCGGTGGTGCGCGTGATCTGGCGCGTCGCGCGCCCGCCGCTCACGACCGGCGCCGAGGACGGCAAGCAGAAGCGCATCGCCGCGATCACGCACGGCCTGCTCTACCTCGGCATGCTCGTGATCCCGGTGCTCGGCTGGGCGAACGCCAACTGGCGGGAATGGGTGGTCGGCGTGTGCTGCGGCATCTCGCTGCCGAACCTGCTCACGCACGACGTCCCCTGGGGCCACGAGGTCGGCGACATCCATGGCTGGCTCGCCTGGGGCCTGCTCGGCCTGATCGGCCTGCACGTCGCCGCCGGCCTCTACCACCAGATCATCCTCAAGGACGACACGCTCAGCCGCATGCGCTGAGGCGTCGCGCCGTGCGCCGGGCTCAGCCCGGCGCGGCGGCGAGGCAGCCTCCGAGCGTGCGTCGCTGCACGCCCTCGGCATCGAAGTTCGCCGCGTCGAGCCAAGCCTCGTAGCCGCGGCGCAGCCGCGGCCAGTCGCCGTCGAGCATCGCGAACCACGCCGTATCGCGGTTGCGGCCCTTCACCCACAGGTGCTGGCGAAAGATCCCCTCGAACTCGAACCCGAAGCGCAGCGCGGCGCGCCGTGACGGCGCGTTCAGCGCGTTGCACTTCCACTCGAAGCGCCGGTACCCGAGCACGTCGAACACGTACGCGGCGGTCAGGTACAGCGCCTCGGTCGCAAGGCGGCTGCGCGCCATCGGCGGGCCCCAGAGGATGTGGCCGATTTCGATCACGCCATGCTCGGGCGTGATCCTGAGCAGCGACTGTCGCCCCACGGCAAGACCGGTCGCGCGATCGACGCAGGCGAAGTAGAGCGGGTCGACCGAGGCCGCCGCGGTGGCGACCCACGCGGCTACCGTCGCGGCGTCGGCCGGGGGTTCCTCGGGCAGGTAATCGTAGAGCGGCGCGGTGGCGGCGGTGCCGACGATCGCCGCGAGCGCGGCCGCGTGGCGGTCCGCGAGGGGTTCGAGGCGGACGTATCGACCCTCGAGCACGCGTCGATCGGGACGGGGAGCTGGGAGCATGCGGACACCTGCACGAACGGCGGAAACGAGGTCCCCAGCATAGCGGCAGGCCGGCCCGCTCGGCCTTAAGGTTGCGATAAGCCACCGTCCGTACCCTTGCGCCATCGATGAAGCAACCCGAGGTGGCCCATGATCCGACGCCTGCTCCCCGTCGCATTCGCACTCGCGCTCAGCGCCCCCACCTTCGCCGGCACGCAGGCGGACCTGCTGTCGGGGCTCGTCGCCGATGCGGCCCGCGAGGGCACGCCCGTCGCGCCCTCGGCCGCCCGGGGCGAATCCTTCTTCAAGACGCGGCGCGCCGAGTGGAGCTGCGCGTCGTGCCACACCGCCGATCCGCGCCAGGACGGGCGCCATGCCGTCACCGGCAAGTCGATCCGGCCGATGGCGCCGAGTGCGGAGCCGACGCGGCTCACGGACCGGGCCAAGACCGACAAGTGGTTCCACCGCAATTGCCGCGACGTCGTCGGACGCCCCTGCTCGCTCGCCGAGCAGGCCGATGTCGTCGCCTACCTCATGTCACTCAAGTGAGCAGCACCGCCATGAAGAACGAAGATCGCCGGAACCTTCTGGATGTCACCGTGTGGTTCGCCCCATCGGCGTTCCTGGCCGTGCTGCTCGTCAGCCAGGCCAACGCGGCGCCGCGCGCTGCCGCGGGCGGCGCGGGACCGGCCGCCACGTGGCGAGAGGAGTGCGGCAGCTGCCACATCCCGTTCCCCGCACGCCTGCTGCCGACCGGATCCTGGAGCGCGGTGCTCGACGGGCTCGACCACCACTACGGCGTCGATGCGTCGCTCGCCCCCGCGACCGTGCGCGAGATCCGCGGCTACCTCGCGGCACGTTCGGGACCGGGCGCGGTGCGCGCCGAGGGCGCGCCGCGGATCACGACATCGGCGTGGTTCCGCCACGAGCACGCCGAGGTGGCGCCCGCGGTCTGGAAGCGCCCTGCGGTCCGCAGTGCGGCGAACTGCGGCGCGTGCCATGCCGGCGCCGCGCAGGGGAATTTCGACGAGGACAGCGTGAGGATCCCGCGATGAACGACCCGACCCGACTCGCCGTGCTGGTGTGGGACTGGCCGGTGCGCGCGTTCCACTGGGGCTTCGCACTGCTGTTCGCGCTGGCCTATGCCCTCGGCGATTCCGAGCGCTGGCGCAACGTCTATGTCGCCCTCGGCTACGGCGTCCTCGCGTTGATCGCGTTCCGGATCATGTGGGGTCTCGTCGGCACGCGACCGGCGCGCTTCGCCGAGTTCGTCCGCGGCCCGGGCGCGGTCCTGCGCTACCTCGGCGGCATCGCCCGTGGACGTCCCGCGGCCCACGCGGGCCACAACCCGGCCGGCGGCTGGGCGATCGTCGCCCTGCTCGGTCTCGGCGCCGCGACCGGCATCAGCGGCTGGCTGCGCTACCAGGATCTCGGTGGTGAAAGCATGGAGGACCTGCATGAACTGCTCGCCGGCGCCTGGCTCGGCCTCGTCGTGGTGCACATCGCGGCAGTCGTGCTGTCGAGCCTCCTGCATCGCGAGAACCTGGCCCTGGCCATGCTCACTGGCCGCAAGCGCGCTCGAGCGAGCGAAGGCGCGGGCCACCAGCATGCGCTCGTCGCGGTGGGCGTCATCGCCGCGGTGGGCCTCGTCATCGGCTGGACCGCACGCGCGAGCCCGGTCGCCAGCGAGGTCGGGCCAGGCACCGGCACACCGGTGGCGGTGGCACCGGCCGCGCGGAAGGACGAAGATTGAACGATGCGCGTGCTGCTGGTCGAGGACGATGAGCTGTTAGGCGAGGGCCTGCAGGCGGGGCTTCGGCGGGCGGGCTGCGCCGTCGAGTGGGTGCAGGACGGCGTCGCGGCGGATGCGGCACTGGGCGCCGAGCCCTTCTCGGTCGTCGTCCTCGACCTCGGGCTGCCACGACTCGGTGGGCTCGATCTGCTCGCCCGGCTGCGGGCCCGGAACGACCGCACGCCGGTGCTCGTGCTCACCGCCCGGCAGCCCGTCGAGCTGGCACCGCGGGAATTCGCGCTCCTGCACGAGTTGCTGTTGAACGTCGGCCGCGTCCTGACGCGACAGCAGCTCGAGTCCCGGCTCTATGAATGGGACCAGGGCCTGGAGAGCAATGCGATCGAGGTCCACGTCCATCACCTGCGCCGCAAGCTCGGCGCGAACCTAATCTCGACGGTGCGCGGCGTCGGCTACATGATCCCGCGCGACGGCGTTGTCCGTGGCTAGGCCGTCCCTGCGCCGCCGCCTTGTCATGCTGCTGCTCGGCGCGGCGGGCGGCGCCTGGATCGCCATCGGCGCGCTGACCGTCGCCGACGCGCGGCGCGAGATTGACGCGGTACTCGATGCACACCTCGTGCAGGCCGCGACGCTGCTCGCCGCGCGAGCGCGGCACGACATCGACGAGTCGGAATCGGAATCGGAATCGGAGCACGCCGATCACGACGATGGGCATCCCTATGCGAACCAGGTGACCTTCCAGCTCTGGAATGAGTCCGGCCAGCTGCTGCGCCGTTCGTCGGGCGCGCCGGCCGCGGCCCTGACGCCCGTGGCGGACGGCTTCGACGATCCGGTCATCGACGGCAAGCCCTGGCGCAGCTTCAGCATGCGCGCCCATGGGCTCGTGGTGAAGGTGGCCGAGGGCCGCGCCGGACGCGAGCGGATGGCGCAGCGATTCGTCGAGCACACGCTGTGGCCCCTGCTCGCGGCGATTCCGCTATTCGGGTTGCTCGTCTGGATCGCCGTCAGCCGCGCACTACGGCCACTCACGCTGCTCGGCGACGACCTGCGCAGGCGACGCGCATCGGATCTCGGCCCGGTGGCCGTGGCGCAGGTGCCGGACGAGGTCGCGCCCCTGGTGGCGCAGCTCGATGAACTGTTCTCGCGCATACGCGATCGCCTGGAGTCGGAGCGCAGGTTCACGTCCGACGCGGCACACGAACTGCGCACGCCGATCGCGGGCATCCGCGCACAGGCCGAATCTGCTCTCGCCGCACCCGACAGCGCAGCGCGCGACGTGGTCGCCGACCTCGCCCCGCAGGCCCATGCGGCCGGCATCGACCTCGGCCTCGCGGCGGTGGACGATGTGACCGTGCGCGCGGAGCCGCTGCTCGTGGAGGTCATGGTCCGCAACCTGGTCGACAATGCCATGCGCTATGCCGGGCGCGGCGCGAGCATCGACGTGGGAGTCGTGCTGGACGGCGCCATGACGACGCTGGTCGTGACCGACAATGGCACGGGCCTGCCGGCTGCGGATCTCGCGCGCCTCGGCCAGCCATTCTTCAGGGCCAGCCAGCCCTCGGGAAGCGGCACCGGCCTTGGCCTGTCGATCGTGGCACGCATCGCGGAGCGCCATGGCGGCGTGGTTCAGTACCTGCCGGGCCCGGGCAACCGCGGGCTGAGAGTACGCGTCTCGCTGCCGCGCTGAGCGACGGCGCACGGATCCGCAGGCAGGGCGGCCGGCCATGCAGGCGACGTTCCCGGCGTCAGCCGGCGAGTTCGCCGGCGACGACCGTCGTCGCCCGCCCACCGACCCAGATCGTGCCGTCCGGCTGCGCGGACAGATGGACCCGACCACGACACCCGACGCGCGTGCCTTGCGCTGCGATGTACGGCGCGCGGGCCTCACCCGTCTCGAGCAACCAGCGCGCGACCGAGCCGTTGAGGCTGCCGGTCACCGGGTCCTCGCGGATCGTGCCGTCCGGTGCCGAGAAGAAGGCGCGCAGCTCGAATTGCGCCTCGGCACCCGGCTCGTGGGGCCCGACGACGCCGAGGTCCAGCTGGCCGTCGAAGCCCGGCGCCGGTTCGAGTGCGATCACCTCGGCGGCGGAGGCGAGCCGCACCGCAACCCAACCCGGACCACTGTCGACCCAGCGCGCGCCGAGGATCCGGGCGCGCTCGATGCGCAGGTACGCCGCGAGTCGTTGCACGAGCACCTCGTCCACCGGCCCGCAGCGCAGGTCCTCGGGAGCGGCGAACGCGTACCTATCGGCGTCGCGCCGGATGCGGACCAGCCCGGCGTCGCACTGCTGCACGACGCAGGCAGGATCGCGAGGGGCCAGGCCCGTGGCGAGCCACGCATGGCAGGATCCGAGCGTCGGGTGCCCGGCGAACGGCAATTCCCGGTCCAGCGTGAAGATACGAACCCGGTAGTCGGCCCGCGGATCCGTCGGTGGCAGCAGGAACGCCGTTTCGGAGAGATTGAGCCAGCGTGTCAGTCGCTGCATGGCGAGGCTGGTCATGCCCTCGGCGGCCGTGACCACGGCGAGCGGGTTACCCGAGACCGGTCCCGAGTTGAAGACATCGACCAACATGAATCGACGCGCCATGATCCACTCCACTGCGCTACGCAACGGCGGAGTGGGAATTCTACCGAAGGTGATCCGGCGCCGGTCGATCTATACTGGACCGTCTTTAGGAGATGGCACGGATGCGAAGCTGGCAAAGATCGAGGGCGCGGAACTGCGTGGGCGCGCCGAGCCGCGCGGGAGTCGTCCTCGTTGATCACATCGCAGCTCGTTCGCGTGGCGCCGTGACGGTAATCGCGGGTGCATAGCGCCCGCCTCGTCGGCCGCGCGCGCGCGCGGCTCGCGGCACTGACGTTCGGCGCTATGGGACTTGCCTGCACGGGGTCGCTCGCCGTCGCGGCACCGGAGGAGATCCAGGTCTATCTCGATGACGCGACGGCGCCGGGCAAGTTCGGCCTCGACGTTCACAACAACTACGCGCTGTCCGGCACCCCCGATGCCGACTATCCGGGCGGGCGGCCCGCGGACCACGTCTACCGGCTCACTCCCGAGTTCTACTACGGCATCGCGCCGGGGCTCGAGCTCGGCGCCTACGTGCTCACCGCCCGCGACGCCGGCGGCGGGTTCCACGTCGACGGCGCCAAGATGCGACTGAAGTACATCGCACCGCACGACGAGAAGCAGGGCGCGTTCTGGGGCGTGAACCTCGAGGTCGGCCGCAGCAGCCTCGCGGTCGCCGAGCAGCCCTGGAACTACGAACTCAAGGGCATCTGGGGACTGCGCCGCGGCCCTTGGCTGGTGGCGGGCAACCTCGACATCGATGCCTCGCTGTCGCCCCACGGCGGTCCGGCGGAGCTTGGCGTCGACATCAAGGTGGCACGCGACGTCGGTCACGACACGCAGCTCGGCCTCGAGAGCTACAGCGAAGTGGGACCGCTGCGCTCGCTGGGGTCCGTCGGCGATCGCAGCAACCACGTGTACGCGGTCCTCGACCGGGACTTCGGCTCGTTCGATCTCGAGGTCGGTATCGGCCGCGGCCTGACGAGCGCCTCGGATCCCTGGGTCCTGAAGGCGATCATCGGCCTGCACTTCTAGGCGAAATCTCAGCCCTTCAACAGCGCCAGCGCCTCGCGCACGCGCTCGCCGAACCTGGCCGCGGTCGCGAGGTCGCCGGCGACCATCTCGTCCGGCGATGCGTCCGAAGGCGTCGTCGTCATCAGGCCGGACGACGAGGCGACGTAGTTGATGTCATCGCGAGTCGAGCTCTTCGCGTTGCTCGGCATCAATCCCGTGCCCGCCCACAGCATGCTGTGCTGCTGGCTCAGCGTGAACAGGTAGTGCAGCGTCGAGAGCTTGTCGCCGTTCATCGAAGCCGAGTTCGTGAAGCCGGCGGCGAGCTTGTTCCGCCAGGCCTGCGTGTACCACGGCTTGCTCGAGGCATCCGCGAACTTCTTGAACTGCCACGACGGGCCGCCCATGTAGGTCGGCGTCCCGAACACGATCGCCTTCGCGGCCGCGAGCGCCTCCCAGCCGCCGGCGGGCAGATCACCGTCGGCATCGATCGGCAGCAGCTGGGCGCCGCTCGTCGCGGCGATCGCCTCGGCGATCTTGCGCGTGTGGCCATAGCCGCTGTGGAAAACGATGACGATGTCGCTCATGGTGCTGTCCTTCGGTGGCCGATGCGCGGCGCCTGCGCCCCGGAGCGGGCGCGGCGACTCAATGGGTGGCGATCCTGCACGACCCGGTCCCGCCTGCACAGCCTACGCCGCGGGAACGTGGCGTTTCCGCGCGGCGAACGATGGCCCCGTCGTCCGTCAGGCAGCGGCGAGCGCCGCGACCACGCCGAGCACGCGGTCGATGTCCGCCGGCGCGACGTAGATATGCGCCGACAGGCGGACGCCCTTGTCATCGCCCTGCGCGCGCACCCGGATCCGCTGCTTCCAGAGGGCGTTCTGCAGGTCCCGGGCGCCGACGCCGTCGACCCTGAAGGTCGTGATGGAGGACGCGAGGCGCCGGTCGCCGGGCGAGGCGAGCACCACGCGCGGAATCCGCTCGAGCCCGTCGCGCAGGCGCGCCGCGAGCGCCATGTTCCAGCGCTCGATGCGCTCCATCGTATGGCGCTCGCCGAGCGCAAGCGCCGCCAGCAGCCCGTCGATGAGAGCCGTGCTGCCGGTGCCGTACTGCATGAAGCGGAACGCGCCGACTTCGGTGTGGTCCCACTGGTAGCTGGCAAGCGTCGTCCACAGGTGCTCCTGCAGCGGCGCACGCACGTACAGCAGGCCCGTGCCCTTCGGCGCGAGCAGCCACTTGTGAGGACTCGCAACATAGGCATCGCAGCCGAGCGCGTGCAGGTCGACCGGCATCTGCCCCACCGCCTGGGCGCCGTCGATCAGCGACAGCGCGCCGCGTTCCCGTGCGAGGGCGATGAGTTCGGCCACGGGCATGCGGATGCCGAGCTGCGAGGTGACGTGACTGACCATGATCGCGCGCAGGCGCGGGCCGGCGGCGGACCTGAACATCTCGACGATCGCCGCGGGGCCGCCGGGGGCGGCCTTGGACAGCGGCAGCTCCTTGAGCACGATGCCGCGCCGTTTCGCCTGCAGGCGGAAGATCGAGACGGCCCCGCCATGCTCCTGGTCGGTCGTCAGCACCTCGTCCCCGGCCTGCCAGTCGAGGCCGTTGCCGAGCATGTTCATGCCCATCGTCGCGTTCTGGGTGATCGCGAGTTCGGCGGCATCGGCGCCGAGGAAGCGCGCGGCGGCGGTGCGCGCCGCCAGCAGCGGCTGGTATCCGGTGAGTGGCTCGCCATCCGGCTGGAAATACGGCCAGTCGGGTAGCGTCGCTTCGGTGCCGCGCAGGCCACGCACCATCGCATCCATGACCTCGTTGGGCACGGCGCCGAGCGTGCCGGTGTTGCAGTACGTGACCTCGCGCGGGAAGGCCAGATCGCGCCGGAGGCGCTCGAAGAGTTCGGCGTCGCTTGCGCCGCCGGCGGCGGCGGCCGGCGCTGCGGCGGCAGGACCCTCGACGAACGTCCCGGCGAGGACTGGCAGCGCGGCGAGCGCACCGAGGAACTGTCTCCGGCTCTCCATCGCAGCATCCTCCGGGTCGTTCGGGATTTCGGCGCCCGCCGCGCGGGCGCGTACCGATCTTGCCAACATTCCCGGCCGCCGCCTATCGCCACGGGGGAGTTGGGTATAGGGCGGACCGCCGCCGGACGGTCGGCTTCCGCTGCGTCGCCGGTGTGCTCTAGCCGGCGAGGTCCTGGACCATAGGCCGCGCCGATCGCGCCGATCCGATCTTTCCATCGTGGGCAGGGGACATGCTCGCTAAAGTGGCTCCATTGCCGGCACAGACCGTGGCGGAACCCACAGGAGCATCGCATGACGACCCCCCTCGACAAGGTGATCTACACGGCCCACGCACACGTCACCGGCGGGCGCGACGGCGAGGCACGGAGCGACGACGGACTGCTCGCGGTCAAGCTCGCGGCGCCGACGTCGCTCGGCGGCCCGGGCACCGGCACGAACCCGGAGCAGCTGTTCGCAGCCGGCTACGCGGCCTGCTTTCTCAGCGCACTGAAGTTCGTCGCGGGGCAGGACAAGGTGGCGGTCCCCGCGGCAGCCGCGATCGAGGCGACGGTCGACCTCGGCCCGACCGTGCACGGATTCGGGATCGCGGTGCGGCTCGCCGTGTCACTGCCCGGCCTCGATCGGCAGGTCGCAGGCGATCTCGTCGCGAAGGCCCATGCGGTGTGCCCGTACTCGAACGCGACGCGCGGCAACATCGCGGTGGACCTCGCGCTGCTCTGAACGCCGGGCGGGCCGGGCGCTGGCGCACGGCCCGCCATGCCGATATCGTCGGGCGGTTGCCTCCGAGGAACCGCCCATGACCCGACCCGCCACCCTCGCGCTCTGCGCCGGCCTCGCCCTCGCCGCGCTGGCGCGTGCCGACACCGCCGCCACGGCGGCTGCGGCTGCGCCCGCAGAGCCGATCGCATCGGTGCGGCAGGTCTACGACGGCGCGCTGACGCCGGACCTTGCGGTCTCGACGTTCAGGCACATCGACCGGCTGTTCCCGTCGAGCCGGATCGAGCCATCCCGCCATCCGCGACCACTGCCGCCGGCCACGCGGCCGCTCGGTGACCTGCGCTTTCGCTCCAAGGGGCGCGCCTGGGACCTGTACGACTACCTCGCGGTCAACCGCGTCGCGGGGCTCCTCGTGCTCAAGGACGGCGCCGTCGCGCGCGAGCTCTACCAGTACGGCAACACGCCCGACACGCACTGGATGTCGATGTCGATCGCCAAGTCGATCACCTCGACGCTGATCGGCGTCGCGCTCCGGGAGGGTCGCATCGGCAGCCTCGATGATCGCGTGACGCGCTACGTGGCGGCGCTCAAGGGCAGCGCCTACGACGACGTCTCGATCCGCCAGCTGCTGACGATGACCTCGGGCGTGCGCTGGAACGAGACCTACACCGACCCCTCGTCCGATCGCCGCCACCTGCTCGAGGCCCAGATCGCGCAGCGGCCCGGCGCCGCGCTCGCGCTGATGGCCTCGCTGCCGCGCGCGACGCCGGCGGGCTCCGCGCTCAACTACAGCACCGGCGACACGATCGTCGCCGGGCAGCTGGTGCACGACGCCACCGGCATGGCGTTGTCGAAGTTCCTCTCCGAGCGGATCTGGAAGCCGTACGGCATGGAGTCCGAGGCCACCTGGTGGCTGACGGCGCCGGGCGGCTCCGAGGTTGCCGGCAGCGGCTTCAGCGCGACACTGCGCGACTACGGCCGGTTCGGCCAGTACATCGTCGAGCACGGCGTGATCGGCGGGCGCGACACGCTGCCGGATGGCTGGGTGCGCGACGCCGGCTCGCCGACGACGCTGACCGGCGGCGGGCGGATAGACTATGGCTACTTCTGGTGGCCGACGACCGCGACGGCCGACTCGCCCGACCCCGGCCACGCGTTCCAGGCGGTCGGCATCTTCGGCCAGTTCATCTACGTGAATCCGGACGAACGGGTCGTCATCGTCGTCTGGAGTGCGCAGTCCAAGCCGGAGGGCATGGACATCGTCGACGACCAGGATTTCTTCGCGGCTGTCGTCCGCGCCCTGCACTGAACCGCCGGAGCACGCCATGACCCGCCGCACCATGCCCGCCCGCCTCCTCCTCGCCTGCAGCCTGGTCACCGGCGCCGCCGCGGCCGAGGATCCGGGGTCCGCGCCGATCAGCGGCTTCACGCCCGCGCATGCCGCGGCCGAGCATCGGCTCGAATCCGCGTTCCAGGGCCTGCCGGACCCGGCGCAGGCGCGCGAGTGGCACCGGCAGTTCACGACCGAACCCCATCCCGCTGCATCGAAGGAGAACACACGCCTCGCCGACGTCGTGGCATCGGCCTGGCGCGCGCAAGGCTGGGAGGACGTGACGCTGCGCCACTACGAGGTGCTGCACTCGAGCCCGCGCCACGTCGCGCTCGAGATGGTGGCACCGACGAAGTTCCGCGCGGGCCTGCGTGAGGACGCGGTGCCCGGCGATCCGGCGAGCGCGAACCCGGCCGTGTCGGGCGCGTACTTCGGCTACTCCGCGTCTGGCGACGTCACCGGCGAACTCGTCTACGCCCACAGCGGCAACCCCGACGACTATGCCCTGCTGAGGCAGCACGGCATCAGCGTACGCGGCAAGATCGTGATCGTGCGGTACTCGAACCCGTACAGCTACCGGGGGTTCAAGGCCCTGACCGCGGAACGCGAGGGCGCGAAGGCCCTGCTGATCTACTCGGATCCCGCCGAGGATGGCGCCCCGCGTGGCAAGACGTTCCCGGACGGCCCGTGGGGACCGGACAGCCACATCCAGCGCGGCGCGATCACCTACGACTTCATCGTCCCGGGCGATCCGACGACGCCGGGCTGGGCGTCGGTTCCCGGCGCGCGGCACATCGCGCGCGACAAGGCCCGCTCGCTGCCGAAGATCATCGCACTGCCGCTGTCGGCGCGCGACGCACGGCCGCTGCTGCAAGCGATGACCGGCGAACCGGTCGGTCCCGCATGGCAGGGCGCCCTGCCGATCACCTACCGCTACAACGGCGCGGTGCGAGTGCACGTCCACGCCGACATGGACACGAGCCTGCAGACCTACACGGTCGTGGAGGGACGCATCCGCGGCGCGGAGCGGCCCGATGAATGGATCCTGGTCGGCAACCATCGCGACGCCTGGGCGTACGGCGGCGTCGACCCCGTCAGCGGCACCGCGTCGATGCTGGAACTGACGCGAAGCCTCGGCGAACTCAAGCGGCAGGGCATCCGGCCGCGCCGCACGATCGTCGCCTGCAGCTGGGACGGCGAGGAGTACGCGCTCACCGGCTCCACCGAGTGGGGCGAGCAGTTCGCGAAGGAGCTCGGCGAGAAGCTCGTCGCCTACCTCAACGTCGATGAATCCGTGGCCGGCGCCGCGACGACGGCCGGTCCCGACGGGCTCAGCTTCGCGCCCTCCGCCGTCGCCTCGCTCGGACCCATGCTGCTGGAGGCGGCGCGGGATGTCCCGGCGCCGTCCGGCCGGCCGCTGCTCGACGCCTGGCGCGCGACCTGGGCGCGCGATCACGGCGCGGCACCGGCCTCGGACCGCGATCTCGTCGACACCCGCATCGGCAGCGGCTCGGACCACACCGTCTTCCTGAACCACCTCGGCCGGCCCGTCATCAACCTCGGGTTCACCGGCGACTACGGCGTCTATCACTCCGCCTACGACGACCACTACTGGATGGAGCACGTCGGCGATCCGGAGTTCACCTACCACACGGCGCTGACGCGCATCTGGGGGGTCACGGCGCTGCGCCTCGCCAACGCCGATGTCGTGCCGTTCGATTTCGATGCGAACGCGCGCGCACTGCAGGACTTCCTCGCGGAGCTCGAGGCGCGGGTCCCGGCCAACGCCTCGGTGCCCTCGTTCGCGGCGCTGCACGCGGGGCTCGCCTCGCTGCGCGAGGCAGGCCGCGCGCTCGGCGAGCGCACGGCTGCGGACCTCGCGGCCGGCGCGGCGACACCCGCGCAGCTGCAGTACCTCAACGACCGCCTGCGCGGCGCCGAGGCGAACTGGCTCGACCCCGCGGGCATCCCGGGCCGGCCCTGGTTCCGGCACCTGCTCTATGCCGCGCGCTACACCTATGCGCACCTCGAGTACCCGGGCCTCACCGAAGCCGTCGAGCGCGGCGACCGCGACGGCGCCCGCACCCAGGTCGCGGTCCTCGAGGGGGCGATCGCGCGCAATGCGGACTACCTGCGCGCCACGCTCGAGGGTTGGCAGCAGCGCCGCTGAGGCCTGCCGTCCGCATGAGGAACACGAGGTGCTGACCTTCCGGCAACTCTTCGATCCGACCTCCTCCACCTACACCTACCTGCTCGGTCACGGCGGCGAGGCCGTGCTGATCGATCCCGTGTTCGAGCACGTCCGGCGCGACAGCGCGCTCGTGCGCGAGCTCGGGCTCCGGCTCGTCGCGACGCTCGACACCCACGTGCATGCCGACCACGTCACCGGAGCCTGGCTGCTACGCGAACGGTGCGGCAGCGCGATCACGCTCGCCGCGAGCGCCGGCGCCCATGGCGCCGACCGCCTGCTGCAGCACGGCGATCGCATCCCGTTCGGGTCCCGCCACCTCGACGTGCGCGCGACCCCCGGCCACACCAGCGGCTGCCTCACCTACGTGCTCGACGATCGCAGCGCGGCGTTCACAGGCGATGCGCTGCTCATCCGCGGCTGCGGCCGGGCCGACTTCCAGCAGGGCAACGCGGCGACGCTCTATCGCTCGATCCGCGCGCAGATCCTGACGCTCCCGCCGTCCTGCCTGCTGTATCCGGGCCACGACTACCGCGGCCTCACGGTCACGAGCGTCGAGGAGGAGCTGCGCTACAACACGCGCCTCGGCGGCGATCTCAACGAGTCGGACTTCGTCGGCTACATGCAGAACCTCGGCCTGCCGCACCCCAAGCTGATGGACATCGCGGTGCCCGCGAACCTCGCCTGTGGCCGGCCGGCCGGCGGCGGCGAGCTGCCGGACGAGCCGACCTGGGCCCCGCTCGCGTTCACGTTCGGTGGCGTCTGGGAGATCGAGCCGACCACGCTTGCCGAACGCCTCGGCGAGGTGCAGGTACTCGATGTGCGCGAGCCGGCGGAGTTCGTCGATGCGCTCGGCCACATTCCCGGCGCGCGCTTGGTGCCGCTGTCGACGCTCGCGGCGACGCTGCCGTCCCTCGACCGCACGCGGCCGATCGTCACGGTGTGCCGCGCGGGCGGGCGCTCGGCGCAGGCGAGCCTTGTGCTGGTCCGCGGCGGCGTGCCACGGGTCGCGAACCTCGCCGGCGGCATGCTGCGCTGGCGCGCCGAGGGACTCGCCGTCGAGGGGGTTCATCTCTGAACGCGCCGGTGCCCCCGCCGACCGACCTGCGGATTCGTGCGGCCCGATTCCCGCAGGACGCGGCCACCGTGCGCGCGCTGTTCGGCGAGTACGCCGCGGGCCTCGACATCGACCTGTCGTTCCAGGGGTTCGCGGCCGAGCTCGACTCGCTGCCGGGCGCCTACGCGCCGCCGCGCGGCGCGATCCTGATCGCCGACTCGGGCGGCCGGCCGTGCGGGTGCGTCGCCGTGCGCCCGCTGGAGGGGCACGCATGCGAGATGAAGCGCCTGTACGTGCAGGCGCAGGCGCGTGGCCGGGGCATCGGCGACAGGCTCGTCGGCCGGATCTGCGCGCTCGCCCGGGAACAGGGTTATGCCGTGATGCGGCTCGACACGCTGGCGTCGATGACTGCGGCGCTGCAGCTGTACACCCGGGCCGGCTTCCGGCCGATCCCGGCCTACCTCTACAATCCGATCCCGGACGCCCGCTACCTGGCGCTCGACCTCCGTGAAGGCGCGCAGACCGGGCATGATTGACGGTACGCTAGGCTCTGGCGCCATCCGATCCTCCCCGCAACCAGGAGCTGGCTCATGACCGACGACACCAACGCCTCGACGCTCGATCGCCGCGACGTGCTGCAGATGCTCGCGCTCGGCGGCGCGGCCCTCGCGTTGCCGGGTAGCGCCTTCGCCGGCAAGGCACCGGATCTCGGCGCAATCCGCGCCGCGATCACGGCGCAGCACGAGGCCAACGTGCGTCGCCTGCAGGACTGGATCCGCGTGCCTGGCATCGCCGCCGAGAACCACGACATGCCGAAGGCCTGCCAGTTCACGCAGGACCTGCTCACCGACGCGGGCTTCCAGCAGGTCACGCGGATCGAGACGCGGGGCCATCCCGGCATCTTCGCGACACTCGATGCGGGCGCCAAGCGCACGCTCGGACTCTACTTCATGTACGACGTGAAGCAGGTGGACCCCCGCGAATGGTCGTCGCCGCCGTTCGAGGCCGCGCTCGTCGACAAGCCCGGCTTCGGCAAGGTGATCGTCGGCCGTGGCGCGGTCAACCAGAAGGGCCCGGAGGCGACCTTCCTCGCCGCGCTGCATGCGATCCGTGCCGCCGGGCGCAAGCTGCCGGTCAACCTCGTGCTGGTGGCCGAGGGAGAAGAGGAGATCGGCTCGCCGCACTTCGGCGACGTCGTACACCGGCCCGAGGTCATGGACGCGCTGCGCCGCTGCGACGGCGTGTTCATGCCGTTCGCGGCGCAGAGCCCCGACGGCGACGTCGAGATCGCGCTCGGCTCCAAGGGCATCATCGAGCTGGAGCTCGTCTCGAGCGGTGCGCACTCCGGTCGCGGACCGGCGAAGGACGTGCACTCAAGCCTCAAGGCGGCGCTCGACAGCCCGGCGTGGCGGCTGGTGCAGGCGCTGCACACGCTGGTCACGCCGGATGGCAACGACCCCGCGATCGACGGCTGGTTCGACGAGGTGCAGCCGCTGTCCGCGCACGAGAAGGATCTGATCGCGACGTCGACCGCGCGCAGCAGCGAGGCGACGCGGATGAAGTCGCTCGGCGTGCAGCACTGGGTGCATGACGTGTCCTACCGCGAGGCCATGGAACGGCTGGCAGGCCAGCCGACGATCAACATCGAGGGCCTGGTCGGCGGCTACATCGGCCAGGGCGGCAAGACGATCCTGCCGGGCCGCGCGGTCGCGAAGATCGACTGCCGCCTGGTCCCGAACCAGACCGCGCAGGCCAGCGCCGCGAAGCTGCGCGCGCACCTCGACAAGCGCGGCTTCACCGACATCGAGGTGAACGTCACGGGCGGCTACGACCCGACGACGACCGAGGAGCATTCACGGCTGATCGAGGTCAGCCAGGCGATCTACCGGCGGCACTCGATCGAGCCCGGCCTCAACCCGAGGCTCGGTGGTTCATGGCCGGGCTACATCTTCACCGGCGCTCCGCTGAAAATGGCAGGCGGCCATTTCGGCCTCGGCCACGGCTCGGGCGCGCACGCCCCGGACGAGTATTACGTGATCGAGAGCGCGAACCCGAAGGTGGCGGGCTTCGACGACGCGGCGATGTCGTACGTCGAATTCCTGTACGAGCTCGGCGCGCGCTGAGCCCGCGCCGCGCACGCCGCCGGATCGGCGACTGCGGAACGGCCCCTTCGGAAGGGGCCGTTTGCGATTGGCGATTCCAGCACGGCACCGCCGGCACGCGGCGTACACTGGCGCTCAGGCCGCCTCCCCTGGAGCCCGCGTGGATCCGATCCTCCCCTCGTCGCCCAGGCTCGCGTACGCGCCCCTGTCGCTCGACGACGCCGACTTCATCGTCGCGCTCCTGAACGACGATGACTTCCGCCGCCACATCGGCGACCGCGGCGTCCGCCACCGCGACGACGTCGAGCGCTACCTGCAGGGTGGCCCGCTCAGGAGCTACGCCGAGCATGGCTTCGGGCTGCTGAAGGTCGTCGAGCGCGCGACCGGCCGCCCGGTCGGCATCGCGGGCCTGCTCAAGCGCGCGGCGCTTGCGGACGTCGACCTCGGCTACGCCCTGCTCCCCGCATTCCGGGGACGCGGCTACGCGAGCGAGGCGTGCGCGGCGCTCGTCCGGCTCGCGGCCGGGCATTTCCGGCTCCCGCGCCTGGTCGCGATCGTATCCCCGGACAACGCCCGCTCGATCGCGACGCTCGAGCGTGCCGGCTTCGCGTTCGAGGGCCTGCTGCGACTGCCGGGCGAGGCCGCGGACGTACGGCTGTACGGTCGGGTGCTCGCGGCCAGTGGCGCCATTGCCCGCGACACCCGGCAACCGGCTTCCTGACCGCACGGACAAGGGACTCGCCATCATGGACAAGCGTACTTTCCTGCGCGGCACCGCCGCCGCGGCCCTCGGCCTCGTCGGCGCGCGCGAGGCGTGGGCGCTCGGCGATGCGCCGCGCGGGGCCGGGGCATCGCCCGCGGCGGGCACCGATACCTGGGCGCGGATCCGGGCGGACTTCCGGCTCGATCCGGCCTACTTGAATCTCGAGAACGGCTACTACTGCTTCCAGCCCCAGCCCGTGCTTGCCGCGTTCGAATCCAACGTGCGCCGCGTCAATTTCGAAGCGTCGCGCTACATGCGCACGCATCGCGACGACGATCGCGTCCTGGCGCGCGGCCGGCTCGCGAAGCTTGCCGACTGTACCGCCGAGGAAATCATCGTCACGCGCAACACGACCGAGTCGCTCGACACCGTCATCAACGGCTTCGACTGGCGGCCCGGCGACGAGGCCGTCATGGCGAACCAGGACTACGGCGCGATGCTCGACATGTTCCGGCTGCAGTCGCGGCGCCACGGCATGGTCAACCGCCTCGTCGACATCCCGCAGGACCCGGCCAGCGACCAGGCGGTCATCGAGGTGTACGCGGCCGCGATCTCGCCGCGCACGCGACTGCTGATGGTGCCGCACATGGTCAACATCACCGGGCACGTGCTGCCGGTGCGCGCGATCTGCGAGATGGCGCACGCGCGTGGCGTTCAGGTGATGGTCGACGGTGCGCACACGTTCGCGCAGATGGACTTCCGGGTGCCGGAGCTGGGCTGCGACTACTACGGGGCCTCGCTCCACAAGTGGCTGTCCTGTCCGCTCGGTGCCGGCATCCTGTACGTGCGCCGGGACCGCGTGCCGGACCTGTGGCCGATCTTCGGCGACGACACCTATCCGCGCGAGGACATCCGCCGGCTCAACCACGTCGCTACCCATCCGGCGCATACCGACCTCACGATCGGCGCGGCCATCGACTACCACGAGGGCATCGGCGCCGCGGCGAAGGAAGCGCGGCTGCGCGCGCTGCAGCGCCACTGGACCGGCCAGGTGCGGGATCTGCCACGGGTACGGGTACAGACTCCGCGAGATCCGGCGCGGTCGTGCGCGATCGCCAATGTTGGCATCGAGGGCATCGCGCCGACGGAACTCGCCCGGCGCCTCTTCGAGGAGTTCCGGATCTACACCGTGGCGATCGACGCGGCTGGCGTCCGTGGCGTGCGGGTGACTCCGCAGGTCTACACGTCGTTCGACGATCTCGACCGGCTCGTCGCGGCCGTGCAGGCCCTCGCCGCAGCGTGACTCCGGACGGACTGCGCACGCCGCGTGGATGGACCGCGCCGCAGCTTTTGCAAACGCCTCGATCTGCGACGACAATGAGGGCGAGCTCCGTGCCTGCGGCGCGGGGCTTTCATGCAGAATGACCCGGCGAATGAAGGCCGGCCCATCGTGCCCCGGAAACTCAATGGAGTGAGCTCTATGTCCGCGCCCGCCCGCACCCTGCTTGCCACGTTCACCGCCACGCTGCTTGCATCGACCGTGGCCGCACATGCCGAGACCGCGCAGCAGCAGCGCACGAAGGAAGAGGCCACGATCCCCAAGTGCGCGAAAAAGTACGGCACGCTCGCGGTCGTCGAACCGGAAAAGAACTGGTGGACCGAGGTGGGCCTCGGCTCGCCCGCCGCGCTCATCAAGATCTACGTGAACCAGTCGGGCTGCTTCACGCTGCTGGATCGCGGCAAGGGCATGGCCGCGGCCCAGGCCGAACGCGCCCTCGCCGGCAGCGGTGAACTGCGCGGGGGCTCGAATGTCGGCAAGGGCCAGGTGAAGGCGGCGGACTACGTGCTCGTGCCGGACCTCGTATCCAAGAACAACAACGCCGGCGGCAACCAAATCGGCGGCCTGCTCGGCGGGCTGCTGCCGCACGGCGCGGGCGCGATCCTCGGTGGGATCAGCTTCAAGAAGAAGACAGCCGACGTCGTGCTGACCGTCACCGACGTGCGCTCCTCGGAGCAGGTCGCCATGTCGGAAGGCCACTCGACGAAGACCGATCTCGGCTGGGGCGCGGGCGGCGGCTTCTTCTCGGGCGGCGGCTTTGCGGCCGGCGGAGCGACCGGCTATGCCGACACCGAGGTCGGCCAGGTCGTGTCGCTGGCCTACCTCGCCGCCTACAAGGACCTGGTCGATAAGTTCGCTGCGCTGCCGGAGAATGCGAAGGCGGAGGCCGCGCAGCAGGCGGTCACGATGGCGAAACCGGGGCGCATGTACGCGAGCGCCTCGCCGAAGAGCGCCGTCGTGCGTCCGCTGGACCCCGGGATGATGCTGTACCCGACCGGGCAGAAGGACGGTCCGATGTGGGAAGTCGAGGACGAACTCGGCAACAAGGGCTGGGTCTCCTCGCTGCTATTCCAGCTGTCGAAGTAACCCGCCCGGTTCGCGCGGGCGGCTAGGGCTTCGCGCCCTGCCCCGCGCGGCGCGGCGCAAACGGCCAGACCCGCCGCGGGCAGCGGGCGATGGCACCGGGCAGTCGGCGGCTGCGCCGCCGCCGCGCCGGTCACTCCACCCGGACGGTCTCGATGCGCGTGAACGTGCGCTGCGCACTGACGAAGCCGAACGACACGGTCTGCTCGCCGGCACCGTATTCGGAGACGAGAACCGGCCTCTCGGACCGGCCCGCGCCGGTCATGGAGCCGATATCGGCCGCATAGGGGAATTCGAGCTTCGCCACGTCGTAGCCGAACAGCTTGAGCAGGGTCGGCAGGATATTCGCGTGCGAGAGGGGGACGTCGGCCTTCTGCATGAGCTCGCTGAACCCGGCCGCCAGCGCGACGTTCTCGTCGGTCGCGATCAGCGTCAGCGGCACCAGCATCTGTTCGATGCCGGCCGAGCAGTGCCCCCACCGGTTCTCCTCGCCCAGCGACTCGCCATGGTCGCTCGTGAGCACGATCAGCGTCGGCTTCCTGAGTAGCGCGAGCGTCTGCGACACGAACCGGTCGAAATACACGATCGCGTTGTCATAGCTGTTCGTGATCTTCGCGCGGTAGATCGGCGCGAACGGCACGGCCTTCCCGACCAGGTCCGGTCGGTACACGCGACATTCCGGGCAGCTCTCGTAGCGGTCGCCGTACGGCCAGTGGCTGGTGTAGGTCTCGATGACGATGAAGTGGCGGCCGGGCGAATTTGCGATGTGGTCGATCACCGGCAGCATCGCCGCGTCGGTGCGGAACGCCCAGTGATCCTCGCCGCCGGCCGGGTCGACGTTGCGGTAGAGCGTATCGATGTTGTCGTCGACGAATTCCCGCCATTCGTTCTCGTTCGAGTTGACGAACGCGGTGCGGTAGCCGGCCTGCTTCGCATAGCCGAACAGCGTCGGCCTTCGATAGAGGTCGACGTTCAGTGGCTGCGCGGGCTGGACCATCAGCATGGGCACGGACCGGCCCGTGCAGTCGCCCGCGCTCGTGACGTTGTTGAAGGTGACGTGCGGCAGCTTGAGCGAATGCAGCAGCGGTGCGACGTCGCGGGCGTAGGCGTTGGGCTTGAGCCGATCCGCGCGGATGCTCTCGCCGATCAGGTAGATCACGTCGAAATCGGCCGCGGCGCCGGACGGCGGCGGTGCGGCGCGCCGGCCGGGGTGCACGGCCTGCTCCGCACGCAGGTGCTCGACGATCCAGCGGACGTTGGTCGTCGCGAACGCCGGCACCGGCGAATAGAGCCGCTGGCTGGGCATCGCGGTGTCGACGAGGATGCACCACGCGGCGAGCGCCAGCACGGCGATGGCCGCCCGTCGGCGGCTTGCCGCGAATGGCGCGCGCCTGAAGATGACGAAGGCATAGGCCGCGGTCGTCGCCAGTGCCGCCAGCAGGGCGGGACCACTGAAGTAGAGCACGATGCTCTCGACCAGCTCGTGCGAGGAATTCGCCGCGGCCAGGTGCAGTTCGCCGGCGCCGAGGAACCGCCCGTAGAAGGCCCAGAACGCGTACTGCGCGTAGTTGATGCAGAGCACCAGCACCGCGAGCGCAATGCGGACCCAGGCGGCGCCGATGCTGAGCGCCACGATGCTGAGCAGCAGGAGCGCCGGCAGCGCGACGGCGAGGCCCTGCAATGCCTGACCCGGCGACTGACCGAGCCACAGAGATTGCACCACCGCATCCGTCGCGAGCAGCACGACGAGGGGCAGCAGCAGCACCCGCGCGTGGCCGCGCAGATACGCGAGCGCCTGGCTCGCGGAGCGGGCGAGCGCCCGAGGTGGGGGAATGCGGTCGGTCATCGGAGTACGCGGAGCTTAGGGGGTCGCGAGGCGCGATGCACGACAGGCGCTCGTGGGGCCTGGCGCCGGCCGGGTGGCGGATTCGCCCCGGTCAGCTGCAGCGACCGTCAGCGAACTTGATTCCGCGGGCGCGGGCGGGCCGCTGCGGACTCTGGATCCGAAACGGAAAACACTTTGGAAAATGGTGGCCGGGGTCGGAATCGAACCAACGACACGCGGATTTTCAATCCGCTGCTCTACCAACTGAGCTACCCGGCCGTCCCAACTCCTTGAATTACAAGGAGACCCGCTTTGCCCGGAGGGTCACGGGGCGCGTATTAGACCGGGGCAGGCCCGGAGCCGTCAAGGCGCACTCGCATGGCATTCGTTCCCGCGCCGCGAGCGCCTGCCGCGCGGCGCTTCAAGACCGCGCGTCCAGCCTCAGGTGCCCGGCGTGCCCGCGGCCGGATCGACGAAGCCGGCCGGCTTCTCGGCGCCCGCCCCGAACAGGAACTTCTCCATTTCCTTGACGAGGAACGCCCGATCCTTCGGCTCAATCGGCGTCAACCGGAATTCGTTGATCAGCGTCGTCTGGTGTTCGACCCAGCGCTGCCAGCCGATCTTCGAGACCTGGTTGTAGATGCGCTTGCCAAGCTCACCCGGATACGGCGCATACGCGAGACCCTCCGCGGCGCGGCCGATCACGACACACTGGACGATGCGGGACATCAGGGTCTCTCCGTTCTGGGCGTCTTCACTGCGCCGGCGCCCGGGCGGCGACGTGGCCGCGGCAACCAGCCCCCGCCTCGCGGGTCGGCGCGAGTTGTACCACGTCTCCCGTGCGCTCTCCATCGCCGGCCCGGCGCCGGCGCGGGCCGGGTGGACGGACCCTGGTTCTCGCCGTGCGTCCGGCGTCACGCAGGACGGGCGAGGCTCGCGAGCAGCGCCGCCACCGGGGCTGCCAGTCCGAGCTTCGCGGGCCGGCGCGAGTTGTACCACGTCTCGCCCTGCGCCCCGGCCGGCGCGGGCCCCCGCGCTTCGCGTGCGACGTCGTGGAGGAGCGGCGTGATGACGAGCGTGAAATGCGTGAACTCGTGCGTCACCGGTTCGAGGCGCCGGCCGCGCGCACGGGCCGGGACGCCGTGCGCGCGTGCCGCATCCCGCGCCTCCCCGAGCGCCTGGAACTCGGGGAACCCCCACAGTCCGCCCCAGATGCCACGCGCCGGCCGCTGCTCGAGCCGGACCTCGTCGCCGTCCCGGAGCACGAGCCAGACGACCTCGCGTCGCGGCCGGGCTCGTCCCGGGCGCGGCGTCGGCAGCACGTCGGTGCGCTCGGTCGCGAGGGCGACGCAGTCCGCGGCAAGCGGACAGTCCGCACACCGCGGCTCGCGCGGCGTGCACAGCGTCGCACCGAGATCCATGATCGCCTGGGTGAACGCGGCGGCCTGCGCACCCGGCGTCACCGCCTCGCTCAGCGCCCACAGCGCGTCGACGACGGCCTTCGCGGTCGGCACGCCGTCCACCCCGAACCAGCGCGCGAGCACGCGCCGCACGTTGCCATCGAGGATCGGATGACGCTGGCCGAGCGAGAGCGCGAGGATGGCACCCGCCGTCGAGCGCCCGATGCCGGGCAGCGCGTGCAACGCGTCGAAGGACTCCGGAACCCGCCCGCCGTGCTCGCGGACCATCGCGGCCGCCGCGGCGTGCAGGTTGCGCGCGCGGGCGTAGTAGCCGAGGCCCGACCAGTGGTGCAGCACCTCGTCGATGGACGCGGCCGCGAGCGACTGCACGGAGGGGAATCGCGCCATGAAGCGTGCGTAGTACGGGATCGCGGTCGCGACCTGCGTCTGCTGCAGCATGATCTCCGACACCCAGACCCGGTACGGCGTGCGGTCGTGCTGCCACGGCAGGTCGTGGCGGCCGTGCCGGCGCCACCAGGCCAGCAGCGCCGGCGCGAAGCGGGGTGCGGATTCGGGCACCGCGCTGGGCGCGCGGTTCTGGGTCGATCGCGGCATGGACGCTCCGGGGTCCCTGCCATTGTAGGCAAGCGACCGGCCCCCGGCGAAGGGACCGGCCGAGGGGGCCTACTTGCTCGTGGCGCAGAGGTGCACGTCGCCGCTCTTCGTGTCGACCCGCACGCGGGCAGTCGCGGCGCCTTCGCGGAAGTTCAGGCGATGGGTCGGACCGTAGCCCTCGCGCTCACCCTTGCGGCCCGTGCACGTGTCGAGCTCGCCGGAGAAGGTCTGCAGGTCGTACTCGGCGGGCGGCAGCGCCCCCGCGAAATCGACGCGCAGGTCGCCGCTGATCGATTCCGCCTCGAAGCGGCCGTCGGCGGCGAGCCCGAGCGCAAGGCCAAAATCGCCCGACACCGTCTTCAGGTGCAGTCGACTGGTCGCGCCGACCTTGATGGTGCCGTCGCCACTGATGGTGTTGATGGTCACCTCGCCACCGCCCCCATTCACCTGCAGGTCGCCGCTGACGGTGCCGATGTCGATCAGGCGGCTGTCGGCGCCCGCGCCGAGCTTGACGTCGCCACTGACGGTGTGGATCCGCACCTCGTGCTGCGCGCTCGCGTGCACGTCGCCGCTCACGGTGCGCACGTCCTGGTCTCCGGCGATGCCGCTGACCACGAGATCCGAGCTGACCAGCTGCGCCGTCAGGGAGCTGCGCGTCGGCACGTGCAGCACGAGCTTGGCCTCGCCGGACGAGGTCACGTTCCAGCCGATCGTGATGCCGTGCGAGCCGTGCGTCACGACGCGCACGGTGGTGCGTGTCCCGGCGGTCGTGATGTCGAGCTTCTCGACCCCGCGGCCGAGGGTCCCGGTGACGGCGAGCTCGGGCTTGTCCCACCCGATGACCTCGATGCGGCCGGCCACGTTGATTACCTCGATCTGGCCTTGCGGATCGACGGCGCGGTGCTCATCGACGGTGGTTGCCGGCGCCGCCGAGGCGGCCGGCGCCACCGCCAGTGCGGCGACGAGTGCGGCGATCCGGAAACGGCGATTGCGGTTGACGTTCATGAGCGGGTCCTCTGGGCTGCGGGCTCGGTGTTGCGCCCGACGGTCGTGTACAAGTCGAATTCCTGGCGGGTCGCGCTCTCGTAGAGGCGCATCAGCACTCGGCTGGACGGATCGGTGCCGAGCGCATCGCGCAGGTCCTGCTCGGCACGCCGGATCGTCGCGAGATCGGCCGCGATGCGCGCTCGCGTCAGCGGCGAAAGCATCTTCAGACGTTCATCGTAGGTGCGGACGAGTTCGGCGCGCGTGGCGTTGAATTCGGCTTCGCGAACCTCGACCGACCGGACGGCCAGCGAATCGGGCTCGCCGACCGGGGTACTGGGCGCAACCTCCGAGGTGCTGTAGTGCGGCGCGGCCAGGCGCGAGCCGATGACGCCGCCGGCCACGGCGATCACGAGGCCGGCCGCGAGCGCGAGCGGCCAGCGTCGCCGGGCAGCCGGTGCGTGCGGCGCGGCGATCGCGGCCTCGATCCCGGGCCACAGGTCGCGCGCCGGCGGCACCTCGCGCGGCAACCCGGCAAGCAGTGCATCGAGGTCCCGGCGTGGCGGGCGGGTCGGCAGGGTCATTCGGGGTCCTCCAATCCAAGTCGCTCGGCCAGCAGGCGACGCGCGCGATGCAGCTGTGCCTTGCTCGTCCCGACCGCGATGCCAAGCTCCGCGGCGGCCTCCTCGTGGCTGAACCCGTAGAGTCCAACCATCACCAGCACGTGCCGCGCGCCATCCGGCAGCGTGGCGATCGCCTGCTCGACGCCGAGGAGCTCCGTGTCGTCGGAGTGTCGCCGGTCGAGCAGCTCCACCGGCTCGTCGGTCGCGACCTCGAGCTTCGCGGCAAGCCCGCGCTGTCCGGCCATGACCGTGTTGACCGCGATCCGGTGCAGCCAGGTCGAGAAACGGCTGCGCGACTCGAAGCGCGGCAGCGCGCGCCAGGCCGCGACGAACGCCTCCTGGACGCAGTCCTCGGCGCGGTCGCGGCGACCACCGGTGAGCCGGAGGCAGAGTGCGTGGACCTGTGCGACATGTCGGCGATACAGGCGCTCGAACGCACGACGGTCGCCGCGTACTGCGGCCGCGACCGTGAACTCGTCCTCGGCCGCGGTGTCCGGGGCGACGACGTCGTACTCGCTGATGGGAGACACCGCTGCGTCCATGCCTGCCTGTTTCCAGATCCTACAGACCTTGGAGGCGGCGACGGCAGGGAAGGTTTGAATCGGCCCGGCATCCGGCCGAAATCCCCCGCCCGCCGGCCAGCGGTCGGGCGGGGACCAGGATCAGGTCGGGCCGGCGTCCCGTCCGGAGAACCAGTTGACCGCGTACTGCACGAGCTGCGAGCCGGTTGCGAGGTTCAGCTTGCGCTTGATGCGCTGGCGATGCGATTCGACGGTCTTGATGGACAGGTTGAGGGCCTCCGCGGCCTCGCGCGTCGACAGGCCGCGGCCGATCATCTGCAGGATCTGCAGTTCGCGGTTCGACAGCTGGTCGATCGGGTTCGCCGACACGTACGAGCCACCGGAGGCGAACTTCTGGATCATGCTGCTGCCGACGGCTTCGCTGACGTAGATGCTGCCGCCCAGCACGCGCCGGAGTGCGATCAGGAACTGGTCGCTCGCGGCCTGCTTCATGATGTAGCCATTGGCGCCCGCCGCCAGCAGCCGTTCGGCGTAGATCGTCTCGTCATGCATCGACAGCACGAGGATCGCGAGGTTCGCGTAGTGCGCGCGCGCGTCCTTGACGATCTCGATCCCGTCGCCCTGCTTCAGCGAGATGTCGACGATGACGGCATCGGGGGCCAGCTCGCGGATCGCGAGCTTCGCGTCGCGCGCGCTGTCGGCCTCGCCGCAGACGAGCAGGTCCGGCTCCTGGTCGATCAGCCGGCGCAGGCCCTGTCGGACAATCGGATGGTCATCGACGATCAGGACCCGGCGCCGGATGCGGGCGGCGGCATCACCGTAGACCTGGGGGCCCGCGGACGTATTCATTCGCTTCTCCTTCGTGCGACGCCGGCCATGCCGGTGTCGGTGCGGCGCCGGGTGCGCAAAACGCGCCCAGGGCTCCTCGACACAGGTATTGTTCCCCGCCACCCCCCAAAGATCCTACCGGGCAAACCCCTAATCACGACTAGGGCGGGCAGTGAATCTCAGCCTGCGGCCTCCCGCAGCGCACAACGGTCAGTGCTTCGGCGGCAGCTTGCCGTTCACCTTGCCGGCCGGGGCGACCGGCGCGGGCGCCGCGAGCGTCAGGTGCACGATGACGTCGATCTTGCGGCCGATCGTGCTCTCGTCCGCCCATTCGCCGCCGCCGAGCCCAAAGTCGAGCCGGTCGAGCGTGACGCGCGCGTCGAGGGTCGCGCCCGTGCTCGCGGCCTTCCACGTGAACGGGAACACGATGCGCTTCGTCCGCCCCTTGATCGACAGGTCCGCATCCGCCACCACGCCGCCCGGCGTCGTGCGCATGCCGACCGTGCGGAAGGTCGCGGCCGGAAAGTGCGCCACGTCGAACCAGTCCGCCGTCACGAGCGCCTGATCGCGCTCGGTGCTCTTGGTATCGAGCGACTTCAGCGGGATGGTCACGTCGAACCGGGAGCCGGGAAGATCGTCCGCGGCGTAGTCGATGCGCGCATCGAAGGTGCGGAACACGCCGGTGAACCGCTCGCCTTGTTGGGTGCCCACGAAACTCAGCGAACTCTGCGCGGCCACCACCGGATAGGACGGCGCGGCGCCCGCGCGGGCGCCGAGCCCGCAGAGCAGCAGCGCGGCGAGGACCTGGGCGGGCTTCGGTGCGGTGTTCATCGACGGTCTCCCTTCGACGGCAGCATTTGCCGCAGCGTCGCGTCCTTGTCCACGAAATGATGCTTGAGCGCGGCGGCCGCGTGCAGCACGACGATCGCGATCAGCACGAGCGCCCCAACCTCGTGCGCCTCCTTCGCCAGCGCGGCCAGCGGCTTGTTCTCGCCGACGATGGCCGGCAGGTTCACGAGCCGGAACCACTGCAGCGGGAAGTGGGACGCCGAGTTGTAGACCCAGCCGCTGAGCGGCATCGCGAACATCAGCACGTACAGCAGGGCATGGGCCGCGGATGCGGCCCTGGCCTGCCAGGCGGGCATCGGCGGCAGCGTGGGCCGCCGGTCGCCGAGCCGCCAGACGAGGCGCAGCACGGCGAGGCCGAGCAACGTCAGGCCGACGGACTTGTGCAGCGCGTAGATCTTCAGCTTGGCGAGCCCGAGGGGCAGGTCGGTCATGTAGTACCCGACCGGAATGATGCCGAGGAACAGCAGCAGCATCCCCCAGTGGAAGGCCCGCGCGACCGGACCCCATCCCTTCGCTGTCGATCTCAGCGCCATGGCCTTTATCCCTTCGGGGCGACGAATGCCTCGATTTCGATCCTCACCTCGACCTCGTCCGCGACGGCCGGCACGTAGGCCGCGACGCCGAATTCGGACCGCTTGACCGCAGCCGTCGCCGTGAAGCCGGCGGCCTGCGTCTTGCGCATCGGATGCTCGCCGACCTTGTTGACCCGCAGGTCCAGTACGACCGGCTTCGTCACGCCGTGGATCGTGAGCTCACCATACAGCTTGCCATGGGTCGCGTCGGTCTTCTCGACTCGACCACTCTTGAACGTGATCTCCGGATACCGGGCGGCATCCAGGAAGTCCGGGCTCGAGATGTGGGTGTTCCACTTCGCATCGCCGAGTTCGAGGCTCGACACCGGGATGGCGACGCCGACCGCCGACTTCGACCAGTCGTCCGAGTCGAACTGGAACGTGCCGTCACCGACCTTGAATTCACCGACGGAGTTCGAGAATCCGAGGTGATTGACGAAGAACGTGACCCGCGAATGGACGGTATCGAACGTATACGTCACCGGGGCCGCGGACGCCGCGGCGCCCGTCGCGAGCGAAGCGGCGAGCAGCAGGGCCTTGATCTTGGTGGACATCTTCATGGGGGACTCCTGACAGGTAGGGGATTCAGCGCGACGCGTCCTGCGTCGTCGTGAAGCCATTGTCGGGATCCCTCCGCGGCCGTGGGAGCCTCCACGGCGCTAACGCCGCGTTTCCGAAACGCGAACGTGCGCCGGCGCGGCCGCGCGGGCGGGCTCCCACGGCGGCCGCGGGCGCATGGCGGCGAGCAGCTGGTCGACGACCGCGCGCACGCGCGGCGAACCGTGGCGGTCGCGCGGGCAGATCGCGTTCAGCGCCGTCGGCACTGGCCGGCAGCCCGGCAGGACCCGCACGAGCGACCCGTCCCGCAGGGCATCCGCGACGATGAAGTCAGGCACCAGCAGGAGGCCAAGCCCGGCGACCGCGGCGCCGCGCATCAGCTCGCCGTTGTTGGCGACGAAGCGGCTCTTGACCCGCACCGAGCGCGGCTCGGTGCCGCCGCGCGAGGGCTGGAAGGACCAGACCTGGCCGGAGGCGAGGTGCGCGTAGCCGATGCAGTCGTGGCGCGGCAGATCGTCCAGCGAGGCCGGCGCCCCGGCTTTCGCGACATAGGCCGGGCTCGCGCAGAGCACGCGCGGCATGTCGATCAGCTTCCTCGCGATCAGCGACGAGTCCGGCAGCGTGCCGACCCGGATGCCGAGGTCGTAGCCACTGCCCAGCAGGTCGACGACGCGGTCGTCGAGGTCGATCGCGACCTCGAGCGAGCGATGCTCGCACAGCAGCGGCCAGAGCATCTGGCCGAGGTACATCGTGCCGAAGGTCATCGGCGCCGCGATGCGCAGCAGCCCGTGCAGGCCATCCTGCTCCTCGCGCACGAGGGTCGCCGCCTCGTCGAGGGCAGCCATGATGGCGCGCGAGCGATCGTAGAACGTGCGTCCGCGGTCGGTCAGCGTGACGCTGCGCGGCGTGCGCTTCAGGAGCGTCGCCCCGAGGCTGCGCTCGAGCTCGGCGACGCGCTTGCTGACCACGGACTTCGCGACGCCGAGGCGTCGCGCGGCACCCGAGACGCTGCCGCTTTCGGCCACGGCGGCGAACGCCGAAATGTCGTCGAACCTGAGCGTCATCGGCGGCTCCTGCAGGGGTGCCCGGCGAGTATAGGGGGGCCCGCCAAGCCCGTCAGCGGGCGGCGCCGACGACGGGGCGCGCGCGTCGTCACTGCACAGCGCCGTGCAACGGGACGCAGCGCGGCCGCCAACGCCGTGACCGGACGGGGATTCCGGATCGACCGACGAGCGCAGCCGGTCGAGGTCGCCGAGCGCGCGCAGGGTACCGCGGCGCGAACGGCGCAAGCGTCAGCGCCGGACAGCGCCACGCGTCGCGCGCATTGTCGGCCGCGTGCGCGCGACGCGGCGCCGCTCGGGACCGGCGACGTGAGCCAGCAGCCCGTCGAGTCCACCGAGGGCGCCGAGGGCGCGCAAGGCGCGCAGGAGCGTGCGCAGTTCCGTGAACCGGCCCGCCTCGAGCCGTTCGACCGAGCGTTTGGCGATTCCCGCCCGCACGCCGAGTTCCCCCTGGCTCAGGCCCGAGTGGATCCGCCGACGCGCGAGGCGCCGGCCGAGTGCCCGAAGGAGCGCGTCATCGGGGAGGTCCGTGAACGATTTCATAACTCGCCTCCAACGGCGATTTGACGATATCACGCGAGGGCCTTCCGGATAACCCCTGATGCACCGCGGCGAGCGCGACCCTAGCGTCATCGAAAAGGTACGGCGGGAGCGGGTTCAGCCGGGATGCCGGCAGTACGAGGGAACCCGGACGCCACCCGCCTCGAGGACCGTCCGCGTGCAGGAGCACCCCGTCCGATCGATCGACCGCTGGCTGAACGCCCGCAGCGATGCCGCCGTCACCGCGACGGCGGCCGCACTGCTCGTCGCGGCCGGCGTGGTCGCGTCCGCGTCATTCCAGCATTACTCCGCTGCGGTGGAACACCAGGCGCAGCGCGCGATGCGCGCGCGGGCCGAGTCGCGGCGCTCGGAAGTCGAAGGCGTGCTGCGCGACCGCCAGGCCGATGCGCGGATCCTGGCGGCCCGGCTCGAGTCGCTGCCAGCGCACCGCGGCGGCGGCGGGTTCCTGGAGGCCGATGCCGCACCGGCGATCGACCGGATGTTCCGGGAAACGGCCGCGTCCTATCACTACCGCGACATCCGCCTGCTCGACGCGCAGTCGAACGTCCTGCGCGCGCTGGCCGGGGACAGGGAGGAGCCGGCGGAGTCGAGGGCGTTCCGCGACGCGCTCGCGACCGGTCGGCAGGCGTTCGTGGACGTCCACCCGTCCGCCACCGGCAAGCGCGCCTTCGGATGGGTGCAACCGCTGTTCTCGCAGGGCGCCGCGACGCCAACCGGCCTCGTGTTCATCGATCTCAACGTCGACGAGTCGCTGACGCAGATCACCGCCACAGGCCTCGGTGAATCGGCAACGGAAGAGGCATTGCTGGTGCGCGCCGGCGAGCACGACCTCGACTACATCACCGCCCGCCGCTTCGTCGCGCGGCGCGCCGACGACACACTGCGGCGGTCGGCGCCCGCCCTCGCGGCGCAGGTGCTCGGCATCCCGGCCACCGCGTCGATCGCGGGCATCGACTACCGCCACGAGTACGTCGTCGGTGCCGCCACGCCCGTGCAAGGCACCGACTGGTACGTCATCGTCAAGGCGGACGAGGCCGAGATCGATGCGCCGGTCGACGCGATCCGCCTCGCGATCCTGTCGATCATGGGCGTGCTCGCGACCTTCCTCGTGATCGGCGCACGGCTCATCTGGCGGGCACGCCAGGCAGACCTGATGCAGGCGCGGATCTCAGCCGACAAGCGCTATCGCGCGGCGATCGACGCGTCGATCGACGGCTACATCGTCACGGACGACGCCGGCGTGATCATCGAGGCCAACGACTCGCTGCTACGCATGCTCGGCTACGACCGCGAGGCGTTCGTGGGCCGACGCATGGCGGAAGTCCAGGCAAGGACATCCCCGGACGCCTGCGATGAACAAATCCCCGCCTTCAGGGCCGCAGGCGAGGTGCGCCTGCAGACGCGCTGGTACCGCGCCGATGGCGACGTCGCCGAGCTTGCGGTCAGCCTGATCTACGTCGACGCGCCCGGCGGCGGCACGTTTCACGGGTTCGTGCACGACGTGGGTCCCGAGCTCGCGGCGCGTCGCCGCATCGAGCGACTGAACGCGTTCTACGTGTTCCTGAGCCACGCCAACGCCGCGATCTTCAACCTGCGCGAACCGCAGGAGATCCTCGACGCGATCTGCCATGCGGCGGTACGCGACGGCGGCTTCATATTGGTGTGGGCCGGCTTCGCCGAGGCCGGCGCCGCGACCATGAAGCCCGCCAGCGCGTACGGCGACGCCGCGGCCTACCTGCATACCCTGCAGATCACGATCGACCCAGTCCTGCCGACCAGTCGCGGCCCGACGCGGGACTGCCTGATACAGCGACGCATCGTCAGCGTCGGTGACTTCCAGAGCGATCCGAGCACCGCACCCTGGCACGAGAAGGGCCGCCGCTACGGGATCCATTCCTCGGCGGCGGTACCGATCCTCGTCGACGGCGAAGCGATTGCCGCGATCACGTTCTACGCGCGCGAGCGCGACTACTTCGATGCCGAGCTGCGCGACCTGCTGGAGGAAACGGCGCGCAACGTCTCCCTGGCGCTGCAGGCCGCCCGCGCCGAGCGCGAGCGCGGTCGCGCCGAGGCGGCGCGCCATGAAAGCGACGAGCGGTTCCTGCGCGTATTCGAATCCTCGCCATTGCCGATGCACATCTGGTCGATCCAGGACCAGACGCTGCGCGCCGTGAATCGCGCCCATGACAAGCTCTTCGGCTACACCGGCGCTGAAATCTCGGACCAAGAGCGCTGGGCGGCGACCATCTACCCGGACCCGGTCTACTGCGCGACGATCCGCGCCCGCTTCGCCAAGGACATCGACACGGTGATGCGTGGCGGACCTGGCACGGTGGTCGAGTCGCCTGAGCTGAAGGTGCGCTGCAAGGACGGCAGGACAAGGGTCGCGCGGGCGTACATGTCGATCGCGGGCCCCGACCTGCTGATCCAGTGGCTCGACCTGACCGAAATCAAGCGCCAGCAGGCCGACCTGATCGAGGGCGAGCGGCGGTTCCGCGGCATGATCGAACAGACGCTGTCCGGCGTGTACGTGGCCTCCGCAGACCGAATCGTCTATGTGAATCCGCGCCTCGAGTCGATGCTCGGCTATACGCGCACGGAGCTGATCGGCCTCGATCCGTTCGCGCTGGTCGATCCCGGCCATCGCGACGAGGCGATCCGCCTCTCGCGGCGCCTGCACTCGGGACCGGGCGGCGTCAGCGGCTCGCTCGAGGCGCGGCGCAAGGACGGCACGCAGATCGTGATCAGCCTGCATGCAACCCAGGGCACCTGGGACGGGGAGCCGGCGGACATCGTGATGGTGCAGGACGTCACGGAGTCGAAGCGTTCGGAGGAACGGATCGCGGCGTACATCGAGCGCCTCGAGAACACGATGCGCGGCACCCTCCAGGCCGTGGCGAACATGGTGGACCTGCGCGACCCGTACACCTCGGGCCACGAACGGCGCGTCGGCATCATCGCGGCGGCCATCGCCCAGGAACTCGGCTGGCAGCCGGATGCCTGCGAGCACCTGCAGCTCATCGGACTGGTGCACGACATCGGCAAGATCGCGATCCCGGCCGAGATCCTCTCCAAGCCAGCGAAGCTGACGCCGCTGGAGTATTCGCTCATCAAGTCGCACGCCGAGAAGGGCTATGAAATCCTCAAGGATGTCGACTTCCCGCTGCCGATCGCCGAAATCATCCGACAGCATCACGAACGCATGGATGGCAGCGGCTACCCGCTCGGGCTGAAGGGCGACGAGATTCGCATGGAGGCCCGGATCATCGCCGTCGCCGACGTCCTCGAAGCGATGGGATCGCACCGGCCATACCGGCCGAGCCTCGGCATCGACGCCGCGCTCGCCGAGATCGAGGCGCATCGCGGCACCGGGTTCGACGCGCGGGTCGTCGATGCCGCGATCCGGCTGGTGCGCGAGAAGGGCTACGTGCTTCCGGCCTAGGCTCCGCAATCCACGAGCGCGGCGCGCACCGCATTCGCGACGACCTCGACGCGGTCACATCGACGGAGGCGATGCGGCACCTCGATCTGCACGCCCCGGCCACTCGCGCCGCGATTGCAGACGTTGTCGGGATGGGTGGCCGGAAAGCGGTGACCCGTCGTCGCCGCGACGATCCCGGCGCTGGACATCGACTCCGCGATCGCCTGCGCGAGGGGCGTGTCCAGCCCCCCGATCAGGACGACCGGATCTTCGCCGTCGCAGCCGTGGATGGTGACCACCCGCCGGCACCGCGCGATCAATGCCAGGCACTGCGGCTCGTCGAACCGGTGGCTGGTCAGATGCAACGCGCGATAGTTGTAGGCGGGCCGGCAGCCCTCGAACAGGTACAGATCGTGGTCCTCGCCCGCGATCGCAGTGGCGATCTCCGACGTGCCGTCCTCGATGCCGCCACCGTGTGGCGCCACGATCGCGACGGACGATCCGGCTCGCGGACGCACCGTGATCCGGTAATCGAGGCCGAGGCGCTGCGCGCCCGCAAGGTCGGCGTAGCCCCGATAGTCGCGCGCATCGGGCAGGTCGGTCATCGACACCGGGACACTCCGTGGAACAGGGACAACGCGCCCGTCGTCAGACCCACTTCCCAAGTCGATGGACGGTTGCTAGGGTGAAAGAAGACGCCAGCGACCATGGATGGTAGCCCATCGTGAAGCAGTTCATCGCATCCGCCCTCCTCCTCTGGGCGTGTGGCGCCGCGGCGCTGACGCCGGTCGATCCCTACGGGCAGCTGCCGGCCATCGAGGAGGCCGCGCTGGCCCCGGACGGTACGCGGATGGCGTTCATCCACACGGCCGGCGAGGAACGCTCGGTCGTCGTATTCGATCTCAAGGACCACAGGATCGTGGCGGCGGCCCGCCTCGGCACGGCGCGGGTGCGGTCGCTCGAGTGGGCGGACGACCGGCGACTGATGCTGACCACGTCGACGACCGGGATGCCATGGGGCCTGCGCGGCGAGGACACCGAGTGGCTGCAGCTCGCCATCTACGACCTCGGCACCCACAAGATCCGCTTCCTGCTCGATCACGTCGACGATTCCACGCGGACGATGAACACGATCGTCGGGCGGCCCGTGCTCCGCCACGCGGACAAGGGCACGGTGCTCTACCTGCACGGCATCGCCGTCACCGACGTGACGGTCGCGGCGCTGTTCCGCGTCGAGCTCGATTCCACGCGCGAGCGCCTGATCCGGCAAGGCACCCGCTCGACGCTGTACTGGCTGATCGACGACAACGGCCAGATCGCGGCGGAGGAGTCGTACTACGAGGCCGAGAAGCAGTGGCAGATCCGCATCTACCGTGACGGCCATCCCGCCGAGGCGGTCGGCGACAAGGCGCCGATCGACGCGGCACGCATGCTCGGCCTGAGCGCCGACGGGCAGTCCGTCGTCGTCGCGCTGCTCGAGGACGACCACACGGTCTGGCGGACGTTGTCGCGCAAGGACGCGTCCTGGGGCGCGGAGCTGTCGCCGAATCACCTGCGCACGCGACTGCTGCTCGGCGACGGCAGCGACCGGATGATCGGCGTGGCCTCCGAGCGCGACGAGACCAACTACCAGTTCGAGTCGCCGGAACTACAGGCGAACTGGGACTGGGTCGCGCGCGTGCTGCACAACGAGCGCGTCGAGTTGGTGTCGCTGTCGGCGAACGGCCGGCGGATCCTCGTCCGTGCGCTGGGCCCCCGCTCGGGCTATGCCTACTTCCTGGCCGATCTGGACGAGCACGTCGTCACCAACATCGGGGACGTGTACGCGAACCTCGGGCCGATCGCGGAAGTCCGCAAGATCACCTACGCGGCGGGCGATGGCCTGAAGATCCCCGCATACGTGACGCTGCCGCCCGGGCGCCCGGAACAGAAGCTGCCGCTCGTGGTACTGCCGCACGGCGGGCCGCAGGCGCGCGACCAGATGGATTTCGACTACTTCGCACAGGCCTTCGCGGCCCGCGGCTACGTGGTGCTGCAGCCCAATTACCGGGGCTCCAACCTGAGCCGCAGCTGGGTCGAGCGTGGCTTCGGGGAATTCGGCCGCAAGATGCAGTCCGACCTGTCGGATGGCATATCGAGCCTGGTCGCGAGCGGGCTCGTCGATCCGGCGCGAGTGTGCATCGTCGGCGCAAGCTACGGCGGCTATGCCGCGCTCGCGGGCGTGACCCTGCAGACCGGGATCTACCGCTGCGCCGTTTCGCTGGCCGGCATCTCGGACACGGACGAGATGCTGAAGCACGTACGGCGCGAGGAGGGCCACGGCCAGAAGATCGGCCTGCGCTACTGGGAGCGCTTCATGGGCGTCGAGGGGCCGGGCGACCCGCGCCTGAAGGAGATCTCGCCGATCAACCACCTGGACCGGCTCGAGGTCCCCGTGCTGCTGGTCCATGGCAAGGAGGACACGACCGTCCCCTTCGACCAGAGCGCCGACTTCGCCAAGGCGCTCAAGCGCGCGCACAAGTCCGTCGAGATGGTGACGCTCGACCAGGAGGATCACTATCTGTCGCGCCCGGCGACGCGCCTGCAGGCGCTGCGGGCGATCACGGCATTCGTCGAAAAGCACAATCCGGCCGACTGACGCCGGCGACCGGGGTCGGGCGAGGCTCAATGGATCCCAAATGCGCGGGCGAGCGGCGCGGCGCCCGGCAGCGCGTCGATGGCGCCATGCAGGAGCACGCAGGCGTAGAGGTTGCGCGTCCGGGCCCAGATCAGGGCAAACGGGATGGCGGCGACCGACGGCACCGCGACCGCGTAGGCGATCGCGTCGAGCGCGGACGGCTGGGACCCGATTGCATCCAGGACGCCACCGCCCCGCAGCACGTACCCCGGGACGTGTGCGACCCCGAACACCAGCGCCGCGAGGATCGCGCCGGCCGCCGGGGATCCGGTGAGCGCCAGCAGCCGCGTCTGCAGCACGGCACGGAAGAAGAACTCCTCGACGAGTCCGGCCTCGACCGCCTGCCAGGCGAATGACAGCAGGACGACGCCGGCGAGCCCGACGCCGCTGAACTCGCCGGCGCGCAGCGGCGCGGCGCCGCGGCCGAAGAACCACTGGAACGCACCCAGTCCAAGCGCCAACACGAGGGTCGCGACGCCCTGACGCCCCCACATCGCTCGTAGCGCCGCGGAGCCGAGCCCGTAGACGGACGGGCGCCAGCCCAACCCGATACCCAGCGCAGCCCACGGCAGCACGACGAACACCACGAGCTTGCGCAGGACGCCGACGATCGCGTGCGGGCCGGGCGCGAGCCAGGCGCGGGGCAGCCCTGCGTCCAGCGGGCCGGCGCCGACCGTCAGGTAGCACGTCACCAGCGCGAGCAGGCCGAACACGACGAGGTTGGCGCGCCCGGTCGCGCCCCCCGGCGCGGGCCGCACGGCGCTCGACTTTCGCAGCAGGCTCCACGCCAGCAATGGGGACGCCACGCCGAGCACGATGAGGACGCCGAGCGGCTCCTCGATGGGGACCACGCCGCGGACGGCGAGCCAGCCGATCGCGGCGAGGTAGGCGGTCCCGCCGACGCTGGCCGCCGCAACCATCCTCGTGTCCAAGCAGGACCTCTCCACCGCTGACGCCGTGTCGTACGGTACCCGCGCACGCCTCCCCGTCGGCGCCGTCCGTCGCGGCCGCAGGGCGCTTCGTCGCGGCGACGCGGCGCATGCGGCGCCCCCGCGGGCGGCACGCCTGCTCCGGGCTCCCCCCGGGCGCAGGGGGGCCCCACCGTCGCCACCGCGGCGCCCCGCCCCGACGCGCTCGAACCACGATCAAATGCGTGACGAGCGTCACGAAGGCGCATGCTGGCGCTGGCGAGACCGGGAATCGCGCACAGAGCACGATTTCCAAACGAGACTTGCATCGCAGGCGCGGCCGCGCCCCCTTGCCTGTCGTGCCCCAGCGACGCATGTTGGTCGCACGGGGCGAGTGACCGGATGGTTGCGGACCTGCTCACACGGACGTCAGGACGGGAAAGTGCCTCAACTGGGCGCGGTAGCGGACATCGCCACAGACCAGCGCGCCGGAGGTCCAGCACGCTGGATCGACCGCCTGTGCGCCGGCCTCGTGGTCTATGTGGCCATCTGCGTCGCGTGGATGGTCACGGGAATCGGCGGCGAAACCGTCAGGCACTACGTCGGACTGCTTGCCGATACCCCTGCGGCCATCATCGCCCTGCTGGTGACCATCGAGGCGGCGCGACGCCAGCCGCCCGGCATCACCCGCACCGCCTGGAAGTGCCTCGCGATCGCGCTCGGCCTCTACGTCATCGGCACGTTGATCGGCGTCACGTCCTGGCTCGGCGGGCGCGACCCGTTCCCCGGTCCTGCGGACCTGTGCTTCCTTGCCTTCTACCCCTTCTTTTTCACGGCCGTCTTCCTGATGATCCGGGAACGCGCGGTCCGCATCCGCTGGACGCAGTTCCTGCTCGACGCGACGATCCTCGTCGCGGGCTTCGGCGCCTTCTTCTGGTTCCTGATCATCCGGCCGGCCTCCGCGAGCACCGAGCTCGACTTCCTCAAGAACGCCCTCAGCCAGGGCTATATCGCGCTCAATTGCATCCTCGTGCTCACGCTCGGCGTCCTGCTGCTGGCCGGCGGCGAGAACCAGAGCGGACGGCGCACCACCGTGCTTCTGTCGATCGGCTTCTCGGCGATGCTGCTCGGCGACGTCGCCTGGTCCGTCGCGAAGATCACCGGCCACTACCTCTCCGGCAACCTGCCCGACGTCCTCTACGTCTCGTGCTACGTGCCGCTTGCGTTCGCGGGCCGCGAACGCATGCGCACCGGCACACCGGACGCGCCGTCCCTGCGGTCCAAGTCGATCGAACAGGTGCTGCCGTACGCGGCGATGCTCGCGGCGTTCCTCGTGCTCGTCAGCCTGACGAACGGAGTGACGGGCAGCCCGGCCACCGCGATGACCATCATCGTGTTCGCGCTTGCGCTCCTGGTGATGGTGCGCCAGGCCCTGGTGCTGCGCGAGGATGCCGTCACGCGGGAGCGCCGCGCGGCGCGCCTGGTCGAGGATCGCTATGCCTCGCTGATCGCGAACGCCTCCGACGTGATCATGATCGTCGACGCCGACGGCACGGTGCGGTTCGCCTCGCCCGCCTCGGAGCACACCCTCGGGCTGCGCCCCGACGTCATCGGTGGGTGCAGCCTGCTCGAACTCTGGACGGGCGGCGACGGCGAGCGCCTGCGATCCTTCCTGGCCGACGTCGCCGCCACGCAGGGCGAGCCGGTCGGTCCCGTCGAACTCTCGATCGAGCGCGACCGCAGTCGACACGTGCTGGAAATCGTCGGCAGCAACCTCGCCGGCGACCCCGCGGTACAGGGCCTCGCGCTCAATTTTCGCGACATCACCGAACGCAAGGCACTCGAGGAGCAGCTGCGCCAGCTCGCGTTCCACGACTCGCTGACGCTGCTCGCCAACCGCAGCCTGTTCAAGGACCGGGTCCAACACTCGCTCGCTCTCGCGCATCGCGGCGGCCACCAGGTCGCCGTCATGTTCCTCGACCTCGACAACTTCAAGAACGTCAACGACACGCTCGGCCACGATGCGGGCGACCGGCTGCTGCAGGCCGTCGCGCAGCGGCTCGTCAAGTCGACACGCACCTCCGATACGGTCGCGAGGCTCGGCGGCGATGAATTCGCGATCCTCGTCGAGGGCTTCCGCGAACCCGCCGAAGTCGAGCGGCTGGCGCGCCTCTTGATCGAGAGGCTGGACCAGCCGTTCACGCTGGGAGCGTCGCAGGTCCACGTCTCGGCGAGCATCGGTGTCGCATTCTCGACCGCGGAAGCCGGTGCCGACGCCCTGCTCAGCAAGGCGGACATTGCGATGTACCACGCGAAGGCCGCCGGCAAGAACCGCTTCGTGCCGTTCCAGGCGCCGATGCAGGAGATGCTGCAGGAACGCATGCGGCTCGAGTCGGACATGCCTCGCGCGCTCGCGGACGAGGAATTCGTCGTCGAATACCAGCCGATCGTCGACCTCGGCACGCGCAGCCTGCTCGGCGTCGAGGCGCTGGTGCGCTGGCGCCATCCGGAACTCGGCCTGCTGATGCCGCGACGCTTCATCCAGATCGCCGAGGAGTCGGGCCAGATCGTGAAGCTCGGGCGCTGGGTCCTCGACCGGGCCTGCCGGGAAGTGCGGGAATGGCGCGACAACGTCGCTGGCGGCAGCAACCTGCGCGTATCCGTGAACATCTCCGGTCGCCACCTGCAGCACGGCGATCTCGTGCAGGACGTCGCGCAGGCGCTCGCGCAATCCGGGCTGGAGCCCGGCAACCTCGTGATCGAGCTGACCGAAAGCACGATCATGCACAACACCGAGGCGAACCTCGCGCGGCTGCTGCAGCTCAAGGCACTCGGCGTGCGCCTGGCAATCGACGACTTCGGGACCGGCTATTCGTCGCTGTCGTACCTGCACCGCTTCCCGATCGACATCCTCAAGATCGACCGCTCCTTAGTCAGCCGCCTGACGAACACCTACAACGGGCCCGAGCTCGCGCGGGCGGTCATCACGCTCGGCGAGACGCTCGGCCTCGACACCGTCGCGGAGGGCATCGAGCTGGAGGCGGAAGTCGAGGCACTGCTCGGGCTCGGCTGCGTCGCCGGGCAGGGCTTCCTGTTCGCGCAGTCCGGCTCCCTCGCGACGCTCGCCGCGAGCTCCTTCGTCGAGAAGCGCAACGCGCTGTGGACCACCGGCGCCAGCGACGAGGACCTCTCGCCGACCGGCCGCTTCACTGCGCTGCGCGACGTCGCGGGAGCGGCCTGATCCCCACGACGCCGGCTCGATGGGCGCCGCGGGCTGCGGGGCGGCCAGGTAGGGCGTGACGGCGCTCGGAAATCGGCGCGATCTTGCTGATGCGGACGGCTCAGGCGCGACGGCTGACGATCGCGAAGCGGGCGCCCTGCGGATCCTGCAGGTGCGCGACCCATTCGCCGGTCGCCACCTGCACGGTCGGAGTGGTGACCGTGCCGCCGTTGGCGATCGCGCGGTCAAGGGCCGCCTGCGCACCATCGACATTGAAGACGATCACCCAGGCGGGCCGCTTCAGCTTCGCATCGGCCATCATGCCGCCGATGGCCGGCCCGCCTGCGACACCGAACAGGTGGTAGGTCCCGTGCGGGCCCATCGGGATCGCACCCGCCTTCGTCCATCCGAACTGGTCGAGGTAGAACCCGAGCGCCGTCTCGGCATCCGTCGCATGCAGCTCGTGCCAGCCCCCGTGTCCAGGCTTGCCCGGGGCGAAGGAGGTCGAGGGGCCGTCGCCGACGGGGGCGATGAGGTTCAGCAGCGCGCCCTGCGGATCGGCGACCATCGCGATTCGTCCGACGCCCGGGACGCTGAGGGGCTCGGCATGCACGTGGCCGCCGGCGCCGACGTACCGGGCCACGGCCCGGTCGAGGTTGGGAACCGAGACATACGGGAACCAGCGGGGGGGCATGCCGGCCGCCGCCGCGACCGGTGGGATCTCCATGACGCCGGCGACACCGGCGCCACTGGACTCGAACAGGCGGTAGTCGATATCGGCCTGACCTGAGTCGCGTGCGGTCCAGCCGAACAGCTCGCCGTAGAATGCGGCCGCGGCGCCGGGATCCCGGGTCATCAGTTCGTACCAGACAAACGTGCTGTCCATGCGCGTCTCCTGTAGTGGGCGGCGCAGCGCCGCGGGGTGCCGGAGCAGAGGCTTGCCGCGGGTTGTCGCCGATCACCGGCACGCAGCCTGCGACGACCGGGGATCGGACCCGGGCGTCGTGCCGCCCGCGTCCCACCGACCGACCATACCGACCTGCAGGTGGGGCGGCAAGAACCAGCGGGACCGACCCTGCACCGGCTGTCATCCGGGCACGGCCCATCGCGGAACGGGGCGGTCGCGCGCGGCGCACTCGTCGCCCCCCGTCTCCTAGGGAGTTGGACTAGCGTGGCACGCCCTGCCGCAGTGGGTTTCCGCAGCTCAGTGCGTGTCTGTGATCGGCGTCGGTATCTGCACGCGTCCCACGTGGCAACGTTCGCGCAGGCCGGCGAGCATGGACCGACCGCGCAGGTGGAGGACGTGTCATGAGCCAGATTTGCCATCGCATGGACATGGTCAGCGACGAGTGGGCGATCGAGACGGTGGAAGTCGAGGTACCGCAGCGCCGTGTGCGGCCGCGCGCACCGTTGCTCGTCGAGCTGCCCTGCCCGCCCGTGGGCACGGCGCCCCCGGAGCCGACCGAGTTCGAATGCGAAGTCATGCAGACCGCCGAGGTCGCGCGCTTCATGAGGCAGTCACCGCACGTCGTTCGCGTGCGAGCGCGGCGATGTGGCTGGTGCGCCGTCGCGGCGACGGTGATCACCGTCGGCACGGTCGCCGTTCCCGTCGCGATCTGGTTCGGAACGGTCCCCGTTGCACTGGCCGCCGGCTTCGGCTGGCACTGGGCGGTGCTCAATGGCGCGGCGGACCGACTCGAGCGGCGCAACGGCGGGGCATGAGCCGCGCGGAGACCCACGACAAGGCCTGATGGCCGGACGCGTACCCGTTCGCGCGTGATCCCGCGTGCACCAGGCCGATCGAGCCGGGCGAGGTCGTCGCGTCGCGCCCGCGACCGACCGGTTTCGGCGAGCGACATCGGGCGGCTCCCGGCCACACCAGCTTTGCCGAGAGACGCGGCACTGTGCGCTCCAGCGCACAAACACCGTGCCGACCGAAGCGCCACGATGTGGATTGCCTGGCTCGCCGCTGGCGGGCGTGCGCCGCGCGCGGGCGAGTTGCAGTCGCCGGGGCGCACGGCGCGCCGTGGTGATCCTATGACGAGCCCGCTCCCCGAAGATGCCGCCACGGACACCGCTGGGCCGGTCGCGGGCTTCTCGCTCGACGGCGTCCCGGGCCTTTCGACCGAGGAAGCCCGGGAACGCCTGATCCGTCTCGGCGCGAACGAGCTGCCGTCGCAACAGGGGCGTGGGCTCCTGATCATCGCCTTCGAAGTTGCGAAGGAGCCGATGTTCCTGCTGCTGGTCGCGGCCGGGGCGCTCTACCTCCTCACCGGCAAGCCTGCCGACGCCGCGATGCTGCTCGGCTTCGTGTTCGTCGTCATGGCGATCACGGTCATCCAGGAGCGTCGCACCGAACGGGCTCTGGATGCCCTGCGAGACCTGTCGAGTCCGCGCGCGCTGGTGATCCGGGGCGGGGAACGCAGTCGGATCCCGGGACGCGAAGTGGTGCCGGGCGATTTCCTGGTGATCGCCGAGGGCGATCGCGTGCCCGCGGACGCGCTGCTGCGCCGCGGCGAGCATCTGAGCGTCGACGAGTCACTGCTGACCGGCGAATCGGTGCCGGTCCGCAAGGCGCCGTCGGCCGCCACCCAGCCGATGGACCGCCCCGGGGGCGACGACCTGCCATCGCTGTACTCCGGGACGCTGGTGACGGGCGGACAGGGACTCTGCGAGGTCCAGAGCACCGGCCTGCACACGGAGCTCGGCCGCATCGGCAAGGCGCTGCAACAGATCGCGCCCGACGCGAGCCCCCTCCAGACTGAAACGGCGCGCCTGGTGCGCACGCTCGCGATCGGCGGGCTCGACGCGTGCGCGGTCGTCGTCGTGATTTACGGCCTCACGCGTGGTGCGACGCTGCAGGCCTGGAAGGACGGCCTGCTGGCCGGCATCGCGATGGCCATGGCAATCCTGCCGGAGGAGTTCCCGGTCGTCCTGACGGTGTTCCTCGCGCTCGGCGCGTGGCGAATCTCCAAGCGGCGCGTCCTCACGCGCCGGATGCCGGCCATCGAGACGCTCGGCGCCGCGACGGTCCTTTGCGTGGACAAGACCGGGACCCTGACTGAAAACCGCATGCGTGTGGATCGCCTCTGGGCCGCGGGGCAGAGTGTGTCGCGCGACGATGACGCCAGCGAGTGGAACGGCCCGTGCCGGTCGGCGCTGGAGTGCGCGGTCCTGGCAAGTCGCCCGGATCCGTTCGATCCGATGGAACGCGCGCTGCACGCAGCGGCCGCCGCGCTGCCGCCGCGGAGCACGCCGCAGCAGAACGTTGGGCGCCTGATCCGCGAATATCCCCTGACGCCCGGACTCCTGGCCATGAGCCAGGCCTGGGAGCGGCGCGACGGTCGGCTCTACGTCGCGACGAAGGGGGCACCGGAATGCATTGCCGGGCTCTGCAGGCTGCCGGAGCCGGAGCGTGCAGCCGTGGAACGTATCGTCGCGGACTTCGCCGGTCTCGGACTGCGGGTCCTTGGCATTGCCGACTGCGAGACTGCCGTGCAGGCGCTGCCGGAGTCGCAGGCCCTGCTGCCCCTGCGCTTCGTCGGCCTCGTGGCGTTCGAGGATCCCGTCCGCGCGGATGTCCCCGCCGCGATGGAGCAATGTCGCGCGGCAGGCATCCGCGTCGTGATGATCACCGGCGACTATCCGCTCACCGCCGCCAGCATCGCGCGCCAGGCGGGCCTCGGCGTGGCGCCCGCCATCCTGACGGGCCCGGAACTCGAGGGGATGCCGCAGGCCGCCCTCGCGGCCCGCATCGGCGAGGTGCAGGTCTTCGCGCGGGTCGTGCCGGAGCAGAAGCTGCGCATCGTCATGGCATTGAAGGCACGCGGCGACATCGTCGCGATGACCGGCGATGGGGTGAACGATGCGCCAGCGCTCAAGGCGGCTCATATCGGCATCGCGATGGGCGGCCGCGGCACCGACGTCGCGCGGGAAGCGGCCTCCCTCGTCCTGCTCGACGACGACTTCTCGTCGATCGTCGCGGCAATCCGGCTCGGCCGGCGGATCTACGACAACATCCGCAAGGCCGTCGGGTTCATCCTGGCAGTGCACGTCCCGATCGCCGGGCTGTCGATGATCCCCGTGTTCTTCGCCGACTGGCCTCTCCTCCTGCTGCCGGCACACATCGTCTTCCTGGAACTGATCATCGATCCGGCGTGCTCCCTGGTCTTCGAGGCGGAGGGCGCGGAGCCGGACGTGATGACGCGGCCGCCGAGATCGATGGGAGCCCGGCTGTTCTCGAGGCCCGCCGTCACCCTGGCACTGATCCAGGGCGGCATCGTGCTGGCGTCGTGCCTCGTGGTCTTCCTCGTGACGCGCAGTACGCACGGCCCCGACGCCGCCCGAGCCCTGTCGTTTTCGACGCTCGTCGTCTGCTTTGTGGTCCTGATCCTGACCACCCGCTCCGGGCACCGGTCGGGGTTCGCGATGCTCCGCGAGCCGAACGCCGCCGTCTGGTGGGTCGTCGCTGGCACATTCGCGCTGCTCTCGCTCGTGCTGCTCGTCCCGAGCCTGCGTGCGCTGTTCCGGTTCGCGCCACTGCATCCGGCGGACCTCGGGCTGTCGCTGCTCGGGGCCACGGCCTGCCTGAGCGTGCTCGAGCGCATCAAGCTGAGCCCCATGGGGCAGCGATTGCTCGGCGAACGCGCGCCCTAGCCTGAATAATTCATGAGTTGAGGAAGCGCAAAGGCCTCGATCGTGCTAGAAACGCTTTACCACAAGTGTTTCCCCGCACAACAAAGGCCTTTGCATGGATGACGATAGCACGCGACAGAGTGTTCTGTTTTCG
>CAISEB010000045.1 GCA_903884235.1 uncultured Pseudomonadota bacterium
CAGTCGCATCAGCTCCTGACGTTGCTTTCCATCCAGTTTGATCTCGGTTGCGACTCTCATGGCAGTGCCTCGATGGTGACTGCTCATGAGACAACAGCGCAACTATTAAGTTCTGAGACTTCCGAAGCATAACACTAGCGGTCCGGCGGATGCCGCGCCCGCTCAGGGCGCGGCGTTCGCCGTGCATTCGACCTCGACGCGCGCGCCGAGGGCGAGGCCACTCGCGCCGAAGGCGCTACGCGCCGGGAACGGCTTCTCGAACGCCTTGCGCCACACCTCGTTGAAGGCCGGCCAGTCGGCCATGTCGGCGAGCATCACCGTGCAGCGGATCACGTCCCGCATCGAACGGCCATTCGCCTCGAGCACGGTACGGATGTTGGCGAGCGCCTGGGTCGCCTCGGCGCGGATGCCGCCCGGGACCAGCGCCATCGTGCCGGGCGCGATGCCGACCTGGCCCGACAGGTAGAGCGTGTCGCCGTGCCGGACCGCCTCCGAGAACGGCAGGTCGCCGACCAGCACCTTGCCGGAATTGAGGAACTCCGGCGGAGCCGCGCCGGCGGCCGGGGCGAGGCACAGCGCGAGGATGGCAAGTAGGAGACGGGCGGGCTTCGCGGCGGGCATGGCGGACCTCCTGGGGGCTCCCGGGAGTGTGCCAGAGCGGGGGACGCGAGACAGCCTCAGGCGGCGGACTGCATCGGCTCCGGGTAGCCGATGATGTAGCCCTGGATGTACTGGATGCCCATGCCGCGGGCGGCCTCGAGCGAGGCGGCGTCCTCGACCTGCTCGGCGATGATCTGGAAGTCGAGCGTGCGCGCGAGCTTGATCATCGCCGCGACCATCGCCTGGTTGACCGTGTCCTTGCCGAGGTCGCGCATGTAGGCGCCGTCGATCTTCAGGAAGTCCATCGGCAGCGTCTTCAGGTTCGTGAACGAGCCGAGTCCGCTGCCGAAGTCGTCGAGCGCGAACTGGCAGCCCATGCCGTGCAGCACGGCGATGAAGCGGCGCGCGTAGTCGAGGTTGGCGACGACGGAGGCCTCGGTGACCTCGAAGCACACCTGTGCCGGCGCGACCCCGGTGCGATCGAGGCAGTCGACCACGAACTCGAGGAACGTGGCGTCACCGAGGGTCTGGCCGGACAGGTTGATCGACAGGCTGCGCCCGGGCGGCAGCTTGAGCGCGCCGCGGCCGAGCGCCGCGAGGGCGGTCTGCACCACCCAGCGATCGACGAGCGACATCAGCCGGTAGCGCTCCGCGGCCTTCAGGAACTCGGCGGGCACGATCACCGTGCCGTCGTCGCCGATCAGGCGCACGAGCACCTCGATCGCCGGACCATGGCTGCCCTGCGCGGGAGCGGCCAGGATCTGCTGCGTGTAGAGGCGGAACTGGCCATCGCGCAGCGCGTGCTGCAGGCGCTGCAACCAGTGGATCTCGCCGCGCTGGCGCGCCATCGCCTCGTCCCGCACCGAGTACACGTGCACACGCCCGCCGGACTGGTTCTTGGCGACGTAGCAGGCCGAATCCGCCGCGGACATCACATCCTCGGCACTCGTGCTCTCGCGGCCGATCTCGACCAGCCCGATGCTGACGCCGACGGTGAAGATCTTGTCCTTCCACACGAAGCGGTAGTCGCGGATCGCCGTCGAGACGTCCTCGGCGATCTGGATCGCCTTCTCGAGCGGGCATCCGACCAGCAGCAGCGCGAACTCGTCGCCGCCGATGCGCGCGACGGTGTCGGAGTCACGCACCGCATCCTTCAGCAGCGCGGCAAGCTCGCGCAGCATGTTGTCGCCCGCGAGGTGGCCGCTCGTGTCGTTGACGGCCTTGAATCGGTCGAGGTCCAGGTAGCAGAGCACGTGCGTCTGTGCCCCGGAACGCGCGAGCTCGAGGTTGTCCTGCAGGCGCCGCTCGAATTCGCGACGGTTGACGAGCCCGGTGAGCGCGTCGTGGCTCGCCTGGTAGGTCATCTGGCGGGCGATGCCACGCAGCTCGGTGACGTCGTGCAGCAGCACGACCGCCCCGGACGGCTCGCCGTTGTCGCCGATCAGCGGCGCCGCGGTCAGCTCGATGCTGTGCTCGGAGCCGTCGACGCTCGTGACGACCACCGCGCGGCGGCCGAGCGAGACGCGCACGCCGTTGGCGAGGCACTGGCGCACCGGATCGACCAGCGCCTTGCGGTCGGCCTCGTCGACGACCGTGACGACATCGGCGAACGGCTTGCCGTCGACGTCCGACAAGCGGTGGCCGAGCAGCGCCTCGGCGCTGGGGTTCAGGTAGTCGATTCGGCCGTGCACGTCGGTCGTCAGCAGGCCGTCGCCGAGCGACTCGAGCGTGGCGCGCGCGCGGCTGCGCGCGCCACTGGCGAAGGCGCCGGTGGCCATCGTCTCGGTGGAAATCATCTCCGTGGCCGTGAACACGACCGCCGGCGCGCCGCGGTAGCGGATCGGCGTGCCGCCGAGCTCCAGGCGGTTCATGCGCCGGTCGGTGCCCTCGATCTCCACTTCGTAGAGGGCCGCGGCCGGATCACCGGCGAGGTGGCGGCGCACGTTGTCGGCGACGAGGTCGGAATAGTCGGCCGTGACGAGCTCCGCCAGGTGGTGGCCGACGAGGTCCGGGGGCTCGCGGCCGAACAGGCCCGCGAAGCGCTGGTTCGCGAGCACGATGCGCTCGCCGTGGATGACGATCGGTTCGTGGACGGCGCCGAGCAGTTCGTGGAACGGGCCCTCGGCGGCCAGCGCGACGCGCGGCCGCGCGGCGCTGGCGATCGCCTCGTCGCGCTCCTCGGTCGCCTCGCGGGCGCGGCCGTAGGCACGGAACGCTGCCGTCACCGCCACGAGGGCGGCCACGAGTGCGGCCAGTGCAACTGCTTCGGTCAGGCCCAAATCAACCGTCCCCGGGTGCGGTGGCACCCCGCCCCGCATCCAGACCCCGGCAAATGGTGCCGGAGGCCGGTTGGAAACCGGAAAAACCTGCAATCGAGGATACCGGACCCCTAGGCACGGATCGGATGGATTCACCATAATGGCCATGCATCGGGGACAACACTTGTTGTCCGGCTGCGCCAAACTACGTAACCTCCCGCCCTCTCCGGGGATTCGTCCCTCGCCACTGCCGGCCCACATCGCCATGGACATCGAAGCCGCTCGCCAGCAAATGATCGACCAGCAGGTCCGCGCCTGGGACGTGCTCGACAGCCGCGTCCTCGAGACGCTCGCACGCGTGCCGCGCGAACTGTTCGTGCCGGCGGCGGTCCGCGCTGCCGCGTTCGCGGACGCCGAGATCCCGCTGGCGTGCGGCCAGTGGATGCAGGCCGCGAAGTTCCATGGCCGGGTGCTGCAGGCGGTCGCCGTCGAACCGGGCGACACCGCCCTCGAGATCGGCACCGGCACCGGGTACCTCGCCGCCTGCCTGTCCGCCCTCGGCGCGCAGACCACCGCCCTCGAGTACCACGCCGAACTCGCCGCGGCCGCCCGCACGAACCTGCGCGCTGCGGGCTTCAACGGCGTCACCGTGATCGATGCGGACGCGACGACCTGGGAGCCGACCGAGCACTATGACGTCATCGTCCTCGGTGCCGCGCTGCCCGCCTACGATGCCCGCTACGAGCACTGGCTGAAGGTCGGTGGCCGGCTGTTCGTCGTGGTCGGCGCGGCCGAGCCGATGACCGCGCTGCTCGTGACCCGCACCGGCGAGCACGACTACACGCGCACCGAGCAGTTCGAGACGGTCATCGCGCCGCTCGCGAACGCCGCCCGGCCCTCGCGGTTCGTGTTCTGAGCGAACCGGCGATGGTCCGCGAAATCTCACCGACCGAGTTCGTCGCCACCCTGGCCACGTCGCCGGCGACGCTGCTGGTGGATGTCCGCGAGGACTGGGAACTGGAGATCGCCCGGGTCCCGGGTGTCCTGCACATCCCGATGGGCGAGATTCCGGACCGGCTGGCGGAGCTCGACCGTGGCCGTGACCTCGTGATCCTGTGCAAGGCGGGGGGGCGCAGCCTCTCGGTCGCGCGCTTTCTGGAGGCCCAGGGCTACCCCTCGGTCGCCAACCTGACCGGCGGGATCCTCGCCTGGCAGCGGGACGTCGACCCGACGCTTGCGACATACTGACGTCCCGGTGCGACGGGCCGCTGGCCCCGGCCGGCGACTTGTTTTACCGTCAAACGTCAGCAATCCAGGTCGCTCTGATCACGGAAAGGGATTCGTCGGCATGAAATTGACTCAGCTGTCCCTCGCATGCGCCATCAGCGTCGCACTCTGCCTGCCGCTCGCCGCCCACGGGACCGACCTCACCGAGATCTACCACCGGGCGCTGCGCAGCGACCCGCAGCTGCGCGAGGCCGAGGCCAACCGCTCGGCGGCCCTCGAGGCCAAGCCGCAGGCCCTGTCGGCGCTGCTGCCGCAGGTCACCGCAACGGGCGGCTACACCCACGACGACGTCAACTCGGTGTCCCCGTTCACGACCCTCGACGCCATCACCGGCAATCCGGTGTCGACCAACGTGTCGACGACGACCCGGACTAATGCGACGGCCTGGGCCGTCACGCTGCGCCAGACCGTGTTCAGGTGGGACCAGTTCGCGACGTTGCGCCAGTCCGACGCACGTGCCGCGCAGGCCGAGGTCGACTTCCGGGCGGCCCAGCAGGGCATCATCGTGCGCACGGCGACGGCCTACTTCAACGTGCTCGCCGCACGCGACACGCTCGATGCCGCGCAGGCCTCCGGCGAAGCGATCGGCCGCCAGCTCGAACAGGCCGAGAAGCGCTTCGAAGTGGGCCTGATCGCGATCACCGACGTCGAGGAGGCCCGCGCCGCCGCCGACCAGGCCAAGGCGACGGTGATCGCCTCCAAGCGCACGCTCGCGACGGCCCGCGACCAGCTGCGCGAGGTCACCGGCGACTCGTTCGACGAACTGGCGCGCCCGGGCGACGACATGCCGCTGATCGCGCCGGACCCGGCGAGCGAGGACCAGTGGGTCAAGGCGGCCCTCGACCAGAACTTCGAGCTGTCCTCGGCGCGCATCGGCGCGGACATCGCGCGCGAGGCGATCTCCATCGCCCGCGGCGGGCACCTGCCGACTCTGGACATCGTTGCGCGTCGCTCCGGCACGCAGACGAGTGGTGACACCACATTCTTCGACGCCACCGGCACCGGCTTTCCGCTCGGCGCCGACAACGGCGTGCACGACAAGCAGATCGGCCTGCAGCTGACGGTGCCGATCTATGCCGGCGGCTCGACCAATTCGCGCGTTCGCGAGTCCGTCTACCTGCACCGCGCGGCCCGCGAGCGGCTCGAGCGGGTGGCGCGCGCGACCGAGCGCGGCACCCGCGACGCGTACCTCGGCGTTATCAGCGAGATCTCGCGGGTCACGGCCCTCAAGCAGTCGCTTGAGTCGAGCCGCATCGCGCTGACGGCGACGGAAGCCGGCTACGACGTCGGCACGCGCACCGCCGTGGACGTGCTGCTCGCGCGCCAGCGCCTGTTCGACGCGCAGACGTCGTATGCCCGCAGCCGCTACGACTACGTGCTGAACGTCCTCACGCTCGAGCAGCAGGCCGGGACGCTCGACGAGTCGCGCCTCGCACGCGTCAATTCCTGGCTCGGGCAGACCGTCTCGGTCAAGTAGCGGCGGGCGTCGCCCGGCGCTCGACGAGCTCGACGAGGCGCGCCAGCGCGCCCTCGTTCGCGACCACCGCCATGCGTCCCCGCTCGCCCGCGGCGCGCGCCAGGGCGGGGTCGTCGAGGAACGCCGCGACCGCCGTGGCCAACCCCGCGGCATCCTCGACCACCGTCAGCGCGCCGGCCTCGGCGAGCAGCCGCGTCACCGCGAGATCGCTGAACGTGTGCGGCCCGGCGATGACCGGGCGCCCGAGGGACGCCGGCTCCAGCAGGTTGTGTCCGCCGACCGGCACGAGACTGCCGCCGACGAAGGCGACATCGGCGGCTGCGTAGTAACCCATCAGTTCGCCGAGCGAGTCGAGCAGCAGCACGCGCGTGTCCGCCGTGACCGCGGCAGCGGTGCTGCGCGCCACCCAGGGTGCGTCTCCCTTCGCGAGCCTGGCGGCGACCGCGGCGAAGCGCGGTGGATGGCGCGGCGCGAGCACCAGCAGCGCGTCGCTCGAGCGCGCGCACAGCCGCGCGTGCGCCGCGAGCACCTGGTCCTCCTCGCCGTCGTGCGTGCTGCCGGCAACCCACACGGGCCGGCCGGCGCCGAGCGCCTCGCGCAGCACCCGGGCGCGCACGATGACGTCCTCCGCCGGCCGGTAGTCGAACTTCAGGTTGCCGAGCACGAGCGTGCGGGCGGGTTCGGCGCCGACGGCCACGAAGCGCGCCGCATCGGCGGCGCTCTGTGCCGCGACGTCGACGCCGGCCAGGGTCTCGCGCAGCAGGCCACCGAGCCTGCGGTAGCGGCGCACCGAGCGCTCCGACAGGCGTGCGCTGGCGAGGATCATCGGGATCCGCCGGCGGTGCGCGGCGGCATAGAGGTTCGGCCAGAGTTCGGTCTCGAGCACGATCCCGAGCCGCGGCCGCGCGCGATCCAGGAATCGCGCGACGCTGCCCGGCAGGTCGTAGGGCAGGTAGCACACCGATGCCTCGGCCCCGACCAGCGCCTCGGCGCGCGCGCGGCCGGTCACCGTCGAGGTCGTCAGCAGCAGCGTCGCCGACGGGTCGCGCGCGCGCAGCGCACGCAGCAGCGTCGCCGCCGCCTGCACCTCGCCGACGGAGACCGCATGGACCCACAGGCCGCCCTGCGCGAGCACGGCACCGCGGCCGAAGCGCTCGCCGAGATGGCGCCAGCGCGCCCGCTCGCCGAGGCCGCGCACGAGCTCCGCGGCCAGCGCGATCGGCACCAGCAGGTAGGCCAGACAAAGGTAAACTAGTCGCACAAGGATCGAGCCCAACGCCGCCCCGGAAAGGGATCATACCCGTCATGAACGCCGCCGCGACCGCACCGATCGAAGACCCGACGTGCGGCATCGCGCTGCAGCCGCTGTCGACGTTCCTCGCGCCGCGCTGGTGGCCGACCTGGATCGGCTACGCGCTGATGCGGTCCATCGGCCGGCTGCCGTGGTCGGCCCTCGGCCTCCTGTCACGGGGCCTCGGCCGCGTGGCGTGGTACGCCGCGCGGCGCGACCGGCGCATCACGCTCGTCAACCTGCGGCTCGCGTACCCGGCGCTCACCGAACGCGAGCGACGCGGCATCGCGCGCCGCCACTTCCAGTCGCTGATCTACTCCCTGTTCGAGACCTCGCTCGTCTGGTTCGACCGCAGCGGCCGGCTCGAACGGCTGACCCGCGTCGAGGGCCTCGAGCATCTCGCCGCGGCGCACGCCGCAGGCCGCGGCGTGCTGCTGCTCGGCGCTCACTTCACGACCAACGAGATCGCCGCCGGCGCACTGCCGCAGACCGGTTACGCGTTCGACGTGATGTACAAGCGTTCGCCCAACGAGCTGCTGAACCAGCTCGCGCTGCGCGGCCGCCTGCGCCGCGGCGGACGGCTGATCCCGAGCGAGAAGTTCGTCGAGATGCTGAAGGTGCTGAAGCGTGGCGGGATCGTGCTGTACGCCCCCGACCAGCACTTCGACGGCGACGGCTGCGTCGTCGCGCCACTGTTCGGCGTGCCCGCGCTGTCGAACCCGGGCACGACGGTCGTCGCGCGCGCGACCGGCTGCGCGGTGCTGCCGTTCTTCCCGGAGCGCCTGGCCGATGGCAGCGGCTACGTGATGCGGATCCTCGCACCCGTCGCGGGCTTCCCGAGCCGCGACGGCCAGGCCGACGTCGTCACCTACCATCGGCTGATCGAGGATGCGGTGCGCGCCGCTCCGGAGCAGTACCTGTGGAGCTACAAGCGCTTCCGGGGACGGGCTGGCGACCCCAACCCCTACGCGCGCAAGCCGGCGTCGTAGCCCGCGAGCAGGGCGCGCCACTCCTCGGATTCGGTGCCGGGTCCGCCGAACTTCGCCAGCGACCGCGCGAGGCGCGCGAGGTTCGCCGCACGCCAGGCGCCGGGCCGCGCCTCGGCGCCGCGATCGAAGTCGATCAGGTGCACCGTGCCGTCACCGGCCACCAGTATGTTGCGGGCATTCAGGTCGGCATGGCGGATGCCGGCATCGTGGAACGCGCGGATCGTCCTGCCGACCTGCGGCCAGGGCGCGGCGCCCTGTGCGCCGTCCAGCAGCTCTGCAAGCGGGCGGGCGCCCTCGATCGCCACGGTCAGCAGGTCGGCGCGATACCAGGCCCCGGCGCGCTCGTAGCGCGCCGCCACGGGGCGCGCGGCGGGAAGCCCGAGCGCCTCGATGCGCGCCAGCAGCGCCAGTTCCCGGAACCCGCGTGTCGCCTCCGCCCCGCTCCACAGGTAGCGATCCTCGATGAGCCGCGCCACCAACCCGCCGCGGCGGTAGTGGCGCAGCACTTGCGGCGCGCCACCCGGCCGTGGCGCGAGGAACCAGGCACTGCCGCGACCGGGCGCGGTCGCGGCGACCCGGCCGGCCGCCCCGAGGGCCGCGGGGTCGAAGTCGGCCGGGCACGGATGGTCGAGGCGCGAGGGGTCGTATAGGATCGCGCCGGTTCCGGTCGGGATGCGTTCAAGCCGCATGGTTGTCCCCAGCAAGATCCTTGAATCGCCGCCCGCCTCGGTCTGCCTGCTCAGGCTCTCCGCGATCGGCGACACCTGCCACGCGCTCGCCGTGCTCAGACGGCTGCAGGACGCGTGGCCGACGACGCGCTTCACGTGGGTCATCGGCCGTTTCGAGCAGCGACTGATGTCGCTGCTCCCGGACGTCGAGTTTATCAGCTACGACAAGCGTGGCGGCCTCGCCGAGATCCGGCGGCTGCGCGCCGTGCTCGTGGGGCGGCGCTTCGACGTGCTGCTGCACATGCAGATCGCACTGCGTGCCAGCCTCCTGTCGACGCTGATCCGGGCGCCCGTGCGACTCGGCTTCGACCTGAGGCGCGGCCGCGAGCTGCAATGGCTGTTCACCAACGCGCGCATCCCGGACCGCGGCGACCAGCACGTGCTCGACGGCCTGATGGGCTTCGCCGATGCGCTCGGCGCACCGCTGGCGCCGCTGCGCTTTGACGTGCCGCTGCCGCCCGCGGCGCTGGCGTACGCGCTCGCCCTCGTGCCGGACGGCCGGCCGACGCTGCTGGTCAGCGCCTGTTCGAGCCACGCGCTGCGCAACTGGCGCCCGGAGCGCTATGCCGCCGTCGCGGACCATGCGACGCAGGCGCATGGGATGCGGGTGATCCTCTGCGGCGGCCCGGGCCCGGTGGAGCGCGCGATGGCGGACGCGATCCTCGGCCACGCCCGCTCGCCCATCGTCGACCAGGTCGGCAAGGACACGCTGCCGGAGCTGCTTGCGCTGATGGCCCGGGCGAGGGCGATCCTGACCCCGGACTCCGGCCCCGCGCACATGGCAACGCTCGTCGGCCTGCCGGTGATCGGCCTCTATGCCGCGACGAATCCAGCGCGCAGCGGGCCCTACCTCAGCCTCGCGCACTGCGTCGACCGCTACGCCGACGCGGCGCGGCAGTTCCTCGGCCGGGAACCCGGCGACCTGCCGTGGACGACGAAGATCGAGAGGCCCGGCGTCATGGACCTGATCAGCCTGGCTGACGTGCAGGGCCGCCTCGATGCGCTGATGGCGGCCCGGACCCGCTGAGGACGCCTCGTCGCTGGCGCGCTATGCTCACGGCACGGCCCGGTGCCGATCCCCGCAACGCCAGATGGGACTGCTCATGACACACCCGCTCGTACGGATTTCACTGTTCGTCGCAGCCTGCGCGCTGCCGCTGCTCGCGGCGGGTGCCGACGGCGCCGCGCCGATGATCGGCTTCACCCCGCCGTCGGCCCGCGCCGAAGCGGCGCTGGAGTCGAAGTTCGACGCCGCCCTCGACGCCCGCGACCTGCGCGCCTGGCTCGAGCAGATGTCCGCGGAACCCAACCACGTCGGCTCGCCGCACGATCACGCCAATGCCGAGTTCATGCTGCAGCAGTTCCGGGCCTGGGGCTGGGATGCGCAGATCGAGACCTTCGACGTGCTGTACCCGACGCCGACCCACGTCTCGCTCGACCTCGTCGGCCCGCACGCGTACCACGCACAGCTCGTCGAACCGCCGGTCGCGGGCGATCGCACCTCCTCGCGCACCAAGGGCGCGCTGCCCCCGTACAACGTCTATGGCGCAGATGGCGACGTCACCGGCGAGCTCGTGTACGTCAACTACGGCATGCCGGGCGACTACAAGGAACTCGCGCGCCGCAACATCTCGGTGAAGGGCAAGATCGCGATCGCGCGCTACGGCGCCGGCTGGCGCGGCCTCAAGCCCAAGCTCGCCTGGGAGCACGGCGCGATCGGCTGCCTGATCTACAGCGACCCGCGTGACGACGGTTATGGCGCTGCCGAGACCTACCCCGCCGGTCCCGGCCGGCCCGCCGCCGGCCTGCAGCGCGGCTCGGTCGCGGACATGCCGGTGTACTCCGGCGATCCGCTGACGCCGAATGTCGGCGCGACCAAGGACGCGAAGCGGCTCGATCGCAGCCAGGCGGCGTCCCTGCTCAAGATTCCGGTGCTGCCGATCTCCTACACCGACGCGCGTCCGCTGCTCGAGGCGCTCGGCGGGCCGGTGGCTCCGACGCCGTGGCGCGGCGGCCTGCCGTTCACCTACCACGTCGGCCCGGGGCCTGCGCGCGTGCACCTCGTCGTGAAGTCCGACTGGCAACTGCGCCCGGTCTACGACGTCGTCGCGAAGCTCGAGGGCAGCCAGTACCCGGACCAGTGGGTGGTCCGCGGCAACCACCACGACGGCTGGGTCTTCGGCGCGGGCGACCCGTTGTCGGGGAACGTCGCGATGATGGCCGAGATGAAGGCCCTCGGCGCGCTGAAGGCGAGCGGCTGGCGACCGAAGCGGACGCTCGTCTACGCGAGCTGGGACGGCGAGGAGGCGGGCCTGCTCGGCTCGACCGAGTGGGTCGAGACACATGCCGCGGAACTGGCCGCGAAGGCAGTCGCCTACGTGAACTCGGACTCGACCTCCCACGGCATCCTCGAGGCCGGTGGCAGCCACTCGCTGCAGCGCCTCGTCAACGAGGTCGCGGCGGGCGTGCGCGATCCGGTCGACGGCGCGAGCGTGCTCGCACATGCCCGCGCCTACGCGATCCTCGAGTCCCAGCGCAGCGACCGGCACCTCGCCCGGGCGCTGCTCGACGGCGCCGACCTGCCGCTCGATCCGCTCGGCTCTGGATCCGATTTCACGCCGTTCCTGCAGCACGCCGGCGTGCCGTCGCTGAACTTCGGCTTCGGCAACGAGCAGCCGGGCGGCGTCTACCACTCCATCTACGATTCGTTCGACCACTACGTGAAGTTCGAGGATCCCGGACAGCGCTATGGCGTGGCGCTGGCGGAGGTCGCCGGCCACACGATGCTGCGGCTCGCCGACGCCGAGCTCCTGCCGCTGCGCGCGCAGGACTTCGCCGCGACGCTCGGACGCTACGTGGAGGAGATCGCGCACTACGCCGACAACCTGCGCGACGAGACGAGCGACGTGCACCGCATGCTGGATGGACACGTGTACGAACTCGCGGCGATCGCCGCGGACCCGGTCGGGCCGGCTGCGCGCGAGGTGGACGTGCCGTTCCTCAACTTCGCGCCGCTGCAGAACGCCGTCGCGGCGCTTGCGGCGACCGCCCGCGAATTCGATGCCGCCTACGCGGCAGCGACCGCGGACCCGGCCACGCTCGACCCGGAGCGCAGCGCGAAGGTGAATGCCGCGCTGCGTTCCGCGGAGCAGGCCCTGCTCGGGCGCGACGGGCTGCCCGGCCGTCCCTGGTACCGGCACCTGATCTACGCGCCGGGCCTGTACACGGGCTACGGCGCCAAGACGCTGCCGGGGGTGCGGGAAGCCATTGAGGAGCGGCGCTGGGCCGAGGCCGCCGAATACACGACGCAGACCGCGAACGCGATCGATGCCTACCGGCGCTCGCTCGAGACCGCCCTCGCCGCGCTGCGCTGAAGGAGAACGCGATGTCGGAAATCCTGGTTCCCGTCTCGCCGGGCGAGGTGGTCGACAAGATCACGATCCTGCGCATCAAGTCCGCGCGCATCACCGATGCGGTGAAGCTCGCCAACGTCCGCGCCGAACTCGAGATCCTGGAGCGGACCTGGCGCGACTCGGTCTACGGCGGGCACGACATCCGTGCCGACGAGACGGCGCTGCAGGCGGTCAACGGGCGCCTGTGGGACATCGAGGACCGGATCCGGGACAAGGAGCGCGCCAGGAGCTTCGACGCGGGCTTCATCGAGCTGGCGCGCGCCGTGTACATCGAGAACGACGAACGCGCCGCAATCAAGAAGCGCATCAACACCGCGCTCGGCTCGACGATCGTCGAGGAGAAGAGCTACGCCGCCTACCGCTGAGGCGGCGGCGTTCAGCCGGCGCGGCGCAGCGCCTTCAGCACATACTCCGCGCCGCAGTACGGGCACTTCGCCTCGCCCGTGGTCTGGATCGGCAGGTAGACCCGCGGGTGCGAGTTCCAAAGGTACATGCCCGGCATCGGGCAGGCGAGCGGCAGGTCCGCGGCCGTGACCTCGTAGCGGTGCTCGGCATTCGGCTGGATCAGCCTGGGCTCTTTCACGACTGAAGCACTCATGGGACTCTCGCTGCGGCACTGTCGTGGCCGCTCAGGCCCGCGATTATAGCGGAGGCCGCGGCGGTACCGCAGCGCCGGGAACGAGATCCTCCCCGCGCACCATGACCGCGTCCCAGACGGCCGTGATCCAGCCGCGCAGCGCCGCGTGCGGCGCCGCCGGCACGACCGGCCCCGCCTGTTCCAGCGACAGCCGATGGTTGAGGCGGCGGTAGGCCCGATACGCGTCGACCAGCCCGTCGATCACGCCATGATCCACGAGCGCCGCGGAACCGACCGACTCAAGCGCCCGAATCGTGTCGGCGAAGGTCGCGAGCGGGGGATGCTCCCCCGCCCAGCGCAGCACGAAATACTGTGCGAGGAACTCGATGTCCGCGACGCCGCCCGCGTCCTGCTTGAGGTCGAACTCCCCCGCCCCTGACCGTGACAATTCCCGCCGCATCCGTTCGCGCATCTGGCGCACATCGTCTCGCAGGGTCTCGCGCCGCACGTGCCGGCACAGCAACTCGACACGCGCCGCTTCGAAGGCCGCCCGGATCGACGGGGTCCCCGCGACCGCGCGCGAGTGAAGCAGTGCCTGGTGCTCCCACGTCCACGCCTCGCTGCGCTGGTAGTCGACGAACGCGCCGACGTTGGTCATCAGCAGGCCACCCTTGCCGCTCGGCCTCAGGCGCATGTCGACCTCGTACAGGCGCCCGGCGGCGGTATGCGCGGTCAGGAAGTGCACGATCTTCTGCCCGAACCGCAGGAAGAACACGGCGTTGTCGATGACCTTGGGACCGTCGGTCTCCTGCACTTCGCCCGCCGAGTCATGCAGGAACACGAGATCGAGGTCGGAGCCGTAGCCGAGCTCGTGGCCACCGAGCTTGCCGTAGCCGACCGCAGCGACGCCGCAGGTGCGCAGCGACCCCGGCGCGCCGCAGCGGGGTTCCCCGTAGAGCCGGGTCGTCTCGATCCAGGCGTGCTGCATTGCCCGCTCGAGGATGAGCTCGGCGATGTCGGTGAGCCGGTCGCTGACCCGCATCAGCGGCAGGCGTCCGGTCAGGTCGAACAGCGCGACCCGGAAGATCGCGGCGCGCTGCACCTGGCGCAGCGCCTCGATGCTGTGCTCGACGTCATCGGCGCCGTCGGCGAGCCTGAGGGCGATCTCCTCGGCGAACTGCTCGCGGCTCGGCGGCTGGTCGAACAGGCGCGGGTCGATCAGCTCGTCGAGCAGCAGCGGGAATGCCGCGACCTGCCCCGGCAGGAACCGCCCGAGTGCGCAGATCTCGCTGAGGCGGGACAAGGCGAGCGGGTTCTCGTTCAGGAGCGCGAGGTAGGCCGTGCGCGAGCCGATCGCCTCGACGACGTCCAGCGCGCGATGCAGCGTCTCGACGGTGTCGGCCTGCGCCGCGGCGGCCGTCACGAGCCGCGGCAGCAGCGCGAGCAGCCGGCGGCGACCGGGCTCGTCGAGGCGGCGGAAGTAGCCGCCATGGCGCAGTTCGAGCAGCAGCGTCGCCGCGGGCGCCGGCGCGCGGACGCCGAGCGCGCCGAGCGCGTCGCGAAGCGCGTCCTCGGACGTCGCGTTCGAGAATGCCGTCTCGAAGTCCGCAGCGACGCGCGGCGCGGCGTCCGCGCCGGCGAGCACGAGCGCGGCGAAGTGCTTCTCGACGACATCGCGCCAGGCGGTGAATTCGTCGTACAGCGCGTCCCAGTCCCGGGCACCGGTGGCGACGACGAGGCGCGCGCGCCGCTCAGGATCGGATGGCAGCCGGTGGGTCTGCTCGTCGGCGTACATCTGCAGGCGGTTCTCTAGGCGACGCAGGAAGTCGTACGCGGCACCGAGCTCGCGCACGGCGTCCTCGGACAGCAGCTTCTGGCCGGCGAGGCGCGGCAGCACCACCAGCAGGGACTGCGGGCGCAGGCGCGCATCGCTGCCGCCGCGCACGAGCTGCATCGCCTGCACGACGAACTCGATCTCGCGGATCCCGCCACGGCCGAGCTTGACGTCGTCGTGGAGGTCGCGGCGCGCGACCTCGCGCGCGATCATCCCCTTCATCTCGCGCAGCGACTCGAACACGCCGAAATCGAGGTAGCGCCGGAACACGAAGGGCCTGATCACGTCGCGGAACAGCGCTTCGTAGGCGCCCGTGCCGGTCACGGCGCGCGCCTTCACCCAGGCGTATCGCTCCCAGTCGCGGCCGTGCTGCTGCAGGTAGTCCTCGAGCGCCGCGAAGCTGGCCACGAGCGGGCCTGAGTCCCCGAACGGCCGCAGCCGCATGTCAACGCGATAGACGAAGCCATCGACGGTCGTGGCGTCCAGGAGCTGGATCAGCTTCTGGCCACGCCGCGTGTAGTACTCGAAGTTGTCGATCCCGCGTGCGCCGTTGGTCTCGCCACCCGCGGGATACAGGAAGATCAGGTCGATGTCTGAGGAGAAGTTGAGTTCGCCACCGCCCAGCTTGCCCATGCCGACGACGACGAACGGCTGCGGCCGACCGCCTTCGTCACACGGCACGCCATAGCGCGGCTGGAGAGCTTTCTCGGCGAACGCGTCAGCCGCCTGGATCGCCCCGTCAGCTAGCGCCGAGAGCCGTGCGAGGGTCTCGGCGGTCGTCGCGATCCCGGCGAGGTCGCGCCAGGCGATCCGCGCGAGCTCGCGGCGCCGCATGCGCCGCAGCTCCGCCATGAACGCGGCCTCGTCCTCGATCTCGACCGCCGCCGCGAACGGGGTCGGCTCCACGGCGTCCGGCGCGGCGACGACGGCCGGATCGGCGAGCAACGCACCGGCGACGAAGTCGCTCGAGGCGAGGATCCGGGCGAGCAGGTCCGGTGCGACGGCGGGCACCGCGCCGGCCGCGACTAGCCTTTCGAGCGCACGCCGGACGATCGGGTCGACGAGGTCGATTCCCGGCAGCACAGCGGGCGGCGGGTCGTTCACCGGCAAGCAGTCACTCCCTCGACGGCGCCGAGGACGCCGCACGGCCGCATCTTGATACGAAGGAGCGCCCGGCACCAGCGCACATGTGGTCGCGCGGTCCCGCATCGGCTTTGGATAGAATCCGATCCCCGCGTCGTCCGCGAGCATTGTCGTGCCAGCCAGCCGCCTGATCTGCTTCGGAGAGACCCTCTGGGACGTGCTGCCGCAGTGCGAATTCCTAGGTGGTGCGCCGCTCAACGTTGCCTCGCATGCTGCCCACCTTGGGCTCGATGCTCGATTGGTCAGCCGCGTCGGCGCCGACAATCGCGGTCATCGAGCACTCGCCGAAATCGAGCGCCGCGGCGTCAGCACCGCACTCGTGCAGGTGGACCCGACGCTGCCCACGGGCATCGCCGAGGCGACGCTCGACGCCGGCGGCTCCGCGAACTATCGTTTTCCGGCACCGTGTGCCTGGGACGCGCTCGAGGCCACGGCGGCGGCCGTCGATGCCGCCCGCGGCGCCCCCATCGTCTATGGGACGCTCGCGCAGCGTTCGGCCACCAGCGCCGCGGCGCTCCGCACGCTGCTCGGCATCGCTGGCTGGCGGGTGTTCGACGCGAATCTGCGGGCACCGCATGACGGACGCGAGGCCGCGCTGGCTGGGCTCGAGCACGCCGAGTTCGTCAAGCTGAACTTGCACGAGGTGCACGCCTTCGCCGGATGGCTCGGCACGGCGCCGACGCCGGCGGCGCTGCGCGGCGCGCTGCTTGCGGATTTCGGGATCCGCTCGCTGTGCATCACCGAGGGTGAGCGCGGCGCACGCCTCTGGCACGAGGGCGTCGTCCTCGAGCAGCCGGCACTCCCGTGCGAGGTCGCCGACACCATCGGTGCCGGCGACTCGTTCCTCGCGATGCTGGTGACGGAACTGCTGGGCGGATCGGACCCGGCGGCGGCGATGCGCCGGGCAACCCGGCTGGCGTCGTTCGTCGCGTCACGGACCGGTGCGCTGCCGGATTACGACGCCGCCCGCTTCCGGGCCTGAACAAACCCGCCGGGGTCCGGTCGGTACCTCTGGGCTCGCTAGCGGCCGCCGCAGGATTCGCGCACGACCAGCTCCGCCGGCATGGTCGCGGACGAGGCATCCTCGCCTGCGATGCGCCGGAACATCAGGTCGACGATCGTGCCGGCGCCCCAGCGAAGATCCTGGCGGACGGTAGTCAGCGGCGGCGAGGTGTGTGCGCACAGCGGGATGTCGTCGAAGCCGATCACGGCGACATCGCCAGGTACCGACAGTCCGGCCTCGGCAGTGGCTCGCATCGCGCCGATGGCGATCAGGTCGCTGGCCGCGAACACCGCATCAAAGGGCATGCCACTTCGGATGAAGGCCCGCATCGAGTCGTACCCGCCATCGGCCGTCAGCACCGCCCGCAGGAAATGTTGCGCCTCGAGTCCGCCGGGGGCTCGCTTCAGCGCGGCGACGTAGCCCTCGTAGCGCAGCCGGATCTCCGGCGAAGACGGGTTGCCGACGAACACGATGCGCTTGCGTCCGAGCCTGAGGAGGTGCTCCACCGCAAGCCGCGCACCTGCGGCGTTGTCGGTTCCGACGGTGCATTAGGACGGTTCCTCCGCATGACCGCCCCAGACCACGAGTGGCCGGTAGTACGAGGCGACCTGCGCTATCTCCGCGTGCTCGGTGCTCTGGCCTACGACGATGACGCCATCCGAGCGACCGGAGGCGACGATGCGCTGCAACCAGCCGTCCATCGGCGGCAGGAACTTCTGCAGGAACATGCCGTAGCCGCGCTGCGTGATCGCGTCGGCGAGGTGCGAGAGCATCTCGGCGAAGAACGGATCGCTCAGCGGCTGGCCGGCCTCGTGGCCGAGCGGGATCGCGACACTGATCGTCTCGGTTCGCTGCAGTCGCAGGTTTCGCGCCGTTGGATTGACGACGTAGCCGCGTTCGCGCGCGAGACGCACGATCTCGTCGCGCCTCTTCTTCGCCACGAGCCCGCTGCCGGCGAGCGCGCGCGACACAGTCGAGGCCGACACGCCGGCCAGCGCCGCGATATCGGCCATCTTTGGTGGAAGCTTGGGCTCGCCCTTGTTCATCGAGCGGAGCATACCGGACGATGCGGCGGACCAGTTCCACGACGTCGGATCTCGCCCTCGCGGCAGGACGTCCCCGGGACCGGGCGCGCGGGCGACACCCTGAAACGACGAAGCCCCGCAGGGCGGGGCTTCGTGGACCTTGCGGTCAGCGGACCATGTCCCGGCCGGGGTCGCCCCCGGCCGGACGCGGGATTACATGTCCATCCCGCCCATGCCGCCCATACCACCCATGCCGCCGCCCGGGGCGCCGTGCGAGTGGTCATCGTCCTTCGGGGCCTCGGCGATCATCACCTCGGTCGTCAGCAGCAGGCCCGCCACCGAGGCGGCGTTCTGCAGCGCGAGGCGCGTGACCTTGGTGGGATCCAGGATGCCCATCTCGATCATGTCGCCGTACTCGCCCGTGGCGGCGTTGTAGCCGTACGTGCCCTTGCCCTCGCGTACCTTGTTGAGGACCACTGCCGCGTCCTCGCCGGCATTGCCGACGATCTGGCGCAGCGGCTCTTCGATCGCGCGCAGCAGGATCTTGATGCCGTACTGGCGATCCTCGTTGTCGTGCGACAGCTTCTCGAGCGCCTTGGTGACGCGCAGCAGCGCGACGCCGCCGCCCGGGACCACGCCTTCCTCGACGGCCGCACGCGTGGCGTGCAGGGCGTCCTCGACGCGGGCCTTCTTTTCCTTCATCTCGATCTCGGTGGCGGCACCGACCTTGATCACGGCGACGCCACCGGAGAGCTTGGCAACGCGCTCCTGCAGCTTCTCCTTGTCGTAGTCGGAGGTCGCTTCCTCGGCCTGCGCGCGGATCTGGGCGACGCGCGCCTTGATGTCCGCACCCTTGCCGGCGCCGTCGATGATCGTGGTGTTTTCCTTCTCCACGACGATCTTCTTGGCCTCGCCGAGGTCGTTCAGCGTCGCCTTCTCGAGCGACAGGCCGACTTCCTCGGAGATCACGGTGCCACCGGTCAGGATCGCGATGTCCTGCAGCATGGCCTTGCGGCGATCGCCAAAGCCCGGGGCCTTGACGGCCGCGACCTTGACGATGCCACGGATCGTGTTGACGACGAGCGTCGCCAGGGCTTCGCCCTCGACGTCCTCGGCGACGATCAGCAGCGGGCGGCCGGCCTTGGCGATGCCCTCGAGGATCGGGAGCATCTCGCGGATGTTCGAGATCTTCTTGTCGTAGAGCAGGACGAGCGGCTTGTCGAGCTCCGCGGTCTGGTTCTGCTGGTTGTTGATGAAGTACGGCGACAGGTAGCCGCGATCGAACTGCATGCCCTCGACGACGTCGAGTTCGTTGTTGAGGCCCGAGCCCTCCTCAACGGTGATCACGCCTTCCTTGCCGACCTTCTCCATCGCCTCGGCGATGGTCTGGCCGATGCTCTCGTCGGAGTTCGCCGAGATCGTGCCGACCTGGGCAATCGCCTTCGTGTCCTTGCACGGCTTGGAGAGCTTCTTCAGCTCCTCGACGGCGGTCGCGACCGCGAGGTCGATGCCACGCTTCAGGTCCATCGGGTTGACGCCGGCCGCGACGCCCTTGAGGCCTTCGCGGACGATCGCCTGGGCGAGCACGGTCGCCGTGGTCGTGCCGTCGCCGGCCTCGTCGGAGGTCGCGCTGGCGACTTCCTTGACCATCTGCGCGCCCATGTTCTCGAACTTGTCCTTGAGCTCGATCTCCTTCGCGACCGAGACGCCGTCCTTGGTGACGGTCGGGGCGCCGAAGCTCTTGTCGAGCACCGCGTTGCGGCCCTTGGGACCGAGGGTGACCTTCACGGCATTGGCGAGGATGTTGACACCCTTGACCATGCGGGACCGGGCGTCATCGCCAAAGCGGACTTCTTTTGCTGCCATTTTCTCTATTCCTCTGAAATCTGTGTGCGTCGGGACAGGGAGGGCTTACTTGCCTTCGATGACGGCGAGGAGGTCTTCCTCACGCATCACGAGCACTTCGTCGCCATCAACCTTGACCTCGGTGCCGCTGTACTTGCCAAACAGCACCTTGTCGCCGACCTTGACGTCGAGCGGACGGACCTTGCCGTCCTCGAGAATCTTGCCGTTGCCGACGGCCAGGACGCGGCCCTTGCTCGGCTTCTCGCCAGCCGAATCTGGGATCACGATTCCACCGGCGGTCTTGCGCTCTTCTTCTTCGCGCTTGACGATCACGCGGTCATGCAGCGGACGAATCTTCGTCGACATCTCTTATTCCTCCTTCCGGAACATAAAAATTCGAGGACCCGCGGTGGAGTCCCGGCGAGGCATTGTTAGCACTCACCCTTAGCGGCTGCTAATTATGGCGGCGGGATTCCCCTTTTCAAGGGCCACGTGCGTCTCGGGCGCCCTTATCGCGCGGTGACAGGGGGCGCCGCCCCCGCTATGCTGCGGCCGAGACTCCCCGGCACGGCCCCCCGGGCCATACAACCGCATGAAATCGAAGCATTTTCAGGCGATGCGTGGCCATTGATGACCGAAGCCGGCCGGGTTCGTGAACCAATCCCCCCACCACGGCTCTATGGGGAGGCCCCGGCGCGCCGCCCCCGACCCCGCGGCCTGCCCGTCTCCGTTGCGTCCGCATGCTGACCCCTGACCGGTGACCCACTGATGAATTTCGCCCTCCGTGCCCTCCGGCACCTCGCCTTCGCCCTCGTCGCCTCGCTCGCCTGGCTGCCGCTCGCCACGGCCGCCGTCACGGGCGACGATGGATTCCTGACGGCCGAGCAGGCCTACGAGTACGCGGTCGAGGCACGCGCCGATGCGCTGTTCGTCTCGTTCAGCATCCGGGACGGGTACTACCTCTACCGCAAGCGCATCGCGTTCACCTCGGACACCAGCGGCGTCACGCTCGGCACCGCGGAGTTCCCGAAGGCCCAGTCGCACCACGACGAGTATTTCGGCGACCAGGAGATCTACCGCGGCGCGCCGACGTTCCGGATCCCGTTCACGACCGGCGCCACGCGTCCGGCGGTGATCGACCTGCACGTGAAGGTGCAGGGCTGCGCGGATGCGGGCCTGTGCTACCCGCCGCAGAACTGGGTCGCGCACGTGCGCCTGCCGGCGGCATCCCCGCCGCCGGCCGCCCCGGCTGCGGGCCTCCTCGGCAAGCTGGTCGGCCCGCAGGCGCCGCCGCCCGCCGGCGACCCGTCGACGCAGGACTTCCTGCCGGTGGAGCAGGCCTTCGCCGTCGCGCTCGAATCCGACGGCCCGGGACGGGCGCACCTGCGCTGGACCATCGCGGACGGCTACTACCTGTATCGCGCGCGCGTGAAGATAGAGTCCGAGGATCCGGCCGTCGCGCTCGGCGCGCCGGCCTTCCCGGTCGGGCTGCCGCATCACGACGAGTATTTCGGCGACCAGCAGGTCTACCGGAGCGAACTCGTCGTGCCGATCACCTACACCGGCGCGCCGCCCGGCGGCGCGCTGCGCCTCAAGGTGGCGTACCAGGGCTGCGCCGATGCGGGCCTGTGCTACCTGCCCCAGACCCAGCACCTGGGCGCGGCCGCGGCGGCGGGGCCTGCCGCCGGCGGCGCCGCGCCCGTCTCCGACCAGGACCGCCTCGCCGCGATCATCCGCAGCGGCAACCTGCTGCTCGTGATCGGCATGTTCTGGGGCTTCGGCCTGCTGCTGTCGTTCACGCCCTGCGTGCTGCCGATGGTGCCGATCCTCGCCGGGATCATCGCCGGCGACGGCGTCCGTGCGACGCCCATGCGCGCGTTCCTGCTCTCGCTCGCCTACGTGCTCGGGATGAGCGTGACCTACACCGCCGCGGGCGTCGCGTTCGCCGCCGCCGGCAGCCAGGCGCAGGCCGTGTTCCAGCAACCCTGGATCCTCGTGCTGTTCGCGGCGCTGTTCGTCGCGCTCGCGCTGGCGATGTTCGGCCTGTACGAGCTGCAGCTGCCCTCGTCGCTGCAGACCCGCTTCGCCTCCGCAAGCAACCGCATCCGCGGCGGCAAGTTCCTGTCCACCGCGCTGATGGGCGCCCTGTCCTCGCTCGTGGTGACCGCCTGCGTCGCACCGCCGCTGGTCGCGACGTTCGCGGTGATCGGCCAGGCGGGCGACGTCGGCCGCGGCGCACTGGCGCTCGCGGCGCTGTCACTCGGCATGGGCACGCCGCTGCTGGTCGTCGGCGCCTCGGCCGGCCGGCTGCTGCCGAAGGCCGGGCCCTGGATGGAGACGGTCAAGGCCGTGTTCGGCGTGCTGTTCCTCGGCGTCGCCGCCTGGATGCTGGACCGCCTGCTCGGCCCGCGCGCGATGATGTTCGTCTGGGCCGCGGTCGCGTTCTCGGCGGCCTGGGTCGCGTGGGCGGTCGGGCTGCGCGGCGGCCGCCGCGGCTGGACGCGCATCGCCATCACCGTGCTCGTCGCGCTGCACGGCGCCGCGCTCGTCGCGGCCGGCGCGCTCGGCGGCACCAACCCGGTGCTGCCGCTGGCCGGCCTCGGCATCTTCGGCGCGAGGTCGCACGACGCGGCGCTGCCGTTCCGCCCGATCCGCTCGATTGCCGATCTCGACCGCGAACTCGCTGCGGCGCACGCCGCCGGCAAGCGCTCGATGCTCGACTTCTATGCGGACTGGTGCGTCTCGTGCAAGGAGATGGACGCGCACACGTTCCGCGACCCCGCGGTCCAGGCCGCGCTCGCCGACTACGTGCTCCTGAAGGCGGACGTCACGGCGAACAGCGCGGACGACCAGGCGCTGCTGCACCGGTTCGGGATCTTCGGGCCGCCGACGACCGCGTTCTTCGCATCCGACGGCCAGGAACGGCGCGACTACCGCCTCGTCGGGTTCAAGCCCGCCGCGGCGTTCGTGCCGCACCTGAAGGCCTTCGAGCAGCAGCCGTGAGCCGCTCCCCGCTCACCGTCGCCTACGCGGGCTTCGGCCTCATCGGCGCGGCCGTGCTCGGCGCGTTCGCCTACGACCGCCTGCACCCGGCCGCCGATCCCGCGCACGCGGTCGCGCCGCCGGCCGCAGTCGCGCCCCGCCCGGCCGCGGCACCGGAACCCGCGGCGCGGGTGCCGGCGCGGCGGCCGGAGTTCACGCTGCACGACCTCGACGGCAACGCCCACCAGCTGGCCGAGTGGGATGGACGGCCGGTGATCGTCAACTTCTGGGCGACCTGGTGCGCGCCGTGCCGGCGCGAACTCCCGCTCCTCAACCACCTGCAGCAGGTCTACGCGCCGAAGGGGCTGCAGGTGGTCGGCATCGCCGTCGATTTTGCGGACGACGTGCGGACGTTCCTGCAGAAGATGCCGCTGCACTACCCGGTGCTGGTGGGCGAGGACGAGGGCCTCGAGGCGGCACGCGCGTTCGGCGTCGAGACGATGGCCTTCCCGTTCAGTGCCTTCATCGACTCGAGCGGCCGCGTGCTCCTGGTCCATCTCGGTGAACTGCACCAGGACCAGGCCGACGTCATCCTTGCGACCGTCTTCGACGTCGATGCCCACCGGATCGGCGCGGATGCGGCCCCCGGCGTGATCCGGACGGCCCTCGCGGCGCTGCCCAAGGCCGCGACGGCGGCGGATCATCCGCTCCAGATCCATCCAGTTCAGCGTTGATGCCCCATTTTGTGGCGAAAATCGCCGATATTTGGCGACATTTGCTTCAGACCCCCGGGTATTAGGTACACTGCCGACCTTCGCAACGGCCGAACGGGGGGCCGATGGCCCGTATCCTGGTCCTCAACGGACCGAACCTGAACCTGCTCGGCACGCGCGAGCCTGCCGTCTACGGGTCCGACACGCTGGCCGACATCGTCGGGCGCCTGGAGCGCCTCGCGACGGCGCGCGGCGCCGCCGTCGCGGCGCTGCAGTCCAACGCCGAGCACGAGCTCGTCGCGGCCGTTCAGGCGTCGAAGTCGACGGGAACGGACGCCATCATTCTGAACGCGGGCGCGTTCACGCACACGAGCATCGCGCTGCGCGACGCCCTCGCCGGGATCGGCGTGCCGTTCTACGAGGTCCACATCTCGAACGTCTACGCCCGCGAGAGCTTCCGGCACCACTCCTACCTGTCCGCGATCGCCGCCGGGGTGATCGTGGGTTTCGGCGCGATCGGCTACGAACTCGCGCTCGACGCGGCCCTGCGCAAGCTCGGTCGCTGATCCCCCTTCCCGACGAGGACCACTGATGGACATTCGCAAGGTCAAGAAGCTGATCGAACTGCTCGAGGAATCCGGGGTCGCCGAGATCGAGATCAAGGAAGGCGAGGAGTCGGTGCGCATCAGCCGGCACGGCAACGCCCCGGTCACGACCTACCTGCAGGCCCCGCCGATGGCCCACGCCGCCCCGGCGCCGATCGCAGCGCCTGCCGCCCCGGTGGCGGCGGCCAAGGCCGCCGCAGAGGAAGCGGATTCCGCGCCGCGCGCGGACCAGACCGTGACCGCACCGATGGTCGGCACGTTCTACTCCTCGCCCGCGCCGGGCGCGAAGGCGTTCGTCGAGATCGGCAGCGAGGTCAAGGTCGGCCAGACGCTGTGCATCATCGAGGCGATGAAGATGATGAACCAGATCGAGTCGGACAAGTCCGGCAAGGTCGTCTCCGCGCTCGTCAAGAGCGGCGACCCGGTGGAGTTCGGCCAGCCGCTGTTCGTGATCGAGTAGCCGGCTCGCCATGCTCGACAAAGTATTGATCGCGAACCGCGGCGAGATCGCGCTCAGGATCCTCCGCGCCTGCCGCGAGCTCGGCATCAAGACGGTGGCCGTCCACTCCACGGCGGACCGCAACCTCAAGCACGTGCTGCTGGCCGACGAGACCGTCTGCATCGGGCCGCCGGCGTCGAAGGACAGCTACCTGAACATGCCGGCGCTGATCGCCGCCGCCGAGGTGACCGACTCGGTCGCGATCCATCCGGGCTACGGCTTCCTGTCCGAGAACGCGGATTTTGCCGAGCGCGTCGAGAAGAGCGGCTTCGTCTGGATCGGCCCGAAGGCGGAGACCATCCGCATCATGGGCGACAAGGTCTCGGCGATCCGCACCATGAAGGAGGCCGGCGTGCCGTGCGTGCCGGGCTCGGGCGACCCGCTGGGCGCGGATCCGGACACCAACCGTGCGATCGCCAGGAAGATCGGCTATCCGGTCATCATCAAGGCCTCCGGCGGTGGCGGCGGGCGTGGCATGCGCGTCGTGCACTCGGAAGCGGCGCTGCTCAACTCCATCAACGTGACCAAGGCCGAGGCGCTCGCGGCGTTCTCGAACGACCAGGTCTACATGGAGAAATTCCTCGAACGTCCGCGCCACATCGAGTTCCAGATCGTCGCCGACCACCAGGGCAACGTCGTGGTGCTCGGCGAGCGCGACTGCTCGTTGCAGCGACGCCACCAGAAGGTGGTCGAGGAGGCGCCGGCCCCGGGGATCACGCAGAAGCAGCGCGAGGACATGGCGCGCAGCATCACCAAGGCGCTGAAGGCCGTCGGCTACCGCGGCGCCGGGACGCTCGAGTTCCTGTACGAGGACGAGCGCTTCTACTTCATCGAGATGAACACGCGCATCCAGGTCGAGCACCCCGTCACCGAACTGGTGACCGGCATCGACCTCGTCAAGCTGCAGCTCAGGATCGCCGCGGGCCATCCGCTGCCGTTCAAGCAGGAGGACGTGCGCATCACCGGCCATGCGATCGAGTGCCGCATCAACGCCGAGGATCCGAAGACGTTCATGCCGAGCCCCGGTCCCGTGCGCCTGTGGCACCCGCCGGGCGGCCCGGGCATCCGCGTCGACAGCCACCTCTACACCGGCTACGCCGTGCCGCCGTACTACGATTCGCTGATCGCGAAGATCATCGCCTACGGCGAGGACCGCGACACCGCGATCGCGCGCATGCGCAACGCGCTGTCGGAGATGGTCGTCGAGGGCATCAAGACCAACGCCCCGCTGCACCAGGAAATCTTCGGGCACCTGGCCTTCAGGCAGGGCGGTCTCGACATCCACTACCTCGAGCGTCGGCTCGGCCTGAAGTAACCCACCCGGGTCGCCACGCGACCCGGGCCCGCGCCCGCGAGCCCCACCCGTGCCGTTCCTGCAGGTCCACCTGACGCTCGACGGTCTCGATCCCGAGGCCGCGGAGGACGCGTGCTTCGCGACGGGCGCCGTGTCCGTCACGATGACCGACGCGGGCGACACGCCGATCCTCGAACCGCTGCCGGGCGCGACGCCGCTGTGGCCGGCGACCGCGGTCACGGCGCTGTATGACGCCGACACGCCGGTCGACGCGCTCACCGCGGCGCTGCGCACGTGGCTCGGGCGCCCCTCGCTCGGGCTGCGCTTCGAGGTCCTCGCCGACCGCGCCTGGGAGCGCGAGTGGCTCAAGGACTTCCGGCCGATGCGCTTCGGGCAGCGACTCTGGATCTGCCCGGGCGGGATGACGCCGCCGCCCGAGGCGACACCGCCGCCCGAGATCGTCTGGCTCGACCCGGGCCTCGCCTTCGGCACCGGCACGCATGCGACCACGGCGTTGTGCCTCGAATGGCTGGACGGCGCGAGCCTCGCGGGCACGCGCGTCCTCGATGTGGGCTGCGGCTCCGGCATCCTCGCCATCGCCGCGCTCAGGCTCGGTGCGGCGCGTGCGCACGGACTCGACATCGACCCCCAGGCCCTGATCGCCACGGCGGACAACGCCGGACGCAACGGCGTGTCCGCGCGGCTGTCGATGGCCGGCGCCGACGCGCCGTGGGGCGCGGGCTACGACGTCGTGCTCGCCAACATCCTCGCCGAGCCGCTGGTCACGCTGGCGCCCGCGATCGCCGCGGCCTGCCGCCCCGGCGGGTCGATCGTGCTGTCGGGCCTGCTCTCGGCGCAGGCCGATTCGGTGACGGCGGCCTACGTGGCGTGGTTTGATATGGAAGTCCCGCGGGAGCGGGATGGCTGGGTCGGCCTCGTCGGCCGCCGCCGACGCTAAGGACGCACGCTTGTACACACAGTGTCCCGAATGCGGCACCGTGTTCCGGGTCACGGCCGCGGTGCTGCGCGCGGCGCAGGCGCAGGTGCGCTGCGGCGTGTGCGACGCGAACTTCAATGCGCTGCGCTTCCTGACGGACGAACTCGAGGCGGGCGTCACGCCGTCCTCCGGCGACACGGTCGCCTCGGGCACGCCCGGACCCGGGCGCGACGCCGCCGCGGATCACGATGCGATCGCGGACTCCGCCGCCGCGCCGCCGCAGCCCGCGCCGGGTTCGCCCGTGGAAGCGGCGCCAGGCCCCCAATCAGACTCGGCGCGCGCCGACCGGCCGGACGCCGTGGCGGTCTGCGTGTTCGAGGCCGAACCCGCAACGACGATTGCGCCCGAGACGGCAGACGGGCCCGAGCCGGAGACGGCATCGGACCTCGCTCGGGAGGACGACCCGCAGCAACCCGGGTCCGATTCGGAGCCACCGGCCGAACCAGAGCCGGCGCCCCTGGCCGAGCCCGGCGACGGGGCCCCACCGGAGACTGAGCCCACGTCCGTGGCGCACGCCGACGCTGCACCGGAACCGGCAGCCGCAGCGGAAACCGAGGGCGATCCGGTCGAGACGGCCGCGGCCGACGCGGCGGCCGTCGAGGATGCGGCCGGGGCCGCACCCGGCGACGCGCCGGAAGCCCATCCCGAGCCACCGCCCGCGACGCGCACGACCCCGTCGGCCGACGAGGCGCGGGCGTTCGACGAAATGACGGCGTCCCTGCAGGCGACGCACGCGGCCGCCGACGTCCCGACGGGCGAGTACAACGTGCTGCAGCCCGAGGATGTCGGGGAGCTGCTGCTCGACGGGCCCGGGCCCGACGGATCCGCGGACGAGGCGGATCGCGCACTGGAATTCAACGTGCCCCCGGCCGACTGGGAGCGGATCTTCGTCGAGTCCAACCCGGCGACGCCCCTGTCGGCGCTCGATCTCAGCCTCGGCCCGACCGCGGAGGATCCGGGCGACCCGGGCCACGAGACCCTGCTGCTTGACCCCGAACCGGAGACCGCGGACGACGCCATCGCTGTCCGCCCGGTGCTCGATGAGCTGCCGAGCAGCGAACCGGACCTCGTGCTGCACTGGATCGACGGCGACGACGCCACAGGCGAGCCGCCCGTGCTCGAACCGGCGACCGACGCCGCGCCCGAACCAGCCGCGGACGCCGGCGCGGCGCCGCCCGAGGATGAATTCGACGTCGAACTCGATCTCGGTGCCGCACTCGATGCCGCGCGCGTCTCGAGGCGCGGTGCGGCGGACCTGGACGATCCGCTCGCGCGCACCGACGAGTACCCGCTCCCGGATTTCTCGGACGTGCCCGCGACGTTGGACGGCGAGTCGGCGACCGACCACGACCTCGACGTTGATTTCGGCCTGGGCCCTGCCACCGAGGCGCCGTCGCCCCCCGAGGACGAACCGCCGGCGCAGGCCAGGCTCGAGGATGCGGTCCCGCAGGCCGAGCACGCCGGGCTCGGCGGCGACGAGCCGGCGCCGCTGGTGATCGCGGCCGACGAGTTCCGGCCGCGCGCCGTGCGTCCGTCGCGTGAACGCCCGTCGCCGGGCACGATTGGCGTCGCGGGGCTGCTCGCGCTCGCGCTGGCCGGCCAGCTCGTGCACCACGCGCGCGAGTCGCTCGTCGACACGCCGATCATCGGGCCACCGCTCGCCGCGCTCTACCGCGGCGCCGGCGCGCCGGTCGAACCACGCTGGAACCTCGCGGCCTACGAAGTACGCCAGTGGGGCGCGAGCAGCGACTCCACGCCCGGGGCGCTGCGGCTGCGCGCGAGCATCGTGAACCGGGCCGATCGCGCCCAGCCCTACCCCTTGCTGCGCGTCGTGCTCGAGGACCGCTTCGGTGGCGCCATCGCGCGGCGTGAGTTCCGACCTTCCGAGTACCTGCCCGGCCACGCGGTGCCGGCCACGCCGCTCGCCGCCGGCGCCCGGGCCGACGCGGACCTGCGCCTGGTGGACCCGGGCAGCGAGGTCGTCGGCTTCGAGCTCGACGTGTGCCTCGAGCGTCGCGGCGTGCTCGTCTGCGGCAGCGATCCGCGCCCGCCGGGGAGCTGATGCGCATCGGCCCCTACGAGCTCGCGGCGCCGCTCGCGCTGGCGCCGATGGCCGGGGTCACGGACCGGCCGTTCCGACTGCTGTGCCGACGCCTCGGCGCGGGTGTCGCCGCCTCCGAGATGGTGACCTCGGACGTGCGCCTCTGGCACACGCGCAAGTCGCGCCTGCGCATGGTGCACGAGGGCGAGCCCGAACCGCGCGTGGTGCAGATCGCCGGTGGCGAGGTGGCGATGATGGCCGAGGCCGCGCGCCGCAACCGCGACCTCGGCGCACAGATCATCGACATCAACATGGGGTGTCCCGCCAAGAAGGTCTGCAACCGCGCCGCGGGATCCGCGCTGCTGCGCGATGAAGCGCTCGTCGCCGGGATCCTCGGCGCCGTCGTCCGCGCCGTGGACGTGCCCGTGACGCTCAAGATGCGCACGGGCTGGGACCCGGCGCACCGCAACGGGGTCCGGATCGCCCGCCTCGCCGAGGAGGCCGGGATCGCCTCGCTGGCCGTGCACGGCCGGACCCGGGCCGACCGCTACGAAGGCGCGGCCGAATACGCCACGATCCGCGAGATCAAGGCGGCCGTGTCGATTCCGGTTTTTGCGAACGGAGACATCGACTCCGGAGCGAAAGCGCGTGCAGTACTCGAAGAAACCGGCGCAGACGGCGTGATGATCGGGCGAGCCGCCCAGGGTCGCCCGTGGATCTTCAGGGAAATCCGCAATTTCCTGGCGACCGGAAGCAGCCTGGGCGAGCCGGATGCCGCGGAGGTCCGTGATATCATGCTCACGCACCTGGAGCAGCTGTACGCGTTCTACGGCGAGCACGCAGGCCTTCGGGTGGCACGCAAGCATCTGGGTTGGTACCGCGATCAAGCGCTGCCCACCTACCGACACATCGATCGCAACGGCGCCGAACGCGACGCCGAGGGATTGCTGTTCTCGGCGATGCGCGTCGCCACCACGGCCGCGGAGCAGCAGCGGCTGGTCCAGGAGTGGTTCACGGCGATCGGCATGGATCCGTCGGTCGTGCAGGGTCAACAAGAGCCGGAGCGCGTGCTCGGCGCCGCATAGGCGACCGCAGCCACGTCGGATGGGGACGTCGCGGACGCGATGCCACCGTCCGCAACCGGCGGGACGACGGGGATGAGGATGATCAACGCGAAGAAGGCGACGCGCACGCGTCGCGACGTGGTGGATCGCGCACCCCGCGCGTCCACGGCGGTGGAAATGCCATTGCGGGAGCATGCGGAGGCTGCCCTCGATGCGTACTTCCAGCGCCTCAACGGGCACCGGCCGTCGGGCCTCTACCAGCTCGTGCTGCGCGAGGTGGAGGAACCGCTGTTCCGCTCCGTGATGCAATACACCGAAGGCAACCAGCTGCGTGCTGCCGAGATCCTCGGCATCAACCGCGGCACGCTGCGGCGCAAGCTCGAGGACTACGGCCTTGTCGAATAGCACCGCACGCGCGCCGATCCGCCGCGCCCTGCTCAGCGTCTCCGACAAGTCCGGCGTGCTCGAGCTCGCGCGTGCGCTGGCCGCCTCGGGCGTCGAACTCCTCTCCACCGGCGGCACCGCGAAGCTGCTCGCCGACGCGGGCCTCGCCGTCACCGAGGTGTCCTCCTACACCGGGTTCCCGGAAATCATGGATGGCCGCGTCAAGACGCTGCACCCGCGCGTGCACGGCGGCCTGCTCGGGCGACGCGGCACCGACGACGAGGTGATGCGGGAGCACGGCATCCGGCCGATCGACCTGCTGGTCGTGAACCTCTATCCGTTCGCCGCGACGATCGCCCGGCCCGGCTGCAGCTACGACGACGGCGTCGAGAACATCGACATCGGCGGGCCGGCCATGCTGCGCGCGGCGGCCAAGAACCACGCGCACGTCGCCGTGGTCGTGGATCCCGCGGACTACGCCGACCTCACCGCGGCGCTGGCCGCCGGCGGCACGGACTTCGCACTGCGCCAGCGGCTCGCCGGGAGCGCCTACGCGCACACGGCGCGCTACGACACGATGGTGGCGGACTGGATGAAGCGCCAGGGCGGGACGACGGGCGCGCACCCCGAGACGCTCGAGCTGCGCTACACCAAGAAGATGGACCTGCGCTACGGCGAGAACCCGCACCAGGGAGGCGCGTTCTACGCGGACGCGACACCCTCGGGCACCGGCGTCGCGACCGCGCGCCAGCTGCAGGGCAAGGAACTCTCCTACAACAACATCGCCGATGCCGACACCGCCCTCGAGTGCGTCCGGCAGTTCGACGGGCCGGCCTGCGTGATCGTCAAGCACGCCAACCCCTGTGGCGTCGCGCTCGGCGCCGACACGCTCGCGGCCTACCGGCAGGCCTACCGTACGGATCCGACGTCGGCGTTCGGCGGCATCATCGCGTTCAACCGGCCACTGGACGAGGCGACCGCGCAGGCGATCGTCGAGCAGCAGTTCGTCGAGGTCATCATCGCGCCCGACGCGAGCGCGCAGGCACTCGCGGTCACGGCGGCGAAGGCGAACGTGCGCGTGCTCGTCACCGGCCCGCTCGGCGGGCCGAGCCCGGCGGCGGCGGAGTACCGCAGCGTGACCGGTGGCCTGCTGCTGCAGTCGCGCGACACCGGCGCCATCACGGCGGCCGACCTCAGGATCGTCACCCGGCGCGCACCGGACGCGCGCGAGGTCGCCGACCTGCTGTTCGCGTGGCGGGTCTGCAAGTACGTGAAGTCGAATGCGATCATCTACGCGCGCGACCAGCTCACGCTCGGCATCGGCGCCGGCCAGATGAGCCGCGTCGTCTCGAGCCGCATCGCGGCGATGAAGGCCGCGGATGCCGGCTTCGAGGTCAAGGGTGCCGCGATGGCCTCGGATGCCTTCTTCCCGTTCCGTGACGGCCTCGATGTCGCCGCGGAGTTCGGTATCACCGCGGTCATCCAGCCGGGCGGCTCGATGCGCGACGACGAAGTCATCGCGGCGGCCGACGAGCACGGCATGACGATGGTCTACACGGGCATGCGCCACTTCCGGCACTGAAGGCGGATCACGATGCGGGTACTGGTAATCGGGTCCGGCGGGCGCGAGCACGCTCTCGCCTGGAAGGTCGCGGCCTCGCCGCGCGTCGGACGCGTGTACGTCGCGCCCGGCAACGCGGGGACCGCCCTGGAACCGAAGTGCGAGAACGTCCCGGTCGCGGCCGAGGACGTCGCGGGCCTGCTCGCCTTCGCGCGCCGCGAATCGATCGACCTGACGATCGTCGGACCCGAGGCACCGCTGGTGCTCGGCGTCGTCGATGCATTCGAGGCCGCGGGCCTGCGCTGCTTCGGCCCGTCGCGCCTGTGCGCGCGGCTCGAGGGCTCGAAGGCGTTCAGCAAGGACTTCCTGGTGCGCCATGGCATCCCGACCGCGGCCTACGCGCGCTTCACCCGCGAGACCTTCGATCCCGCGTTCGTGCGCGCGCAGCGCCCGCCGGTGGTGGTCAAGGCCGACGGCCTCGCCGCCGGCAAGGGGGTCGTGATCGCGGCCTCGCACGACGAGGCGCTCGCGGCGATCGCGGAGATGTTCGGCGGCGCGTTCGGCAGTGCCGGGGACACCATCGTGGTCGAGGAGTTCCTGCCCGGCGAGGAAGCGAGCTTCATCGTCATGGTCGACGGCAGCCACGTGCTGCCGCTGGCCACCAGCCAGGACCACAAGCGACTCGCCGACGGCGACCAGGGCCCGAACACGGGCGGCATGGGCGCCTATTCGCCCGCGCCGGTCGTCACCGCGGCGATGCACGCGCGCATCATGCGCGAGGTCATCGAACCGACGGTCGCCGGGCTCGCCGCCGACGGCACGCCATACACGGGCTTCCTGTACGCCGGCATCATGATCCATCCCGACGGCACGCCCAACGTGCTCGAGTTCAACTGCCGCTTCGGCGATCCCGAGACCCAGCCCGTGCTGATGCGCCTCGAGTCGGACCTCGTCGAGTTGATCGAGGCCGCGCTCGACGGACGACTCGACGCGGTCGAGGCCCGCTGGGACGTGCGTCCGGCCGTCGGCGTCGTGCTCGCCGCGGAGGGCTATCCCGACCAGCCCTGCAAGGGCGCGGTGATCGAAGGTCTCGCGGCGGCCGCCGCGCTGCCGGGCAAGGTGTTCCACGCCGGCACCGCGACGTCCGCTGGCGAGGTCACCGTCAGCGGTGGCCGCGTGCTGTGCGCGGTCGGCCGCGGCGCGAGCGTCGCCGAGGCGTGCCGCGAGGCCTATGCGCTCGTCGACGCGATCCACTGGCCCGGCATGCAGTGCCGCCGCGACATCGGCTTCCGGGCGATCGCCCGCGAACGCGGCACGGCCTGAACCGATGAGTTCCATCTCGATCCGCCGCAGTCACCGGCTCGCGCCCGAGGTCGCGCGCGAGCGCGTCAGCCATGTCGCGGACCGGCTCACCGAGCGCTTCGGCGCGCGCTGCCACTGGGAGGGCGACGTGCTGAAGATCGAGCACGACAGCGTCAACGGCCACATCGCGCTCGATCCCGGCGAGATCGTCGTCGCGGCGAAGCTCGGGCTCGGCCTCGGCTTCTTCCGCTCGGCCATCGAAGGCGAGATCACGCGACTGCTGGACCGGGAGCTCGGCACATGATGCCGCCCGGACTCGTGATCCGTCGCGCGACGGTCGCCGACGCCGCCGCGCTCGCGGCCTTCGGCCGGCGCGTGTTCGACGACTGGTACCGGCCGGACAACACGACCGAGGACATCGAGCTGCATCTCGAGCAAACCTACGGCGCCGACCTGCAGCGTGCCGAACTCGAATCCCCGGACGTGACCGTACTCCTGGTCCTGGACGGGGAGGCGATCGCGGCCTATGCGTTCCTGCAGCGCGGCCTCACGATCGAGGTCGTCGAGAGCCCTGCCCCCTGGGCCATCGTGCGCTTCTACGTCGACCGACCGTGGCACGGCCGGGGCGTGGCAGGCGAGCTGATGGCCGCCGCCGCCGAGACGGCGCGGGCCGGCGGCGGCCGGACGCTCTGGCTCACGGCCTGGGAACGGAACCCGAGGGCCCAGGCGTTCTACGCCAAGGCCGGGTTCCGGGACGTCGGCACCGACACGTTCGTGCTCGGCCACTCGCCGCAGGTCGACCGGGTGCTCGTCCGCGCACTAGACTGACGTCCCCGGCCGGCGGATCGGTCGGGCTCGATGCCCCTCCCTCCTTCCCCGAGGCCTCCATGCGCATCCTTTCTGCTGCCGTCCTCAGCCTGTCGCTGTTGTCGTTCGACGCCACCGCCTCCGCGGTGCCCACGCCGGAGAAGACCTCGGACGCCGCGCTCGCCGCCGCGATCGCGAGCCCCACGCGCACGCCGGCGTTCGCCGCCCGCGATCCGGCACGCCATCCGGCCGAGGAACTCGGCTTCTTCGGCATCGCGCCGACGCTGAATGTCGTCGAACTGTGGCCCGGTGGCGGCTACTGGACCGAGATCCTCGCCCCCTACCTCGCCGCCGGGCACGGCCAGTACACGGTCGCGCTGCCCGTCGGCGCGGGCGACGAGGAGGACCAGACCGTCGCGCGCTGGCGCGCCAAGGTCGAGGCACAGAAGGAGCGCCTCGGGTCGGTGAAGCAGACGCTCGCGGGGCCCGGCCACTTCGAGATCGCGCCGGCCGGATCCGCCGACCTCGTGCTGACGTTCCGCAACATCCACAACTGGATGGAAGGCGGATACGCCGAGGAGATGCTCGCGGCGAGCTTTCGCGCGTTGAAGCCCGGCGGCATCCTCGGCATCGAAGGCCATCGCGGCCGCACCGACCGGCCCCAGGATCCTAAGGCCGGCAGCGGCTACGTGCGCGAGGACTACGTGATCGCGCTCGCCAAGAAGGCCGGCTTCGAGCTCGACGGCAGGAGCGAGGTCAACGCCAACCCGAAGGACACGAAGGACTGGGTCGATGGCGTGTGGACCCTGCCACCGACCCTGTCGCAGAAGGACAAGGATCGCGAGCGCTATGTCGCCATCGGCGAAGCGGACAACTTCGTGCTGAAGTTCAGGAAGCCGGCGCGCTGAGGCGGGCGGATCGCGTCGGCGGGGACCCTGGAGGCCCGGCCGGCGGGAACGCGCAGGCGTCGGCCTATCCGGAGGTCGCCGCGGCCAGCACCGCGGCGCCGGGCCGCGGCAGTCCCAGCGTGACGACGAGCCCGCCACCCGGGGCGTTCGCGGCCACCGCCCACCCGCCGTGCGCCGCGAGCACCCGCGCGGTGATCGCAAGGCCGATGCCGTCGCCCCCACTGTCGCGCGTCCGCGATGCCGCGACGCGGTGGAACGGCTCGAAGATGCGCGTGAGCTCGGCCTCCGGCACGCCAGGCCCGCGGTCGCGGACCTCGATACGCACGGCGTCCACCGCCTGCACGACGCCGACGTCGACGTCGATGATGCTGCCGTCGGCGGTGTAGCGCAGCGCGTTGCGCACGACGTTCTCGATCGCGCTCGCGAGCCAGGCCGCGTTGCCGCGCACGACCACCGCGCCGGCGACAGTCGGCTCCCAGCGCACGCTGACGCCGCGGGCCTGCGCCTCGAACGCCGCATCGCGCGTGATCCCGTCGAGCAGTTCGACGACATCCACGTCCTCGCGCAGCGCGTCCGCCGAGGTGGCGTCGAGGCGGGTCAGGTGCAGCATCTGCCCGATCAGCCGGTCGAGCCGCTCCACCTCGGCATCCAGGCGTTCGAACTCGCGCTGCGGCTCTGCGCCGGGCTGGCGCGCGAGTCCGAGTGCGACTCGCATGCGTGCCAGCGGCGAGCGCAGTTCGTGCGAGACATCGCGCAGCAGCTGCTCGCGGCCGGACAGCAGCTCGCGCAGGCGCGTCGCCATCGCGTCGAAGTCCCGCCCGAGGGTGCCGAACTCGTCGTGCCGCGCGCTGACGCGGACGTCGACGCGGGCGCCGAGATCGCCGCTCGCCAGCTGCCGCGTGGCGGCGCCCAGTGCGCGCACCGGCCGCGCGATCGAGCGCGTCAGCAACCAGCTCGCGCCGCCGGTCACGGCGAACGCCAGCAACAGCACCGCGAAGCGCGCCTCGAGCAGCACGCCGAGCGGTCCGGGGGTGTGGCGACGCGGACCGATGAGGATGCCGTAGCGCCGACCGTCACGGCCGATGAGCTGGGGCAGCGGACGGGCCGGCACGACCTCGATGCCGGGAAAGGCGGGCACGCCGAGGTCAGGCTCGCGCAGCAGCCGGCTGATGCCGAGCGGCAGCTCGCGGCCGAGCAGTTCGTGCCCTTCCTCGTTGACGATGAGCACGCGGATGTCGGTGACCGTCTCGCGGCCATGCTGCAGCCAGGCGACGAGGCCGGTCTCGCCGCCATCCGCCAACGCGGCGGCGGCACCGCGCATCAGCTCCCCGGAGATGCGCGGCAGCTCGTCCGTGCGCTCGCTGAGCACGAGCCAGGTGAGGCCGATGCTGCCGGCGACGACCAGCACCATGACGGCCCAGAAGGCGAGGAAGATCCGTCCGTACAGGCTCCTCACGTCGCGGGCCCTTCCGGCGGCGTGAGCAGGTAGCCGGCACCGCGGATGCCGCGGATCTCGAGCGCGGCGCCCGGGCCGACGCCGAGCTTGCGGCGCAGGTTGCTGACATGCGTGTCGATGCTGCGGTCGTAGAGCTCGAGCTTGCGACCGAGCGCCTGCTCGGTGAGCTGCTCGCGGGTCACGACCCGCCCGGCCGCGCGGATCAGCACCTCGAGCACGCGGAACTCGGCGCCGGTCAGCTCGACCGGTCTGCCATGCAGCGTCACGCGGTGGCGCGCCGTGTCGAGCCTGAGCGCGCCGAGCGAGACGGCCTCGCGCGGCGCCGCGTGATCGTTCGCCCGCCGCAGCACGGCGCGCATGCGCGCGACGAGTTCACGCGGGTTGAATGGCTTCGCAAGATAGTCGTCCGCACCGAGCTCGAGGCCGACGATGCGGTCGACGTCGTCGCCCCGTGCAGTCAGCATCAGCACCGGCGGCGCCGACTCGCGCGCGCGCATCGAGCGCAGCACGTCGAGCCCGCTGCGCCCGGGCAGCATGACGTCGAGGATCACGAGGTCGGCGCCGCGCCCGTCGCCGGCCAGCCGCTCGAGCGCCGCGTCGCCGTCATGGACGACATCGACCTCGAAGGTCTCGCGCACGAGGTACTCGCAGAGCATGGCGGTCAATTCGCGGTCGTCGTCGACCAGCAGGACATGCGCGACCGTGGCGGGCGGGTTGGTGGACATGGCGGCGATGGTGCAGCGCCCCCGGCGCCGTGTCACGCCCGGGCGCGGGACTTGACGAAACTTTGCCGATTCTTTGCGGTCCCATGCGAGACGCCGCCCGCGCCGGGGCGCAGGCTGTTCCCCCAACTCCCCGCTGCCGCGGGACTGCCGAGGATCCGCACGATGTCACGCAGAGAAACCTTCGCGACCTGGGCCGGCGTCGGCGCCGCCCTGCTGCTCGCCGCCACCGCCGCACGGTTCGCCGCGGCGGCCGACCATCCGCCGCCGCCACCGCCGCCGGGCGAACACGGTCCATGGCACGGACCGGAGCACGGTCCGGGCATGATGCCGGGCCTCGGCGAGGCCATGATGATCGAGCACCTGTCCGAGAAGCTCGGCCTCACGCCCGCGCAGCGCGACGCAGTGCACAAGGCCGTCGACGAGGCGCGGCCCGGGTTTGAGTCGCTGCACAAGCAGATGCGCGAGGATGTCGAGAAGCTCGCGCGCACGCGCCCGGACGATCCGGGCTACCAGGCGCTCGTCGCGAGCGCGAGCCAGTCGGCCAGCCAGACGGCAGGCCAGATCGTGCTGCAGGCGAGTCAGCTGCGGTCGCGGGTCTTCGGCGTGCTGACGCCGGAGCAGCGCGACCAGGTCGCGAAGCTGCAGGCGGAGCACCAGGCGCGCATGAAGGACGGCAAGCACGGGGAACACGGCTGGCACCGCGGCCACCCCGGGCCGGACGACGGCACGCCTCCCACGCCACCGGCGACGCCGGCGACGCCGCGCTGACCGCCCTTCGGCGCCGCGCCTAGCCCGCGCGGCGCCTTGCGCGCTCGTAGTCGGCGTAGCGCCACAGGTACCAGCTGGCGGTCGTGCGGTACGGCGCCCAGCGCGCGCCGTACGCGGCGAGCCAGCGGGGCTTCGGCTGCACGCGCTTGCCGTACAGCAGCCTGAATCCTTCGCGAATCCCGAAGTCGTCCACCGGCAGCACGTCCGGTCGATTGAGCGTGAACATCAGGAGCATCTCGACCGTCCAGCGGCCGACGCCGCGGACCTCGGTCAGGCGCTCGATGATCGCCTCGTTGTCGAGTCGCTGCACGCGACGCCGGTCCGGCACCGTGCCGTCGAGCGTGCGGCGCGCGACGTCCTGCATCGCGAGGAGCTTGGCACGCGACAGGCCGCAGGCCCGGAGCGCGTCCTCCGGAGTCGCCAGCAGCTCGTCCGGCAGCGGGTAGCGTGTGTCGGGGTAGAGCCCCTTCAGCCGGCGCAGGATCGCGGCGGCGGCATTGCCGTGCAGCTGCTGGTGCGCGATCGCCGACAGCAGCGCCTCGTAGGGCGAACCCCTGCCCTTGGCGAGCGTGCACGGGCCGATGATCTCGATCGCCGCCGCGAGGCGGGGATCGCATGCAGCGAGGGCCTGGACCGCCGACGTCGTCGTCACCGGCCAGGCCCCCTCGTCGTCAGCGCTTCATCGAGCCGAAGAACTCGTCGTTGGTCTTGGTGTCCTTCATCTTGTCGATGAGGAACTCGACCGCGGCGAGCTCGTCCATCGGATGCAGCAGCTTGCGCAGAATCCAGATCTTCTGCAGCTCCTCCGTGGACGTGATCAGCTCCTCGCGACGCGTCCCCGAGCGGTTGATGTTCACCGCCGGGAAGATGCGCTTCTCGGCGATGCGCCGGTCGAGGTGGATCTCCGAGTTGCCGGTTCCCTTGAACTCCTCGAAGATCACGTCGTCCATGCGCGAGCCCGTGTCGATCAGCGCCGTGGCGATGATCGTCAGCGAGCCGCCTTCCTCGAGGTTGCGCGCCGCGCCGAAGAAACGCTTCGGGCGCTGCAGCGCATTCGCGTCCACGCCACCGGTCAGGACCTTGCCGGAGCTCGGCACCACGGTGTTGTAGGCGCGCGCGAGGCGCGTGATGGAGTCGAGCAGGATCACCACGTCGCGCTTGTGCTCGACGAGGCGCTTGGCCTTCTCGATGACCATTTCGGCAACCTGGACGTGCCGGCTGGCCGGCTCGTCGAAGGTGGACGCCACGACCTCGCCCTTCACCGTCCGCGACATCTCGGTGACTTCCTCGGGCCGCTCGTCGATGAGCAGCACGATGAGGTACACCTCGGGATGGTTGTAGGCGATGCTGGTCGCGATGTTCTGCAGCAGCATCGTCTTGCCGGCCTTCGGCGGCGAGACGATGAGGCCACGCTGGCCCTTGCCAAGTGGCGCGCACAGGTCGATGACGCGAGCCGTCATGTCCTCGGTGCTGCCATTGCCGCGCTCGAGCTTGAGCCGCTTCGTCGGGTGCAGCGGCGTCAGGTTCTCGAACAGCGACTTGTTGCGCGAGCTCTCCGGCGCGTCGAAGTTGATCTGGCCGACCTTGAGCAGCGCGAAGTAGCGCTCCCCTTCCTTGGGCGGACGGATCAACCCGGAGATCGAATCGCCGGTGCGCAGGTTGAAGCGGCGGATCTGGCTCGGGCTGACGTAGATGTCGTCGGGCCCCGCCAGGTACGAGCCGTCCGCGGAGCGCAGGAAGCCGAAGCCGTCCTGCAGGATCTCGAGGACGCCGTCGCCATAGATGTGCTCGCCCGTGCGGGCGTGCGCCTTCAGCAGCGAGAAGATCACGTCCTGCTTGCGCTGGCGCGCGACGTTCTCGATACCCAGGCTCTCGGCCACCTGCACGAGTTCGTAGATCGGCTTCTTCTTGAGGTCCGTCAAGCTCATCGACTTGCGGACGACCTCAAGCTCGGCCATCGCGATGATGCCGACGTCGTCGCTGTCCGGGAAATCCTCGGGCGGCCCCTGGTCGCGGGGACCGCGCCAGTTCGGATCGCGGTTGCCGTCGACGTTGCCGCCGCGGTTGCCGCCTTGCCGCTGTCCGCCACCGCCCTTGTTGCGGTTGCGTCCAGGCCCGCCGAGGTAACCCCTCACAGGTGGCTGTCCAGAAACGCCGCGAGCTGGCCTTTGCTCACCGCGCCGACCTTCTGGGCCTCCACGACGCCGTTCTTGAACAGGATGAGAGTCGGGATGCCCCTGATGCCGAACTTGGGGGGCGTCGCCGGGTTCTCGTCGATGTTGAGCTTCGCGATCTGCAGCCGGCCGCTGTAGTCCTTCGCTATCTCGTCCAGAATCGGGGCGATCATCTTGCATGGGCCGCACCATTCAGCCCAGAAGTCGAGCAACACGGGCTTTTCAGACTTAAGTACATCTCGGTCAAAGTTTGCATCGGTGGTGTGAATGATGTTTGAACCGCTCACGCGGGGGATCCTCCTTCGAGGGGCACGGGGTCAACGACTGGCGTTGTGTGAAATCGCTGTTGGGAATTTGGGCTTTTCTGAATTCGGTACGGGGTTGTCCGGGGGAGCGACGGGGGTTCCGGCGGGGACCGCCGGGCTGCGACTTTCGTCCCGTTCGCGATATGCGACCGTGACGGCGCGGCCTGGTTGCGGCAAAATGCACGCTTCGTGGGAAGTCACCACCCCTCTGGGGAGGGTCGATGCTCCGCGGGATTCCGTTCGCGGGTGGCCTGATTCTCCGGATGAAGGCTGTCTGAGCCTGAAGTTAAGACCCGATCTTTGGACTCGATCCGGAGACCCGTCTTGCGAGGTTTGGGACCCGGAAGGGTGCGGCAGGGCTGCCGTAATGAGCCGATGTTTTAGCCGGTCCCCGGCCGCTTTGCAAGCCTTGCGGCGGACCCGAACCTTAACCGAAGTGGGTATTCGTGACGAACCTATCTCCTGTAACTGACGTCAGCTTCTCCAGTCTCAACCTCCCGGAGGCACTCGCGCGCGGCATCGCCGACGCTGGATTCGAGCGTTGCACGCCCATCCAGGCGGGCACGCTGCCGCGGGCCCTGGCTGGACTGGACGTTGCCGGCCAGGCCCAGACGGGCACCGGCAAGACCGCGGCCTTCCTGGTCGCGATGTACGCGCAGCTGCTGCGCAACCCGGCCCCGGCCGACAAGCCCGTCAGCTCCCCCCGCGGCTTCATCCTCGCGCCGACGCGCGAGCTCGCGGTGCAGATCCACCGCGACGCGGAGCTGCTCGGCCAGTACACGGGCCTGACGCTCGGCCTCGCGTTCGGTGGGGTCGACTACGAGAAGCAGCGCCGCACGCTCGAGGGCGGCGTCGACATCCTGATCGGCACGCCCGGCCGGATCATCGACTACTTCAAGCAGCGCGTGTTCGACCTGAGGCACGTGCAGGTGATGGTGCTCGACGAGGCGGACCGCATGTTCGACCTCGGCTTCATCGTCGACATCCGCTACCTGATGCGGCGCCTGCCGCCGCCGGCGGAACGCCTGAGCCTGCTGTTCTCGGCGACGCTCGCGCAGCGCGTGCTCGAGCTGGCCTACGAGCACATGAACGAGCCGCAACTGGTGAGCATCGAGCCGGAGAAGGTCACCGCCGACCGTGTCCGCCAGGTCATCTACTTCCCGTCCATGGAACAGAAGGCGGGCCTGCTGATCGGCCTGCTGCGCAGCCTCGGCGCCACGCGCACGATGGTCTTCGTGAACATGAAGCGCACGGCCGAACGCCTCGAGGCGACGCTGCGCGCGAACAACATCGACGCCGAGGCGATGTCCGGCGACGTCCCGCAGAACAAGCGCCTGCGCATGCTGCGCGATTTCCACGAAGGCCGTCTGCCGGTGCTGATCGCGACCGACGTCGCCGCGCGCGGCCTGCACATCCCCGACGTGTCGCACGTATTCAACTACGACCTGCCGCAGGATCCGGAAGACTACGTGCACCGCATCGGCCGCACCGCACGCGCCGGCCAGGCCGGTGACGCGATCAGCTTCGGCTGCGAGGACTACGTGCAGTCGCTGCCGGACATCGAACGCTTCATCGGCCGCAAGCTGCCGGTCGAGGCCGTGGAGCCGTCGGTGGTGGGCGAGATCATCGAGCCGCCGCGCGCCGAGCGCAGCTACGGCGGCGGCCCCCGTGGGCGCGGCGGTCCGCGCAGCGGCGGCGGCGGCGGCCATGGGGGTCGCGGCGGCGGCGGACGCGG
>CAISEB010000046.1 GCA_903884235.1 uncultured Pseudomonadota bacterium
CAGTCGCATCAGCTCCTGACGTTGCTTTCCATCCAGTTTGATCTCGGTTGCGACTCTCATGGCAGTGCCTCGATGGTGACTGCTCATGAGACAACAGCGCAACTATTAAGTTCTGAGACTTCCGAAGCATAACACTAGCGGCGGTTTCCGGCGCGGAAACCGTCGAGCAACTCGCGCATCGAGCCCTCGTCCAGATGCACGCGGAAGCGCACGTACGGGCCCTGCGCGGTGTAGCGATCCCGCGAGAAATCACGGTCGCTAAAGCCGGCGAGGTTGTAGCCGAGCGAGACCCACAGCTGCCGGCCAAAGCGCCGGCCGACGTCGAGGCCACCCGAGTACTCGCGCGTGCCGGTCGCGATGCTGTCGAAGACGGTGACCTGCCCGCCGACGTCCCAGCGGGCATCGAGGTCGTGGCGGAGGTCGGCGCCCAGCAATACCGACGTGCCGCTGTAGACGTCACCACTCAGCGTCTGGCGGCCGACGCGCAGGCCAATCTGGGCGCCGACCTGGGTCGCCCGGTCCCATTCGAGGTTGAGATGGGCATTGTCGACCATGCGCAGCGAGCGCAGTCCGTTGGTCTCGTCGCGGATGAAGTCGAGGCGGTCCAGGACCATGAGGCGTGACCCGTTCGGCCGGTACGCCCAGGACAGGCGCGTGTCCTCGGTCAGCGTCCGCGACGTCGGCGAGGTCGAATCGACGTAGTGCAGCGCCAGGGAGAACGCCTGCCCGGCCCGAACCTCGCGATAGCCGGCGAGGCTGAGCAGCGAGCGGTCCTCGGTGACCCCGGTGCGACGCTCAACGCGCGACACCCACGTCCAGCCCTTGCCGCGGTAGGTGGCTCCGGCGAAGCCCGCTGTGAAGTCCGTTAGCGGCGCGGTCGAGAACAGCGGGCCCGCGATGGGCTGCGCGATGACGCCCGACAGCGTTGAGGCGCGCTCCACGCCGAGGTCGAGCGCGAGCTTCTGCGACAGCCGGAAGCCCTGCGCGAGGCCGAGGTTCGAATAGAGGCGCGAGCCGTTCTCGGCGGTCGACTCGTTGATCGCGCTCTCGAGCTGGGCGCCGGCCCAGGGCTCCGCCTTGACGCCGAGCCGGGCGAGGTCGGACGACCCGCTCGCGCCGTGGCTGCGCTCGTAGCTCGTGAACAGCGTGTACTGGCGGCTGAAGCGGTAGTCGGCGCCCACGCGCAGCCGGTCCGGGAACTCGGCGCTGCCGTCATTGCCGCCGAGCGCGGTCTCGATCGTGCCCTTCAGCACGACCCGCCCCCCGAGCACGTCGCGCGCGACGTTGCCGAACACCTGGTCGCTGCGCGCGGCCGCGCCGTCCTTCTCGTCGCGCACGGCGCGCAGGCCGAAGCCGGCGAGGCGACGACCCTCCTCCCAGTGCAGTTCCGCTTCGGCGAACGTGCGCTCGGCGTCCCGGTCGAGCGCCTGCTGATCGTAGGCCTGGGCCTTCAGCGTCCACGCGCCGCCGAGACGGTCGCGCCCCTCGACGCCGAACTTGCGCGTCGCGACCTCGGTCAGCGCCTGCTGGCCTAGGCCGAACCCGGCGCCCTGGTCGCGCAGATAGGCGCGGCCGTCGAGCTTCTCGCCCGCGGTCGCGGCCTCGAGGAGGAAGGCATTGCCCTCGGCCGGCCGGGTCGGGTCGGCGCTCTGGCTGCGCGCCGCCTCGGCGCGCACCTGGGTCACTTCGCCCACGTGCAGGCGCAGGTCGACGGCCTCGAGGCGCCGGTCGCCGCCGGGCGATCCCTCGCTGATCAAGGTCGCCCCGCCCTCGAGGCGACCCTCGAGCGCCTTGAACGAGGCGCGCGCACCGGCGGTCGTGTGCTCGGTGCCGTTCCCGGCGACCTCGTATTCCGCGACGATGTAGACCGGATTCGCGGACTCGTCGCGGCTCGCGACCGGATGGTTGAAATAGATGGTGCCGGCGACGTAGTCGATGTCGTAGTCGAGGTAGCGCGTCATCGGCGTGCTGCTGACCACGACCTCGGAGCGGAACCGGTCGCGCACCTCGATGCGCACCGTGTCGCCGCCCGGCACGAGGCCGCCCGTGGCGAGGCGGTACGGACCCGAGGTGCCATCGCCGCCGAGCACGTCGCGACCGGCCTGCTCGGCCGTGCGTGCCGCGAACGCGATCGCGCGCAGGTCACCGGTGCCGGCCTCGACGCGCACGCCGTTCAGCTTGCGGCTGTAGCGGGCGAGCTCCGTGACCGTGAAGCCGGTGTCGAAGTCGCCGAACAGCGCCACGAACTGGCGCCGCTCGAGCTTGATGTAGAGCTTGCGGATGCTCGGCGCATCGTCATGCATCTCCGCGGCGTCCCCGTACAGGGTGTAGTAGCGATGCGGGTCGATGGCGCCCTGCAGCGGCGTCTCGAGCGGCGCGCGCGAGCGGTCCGAGTCATAGGCCAGGGTCATCAGGTAGCTGCCAAGGACCTGGCCCTTGGCGAAGAACGCGACTCGGCCGTCCTTCTCGAAGCCCTCCTCGGGTGCATCCGCCGGCATTGCCGCGGCGTGGTCCGCGACCGTGCGATAGCCCGCCGTTCCCTCGGCGAGGCCGACCAGGATGAAGTCCCGCGCGGCAGGCTCGAGCCAGGCGCGCAGCTCCTGTTCGCGACGGTCGCCGAAGTTGAGTCGCAGCACCGCGGTACCGGCCGTCGAGGTCGGCTCGAGCTCGATGCGGGCGATGCCGTCGGAGCCGATCTGGTAGACGTTGTCGCGCGGCTGCAGGGCGACAAGCGGATTGTCCTGCAGCGCCTCGACCTCCGCCCACGCCCGGTACGGCGTCTCCAGCCGGAAATGGCCCTGCATGCCGGGCCGCGCCGGCTTGCCGGTGCGATCGTACAGGCGCAGCGCGATGACCGGACGGGTCCTGCCATCCGCGACCAGCAGCGAGTGCGCCGGGTCCACTTCGGCGCGGACCGGGGGTCCGCCGTAGCGAATCGTCCGCTCGATGCGGGCGACCTCGCGGCCCTGCGCGTCCTGGATCACCGCGACCACGCGGTTGTCGCCCTCGTCGAGCGACACGCCGCGCCAGCGGCTGATGGCGATCGTGCGCTGCGCGTCGAAGACCGTGTGGTCGCGCGTCACGGGCGGGACCGGTGCGCCATTGACGGTCACCGTCACGGTGTCCGTGGGCACGTGCTTGACGGCGATGTGCATCGCCGGGATCGCGGGCGAGAACCCGACGCTCGGCAGCAGCAGGTCGCGGCCGGCGACCAGCGTGTCCAGGGCCGGCAGCGCCTCGAGCAGCGCGCCCTCCCCCTCGCTCGCGCCGGGGGCCCGCGGCCGGTCGTCGGGAGCCGCAACCTTGCCGTTGGCCTTGGCCTTGCTCTTCACCACGCCACTGACGTCGATGACGAAGTCGGCGCGCGCGAGCGCACCACCGCGCAGGTCCACGAGTCGCGAGCGACCGTCCGCGCGGCTCGCGCGATCCGTGCAGTCGAGGGTCTTCGCGCCGCGCGGCAGCGTCGTCGGGTCGATCTGCACGACATGCGTGCCGGCACGCAGGTCCTCGAGGTGGTAGCGGCCGTCGCGGTCGGTGACGACCGTGCGGCCGTCCTCGAGGTAGAGCCGCACGCCGCCGATGCCGGCGCCGTCGGCATCGCAGGTGCCGCCCGTCACGCGACCGGCGATGAAGCCGCGGTCCCGGAACAGGTCGGAGGTGACCTGCACGCCGGCCTCGGCGGTATTGGAAGGCACGCCGTTCACGCTCGCCACCGCGCGGTTGGTCGCGGTGCCGGGCCGCGCGCCGGCACCGACCCGGGCGACGTAATAGAGCGCGATCGAGCCGCCGGTCGGAATGTCACCGACGGCGAACGTCAGGGTCTGGCCCGAGGCGTCGACGGTCGGATCCGGCAGCGCCGAGCGCAGCGGGCCCTCGCCCAGGTGCGCGGACCCCGCCACGTAGCGGAACCCGCCCGGCAGCCGGTCCACGACGCTCACCGCGTGCGTGGCGAGCGCCCCCGAGTTGCGCACACCCACGACGTAGCCGAGTGCGTCGCCGATCGCGACGCTTGGCTGCGAGGCGGTCTTGGTCACGACGAGCGCCCCGCCCGCCGGGTCGACCGGGACGTCGACGGCCGCCGCGGCGGCGAGATCCACGTTGTAGGGCTGGCCGAACGAGCCCCCGGCGAGCGTGTAGGGACCCCCGGGCAGGTTGGGGAGCGTCGCGGGATCCGCCGCCGACGGAAAGACGTAGCCGGTGGGTGGTTCGACGCGCAACCGGTAGCGGCCGGTGTGCGCCACCACCGGGAAGCGGTACGTGCCGGGCGCGAACGTGTACACGGTGCCGCCCGCATCGGTGACCGGCGCGCCGGTGACCACCTCGCTCGGATACGCCGAGACGCCGTCGTCGCCGTAGACGACCGCCGGCTGGCCGGTCGCGGCATCGATCAGCGTCAGGTGCACGCCCTGGATGGGCGCACCGGTGAGCGAATTGAACACGAAGCCGCGCGGATCGACGAGCGCGGTGGCGACCGAGGAATCGGAATCCTGCGGGTCATCGTAGCGCGCGACGACGCGCGAGGCGCGCGTCACCTGCAGCACGCAGTCGCCGCTCTGCGCGGCGCCGATCGCAGTGCCGACGACGCCGGTGAAGACGCCGGTGTTGGGGCCCGTCTCGGTGAGCACGAGGTGCTCGACATCGCCGGTGGACTCGGCCGTGATCGCGACGACGATCGTGTCGATCACGGTCGGATCGAGGTTCTGGTCGTTGTCCGTGACGCGCACGAAGATCGGATCGCCGTCGCGGAACACGGTCGCGTGGACGACGCTCATCAGCGTCGACCTGGTGAGCGGCGCCAGCTTCGCCGACTGTGGCGGCGCACCGCCGCCCGCGGCGGCCGGCCGGCAGCTGGTCGGACCGATCAGCAGTGACTTCGCCGAGGCGGTTGGCGAGTCGACGGCCCGCAGCAACTCGATCTCGGACTGGGTGTGGGGCGCCAGCACCGTCGTCGTGACGATGTTGCTGGAGCGGGATTCGGGGACACCGGCGACGCGACTGAATGTCGCCTGCGCGGTGTTGGTGATGAGGGTGCCGGGCGGCGTGGGCGCGATCTGGGCACGTGCGCCAGGGGTCCCGAGGCCGAGGGCCAGGAGCAGAGACGCGAGTGCGGGGCCCAGAAGGCCCCGCCCCCGCAAAAGTCCGCCGCAAGCGGCATTGCGCATCATGCGGCGGTCCGGGGCCCGATCAGTTGATCGTCACCCGGTACTTCACGGTCGCGACGTTGTTCGCGCCCGAGGGGATCACGATCGGCGTCGTCGGGTTGACCGTCAGCGTGTTGGCGCTGAAGAAGCAACCGTCGGCGTTGCCGTCGGCACCGGCTTCCGCGACGCAGTAGCGCGTCAGGCCGGCCGCGGTGATCGACACGTTGCTGGTGCCGCTGTAGGTGTTCTGCAGCAGCGTCAGGACGTTCGACACGGGATCCGTGAAGGACACCCCGTTCGCGGCCACGGCACCGGTGTTGGTGATCGTCAGCGTGTACTCGACCGTCGCGCCGGGGATGGCCTTCGGGTTGGTCGTGCCGTTGACCGGGTCGCTGACCACGGCTTCCGTCTTCGCGACCGACAGCGTCGGCGCCTGCACGGCGTAGCCGCTGTCCGAGGTCCTGACGCTGGTCGTGACCGAACCCGCGGTCGAGGCGACGGCGCTGGCGATGACGACATCGACGGAACCTGCGGTGTCGGCACCGTTGGTGGCCGTCTCGATCGTCGCGCCGAGGCTCGTTGCCGTGGCCGCCTTGACGGTCAGGCGCACGTTCGCGCCGGCACCGTTCGTGGCCGCGACCGGCAGGTCGGCGATCACGAAGATGCGACGGCCCGTGTCCTGCGCGACGTCCGGGGCCGAGGTCGCGGCGACCGCGGTGCCGGCGTTGTAGGCGGTGGTGCCGTCCGGACCGAAGAACACCTTGATGTTCGCCACGTCGATGGTGTCGGTGTTCGTCGTGAACACCGTGCCACCCACGAGGTTGGCGGCGACCGCGTTGTAGCTCTCGGTCGAGTTGCCGGTGTTGGTGACGAGGAACGTCGTCACCAGCGCCGCCTGGCCGGGCGTCCCGACGATTGCGGTCGTGTCGACCGTGGTCAGGGTGTAGTTGACGAGGCGATCGACGACGAACGAGGTGTCCGCGCCGAGGCCGACGCCCGCCGTGCTGTTGCCAGTCGGGGACGAGTTGATCACCGTCTGCGCGACGCCGCCGACGCTGTAGCTCACGACGGCCCGGTTGGTGATCGTCGTGCCGGCGGCCGTGCCGGTCGCCGCGGCGGGCAGGGCGACGGCCGTGAGGCCGAGCGCGAGGCCCGCGAGGGCGAGAATCTTCAGTTGCTTGCGAACCGAGGTCATTTCGGTACTCCTGGGATGTACTGTCTGGAAGGGAAGCGGGATGCGATCGATCACTTGACGATCGTGCGGTAGCGCGCGAAGGCGACCGCGCCGGGCGTCAGCGAGTTCTTGAGGACGAAGCGGATGTGCGTGTAGTCCTCCGGACCCGCGGCGCGGACGCTGCCGTCGGCGCCGTGGATCTCGAGGGCCGCGGCACTCGCGAACGAGCGGCCGCCATCCGCGGAGAACAGCAGGTCGGTGCCCGGACCGAACGCGCTGCCCGGGACGTAGCTCGTGTGCTCGGGCACGGGGTTGGTGACGACGACGTCGTTCGCCGCGTCATGACCGACGTTCTCGAAAGTCACCGTGTAGACGACTTCCTTGCCCGGCAGGACCTTGCTGGCGGGCGCGAGCGTGGTCTTGCGCGCGCCATCGGCGCCGGTCGTGACCTGCTCCTGCTCGGCCACGGTCTTGACGAGGATCGAACCGGACTGCGCGGCGAGCGCCGTGGCGCTGGCGAGCAGCAGCGTGAGCAAGGCAATGGACTTCTTCATGGGGAACCTCTGATCGGGATCAGTTGATGAGGACGGAGAATCGGACGTGGTGGATGGCGCCCGCCGGCACGTCGCCGAAGGACACCTGGATCTGGCCGGCGGCGGGCTGGAAGGCGACGGCATCGCTCTGCGCGATGCCGTCGATCTGGACGCTGGCCGGGACGTAGCGGGTGGACGCCGGGATCGGGTCGCTGACGACGAGGCCGTGGACGAGCCCGGCGCCGGTGACCTGCACCGCGATGTCGTAGTCGATGCGCGAACCGGGCTCGGCGATGCTGCTGCCGTCGGTCGCCGTCACCGTCGCGCTCTTGAGGAGCGCGACGTCGACGCCGCTGACGAGCAGGTCGGAGGTCGCGTGCGCCACCCCACCGCTGAGGCCGGTGATCGCATCGACGCCGTTCGGGCCCGTGGCGCCGAAGACGGTGCCCGGGGCGCCGACGCCGGCGGTCACGCGCGCATCGAACTCGACCCGGCCGTGCGCGCCGTTCGCGACGCCGGAGGGCACATCGACGACGGCGAGGACCACGGCGCTCGCCCCGGGCGCGAGCACCGGGTCGTTGCTGCCGGGGGCGTAGGCGACATCGGCCGGCGTGAGGGTGTTGCTGGAATCCGTGTCGAGGAAGATCGACGGCGTGCGGGCGATCGCATCGAAGGCGTTCCCGGCCACGGCAGTCGCGAGCTGCAGGTGGACGGTTTCCGGGGCGTTGCCGGTGTTGACCACGCGAAAGGCGAGGCTCCGGGCGGTTTCCGCGGCGCGCACCGGCACCGTCGCCAGCGTCGCGACGACGGCGACGTCGATCAGCTGGTCGACGCTGAGGGCCGGCGCATTGGAGCGCACCGACAGCGGCGTCGAGCCGATCACGAAGCTGACCTCGGCGGACGCCTGGATCACGGTTCCGGCCGGCGTGGTCGCGGCCGCAGCGCCGTCAGCCAGGCCGAGAAGCAGCAGGGCGAACGCGAGCGCACGGCCGAGCCCGGAATGCCAGCCGGCTCCGGTCGTCGTCGTTCCAACCCGCCCGCGGCGGCATGCCTGCATCAGTGCACCTCGAAATTCGGGCCGAACGGGGCCCTGGCTCATGACCGCTTCTTTCGGTCAAAACCATTTAAAAACAATCAATTCAATGAATTAGTTAATGCTTTTTCTGCATACCGGCGACCGACGGGCCGCGATGCAGGGAAACACCGATCAATACTCAACATTCACCATAATCGGAGCGAATAATAAATTGATTTCACTCGGGTTCCTTGTGATGCCGGTCACGCCGCCGCGGAGGCCAGGGGGACCCTGTTCACACTCCTGATACAAACCCCTATGGGTTCGTCCGGGACCCCTTCAGGCCCGACTCGTCATCCAGATGCGGTACCGCCGGCCGGGCCCGCGTGCGCGTGGGCGGTCCGTTCGCGGCTCTTGCGGCGGTGCGGCAAAGTTGCCGGAGACTCGTATAATCGGCGGCTTCAGAGGGGTCGATCTCAGAAGAGCACCAAGACATGGGCAAACCCTACGCGCGGGCCTCCTCCACTCCATCGGCAGCCCCGGAGGCCGTCGATCGATGGGTCCACGAGGTCTGCGCACTCACGGAACCCGATCGGGTCCACTGGTGCACCGGATCCGAGGCGGAGAACGCCGCGCTGACGGCGCAGCTGCTCGCGAGCGGCGAGCTCGAGCCCCTCAACGAGGAGACCTACCCGGGCTCCTACCTCTACCGCTCGAACCCGAGCGACGTCGCCCGCGTCGAGCACCTGACCTTCGTCTGCACGAGGAGCCAGGCGGACGCCGGCCCGAACAACCACTGGATGGCGCCCGACGCCGCGCACGCCAAGATCGACGCGCTGTTCGCCGGCTGCATGCGCGGCCGGACGCTGTACGTGGTCCCCTACTGCATGGGCCCGCTCGACTCGCCCTACTCCCGCTGCGGCGTCGAGATCACCGACAGCGCCTATGTCGTGCTCAACATGCGGATCATGACGCGCATGGGCACCCCCGCCCTCGAGCGCATCGGCCGCGACGGCATCTTTGTCCGTGGCCTGCACTCGACCGGCACGCTCGATCCGGAGCGGCGCTTCATCATGCATTTCCCGGAGGAGCTCGCGATCAAGAGCTTCGGGTCGGGCTACGGCGGCAACGCGCTGCTCGGCAAGAAGTGCCATGCGCTGCGCATCGCCAGCTGGCAGGCGCGCACCGAGGGCTGGCTCGCCGAGCACATGCTGCTGGTCGCGATCGAAAGCCCGGCGGGCGAGACGCACTACGTCGCCGCCGCCTTCCCGTCGGCCTGCGGCAAGACCAACCTTGCGATGCTGATCCCGCCGGACTCGATGCCAGGCTGGAAGGTGCGCACGATCGGCGATGACATCGCCTGGCTGCACCCGGGCCCCGACGGGCGCCTGTACGCGATCAACCCGGAAGCGGGCTACTTCGGCGTCGCACCCGGCACCAACCGCAAGAGCAACCGCAACGCCTACGACTCGGTGACCCGCGACACGATCTTCACGAACGTGGCATTGAATGCCGCGCGGGAGCCCTGGTGGGAGGGACTCGAGGGCACGCCGGTGACCGACTGGCAGGGCCGCCCGTACCAGGCCGGCAACGGGCCGGCCGCGCACCCAAATTCCCGGTTCACGGTCGCGGCGCGCCGCAATCCGGCCTGGGCGCCGGAATCCGAGCACCCGGCGGGCGTGCCGATCTCGGCGATCATCTTCGGCGGCCGCCGGCGCACGCTCGCGCCGCTCGTCTACGAGGCGCGCGACTGGCGGCACGGCGTGCTGATGGGTGCGGGCGTCGCCTCGGAGACCACCGCCGCGGCGACCGGCCAGGTCGGCGTCCTGCGCCGCGATCCGATGGCGATGAAGCCATTCTGCGGCTACCACTTCGGCGACTACTGGCGGCACTGGCTCGCGATCGGCGAGCGCCTGTCGAACCCGCCGCGGATCTTCCACGTCAACTGGTTCCGCCAGGACGAGGCCGGCAAGTTCCTGTGGCCCGGATTCGGCGAGAACCTGCGCGTGCTGCGCTGGATGCTGGATCGCGTCGCCGGGCGCGTCGGCGCGCGCGACACGGCGATCGGCCACATGCCGGCGCGCGAGGATCTCGCGCTCGAGGGCCTCGGCATCAGCGCGGCTGCGACCCATGCGCTGCTCGACGTCGACGCGCCGGCCTGGCGCTCGGAGCTTGCCCACCTCGCCAAGGAATTCGAACAGTACGGAGCGCGCCTGCCGCCGGCGCTCCTCGATGAACTCAACGGGACGCTGCGCCGCCTCGGCTGAGGCGCTCGCTCATTCCTCGCAGACGAAGCGGATGGTCTGCGAGGACTCGCGCTCCGGGGCGCGGCCGAGGCCAATCAGGCCCTCGCCCGTGATCGGCAGGCTGTCGCGGCGCACGAACTGCTCCTGACCGGCGGAGCCGTGCACGAACGTGCCATTGGTCGACTGGTCGATGAGCACGAATCGCGCCTTGGTCGACTCGATGCGGGCGTGCAGGCGCGAGATCAGGTTGCCCTTGACGATCACGTCGTTCTCGTCGGCGCGGCCGATCGAGATCTGCGTGCGAGTCTCGTCCAGCACGATCTCCTCGCCCTGGAAACGGATGCGCAGCCGCCGCGGGCGGTGGCTGTGCTGCCCGGACATCGTGATGGTCGGCACCATGCTGGTGGCATCCTCGGGCTGCCACAGCACCTCGTAGAGCGCGACCTCGTGGCTGCGGCCCTTGAGCGTCGCCACGTCGATCTGGCGGACGGCGTTGCGCCACTCGCCGGTCAGCAGCTCCACCATCGTGACCGTCGTGATGATCTGGCCGGCCTTCGCCTGGCTCGTCATCCGGTTCGCCGTGTGCACGGTCGCGCCGAACACGTCGCGCTGCTCGAGCACCACCGGGCCGAAGTGGCAGCCGATGCGGATCGCGACCCGCGTGCCGCCAGTGTGCAGCGCCGGGTGCAGCGCCGGGTGCAGCGTGATCGCGCGCTGCATCTCGCTGGCCGCGTCGATCGCCTCGTCGGCGGTCGGGAAGGTCGCCATGACCTCGTCACCCATCGTCTTGATGACGGTGCCGCCGTGGGAGTCGGTGGCCGCGCGCATGATGTCGATGCAGATGCCGACCATGGCGCGCGCCTGCGTGTCGCCCAGCACCTCGTACAGCTGGGTCGAACCGACGACGTCGGCGAACAGGATGGCGAGCTCGATGTCCTTGCTCATGCGGCCGATTATATACGACTTGTCATAAGATCCCCGCCGTCCGGGCCGGCTCGGGCGCTGAGCCGGAACCGGGGCCGTCCCTCGGCCGCCGCGACCGCCGCTTCCAGCACCGCAAAGCCCGCCCCGGGCGCCGGCGCGAGTTCCGAGATCACGCGCCGGAACGCACGCGCCCCGGGCCGGTGGGCATAGAGCCCGAGCACGTGCCGGGTGATCGCATGCAGGCGCTCGCCCCGGGCGAGGCTGCGCTCCACGTACGGTCGCAGCGCCTCGACGAGCTCGGCGGGCTCCGGGGCCGGGGCGACCGGATCCGGCCAGGCCAGCCGGTCGAGCGCCGCCATGAAGTACGGGTGGTGGTAGGCCTCCCGGCCGACCATCACGCCGTCGACGTGCTGCAGGTGGCGGCTCACCGCAGGCTCGTCGCGGATGCCGCCGTTGATGATGATCGACAGTGCCGGGCGGGCCGCCTTCAGCCGGTAGACGGTCTCGTAGCGCAGCGGCGGGATGTCGCGGTTCTGGCGCGGCGTGAGGCCAGCGAGGATGGCCTTGCGGGCATGCACGATGAAGGTGTCGCAACCGGTCGCCGCCACCGCATCGACGAACGCCTCGAGGAACTCATAGCGGTCCTCGTCGTCGATGCCGATGCGGCACTTCACGGTCACCGGGATGCGGACGGCGGCGCGCATCGCGGCCACGCACTCCGCCACGAGCGCGGGGCGGGCCATCAGGCAGGCGCCGAAGGTCGCGCTCTGCACGCGCTCGCTCGGGCAGCCGACGTTGAGGTTGATCTCGGCGTGGCCCCAGTCCTCGCCGATCCGCGCTGCGGCCGCGAGGGTGGACGGGACGCTGCCGCCAAGCTGCAGCGCGAGCGGCTGTTCGGCGGCGTCGAAGTCGAGCAGGCGTGCCCGATCGCCCCTGAGGATCGCGTCGGCGACCACCATCTCGGTGTACAGCAGGGCGCGTGGCGCCAGCAGCCGGATGAACCGCCGGTAGTGACGGTCAGTCCAGTCCATCATCGGGGCGACCGAAAGGCGCCGCGACGCGGTGGCGATCGGCAGTGCGGAGGCTTCAGGCATCGAGTCGGATCCGTGGCAATGCGCCATTATCGCCCAGCCGAACGCGGCGTGGGGCCCGGCGCGACAGGGCGCTACAGATCGGCGGCCGTCTCGGCGACCAGCCGGTCCACGACCTCGACCAGCGCCGCATGCTCGTCCGCGCCGCCGGCGCGCGCGAGCTCGTAGGTGGACAGCTGGCGCCGGGCGCTCGTCCCCCGCGCCAGGATCGAACGTGCCTGCTCCACCTCCGCGAGGCAGCCGAGCACCTTCGCGTCCTCGCGCACGAGCTCGATCAGCTCCTCCAGCAGCGTCGCGAACGGCACGAGCTCGCCCCGGGCCAGGTCGAGCAGCCCCTCCTCCACGCCGTAGCGCATCGCGCGCCAGCGGTTCTCGTTGACCAGCAGGTCGGCGTAGTGGCGCCACTGCTGGTTGCGCTCGCGCAGCCGCCACAGGCAGCGCAGCAGCGACTGCACGAGCGCCGCAAGGCACGCGGAGTCGGCGAGGCGCGGGCAGCAGTCCATGATGCGGACCTCGAGGGTCGGGTAGCGCCAGCTCGGGCGGATGTCCCACCAGATCTTCGAGGTGTCGGCGATCAGCCCCGTGCGGATCAGCGTGTCGATGTGGCGCTGGTACTCGCCCCAGCTGGAGTAGCGGTCGGGCAGCCCCGAGCGCGGCAGCGCGCTCAGGATGGTCGTGCGGAACGAGCGGAACCCCGTCGGCTCGCCCTCCCAGAACGGCGAGGAGGTCGACAGCGCCAGCAGGTGCGGCAGGAAGTACGACATCTGGTTCATCAGGTCGACGCGCGTGTCGTTGTCGGCGATGCCGACGTGCACGTGCATGCCGCAGATCAGCATGCGCCGCGCGGTGGCCTGCATCTCCTCGGCGAGCGCGACGTAGCGCTCCTTGTCGGTGCGCTTCTGGCGCCGGACATGCGCGAACGGGTGCGTCGAGGCCGCCACCGGGGCGAGGCCATGCAGGCCTGCCACCTCCGCGACCGTGCGCCTGAGGCGCCGCAGGTCGTCGATCGCCTCGCCGACGCTGGCACAGACGCGGGTGCCGACCTCGATCTGCGAGCGCAGGAACTCGTGGCCGATCTGGCCACCGCCGCGCGCGTGGCACTCGGTGACGAACGCCGGTGACGGATCCGCGTCGAGGTCGCGCGTACCCGCGTCGACCAGCAGGTACTCCTCCTCGATGCCGATCGTGAACGCGGGCACCTCAGACATCCGCCGCGCCCCGCGATGCGTCGCCGCCGACCGCGAGCAGCGCCCGCGCCAGCCGCTCGGCCCACTCGGCGACGCCCTGCCGGGTCAGCAGCAGATCCTGGCGGATCTCGAGGCAGATCACCGGATGGCGCTCGCGCCCGGCGTGCTGCCACACCGTGTAGTCCGCGGGGTAGCGCCCGGAGTACGGCTGGTTGTCACCGACCACGAGACCGGGCTCGCGCCGCAGCCAGGCGAGCAGCGGCAGCGCGATCCGGTCGTCGGTGTCCCACAGCACGCCGACGTGCCAGGGGCGCGCGGCGGCGCGGTAGACGGGCGTGAAGCTGTGGATGGCGACGAGCAAGGGCGCCGCGCCGGCACCTCGCAGCGCGCCAAGGTACCCTGCGATCGCCTCGTGGTAGGGCCGATAGCACGCCACCGCCCGCCGCGCCCGCTCGGCGTCGGACAGCTGCTCGTTGCCCGGGATGCGATGGCCATCGCCATTGACGGTGAATGCGGTCGGATCCTCGAGGCGCCGGTTGCAGTCGACGACGAGCCGCGAATAGTTGGCGAGCAGCGCCGGTGCGTCCAGCCGGTCGGCGAGCGCACAGGCGAGTTCGCCCGCACCGAGGTCCCAGGCGATGTGCCGGGCGGTGGCCTCCGGGGGCAGGCCGAGCCGGCCGAGTGCGGCCGGAAAAGCGCGCCCGGCATGGTCACAGACGACCAGCCAGGGGCGGCGGCCTTGGTGCCGGTGCCACCGGAACGGCGGCGGGTCGCCCGGGCCGAGCAGCGGCATCGCATCGGCGGGGGTGGCAGAGTCGGTCACGGCGCTCTCGGCGGCTCAGGATCGCGGGCCGGATTCTAGACGAGCGCGACGGGCGCCGCTGCTCAGCGCGGGCTGCGCGTCGCGATCGCCTCGCCGAGGCAGATGATCGGCTGCGGGGTCGCGATCAGGAAGCCCTGCGCGAAATCGACGCCGATCTGCGAGAGCACCTCGAGCGCCTCGGGGCGTTCCACGCGCTCGGCGATGGTGCGGATGTTCATCGCGCGGGCGACCTGGCAGATCGCCTCGACCATGCTGCGATCGACCGCGTCCTTGTGGACGTTCTCGACGAACTGGCCGTCGATCTTGACGAAGTCCACGGGCAGCGTCTTCAGGTACGAGAACGAGGACAGCCCCGAGCCGAAGTCGTCGAGCGCGAAGCGCACGCCGCGGTCGCGCAGCTCGCGCATGAAGTACACGACGTTGGACAGCGAGGCGATCGCCGCGGTCTCGGTGATCTCGAAGCACAACGAGCCCGGCCGGATGTCCACGGCCGCGAGCTCGCCGAGCAGGAACTCGAGGAAGGCCGGGTCCGACAGCGTGGTCCCCGACAGGTTCAGCGCGAATGTCGCGTGCTCGCCGACCTGGCCGCGCCCGAGCACCGTCGACAGCACGTGCCTCACGACCCAGCGATCGATCGCCGGCATCATGTTGTAGCGCTCGGCAGCCGGGATGAACTCGATCGGCTGCACCAGGGCGCCCTGCTCGTCCCGCATCCTGAGCATGATCTCGTAGTGGGAATTCGGGTCGGGATTCGCGCCGATCGGCACGATCGGCTGGAAGTAGATCTCCAGGCGCCCGTCGTCGCAGGCGCGCTGCAGGCGCGACACCCACTGCATTTCCTTGTGGCGCACCGGCACGTTGTCGGACTCGTAGACGTGCACGCGGTTGCGCCCGCCGTCCTTGGCCGCGTAGCAGGCGACGTCGACCGCCGACATCACCGCGGCGACCGACTCGCTGGTGCGGTCGATCGCGACGATGCCGATCGAGGCGCCGATCTGGATCTGCTGGCCGTCCCACTCGTAGCGGAACTCGTGGATCGACTGGCGCAGGCCGTCGGCGATCTTCATCGCCTGGTCGCGCGCGCATTCCTGCAGCAGGATGCCGAACTCGTCGCCACCGAGGCGGGCGAGCGTGTCGGTGCCGCGCACGCGCGTCTGCAGCAGCGTCGTGACCTGCTTGAGGAGGCGGTCGCCGGCGGGGTGGCCGCAGGTGTCGTTGACGACCTTGAACTGGTCGAGGTCGACGTAGACGAGCGCGTGCTCGATGGGTGCGTCGCCGCGCGTCTCGGCGAGTGCCGCGTGCAGCCGATGCTCGAACTCGCGCCGGTTGAGCAGGCCCGTCAGGGCGTCGTGGGTCGCCTGGTAGGACAGCGCCCGGCGCAGGCGGCGCTCGCGGCTGACATCGCGGAACACCACGACGGTGCCGAGCACCCGGCCCGCGTGATCACGGATCGGTGCCGCGGAATTCTGGATCGCGATCTCGCGGCCGGCCCGGTCGAGCATCGCCGCCTGGTCGCTGCCGAGGATCACTCGACCCTCGCGCAGGCAGCGCATGACGACGCTCTCCTGCCCTTCGCGACCGGTGTCGTTGACGACCCGCAGCACGGCGTCCACGGCCTGGCCGCGCGCGTCCTGCAGGCTCCAGCCGGACAGCGCCTCGGCCACCGGATTGAGGTAGTCGATGAGACCGCCGGCGTCGGTCGTGATGACGGCATCGCCGATCGACTGCAGCGTGACCTGCGCCCGCTCCTTCTCGGCCTGCACGGCGAGCTCCGCGCGGCGCCGCTCGGTGATGTTCCAGAGCGTGCCCTCGAAGCCCAGCACCGTGCCATCGGCATCGCGCACGAGGCGCGCGTTCTCGATGACGGTCAGCACCTCGCCGTCGCGTCGACGGAGTTCGTATTCGGCATCGCGCAGCTCGCCCTGTCCGAGCAGCGTGCTCTGGATCAGGTCGTGCATCGAGGGATCGACGTAGAGTTCGCGGGTCGACTCGAGCGCCAGGAGCTCACGCAGGTCGCTGAACCCGAGCATGCGGGCCAGCGCCGGATTGACCTCGCGCAGGCGGCCATCGGGGCCGCTCTGGTAGACACCCTCGACGACGTGCTCGAACAGGCCGCGGAAGCGGGCCTCGCTGAGCCTGAGCGCGGCCTCGGCGTGGCGACGCTCGATGGCGATGCCGGCGAGCTGGGTCATTCGCGCCATCAGCTCCGAATCGCGGCCACCGGGCGAGCCGCCCTGCGCCAGGTAGACGGCGAGCGTGCCGATGATGCGCCCGTCGGACGCGCGGATCGGATTGGACCAGCAGGCCCGGAACCCCGCGCGCATCACCGCGTCGCGCCGGTATTCCCAGAACGGGTCGGCGGAGACGTCGGCGACGATCACCTGGCGCGACAGGTACACGGCCGCGGCGCAGGACCCGTAGCGCAGACCGGCGGGGACCGCGTCCATCGCCGCGCAGAACTCGCGCGGCAGGTTGGCCGCAACGACGTGGCGCAGCATGCCCTCGTCGTCGAGCAGGCGGATCGCGCAGCGATCGCCGGGATGCATCTTCTCGACCACGTCGGTGATCGCCTCGAGCGCCGACTCGAGCGGGGCGTTCGAGGCGAGGCGCTCCAGCACGCGACGCTCGCCGGCGGCATAGGCATCCGCGCGCTTGCGATCGGTGATGTCGGTGATCGAGCCGCGAACCAGCCGGCGACCTTCGCTCGGCAGACCGACGAGGCGCACCTCGCACGGCAGCTCCTTGCCGTTCGCGTCCGAGTGGACCCACTCGAACACCGGCGTCTCGCCGGCGAGGGCGCGCGCGATGTGGCCGCGCACGACGCCGAACGACGGCGAGCCGTCGGCCTGGACCATGGGGCTGATGCGCTCAGCGCCGGCCGAGAGCAGCGTCGCGCGATCCATCTTGAAGAAGCGCACCGCGTGGTCGTTGCAGTCGACGAAACGGCCGCGGTCGACGTCCAGCACCACGATGGCCTCGGGCGCGTTCTCGACGAGCAGGCGGTAGCGCGCCTCGCTCTCGCGGGTCGCGGCCTCGGCGAGCTTGCGCTCGGTCGCGTCCCGCAGGCACAGCACGTAGGTGAACTTGCGGCCAATGCGTGCCTTCGAGACTGCGAGCTCCGCGGCGAATTCCTCGCCCGACTTGGAGCGACCCGAGGTCTCGTGGGCGGCGAGGTCGACGTGGGTGTCGTCGCTCTTCAGCGCCAGCTGCTCGAGGCGCGGGCTGATGCGCGAGGCGTCCTTGGCGAGCGAAGGCAGCAGGAACGTGAGCGGCCGGCCGATCACCTCCGCCTGCGCGAACCCGAATACGCGCTCGCCGGTGGGATTGAAGGATTCGATGTAGCCGCTGGAATCGACCGTCAGGATCACGTCCTTGACGTGGTCGAGGATGGCCTGCAGCTGGCTCGCCGTCTGCTCGCGCAGCTCGCGCGTCAGCTCCTGGGCCTCGTCCGACATCATCTGCATCGAGCGCACGATCCCGCGCCGCTCCTCGTCGACCGTGTCGTAGTACTTCGAGGCGACGCCGATCAGCGTATCGAAGTCGAGTTCACCGGTGGCCGAGGCGTCGCGTAGCTGGCGCGCCAGGGTGCGGTTCAGGCCCGGAAAGCGCCCCGAGTATCCCGATGGCAGCGTGGTCGACGCCGATGGATTGAACTCCACCTCGATGTCGGGTGCCGCAGGCGAAGCGGCCGGTCTCGGCAGCTTGATCACGCGCGGCGAGTTTCCATTCGGCGCCATGGAGTCGGCCCGGCAGTCTTGCCAGCCCAGTGAACAAAAGATGACCCGATCGTAGGGCGTTCCCCGACAGGCCGGTGTGAACCGGGTCCCGGTTCCGGTGACTTCCCGGGTTCGGCCACGGGGGGTCGGGGGTCCCGGGACAGGCCACGCCGGTCGCGGGGTGCCCGCGCCGGCCCGGGGATGGTGGCCGGCGCGGGGACCGGGGTCAGCCCAGGTCGGAGCGGCCGGCGCGCTTGCGGTCGTTTTCCGTCAAGTGCCGCTTGCGCAGCCGGATGTTGGCCGGTGTCACCTCGACGAGCTCGTCGTCGTCGATGAACTCCATCGCCTGCTCGAGCGTGAACCGGATCGGCGGGCTGAGCGTGAGGTTCTCGTCCTTGCCGGCGGCGCGCATGTTGGTGAGCTTCTTGCCCTTGAGGGGATTCACCACGAGGTCGTTGTCGCGCGTGTGGATGCCGATGACCTGGCCCTCGTACACGGAGTCGCCGTGGCCGATGAAGAGGCGACCACGCTCCTGCAGGCTGAACAGCGAGTACGCGAGCGCCTCGCCCTCGCCGTTCGAGATCAGCACGCCGAGCGCGCGCTGCGCCAGCGCCTTGTCGACCACCGGACCGTAGTGGTCGAACACGTGGTACAGCAGGCCGGTGCCCGAGGTCAGCGTGCGGAAGTCGGTCTGGAACCCGATCAGGCCGCGCGAGGGCATCATGTACTCGAGCCGCACGCGGCCGCGGCCGTCGTGCGTCATGTTGGTCATCTGCGCGCCGCGCTCGCCGAGGGCCTGCATCACGCCGCCCTGCGAACGCTCCTCGATGTCGACCGTGACCTGCTCCCACGGCTCCTGGCGCTCGCCGTCGACGACGCGCACCACGACCTGCGGGCGCGACACGGCGAGCTCGTAGCCCTCGCGACGCATGTTCTCGATCAGCACGCCCAGGTGCAGCTCGCCGCGACCGTAGACCTTGAACTTGTCCGGATCATCCGTGTCCTCGACGCGCAGCGCCACGTTGTGGAGCATCTCCCGCTCGAGGCGCTCGCGCACCTGGCGGGACGTCACGAACTTGCCCTCCTTGCCGAAGAACGGCGAGGTGTTCGTCTCGAACGTCATGCTGATCGTGGGCTCGTCGACGACGAGGCGCGGCAGCGGCTCGACGTTCTCCGGCATGCACAGCGTGTCGGAGATCTTCGGGGCGGCGATGCCGGCGAAGGCGATGATGTCGCCCGCCGACGCCTCTTCGACCTCGACGCGGTCGAGGCCGAGGAAGCCGAGCACCTGGCCGATGCGCTCCTGGCGCACGGCGCCGTCACGGTCGACGACCGCGACGGACTGGCCGCGGCGCAGCTTGCCGCGCGCGATGCGGCCGATGCCGATCGTGCCGACGTAGCTCGAGTAGTCGAGCTGGCTGACCTGCAGCTGCAGCGGACCGTCCGGGTCGACCTTCGGCGGCGGGCAGTGCTTAATGATCTCCCCGTAGAGGATCTGCATGTCGCCGCCGCGGTGCTCGGGGTCGAGCGACGAGTAGCCCTTGACCGCCGAGGTGTAGACCACCGGGAAGTCGAGCTGCTCGTGCGTGGCGCCGAGGCGATCGAACAGGTCGAAGGTCTGGTCGAGCACCCAGCCCGGCCGTGCCTCGTGGCGATCGATCTTGTTGATCACGACGATCGGGCGCAGGCCGTGCTGGAACGCCTTCTGGGTCACGAAGCGGGTCTGCGGCATCGGGCCGTCCACCGCATCGACCAGCAGCAGCACGGAGTCGACCATCGACAGCACGCGCTCGACCTCGCCGCCGAAGTCGGCGTGCCCGGGCGTGTCGACGATGTTGATGCGGTACTCGCCCCAGCGGATCGCCGTGTTCTTGGCGAGGATGGTGATGCCGCGCTCGCGCTCGAGGTCGTTCGAGTCCATGACGCGATCGGGCATGATCTTGCGCGCGTCGAGCGTGTTCGACTGCTTGAGCAGCTGGTCGACCAGCGTGGTCTTGCCGTGGTCGACGTGGGCGATGATCGCGATATTGCGGAGATTGGAAATCACGGATGGGTCTCGTCCGGGTCCGGACATGGGGACCCTAAGGGAAGCCGCCCATTATACGAGTTCCTGATGCCTCTGATGTGACTCCCGGTCAGCGGGCCGGTTTTGGGGGGGCTGGCGCCTTCGCAGGCGCGGGAACAGGCGCCGGGGCGGGCCCGACGAGGATCGGGAAGGCGAACGTCCGCACCTGGGGGCCATCCGGCAGCTCGAGGGTCGCCTTGACGTACAGGACCCGGGATCCGGCCTCGGCCGACTGGGCCCGGATCTCGAGCGGCACGACGGACCCGGCCGTGACCTTTTCATGGGTGGTCTGGCTGTCCGGGGACAGGACGACGAGTCCCTCGGCCGAGGAGACGTCGACGCGCAGCAGGGGCGCCGGGGCCTCGGGCATGACCGCGACGCGCACGACGAACGCCTCGCCCGGGGCCGGCACGGCGCCGAGGTCGAATCGGGTCTCGACCGGGGCAGCGCCATCGCCGATCGGCACGCCCGCGGCCATCGTCCGGTTCGCGGCGACGACCGCCGGATCGGTCGTCGGCCGGGCCGCGCGCGGCGCGGCCACGACGGGCGGCGGCGCGGAGGAGCCGCTGCAGGCCGCGGCCAGCAAGCCCATCCCCACGACCAACGCAGTCCCCAGGCGGCCTGCCTCGACGTACTTCAACGCGTTTCGCATCGGGTTCCTCCCTCGACGGGGCACTATAACCGCAGCGGGGGCTCGTCGAGCGCCTCCAGCTGCTCCTGCAGTTCCTGCACGTGGTTGTCCCAGTAGCGGGCCCCGCCGAACCACGGGAACGCCAGCGGAAAGGCCGGATCGTGCCAGCGCCGCGCGAGCCAGCCCGCGTAGTGGATCATGCGCAGGGCCCGCAGCGCCTCGACGAGGCCGAGCTCGACGCGGTCGAACTCCTGGAACTGCTCGTAGCCCTCCAGCAGGTCGCGCCACTGCGACCGCCGCTCCTCGCGGTTACCGGCCATCAGCATCCACAGGTCCTGCACCGCCGGGGCCCGCATGCAGTCGTCGAGATCCACGAAGTGCGGGCCGAGCGCGGTCCACAGCACGTTGCCGCGATGGCAGTCGCCGTGCACGCGCAGCTGGCGCACGGGACCTGCCGCGTCGAAGGCGTCCGTGATGCGCGCGATCAGCGCCTCCACGAGTTCGCCGTAGCGTTCGTACTGGTACTCGGGCAGCCACTCGCCCTCGAGGATGAAGCGCGCCGGATCGATGCCGAGTCGCTGGATGCTGAGCGTCGGCCGATGCTCGAAGGTGCGCACCCCGCCGACCCGGTGCATGCGCCCGAGGAAGCGGCCCATCAGGATGCGGTCCTCGGCCGTGTCGAGGTCCGGCCAGCGGCCGCCGCGGCGCGGGTAGACGGCGAACGGGAAGCCCTCGAGCTCGTGCAGCGTCTCGCCGGCGATCACCAGCGGTGCGACGACGGGGATCTCCGCTGCGGCGAGCTCGAGTGCGAAGGCATGCTCCTCGAGCACGGCCGCCCGGGTCCAGCGTCCCGGCCGGTAGAACTTCACGACGACGGGATCCGCGCCTTCCCGGCCCACCTGGTAGACGCGGTTCTCGTAGCTGTTGAGCGCGAGGATCCGACCATCGGAGGGCACGCCGCCCTGCTCCACGGCCGCGACGACGAGGTCCGGCGTCAGGCCGGCGTAGGGGGTCTCGCCGGGCGGGACGGGGTCGGACGGGTCGGTTGGCATGCCCGCATTATGCCCACGAGCGGGTCACCTCCGTGTCGCATCAATCCGCTATCCTCGGCCCCCTCCAGACCCACATCCCGCGGCCCCATGAACCAGCAAGGCATCCTCGTCACCGGCGGCGCCGGCTACATCGGCAGTCACGTGGTCCGCCAGCTCGGCGAGGCCGGCGAACGCGTGGTCGTCCTCGACAACCTCTCGCGCGGGTTCCGCGAGGCCGTCACCCATGGCGAACTGGTGGTTGGCGAGGTCGGCGACGCGGACCTCGTGCACCGCATCCTTGCCGAGCACGGGATCGGCACCGTCATGCACTTCGCGGCCTTCACGATCGTCCCCGAGTCGGTCGCGCAGCCCTTGCGCTACTACCAGAACAACGTTTGCGCGACGCGCAGCCTCCTTGACTGCTGCGGCAGCGCCGGGGTCGAGCAGGTCGTGTTCTCCTCGAGCGCCGCCGTCTATGGAATGCCGCCGAGCGGAATCGCGGACGAGGATTCGCCGACCGCACCGATCAATCCGTACGGGACCAGCAAGCTCATCTGCGAATGGATGCTGCGTGACCTGTCCGCCGCGAGCCGCCTCAGGCACGTCGCGTTGCGCTACTTCAACGTCGGCGGCTCCGACCCGGGTGGCCGCATTGGCCAGTCCACGCCGCAGGCGACCCTGCTGACCAAGGTGGCCGCGGAGCACGTGGTGGGCCGTCGGCCGCACGTGTCGATCTACGGCACGGACTACCCGACGCCGGATGGGACCGGGATCCGGGACTACATCCACGTCGAGGACCTGGCCTCGGCCCACCTTGCCGCGCTGCGCTACCTGCGCGAAGCCGGGCCGTCCGTCACGCTCAATGTCGGCTACGGGCGTGGCGCCAGCGTGCGCGAGGTGCTCGCGGCGATCGAGAAGGTGGCCGGCCGCCCGCTGGTGGTGCGCGAGGAGCCGCGCCGGGCGGGCGATCCGCCGGTGCTCGTGGCCCGCGCGGACCGCATCCGCAGCACGCTCGGCTGGGAGCCGCGCCACGACAGCCTCGAGCAGCTCGTCGGGGATGCGCTGCGCTGGGAACGGACCCTGATGGCCAGGAAGGCGGTCGGGACACCCGCCTGAGGCCGGCACCGGGCCCGTCCGGCGCTGCTATCATCCCAGCCATGCAATTCAGGCGCCCGAAGTCACTGAGCGGCCTGCTCTTGATCGGCTTCGCGCTCGTCGCGGTGCCGCTCGTCGCCGGCATGCTGAACGCCACCCTCGAGATGCGCCAGCTCGAACTGCAGAGCACCGCGCTCGTCCGCTACGGCGTGGATGCGACCCGGGCGGCGCAGGACCTCGTGCAGCAGACCACCGAGCTCGAGCGTACGGCGAGCCTCTACCAGGTGCTCGGCGATCCCGCCTACAAGGAGACGCTCGCCGACGGGTATGCGCGCTTCTCGGCCACCGCCGAATCGCTCGTCCGGCTGCAGCCGGACGAGCAGACCCGCGCCCTGACCGACCGCGTCCGGCGCGAGGTCAGAACGCTCGTCGAGGTCGTCGACTCGAGCACCGGGCCCTCCGCGGAGGTCGAGGCGGCGACCAAGCGCTTCATCGAGGTCTACAAGCCGGTCGATGCGCTCGGGCACGTGGTGCGCACCGCGGTGGACGCGCGCCTCGCGGACCTGCAGGTCGCCGCGACCCGCACCCAGCGCCGCCTGTTCTGGCAGGCGGTGGCACTGGTGCCGGTCACGGCGCTGATCGTCTGGGTCTTCGTCACCCTCCTCGCCCGCCCGATTCGCGACATTGACCAGGCCATCAGCGAGCTCGGCCGCGGCACGTTCTCCCGCCCCATCGAAGTGCATGGCCCGGGCGACCTCGAGCGGCTCGGCCGCCAGCTCGAGTGGCTGCGAGCCCGCCTGCTGGACCTCGCCCAGGAGAAGAACCGCTTCCTGCGCCACATGTCGCACGAGCTCAAGACCCCGCTCGCAAACATCCGCGAGGGCACGGAACTGCTGATCGAGGGGGCCGTCGGCGAGCTCGACGCGAACCAGCGCGAGATCGCCGTGATCCTGCGCGAGAACGGCATCAAGCTGCAGCGGCTGATCGAGAACCTGCTGACGTTCAGCACCTGGCAGTCGAAGTCCGCCGGCCTCGAGCTCAGCCGCTTCTCGCTCCGGCACCTCGTCGGTTCGGTGATCAGCGCGCAGCAGCTGACCCTGGTCGCCAACCGGATCCACATCGACCTGGCGATCGACGATGTCGAAATCACCGCCGACCGCGGCAAGCTGAGGCTGATTCTCGACAACCTGCTGTCGAACGCCGTCAAGTTCACGCCCCGGGAGGGCAAGATCTCCATCCACGGCCACCGCCGCGAGGACGAACTTGAGATCGACGTCGTGGATTCGGGCCCCGGTATTCCCGTACAGGACCGGGCCCACATCTTCGAGGCGTTCTACACCGGAACCACCAGCCAATCAGGCAAACTAAAGGGGACCGGGATCGGTCTCTCGGTCGTAATGGAATTTGTGCAGGCTCACGGCGGTACAATCGAGCTTCTGGACGGGACGGGCCGCGGCGCCCATTTCCGGATCCACCTTCCGGTCCGCCCGGAGATGCAGCCCGCCAGCGAGGATGTGTCGGCAGCATGAGGACGACGAGCAACCACTTGCGCCTGGCACTGGCGGCGGCGATCGCGGGCATCCTGCTCGCGGGCTGCGGCTCGCTGTCGATGCCGTTCGGCACCCGCACCCCCGAACCGCCGGCGCCGCGCCCGCTCGGCGAATCCGAAGCGGCGCGCAGCTATGTCGGGGAACTCGCGCGGCTGCAGGCCGCGGCGCCCTCCGAGCAGGCAGAACTGCTCCAGGCCGCGCGCACCGCAGCCGAAGGCGCACCGACCACCCTCAGCCGCCTGCGCTATGGCCTCATGCTCGCGCTGCCCGGCCATGCGGGCTCCGACCCCGTCGCCGCGCGGAGACAGTTGTCAGATTTGCTGGCGCGTCCAGAATTGCTGATGCCGTCGGAGCGTGCGCTCGCCGCGGTGCTGCTCGCGGACGTCAGCGAGCGGCTCGTGCTGATCGCCGAAAGCCGGCGCCTCCAGGAGGAGGCCGCCAGCCATGACAAGGAACGGATGGCCGCGGTGTCGCGGCGCTTGCAGATCGAACAGGACGAGAACGCGCGGCTGAAGCGCGCGCTCGAGGACGCTCAGAAGAAACTCAACGCGATCACGCAGGTCGAACTTTCCATCACCGGCAGGGGGAACCCGCCGAAACCCTAGATTTCACCGAGGCTCCAAAGACATGCAGGTCTCCCGTAAAGACTCCCAGAAGCGCCGCGCCAAGATCCTCGCGGTGGACGACGACCCGGGCCTGCTGCGCCTCCTGACGATCCGCCTGCGCTCCGAGGACTACGAGGTCGAGGCAGTGCAGAGCGCGGCGGACGCGCTCGCGGCCGTCGGTCGCTTCCGCCCGGACCTCGTGATCACCGACCTGCGCATGGACCAGATGGACGGCATCGGGCTCCTCAAGGAGCTGCAGGTGCGCTGGCCGGGCCTCAAGGTGATTCTGCTCACCGCCCACGGCACGATTCCCGACGCCGTCCGCGCCACCCAGAGCGGTGCCTTCGGCTTCCTGACCAAGCCCGTCGAGAAGCAGGAGCTGCTCGACCACGTGCGCAAGGCGCTCAAGATCTCGGGCTTCCCGGGCGTCGACGAGGAATGGCGCAGCGACGTCGTCACCCGCTCGCCGCTGATGGAGCAGAAGCTCGGCCAGGCCCACATGGCGGCCGGCACCGATGCCCGCATCCTGATCACCGGCGACGCCGGCACCGGCAAGAAGCTGGTCGCCCGCGCGATCCATCGCGCCAGTGCGCGCGCGGAAGGCCCATTCGTCGTGATCTCCTGCACCGAAGTCGCCGAGAGCGACCTCGAGAAGGACCTGTTCGGCTCCGAGCGCAGCGACGCGGGACCGGACGGTGCCGAGCGCGGCCTGCTGCAGGCCGCCGAGGGCGGCACCGTCGTGCTCGAGGAGGTCGCGGACCTGCCGCTGCCGGTGCAGGCCAAGCTCGCCCGCGCGCTGCAGGAGAACCTGGTGCGCCCGGCCGGCTCCGACGAGGCGCGACCGGTGAACGCCCGCGTGATCGCGACTACCCGACGTGACCTGTCGCAGCTCATGATGCAGGGCCGCTTCCGCGAGGACCTGTACTACCGCCTCAACGTGGTGCACATCGACGTGCCCTCGCTGGCACGCCGGCGCGAGGACATCCCGCTCCTCGTTGCGCACTTCCTCGAGGAGATCGCCAGGGAGACGGGCCTGCGCAAGGCCTACGCACCCGAGGCCGTGGAGTTCCTGGCCACCGCCGAGTGGCCGGGCAACGTGCGCCAGCTGCAGGCCGTCGTCCGCCAGAACGCGACGCTGAGCCCGACGCTCGTGATCAGCGCTGAAATCGCCGAGCTCGCGGTCGGCGCAGGTGCCGCCGGGCTGCCGTCGTTCGATGCGGCGCGCGACGAGTTCACGCGCAACTACCTCGTGCAGATCCTGCAGATCACGGGCGGCAACGTCAGCCAGGCGGCCCGCCTCGCGAAGCGCAACCGCACCGACTTCTACAAGCTGCTGTCGCGCCACCAGCTGACGCCGGACGACTTCAAGACGCGTCCGTGAGGTCCTTCGCGAGGCTGCCGCGCAGCCCCGCGAGTCCCACCACGACGAGCGGCAGGACCATCAGCAGCTGGTAGACGAACGAGGCGGCGAGCGCCGCCTCGGGCGCGACGCCGAGCGGCACCAGGGTGACCCGGAACGCGGCCTGCACCGAGCCCGCGTAGCCGGGTGCGTTCGGCAACAGGAACGCGACCACGATGCCGACGACGACGAGGATCGCCGGCCCCGCGCCGATCGCCTCGCCCGCGACGGCCGCGGATCCGGCCGTGCACGCGGCCACGGCGAGCCACTGCACGAGCGACCAGGCGAACACGGCGAGCGACGTGCGTAGCGAGCGCACCGGGGCGAGCCCCAGGAACGCGGCGTCGACCTCCGCGAGGAGCCGCGCGGCGAGCCTCTCCGGCAGCGGACGCGACAGCAGCGCCGCGAGGCGGCGCATCGGGCCCGGCACCGCGAGCGCGGCGATCACGCAGGCCGCGAGCACGGCGGCGACCATCGCCAGCAGCCGCACGGCCGCGAGCAGCGCCGGCGCGACCGGCACGACGGTCAGCGCGCCGGCCGCGAGAACCAGCACGCCGAACAGGTCGAAGACGCGCTCGGCGACGATCGAGGAGAGCACGGCGGACGCGGCGAAGCCATGGCGACGCTGCAGCGCGAACGCGCGCACGAACTCACCCGAATGCGGCACCAACGCGTTGAGCGCGAGCCCGGAGGTCACCGGGCGCAGCAGCGCGATCGTCTGCGGGGCCGCGGGTCCGAGCAGCAGGCGCCAGCGCGCGGCCTTCGCCCAGACGAAGGCGACCGTGCCGAGCAGCACCTCGAGCGCAGGCTCGTGCCAGTTGCCGGCGGCGAGCGTGTCGAGCACCGCCTGCACGGGGGTGCCGTGGAACGACAGGACGAGGAACACCGCGCCGACGCCAAGGCCGGCAGCGACCCCGAGCAGCCGGGACCAGGGGACGCGCATGCGTCCTCAGCCGTAGAAGCGTCGGATCGCGGCGACGACGTGGGCGAGCTGCTCCTCGCGCAGTTCCGGGAAGATCGGCAGCGCGAGCGTCTCGGCGGCGGCACGCTCGGACTCGGGGCAGTCGCCGGCCTTGTAGCCGAGGTACGCGAAGCAGCCCTGCAGGTGCAGCGGCACCGGATAGTAGATCTCGGTGCCGACCCCCTCCTCCGCCAGGTGCGCCTTCAGCCGATCGCGCTCCGGCACCCGGATCACGTACTGGTTGTAGATGTGGCGGTACCCGGGCGTCGCGTACGGCAGTCCGACGGTGCCGGTGAGGCCCGCCTCGCCGAACAGCCGAGCGTAGGTCGCGGCATTGCGGCGCCGCCCCTCGGTCCATCCCTCGAGGTGGCGCAGCTTGACGTTCAGCACCGCGGCCTGCAGCTCGTCGATGCGGAAGTTGCCACCGATCAGCGCGTGGTAGTACTTGGGCTTGCCGCCATGGACGCGCAGCACGCGCATGAGCTCCGCGAGTTCCGGATCGTTCGCCGTGCACAGGCCCGCGTCGCCGAACGCGCCGAGGTTCTTGGTCGGGAAGAACGAGAAGCAGCCGATGTCGCCGAGGCTGCCGGCGCGGGCGCCGCCCGCGTACTCGGAGCCGATCGCCTGGGCGGCGTCCTCGATCACCTTCAGCCCGTGCTTGCGTGCGATCGCGAGCAACGGGGCCATGTCGGCCATCTGGCCGTACAGGTGGACCGGCATCAGCGCCTTGATCCGCGTCGCGCTCGCGCGGTGCACGAGCCCGTCGTCGCCCGAGGTGCACTCCTCGTCGATGAAGCGCTGCACGGCCGCGGGGCTCAGGTTGTAGGTCGGCGCGTCGATGTCGAGGTAGATCGGCCGGGCACCGGTGCGGGCGATCGTGCCGCCGGTCGCGAAGAACGTGTAGGGGCTCGTCAGCACCGCGTCCCCGGGGCCGATGCCGAGGGCCATGAGGGCGAGGAGCAGCGCGTCGGTGCCGGAGGAGACGCCGATGCCATGCGCGCAGCCCGAGTACGTCGCGACGGCGCTCTCGAGGGCCGTGACCTCGGGACCGAGGATGAAGTACTGCGACTCGTAGAGCCGCTCGAGGATCGGCAGCAACTCGTCCTTGAACGAGGCGTACTGCAGGCGCAGATCGAGCAGCGGAACCTTGATCGTCGACATCGGCGCACCCTGCGAGTGTCCCCGCGCGGGCGGCGCGAGCGGCGCCGAAACTCTACACAATCCGGCTACCGAATGCCCGTCGGGCAACCCGCGCAGGGGCTGCGCCAATGGCCTGGAATCGTGCGCGGAATGGCGTCCCCAGAGGGATTCGAACCCTCGTACCTACCGTGAAAGGGTAGTGTCCTAGGCCTCTAGACGATGGGGACGAGGCGCGGCCCTGATGGCGGGCCTGAAAACGTGGTGGAGCTAGTCGGGGTCGAACCGACGACCTCTTGCATGCCATGCAAGCGCTCTACCAACTGAGCTATAGCCCCACGTGGAAGGCCGCGGATTCTGGAAGGATCCGGCTTTCCTGTCAACTCCCCGCGTGCTGAATTGCGCGATCGAGGCGCCGGAGCACGGTCCCGGCGCCCAGGATCGCGAGCGTGGCGTCGATCGGCGGCGACACGCCGCCGCCAGACACCGCGACCCGGAGCGGCTGCGCGACCTTGCCGAGCCCGACCCCGAGCGTCGCGGCCAGGCCCTTCAGCGCCTCGTCGATCCGCGCCGGCGTGAACTCGGCGCCGAGCGCCACGAGCGCGGCGCGCGCGGCGAGAAGCGCCGGCAACGCGTCGGCGTTCAGGTTCTTGGCCGCGGCCTTCGGCTCGTACTCGGTGGGGTCCGCGAAGAAGAACCGGCTGCCCTCCGCCATCTCGGCCAGCGTCCGCGAGCGCTCCTTGAGCGCGTCGGCGATCGCCGCGAGGTCGATGCCGGCGGGGTCGATGCCGCGGCTCGCCAGCTGCTCGGCGAGCAGCGGCGCGAGCGCGCTGCCGGGCAGCTTCATCATGTGCTGCTGGTTCGTCCACGCGAGCTTGTCGAGGTTGAGCGCCGAGGCACTCTTGTTGACCGCATCGAGGTCGAACAGCCGCGTCAGCTCCTCGAGCGAGAACAGTTCCTGGTCGCCATGCGACCAGCCGAGGCGACCGAGGTAGTTGAGGAGCGCCGCCGGCAGGTAGCCGTCGTTACGGTACTCGAGCACGCTGACCGCGCCATGGCGCTTGGAGAGCTTCGTGCCATCGGGACCGAGGATCATCGGCAGGTGCGCATACACGGGCGGCGTCGCGCCCATCGCACGCAGCATGTTGATCTGGCGCGGCGTGTTGTTGATGTGGTCGTCGCCGCGGATGACATGGGTGATGCCCATGTCCCAGTCGTCGACCGCCACGCAGAAGTTGTAGGTCGGGTTGCCGTCGGAGCGCAGGATGATCAGGTCGTCGAGTTCCTGGCTCTGGAACACGATCGGCCCGTGGACGATGTCGTTGACGACGACCTGGCCCTCGTCGGGATTGCGGAAGCGCACCACGGGCGTGACGCCCGGGACCGGCGTCGTGCGATGCCGGCAGCGGCCGTCGTAGCGCGGCTTCTCCTTGCGCGCCATCTGCCCCGCACGCATCTCGTCGAGCTCTTCCTTCGAGCAGTAGCAGTGGTAGCCGTGCCCCGACTCGAGGAACTGGTTGATGACCTCGCGGTACCGGTCGTAGCGCTTGGTCTGGTAGAACGGGCCCTCGTCCGCGTCGAGCCCGAGCCACTTCATGCCATCGAGGATTGCCTCGATCGCGGCGTCCGTCGACCGCTCGCGGTCGGTGTCCTCGATGCGCAGGATGAACGTGCCGCCATGCCGCCGGGCGTACAGCCAGGAGAAGAGTGCGGTGCGCACGCCGCCGATGTGCAGCATGCCGGTGGGGCTCGGGGCAAAACGGGTCCGGACGGTCACGCGGGTGTTCCCATTGGATTGGAAGGCGCGGAACTCTAGCAGACCGACGGGCGGCCTTGAGGGCCGGGACCGGATGGTTCCGGCCTCAGGCGGATTGAATGCCGGGCCCGCTCCCACTACACTTCCGGCCCGAATCGCTCGGTGGGCGGTTAGCTCAGCGGTAGAGCACTGCTTTCACACGGCAGGGGTCACAGGTTCAAGCCCTGTACCGCCCACCACTTATATAATAAAAACAAGCGATTAGATAAGATCTCCAGAGTGGGCCTAACTGACGCACGATGCGCGCGTCAGCCATCGCGGCACCGGACCCGCCGAGGTGCAAGGCCTCGCGCTAGTGCGGCGCCGCGGTCGCCGGTGCGGGCGTCGGCGTCGGCTCCGGATGGGCGCCCTTCTTCAGGAACTTCACCATCACGCGCTGGCCGATCAGGTACGGCGTGTCCGTCGCCGACACCACGACCTCGACCACCCTCTCGTCGGTGGCCTCGGTGCCCTTGTCCGACTTGAGCTTGCGCAGCCCGAAGGTCGCCGCGATCCTGAGCACCTTGCCCGTCGCGACTTGGGTCGGATCGGCCTCCGGGATGATCTGCGCATCCTGCCCAACGAACACGCTCGGCAGCGCGCTCTCGATGATCTCCGCACGGATGATGTGTGGTACGGCCGGTTCCAGGTCGAACATGTCGGACACGTTGAGCGTGGAGGCACCCGCTCCCGGGTTCGCGTAGCGGCGGATGATCTTGCCGTCCATCGGCGCGCGGATGATCGTCAGGTCCTCGCTGTAGCGCGCCTGCGCGAGCTGCGCGCGCGCGGTGGCGAGGCTCGCCTGCTGCACGCCGCGCTGCGCCTCGGCGGTCGCGAGCGTGTCGCGCGCCTGGTCGAGCTGCTGCTTCGAGACGAGGTTCGAGGCGACGAGGCCCTGCAGCCGTTCCAGCTCGCGTCGCCCGGTGGCGATGGCGATCTCCGTCAGCGCGAGCTGCCGGTCGGCCTGGCCGACGGCCGCCTGCGCACTCGCCACCGCGAGCCGCGGCTCCTCGTCCTCCTGCCGGGCGAGCACCTGGCCCCGGTGCACCACGTCCCCTTCCTGCACCAGGACCTCGCGGATGATCCCGGGCCGTCGCGCGGCAATCTCGACGATACCGCCCTCGACGTCGACCTTGCCATTGGAAATCGTCGCATAGGGCGACGGCGCGGCGCTCGATGCTGCCTTCTGCTCCGCCTTGCCAGGCCCGCAGGCCGCGATGCAAAGGCATGCCAGGACGGCGGCCGCCAACTGGCCACGTCGGACAAGGATCGGATTCATGCGCAACTCCCGGTTCGCCCCGCGCCCTCGTAGGCGGGCGGCGGATTCACCATGCGATCGTCGAGGATCCTGCCGTCTTCCATGTGGATGACGCGGTCGGCGTGTGCTTCGAGGCGTGGATCGTGGGTCACGACGACGATGGCAGCGCCGCGCTCGACCGCCGCGCGATGCAGCAGCTGGATCACGACCTGGCCGTTCGTCGAGTCGAGCGCCGAGGTCGGCTCGTCGGCGAAGATCAGCGACGGCGCCTTGGCGAGCGCGCGGGCGATCGCGACGCGCTGCTTCTCGCCGCCGGAGAGCTCCGACGGCTTCTGGTGGAGGCGCTGGCCGAGCCCGACCTCTTCGAGCGCCGCCCTCGCCCGCATGCGGGACTCGGCCCGCGACACGCCGCAGTACTTCAGGACCTGCTCGACCTGCTCGGTCGCATCGAGCGACGGGAACAGGTTGAACCCCTGGAAGATGAAGCCGCAGTGATCGAGGCGGAACCGGTCCACCGCCCCGGCCTTGCGCTGCCAGAGGTTCTCGCCGAGCGCGACGACCTCGCCCTCGTCGGGCCGCAGCAACCCGGACAGCGCCGCGATCAGCGTCGACTTGCCGGAGCCGGACGGCCCCATGACCATGGTCACCTGCCCGTGGTACGCGTCGAAGTCGACGCCCTTGAGCACGACCTCGCGGGTCTTGCCGATGCGATAGGCCTTGCTGAGCCCCCGCGCCTCGATCGCGAGCCGGCTCATCGCAGCAGGTCCGCCGGCTGGCTCTTCTTGAGCACGCCGAGCGACAGGATCCCGGACAGCACGGCCACGAGGAACAGCGTCGTCGCGACCGGCACGACGACGAACAGCGGAAAATCCAGTGGCACGTCGAAGGCCCGGGCAAGCGCCCACACGCCGCCGGTGAGCACCGTCGTCATCGCGAGCCCGGCGATGCCGACCCAGGCACTCAGTTCCATGACGATGAGCCTGAGGCTGTTCATGGACACGCCGAGCGCGCGCAGGCTCGCGAACTCGCGGATGTTGGCGAGCAGCGCGCCCTGCAGCGTCTGCCACGTGATCACGATGCCGATGAACGCGCCAACGACGACCGCGAAGCCGAGGAACATCACGATGCCACCCTCGTGCAGCAGCGACTTCTGGCTGGCTTCGGACAGGGCGTCGCGCGTCCAGGCGCGGTACTGGCCGTGTCCCATCTCGTTGAGCTCGTCTGCCACGCGCTTCGCCTGGCTCGGGTCGCGCAGCTTGACCACCAGCGTTCCCACGCGCGGCCCGTCGTTGTACTGGTGCAGGAGCTTGGCCGTCTGCGCCGACACGAACGAAAGCGGATTGAACGTGTTCGGGTAACCGGTGGTGACGCCCCGCACCCAGACCGTGTAGCCGTTCATCTTGGCCTTGTCGCCGACCTGCACGCCGAGCTTGCCGAGGCTCGAGCGGTCGACGACGACCGCAAACGGCTCCTGCAGCGCGAGGATCAGCTCGTCCGAGAAGTCGCTCGGCATCGTCACGGCGCCCTTGGCCGGGTCGACGATGATCAGCTGCACGCCACTGTCCTTGGCGGACTGTCCCTCGCTCGGGAAGTTCGACCAGCCCGTGAAGCCGATGTTGAGCGCCTGCACCTCGAGCACGTCGGGGTTCTGGTAGATCTCCGGGATCAGCCGGCGCGGCTGGCCATTGCCGGTGTCGAACAGGCTGTCGGACTGCGGCGGCAATACCATGACATCGGCCGGGGACCGGTCCACGGTCGCCGTGAACGACTTGCTCATGCCCATGAACAGGCCGCTCATCGCCAGGACGAGCAGGCCCGCGACCGCCAGCGCGACCACGGCCGCGAGGTAGCGGCGCCACTCGTACAGGAGCGTGGACAGAGCGAGCGACAAAGTGCGGATCCCCCGTGGCCCATCCTGGGCTGGCAAGGACGAATCCGGGGCCCTGCCCGATTCCCCGAGCGCCCCGGATGCGAAGGCTCCAGCTTATGCGATCGCGACGCCCCGGACGCAGTCCGGTCATCGCAGCCGGCACTCGCCCCGTCGCGCCCGCGCCCTGGACGACGGCCGCGGTCGCGCCGCAGGTTAGCCATCGGCACTGGGTCAACCGACTGGCGGCCCGCCGGGCCGGGACGCCGGGGACGGTGGACCGCAAGTACGTATTCACGACGGCTCGCCACGGGTGTCTAACGTGGACTGCGACGGGCCGAATGTTCGACACGGACCGCCGCCCGTGGCCCTCGCGCGACGGCCGCCCGACACCCGAGGCGCGCGGCGCGCTAGGATCAAGCCCTACAGCAACGGCGGGGACGCCGGCCCCCGCGCACACTCCGACGACAGCGAAGCATGGCGACCACACAACCCACCCCCGGCGACACGCCAGCAGTGCTGCGCCAGCCGCACTTCCCGTCCCTCGACGGGTTTCGCGCCATTGCCATCCTCGCCGTGGTGCTCTCGCACGTCCTCTACGAGAACCAGTCGATCTTCGTGCGCCGGACCGGCGCCTGGGGAGTCAACCTCTTCTTCGTGCTCAGCGGCTTCCTGATCACGACGCTGCTGATGCGCGAGCGCATGAAGTACGGGCGGATCTCGTTCCGCCTGTTCTACCTGCGCCGGACCCTGCGGATCATCCCGGCCGCGCTGCTGTTCCTGGTCGTCATGGCCATCCTGAACCCGATCTATGGACTCGGCATCAGCGGCCTCGGGTTCCTCAAGGCCGGGCTGTACCTCCAGAACCTGCCCTTGCCGGTGCCGGGCAACCAGTGGTACCTCGCCCACTTCTGGTCGCTGTCGGTCGAGGAGCAGTACTACCTGATCGCGCCGGCCCTGCTGTCGATCGGCTTCCTCGCGTTCCGGCGCTTCGCGCTCGCGGTGATCGTGGCGGCGCACCTCGTGATCTACGCGATCTACCACGGCCACGGCGCATCGGTGGCGCTCACGTACGTGGACGCGATCATCAAGCCGATCGTGCCGCTGACCCTCGGATCGCTGGCCGCCGAACTGACGATGCATGGCGTGCTGCGCATCCGGCCGCTCGGCTCGCTCGCCAGCCTCGCCGTGCTGGTGATGTCCTACCTCGTCTTCTGCGGCATTCCGCCGTTCATCCCGAAGCTTTTCGTCGGCACGGTCTCATCGCTGCTGCTGGCGTGGCTCGTGCTGTCGTCGATCCACCGCACCGACGACGCGTTCTTCAGGCTGCTGAACGCACCTGCCATGACCCAGCTCGGAGTCTGGTCGTACAGCATCTACATCTGGCAGCAGGCGTTCACCCACAACGGGTTCCTGGTCACGACCTCCTCGGAGCCGCTGACCGAGGCGATCAACCTCGCGCTGCTGCTCGCCGTCGCGGTGCTCTCGTACCGGTACTTCGAGCAGTACTTCCTGCGCCTGAAGGACCGCTTCACCCGCGGATAGTCCCGCCGGGCGAGCATGCGGGCGGCGCGCGCGAATCGGATACCATCCGGTTGCGGTCGCTCCCGACCGATGCCCCCGGGACCACCATGACCCTGCGCTCGACCCTGCTCGGATTCGCCCTGCTACTCGCCCTTGGCGGTTGCGTCACCCTGCCGCGCAGCGGCGCCGATGCACGCTTCCACGCGATCTACACCGAGGAGTGGGCCTGGCGCCAGGCGGAGTTCGCCGCAGGCAACGAGACCAAGGGCGGCGTCGAGGACCACCTGCCGCGGGTCGATCCCGAAGCACAGCTCGCGCGACTGCATCACTGGCAGGAGGTGCGCCGGGCGCTCGCGACGATCCGCCGGGACGACCTGTCGCCGACCGAGCAGGTGAACTTCGATGTCTACGTCCCGCAGATCGAGGTGCTCATCGCGAGCCAGGCATTCCGCGACTACGAGATGCCGGCGAACTCGGACTCGGCATTCTGGACGGATCTCGGCTACACGGCCAGGCGCCCGTTCCGCACGGTCGACGACTACCGCCACTGGATCGCGCAGATGCGCGACATCCCGCGCTACTTCCAGGAGCAGCAGGCACAGATGCGCGCGGGACTTGCACGCGGCTTCACGCCGCCCCGCGTGACGCTCGCCGGCCGCGATGCCGCCTTCGACCCGGTGACGGGCGTCGCGGCCGAGCAGACGTTCTTCTACGAGCCCTTCAAGGCGATGCCCGGCATCGCGGACGCCGACCGCGAGACGCTGCGACGCGAGGCTCGCGCCGCCATCGCCGATGCCGTGCAACCGGCGTACGTGGACCTCGCGCGGTTCTGGCGCGAGGTCTACGTACCCGGCACCCGCACGACGATCGCCGCGACGGACCTGCCGGACGGCGCCGCGTTCTACCAGTCGAAGATCACCGAATTCACGACGCTCGAGCGGACCCCGGCCGAGATCCACGCCTTCGGGCTCGCCGAGGTCGAGCGCCTGCACCGGGACATGCTCGTCGCGATGCATGAGTCGGGCTTCGACGGGACGTTCCCGGAGTTCCTCGCCTTCCTGCGCCGCGATCCGCAGTTCGCGGCCAAGACGCCGGAGGAACTGCTGATGAGGGCGGCCTGGATCGCCAAGCAGTTCGATGCCAAGGCCTCGACCTACTTCGGCCACCTGCCGCGGGCGCGCTTCGCGATCCGGCCGGTGCCGGACGAGCTCGCGCCGTTCTACACGGCCGGGCGCGGCGGCCCGGGCGTCTACCTGCTGAACACCTACGACCTGCCGAGCCGGCCGCTCTACAACCTGCCGGCGCTGACGCTGCACGAATCGGCCCCCGGCCATGCGTTCCAGATCCCGATGGCGCTCGAGCATGCCGACCAGCCGGCCTTCCGCCAGTGGACGTACATCTCGGCCTATGGCGAGGGCTGGGCTCTCTATTGCGAGACGCTGGGCGTCGAGATGGGGATGTACCAGACCCCGTACGAGCGCTTCGGGATGCTCGGCTACCAGATCTGGCGCGCGGCGCGCCTCGTCGTCGACACCGGCGTGCATTCGATGGGCTGGAGCCGCGACCGGGCGATCGCCTACCTGCTCGAATACACGGCACTGCCGCCGCACGAAGTGGAGACCGAGGTCGACCGGTACATCGCCTGGCCCGGCCAGGCGCTGTCCTACTACCTCGGCGAGACCGAGATCCTGAAGGCCCGTGCCCGCGCCGAGACGGCGCTCGGCACGCGCTTCAACGTGCGTGCGTTCCACGATGCGGTCCTCGAACTCGGCTCCGTGCCGATGCCGGTGCTCGCCGCGCGCATCGACCGCTTCATCGCCGAGGGTGGCAAGGGTCCGTACCCGACCGAGGAATGACGGATCGCTCCTCGACGCAGGCCGGTCGCCGCGCGCCGTGGCGCCCGAGACCGGGGGGAGCAGGGCCACGGCGCGCGGACGACGGGTGCGGTCGTCCAGTGACTCGACCGCAGCTTGCGATGCCGCAAGCGGACTGCGCGACTCTGCGCGCCGATGAATATTGCCCCGCCGGGATGACGGATCCGCTGCGCCTGCATGGCGTTCCGGCAGCCGCGGCGGGACCATTCGATGACGGTCGGGCCTCGCCGAGGCCGGCGTGCCGCGACGGCACCAGCGCCGATGCTGCCATCAGAGGCCGGGCATCGCCTGCGCGAGTGTCCCGCCATGCAGGGCGTCGTGCCGGCTGAGGCACAGGAACGCGACGTCCGGGCTCCCATAGAGCAAGGCGAGCACTGCCAGCTTGAGGAGCTGCGCGCCGTCAAGCTCTTCGAGGCGCTGCACGTGCCGGATGAACATGGCGTCGGACCAGATGTGCTGCGACGCAAAATTCGCGTCGTTGTTCATCACGATCGGCCGGAGCGTGCGACCCGCCAGGCCCAGGAACTTGTGGAACATCAGCGCCTGCCGGTCGAGGAAGCGACAGACATCACCGAACAACGGCTGGTCCACGTAGTGGGGCACGAATTCCACCTCGCAGACGATCGCCACGGTCCGCGACAGCGCTTCCACGCCGCCCTCGAACACGTCGAGCTCCGCACCCTGGATATCGATCTTGATGAAATCCACGTCGCCGATCCGCTGGTCGCGCACGAACGCATCGAGGCTGACGGTCCGGATCGTGGTCTCGGAGACGAGATAGGCGACCTCGAAGTTCTGGTACAGGCCGATCAGCGGCTCATTCGGGCGATACAGAGAGGCACACATGGGGTGCCGCGTCAGGTAGAACGGTCGCGCTTCGTCGCGCCGGCCGAGCGCGTTCGGGTAATAGCGCACGCCGGCCGGCGCAGCTGCGTTGAGGTTCGCGCACAGCGCCTCATCGACCTCGAAGGCAACGACACAGGACCCGGGGAACAGATCGAGCAACCGGTAGAACGGCTCTCGTTCCCCGCCGAGTGGCACTGCGCCGATCTCGAGCAGCGTGAACCGCAGGCCAGGGTGGGCCCCGAGCAGCAGGGCGGCAAATTTCCCGAGCGCGTCGGCCATCGGCATCATCCACGGGGTCGACGAGCGACCCAGCGCCGCCCGGCCCGGATGCTAGGACCGATTGTGACGCCCGGACGACCGCAGCCGCCGCCCAGCCGCAATCGATCAGGGCGGCAACCGGGGCGCACCGTTGCGCGCGCAGGCACCGTCGCGGTACCGCAGCCACGCCGCGTCGGCCCAGGCGTCGACGCGGGTGCGGAACGTCGCACGGAACATCGCGCATGCGGCGGCACCGCCCGGCTCGCGCGACTCCATCAGGCGCACCACAGCCTCGCGCGAGGCGGGCTCCGATGCGAGCCTGGGGCCGCCATTGGCGGGTGTATCGAACAGCATCGACAGGGGTGCATCCGCGCGCCAGTCGTTCCACTCCGGCAGCTGCCCGTCCCGGCCGCGGCCGGGGTTGCCGTGCGCCGCGAATTCCGCCCAGTAGGACATCATCTGGCCGCCGAGGACCTCGCGACTCGCGCGGTTCGCGTCCGTGAACAGCATGCCGTGACCCGGCGTCGTGTCGAAGCTGGCGAACACGAACGGGATCTCGAGGCCGTGCGCGGCGCCGACCAGGCGCCCGAGGTCGAGGATGCCGAACCGCCGGCCCTCGTCGCGCCAGTCGAAGCGATAGGCCCACGTCGGCGAGCCCGCACCGGCCAGGGAGCGCGCGGGGCGATCCACGGCATTGGCCCGCCACAGCATCGACCGGTACTCGGCTTCCCGCTCGTACGCCGCCGCATCCCGGATCCACAGCGGCGTGCCGGCCACGCTGCCGACCAGCCTGGGATCGAAGGCCATGAACAGCTTCGGCTCGTCGCGGTTGGTACCGAGGATCACCGGCAACGCGAGATGGCGCGCCGGGTCGGCGAGCAGATCCTCGAGCGTTCCCTCGCGCACGACGGCACCATCCTGGAACACGGTCGGGAACAGGTCCGTCTCGATGTTCGACGGGTGGTACAGCGCATAGAGCTCCCACGGGTCGAGCCCGCGCAGCAGCGCCGCGATCTCGTCGGCGTGCAGGGTCGTCACGAGCGCCTTGGCCTCGGCCCGGTCGCGGGCACGGCCGGCATGCACCAGTGCCTTCAGCAGGATCTCGCCGCTGCTGTACGGGCTGCCCGGCTCCGGCTCGTCCGTGTAGCGGGTCGCACGCCCGGTCGAGGCGAAGCCGAAGCCGAGGCTCTGGATGATCAGGCGGTCCACCCGCCCCGCGGCGAGTGGCGAGACGAGCAGCGCGAGCGCGTCGGTTGCACCGGCCGATTCACCGAACACCGTCACGTTGCCAGGGTCCCCGCCGAATGCGGCGACATGGCGCTGCACCCAATCGAGCGCGGCGAGCTCGTCGAGGATGCCGAAGTTGCCGGAGCCGGAGAGCCGGTCCGCATCAGGAGAGGCGGCATCTGCCCCGCGCGGCAGGATGAACCATCCGAATGGCCCGAGCCGGTAGTTCATCGTGACGACGATCACGCGACCGCGGCGCGCGAGCTCGCTGCCGTCGTACGAGGCGCCCTGCCCGACCGTGTTCGCGCCACCGTGTACCCACACCATGACCGGCAGGCGCGCCCTCGCCGCCTCGTTCGCGGACATGCGCGGCGCGTGCACGTTGAGATAGAGGCAGTCCTCCTGGCCCTCGTGCGAGCCGTCCTTGCCGAGACCGGTCAGCGCCCAGCCGTACTGGACGCACGCGGCGCCGGGACGCAATGCCGTGCGCGTCCCGTCCCACTCCGCCGGTGGCGCCGGCGGCCGCCAGCGCAGCGCGCCAACCGGCGGCGCGGCGTAGGGAATCCCAAGCCAACTGTGGCCGCCGGCGCCATCGACGAAGCCGGCCACCTCGCCGCGCCCGACCGGACGCATCGCATCGGCCGCGACCGTCGGGCCCGCATCGGGTGGTGGCGTGGTCGGGCGCGTGCATGAGCCGAGCGAGGCCAGCACGCCCGCGAACAGCAGCGACAGGAGCCATGGATGGCGCATCGGACCTCGGGCACAACGACGGCCGCGGAATCGCGGCGACGGCACTATGGAGGATCCGTCCGGGCTCGCCAAGTCCAACTCGCACCGTCGAACGCGATCGCCTAAGATCGAGGCGTTCGAACCGAGGAGCTCCGATGATCGACCTGCGCAGCGACACCGTCACCCGACCGACTCCGGCGATGCTCGAGGCGATGTTCGCCGCACCCGTCGGCGATGACGTCTACGGCGAGGATGAAACGGTGAACGCGCTGCAGGCCGAGGCCGCCGCGTTGTTCGGCGTCGAGGCGGCGCTGTTCTTCCCGACGGGCACGATGGCCAACCAGGTCGCAATCAAGGTCCACACGCAGCCGGGCGACGAGGTGATGTGCGGGGAGACCGCGCACATCTATCGCCACGAGGGTGGTGGCATCGCGGTGAACTCGGCCTGCTCCGTGCGGCTGCTGCCGGGCGACCATGGCCGGTTCACCGCCGACACGGTCCGGCGCAACATCAATCGCACCACCGACCCGCACTACCCGCGATCGCGGCTCGTCGCGATCGAGAACAGCGTCAACCTCGCCGGCGGGGTCTGCTGGGACCTCGCCGAGATCGACCGCATCCGCGCGGTCGCGACCGAGCACGGACTTGCGCTGCACCTCGACGGCGCGCGACTGTTCAACGCGATGGTGGCGCGCGGCGAGTCGCCCGCCGACTACGGCAGCCGCTTCGACACGATCTCGGTGTGCCTGTCGAAGGGCCTCGGTGCACCGGTCGGTTCGCTGCTGCTCGGCACGCGCGCGCTGGTCACCGCGGCGAATCGCCGCCGCAAGGTCATGGGCGGAGGCATGCGCCAGGCCGGCTATCTCGCGGCCGCGGGGATCTACGCGCTCAAGCACCACGTCGCGCGCCTCGCCGACGACCACGCCCGTGCGCGCACCGTCGGCGAGCACCTGCGGGCACGACCGTACGTCGCCGAGGTCGCGCCCCTCGAGACGAACATCGTGATCTTCCGCCTGGCGCCTGGCATCTCGGCGGAGCACTTCCTGGCGCACCTCGCCGGCGCCGGGATCCGCGCACTGTCGATCGCCGACGGCGTCGTGCGCTTCGTCTTCCATCTCGACGTCGGCGATGCCGGTGTCGAGGGTGTGCTGCGCGCACTCAGCGCGTACGACTGACGCCGCGGCCGACCCTTCGGGTCGACCACGGCGAAGGAGACGTGCCGGACGCCCGCAGGCCGGGCCTCCGGGCCCCGATCAGTGCTTGACGCAGTCCGCGATGAACGCGCGCAGCGCTTCGCCCGACAGTCCCTGGCCCTTGGCGAGCTTGCGGCACTCGCGTGCCTTCTGGTCGTAGCTCTTGTGCGTGTCCGACGGCGCAGGGGCGGGCGACGTCTGCGCGAGCGAGGCCGAGGCGCCGAGCAGCATGAGCGCTGCGATGACGAACGTGTTCTTCAGCATGGGATCACTCCTGTCCAATCGATGGCCACCTCCGCGCCCTGGCACGCAGGTGGAATTCTGCCTAAGGGACGACCCACTCCGGCTCCCCGAGGGTGCCGGGCGCGTCAGGATTCAATCGCTCGAGGTACGCGCCCTTCGACGCGATCCGCTGGCCTGCAGCGAGGCTGAGCCTCGGGTAGACGGTCGTGCCGCCGCGGGCGCGCATCTCGTTGAGGTGCGCCTTCATCGCCGTCGCATGGATCGGGTCCTCGGCGGCCTCGGTCACCTGCCCCAGCGGCCGCTTGTTCATCGGCCCCATCATCAGCGACTCCACCTCCTCCTGGACCTGCACCGCCTCGAAGCTGGCGAGCGTCGTCTCGCCGCGCTCGATGAGGTACGGCGTGTAGAGGTTGTTGAGCATGCCGCGCGTCGTCGCGACGAAGAACCGCGTCGCGAAGTACGCCTCGGACTGCACCCGCCGGTCGACCGCGGGTATCTTCACGGCGGCCAGCCACGCGTCGAAGCGCGTGAGGTTGGCACTGCGCAGCGATGGCGCCTCCTGTGGCTGGACGAGCATCGCGTCCCGGCGCAGGCCCGCGGGCAACGCCAGCTGCTCGTCGCCGCCGAGCGTCGCCGAGACGAAGACGGCCGCCGCCCCCGAGCCACAGGATGACAGCGCCGCGAGGTCGGCGGGCCGCAGCCACAGCACGAGGACGTCCGCAGCACCCAGCCCGGATATCGCGCCGCAGGCCGCAGCCCGGTCGGCCACGCCCAACCGCGTCACGGTCCGTCCCCTGCCGATCGCCGCGACGAGCGCCGTGGCGCCCGCGTCCGCGGCATGATCGGCGGACACGAGCTGGAGCACCCGCCCAGCGTGCCCACCGAGGCGCTTCGAGATCACCTCGGCCTCGGTCGCCACGCCACCCGAGAAGTACAGCGAGTAGTGGCCACGGGCCGCATCGGAGGGCAGCGAGTCGACGCTGGGGAACCAGCAGCCCACGTGCGCCCGTTCGCAGAAATCTTGGACCGGCTGCCATTCGTCGCCGGCGAGGCCGGACAGCAACGCGAACACCGGCGCCTCGCGCTGGCGCCGAGCGAGCTGGTCGGACCAGCCCGACGCCGGACCGGTGAGCTCCCAGGTGTCCAGCACGAGCCTGCGACGCGAGCCGAGCGTGCGCTCCACGACCGGCACCTTCTGGCGCAGCCCTGAATGCACGTTGATGTTGATCTGCCCGATGAGCGTCGTCAGCGTGTCGAGGAATGCCTTGCGCCGCTCGGGCGCGATCCCCGGTGCGATCACGGTCGCGACGCGGATCGAGTCGTGGGTCACGCCAGGCGCGATCTCGGCCGACAGGGTCCCGACGTAGGCCGCCAGCGCCGAGAGTTCCGCGTCACCGAGGTCGTAGCGCGGCATCAGCGAGTTCATCGCCCGCCCGCCCGGACCCTTGCCCTCGCGGACGGCCCGCGCGAAATCCTCGGCACTGAACGGGGTGTGCGGCACCGACAGCGCCGGCGCGAGGCGCCGGTCCATGCGCACGACGACCGGGTCACCCCCGCCGAACAGCGCAAGACCAGTGATCGGCGGGATGCCGACAGCGCCCTCCACGCCACCGAGACCGCTCGGACGGTGGCACGCGGTGCACGCGGCCGCAGCGCCCGTCACCTGGGTACCGCCACCGTAGACTCCGCGCAGCGGCGCCTTCGAGGGCAGCTCGCCGCGCTCGTAGATCCCAGCGCCGACCGCGACGGGATCCAGGGCCGGAGTCGCGACCGCGGCCATCGCGACGAACCCTGCCAGGAGCGACGCGGTCCGGAGCCACCGAGGTGCAGGGACCGCGCGCATGGTCAGATCACTTCGTCTTCAGCGTCACGGGCGCCGTCCAAGTCGACGCGAGCGGCGTCGGCGTGGCGGTGCTCACGGCACTGATGCGGTACGCGTAGCTCGTCTTGGTCGCGAGCCCGGCGTCCGTGAACTTCTGCGTCGTGCGACCCGCGACCATCGGCAGGCTGGTCCAGGTGCCCGCCGCGGCCGTGCAGCCCGACGTCGTCAGCGCGACGCAGCGCTGGATCTGGTAGCCCGTGACCAACGCGTTGGTCGACTGCTGCCACTGCAGCGCGATGCTGCTCGTGGTCGCCGCGCCGCCGGACGTCAGGCCGGTGGCTCCGGTGATCGACGTCGCCGTCGCCGTGAAGGCCAGCGCGACCGGGCCGACGGTCGTACCGTTGACGGCGCCGACCTCGTACCGGTAGACCGCGTTCGCACCGATGCTCGTGTCGACGTAGGTCGCGAGGTTCGCGGCGAGCACCGAGGTGGCCTTCGGCAGGCGCACGGCCGGCGCATAGGTCACGGCGCCGGTCGAGGCGTTGATGCCCGCCGTCGCACGCAGCACGGCGTAGCCGGTCTCGCCAACGGACTGGTCGGTCCAGCTGAGCGTCACCGACTTGGCGCCGGCAGCGAGCGTCGTGGCGAAGGCCGTCGGCTGGGCGATCAGCACGCCCGGCGTGACGACGAGCGAGGCGCTCGGCGCCGTGCCCACGGCATTGACCGCGCTGACGATGTAGGTGTGCGCCGTGTTGGCGGCTGCCGTCGTCATGCACGCGATCGAGTCGGTGTAGCCGGTCGAGTTGGCCGGCAGCGTCGCGATGACGACACCGTCACGCTTGACCGTGTAGCTGGTCTCGTTGGTCGCGACATCCGTCCAGAAAAGCGCGATCGAGACCGAGTTGGTGGCCGCGACCGGCACCTTGGTCGCGGCAAGCCCGGTCGGCGCCGCGGGCGCATGCGCGAGCGTCGCCGCCGCGGACACCGCGCTCCCCGCCTCGTTCACCGAGACGACGCGGTACTGGTAGTCGGTCGTCGCCGCCGGGGCGTCCTGGAAGGACGTCGCGTTGGCGAGCGTGTTGACGCGCGCATCGCCGATGCCCGGCGCGGCGGCCAGCGCGACGAACGCACCCGGCACGCCACTCGAGAGCGCGGCGCGCTCGACGCGGAAGCCGAATTCGTTCCGCGGATTGCCCTTGGCGGTCGCCGCCGGCGTCGGATCGGTCCAGCTCACCTTGCCGGCGGCGCTGACGGCGACACCACTCGGGGCCGCGGGAGCGGCGATGTTCGGGTGGAATACCATCGGCCGCATCAGATCGTTCTCCTCGTGGCCGAGGATGTGGCAGTGCCACACGTACTCCCAGTCGTAGTCCTGCTGGACGTTCGCGACCGGAGCCGCGACGCCGGTGTTGACGTCGAACTGCGAGAAGGCGAACTGCGTGTCGACGCCGGGACGCGGGGAGACCGCGGTCGTCGCATTCGCAGGCAGCGTCGGGTCGAGCAGGCGCACGCTCTTCGGCAGTCCGAACGGAAGCTGCGGGGTCTTCGCCTTGAGGGCGACGATGACGTCCTCCTGGGGCCAGTTCTTGACGGTCTCCTTCCAGCCCTGCTCGTCCGCCTGCGGCGGCACGAAGGCCTGGGTCACCGTGTCGAAGCGCCCGAGCACCTGCACGTTGAACAGGTGGAAGTGCATCGGGTGGTTGTCCATGTCGTTGTTCTTGATCACCCAGTAAGTGACCTGGTCGGCATTGACAATGTCGGTCGGCTTGTCGACGTAGGCGAGCGGCGTCGCGACGAGCGTGCCAGTCGCATCCGGCAGTTCCTCGCCGAGCTGCGCGATCAGGCGGCCGAAGTTCGGATCCGTGAAGCCCTGGATCGTCTTGACCTCCGGCTTGACGGTGCTGCCGTCGGCGAGCGAGACGAGGCCGGTCGCCGGATCGTAGTCGGTCGCGACGGGCGACACGTGGACGTCGGTCGAGACGGCGTAGGCCTTCGGCAGCTCGGTCGCGAGCGGCCCACCCGTGCCGTTCGGGTCATAGGCCGGCGCCGCGGCGCTCGCCGCCACGCGGATCTGCATGACCGTGCGCGTGTTCGGACCGAAGCCCGGGAGGGTCGTGGGCGCGCCACCGTACGGCGTCCAGTCTGGATCGCCGGTGTAGTAGTCGTAGCGCGGATCGCCACCCGGCACCGGCGCGGACGAATCGTTGTACATGATCAGCGTCTTGCCCGCGTACTGCGAGAAGTCGATGACCGTGTCGGCGCGCTCGGCGCCACCGAAGTAGAAGTCGCCGGGACCGCGGGCAAGCGTGAAGGCGCCGGTCACCGGATCGACGGTGCCGGTCATCGGCTTCGGCGTGTACACGACCGGGGTCGGCAGCAGGCCGCCCTCGTTCGCGAACTGGATGATGTTCGGGCCCTTGGCGGCCGGATCCGGGATGCCACCGGGGCGGCCGTCTGCCGCGACGACCATCGGCACCTCGGTCAGGTTGCGGCCATCCGCGGTCGGGGCGTTCGGGTCGGCGACCCACAGCGACAGGTTCCAGTAGCGATCGTTGGCGCCGTTCAGGAAGCGGACGCGATAGGCCTTCGGCTGCACGTTCAGCACCGGATACGCGACGCCGTTGACGAGCGGCGTATCCATGTACGACTCGGGCGTCGCCGACGGACCACCGAAGTAGGTGCCGTCCGGGAACGCGACCTGGCCGTAGTCGGCATCGGTGCGCATCGGCGCGTTCGGCGGCAGGTAGCCACCGAAGTCGTCGACCGCGTAGTCCCAGCGACCGGCGGGATTCGCCGTCGCCAGCGCCGCGTCGGTGCCCTTGGGCGTGTTCGGCGCCCAGATCTGGTTCGGCTCGTAGACGTGCGGGTACCACAGGTCGCCGGGCTTGCCCCAGGCATTCGTGTCCCACTTCGCGTCCTGCGTCGCGATGTCGCTCGGCACGAACGTCTTGTCCTGGATCACGAGGACGAGCTGCTCGAGCAGCGCGCCCGGCAGCGCCTTGGCGATCTGCTGGCCGCCCACCGTACCGCCGTTCTGCAGCGCGAGCTCGGCCGCATCGATGATCACGTAGCCCGCCGCCGCGCCCGAATAGGCGTTCTGGCGCGTGAGGCCGAACGTATGGTCGTGGTACCACATCAGGCGCGAGCTCTGGTCGTTCGGCCAGAACGTCATTTCCGCGCCGTCACCCGGGTCGGTCGCGTCCGGCGCGCTCATCACCGTCTTGCCCTTCTTGAAGGGCGTCGGGTCGCCGACCGCGGCGATCCACTGGTGCGGCGTGCCGTCGCTGATCCACGGGCTGTCGCCGCCGTGCAGGTGGAAGCCGACGCGGTTCTGCGAGTACTTCGGCGTCGCCGTGCCGGTGCCGGAGCCGGCACCGGTCGCGGTGAACGTCGTGCCCGACAGGTTGCTGAGCGCACCGATCGCGGTGAAGTTGGTCGTGCCGACGGTGCCGATCGTGTACGTGCCACCGACCGCGAAGGCGCCGGCCGTGACCGTGCCCGGGCTCTCGCCCGCGCCCGGCAGCGACTCGTCGACCGGCATGAACATGTCGCCGTTGCGGGCGGTCACGGTCTTGGTGCCATTGACGACGGTCACGGTCGCGCCACCGGTCGGCAGGAAGTTCACGAACTTCGTGCGCACCGCGGTGCCGGACGTCGTGATGATGATCGGGCCGAGGTAGTGCGGCTTGTCATAGGCGTACACCTGCTCGGTCGTGCCGGGCCAGTACAGCGGCGTGCCGTCGTTCCTCGTCAGCGCGACCGGCGCGCCGATCGCGGGCGCGCCGAGCGCCGCGTAGGCCGACGCCGGCGGCGTCGGCGGATTGGCTGTGCCGAGCGCGGCGGGACGCTCGCTGAGCTTCGGGTAGAGCTGCACGTAGCTGCGCTGCAGCGTCGCCTTCGGCAGGTCGCTGTGCATCCACTGCGCGTGCTCGATCACGCCGATGACGTAGTAGTTGTTGCCCGGGAAGGACACGGTGTCGGGCTCGGCGACGGTGATGTACTCACCCGCGAGTCCGCCGTTCGCGAAGGTGTTCTTGCCAGCGGACGTGAGGCCGGGCAGCGTATCGACGAACTTGCGGATGCCACCGGACACGGCGCCGGTGGCCGCATCGACCTTGGGCAGCTCGCTATTCGCGTAGTAGGTGCCGACGGTGCCGGCCGTGCAGGCCGCGAGCGTCTGCGTGGGATCGAGGCAGACGCGCCCCGGGGCCGCCACCGCGGTCTGGAACGCCGCCGGCAGCAGCATCGCGGCCCCGGAGGCCGCCAGTACCGTACGGACGATTCGACGAAGGAAAAGGTGAGACATGGCCGCGTCCTCGAGGGATGTTTTGTAGGAGCTCGCGCTTTCGATTCCGGAGATCGCTGGACGCGCAAAATCGGTAAGTATGATCGATATCGCAGATGTTACCGGCCCTTATCTTGATAGCCAACTACCGAAAAACCCTACTTTTTCGCGTTATGTAAAGCCCTAAGCATTCAACCCCACGCGCTTCGCGCAGATTTGTTCAGGTTTTCGCCTAACCGACCTGCGGTGGTCGCCGACGCCCGCTCCCCCGTGCCATAGTTCGCGCCGATCTCCCGGGGGGCGGCATGCTGAAGAAAGTCACTGGATTCGCGCTGGCGGCGGGCGCCGCGTTCGCGCTCGGCGGGATCGCCCTCAACCGCGGCGAACCGGTCAATACGCTGTGGATCCTCGCCGCCGGTGGCTGCATCTACACGCTGGGGTACCGCTTCTACGCCGCATGGATCGCGGCGAGCGTGCTGGCCTGCGATGCCAGCCGCGCCACCCCCGCCGAGCGGCTCGACAACGGCAGGGACTTCGTGCCGACGCCCAAGTGGGTCGTCTTCGGGCACCACTTCGCCGCGATCGCCGGACCCGGCCCGCTGATCGGGCCGACGCTCGCGGCCCAGTTCGGCTACCTGCCCGGGACGCTGTGGATCCTGATCGGATCGGTGCTCGGCGGCTGCGTGCAGGACATGGTCGTGCTGTTCGCCTCGACCCGCCGCGATGGCCGCACGCTCGGGCAGATGGCGCGCGATGAACTCGGCCCGGTCGGTGGCGTCGCGGCGCTCATCGGCACGCTCGCGATCATGATCATCCTGATCGCCGTGCTCTCGCTGGTCGTCGTCAACGCGATGAAGCACAGCGCCTGGGCGACCTCGACGGTGTTCGCGACGATCCCGATCGCGATGGTCGTCGGCCTGTACATGCGCCTCGTCCGGCCCGGGCGCGTGGCCGAGGGCTCGGTGATCGGCGTCGTGCTGCTGCTCGCGGCCGTGGCCGGCGGCGGCTGGATCGACCAGCAGCCAGCGCTGCACGCGCTGTTCGACCACGACGGCACGACGCTCGCCTGGTTCGTGATGGGATACGGCTTCCTCGCCGCGATCATGCCGGTCTGGCTGCTGCTGGCCCCGCGCGACTACCTGTCCACGTTCCTCAAGCTCGGCACCGTCGCGCTGCTCGCGGTCGCGATCCTCGTCATGCATCCGGACCTCAGGATGCCGGCCCTGACGCGCTTCGCCGACGGCACGGGCCCCGTGTTCGCCGGCAAGCTATTCCCGTTCGTGTTCATCACGATCGCCTGTGGCGCGATCTCGGGCTTCCACGCGCTGATCTCGAGCGGGACGACGCCGAAGCTGCTGCGCAACGAGCGTGACATCCGCCTGGTCGGCTACGGCTCGATGCTGCTCGAATCGCTGGTCGCGGTGATGGCGATGATCGCGGCGACCCTGCTCGATCCGGGCGTCTACTTCGCCATCAACAGCCCGCTGGCCGCGCTCGGTGGCTCGCCGGATGCGGCGGTGGCGACGCTGACGGGCTGGGGCTTCCCGGTGACGCTCGAGCAGATGCAGGCCCTCGCCCACGAGGTCGGCGAGGCCACGCTCTTCGCCCGGACCGGCGGCGCACCGTCGCTCGCGGTCGGCATGGCGAGCATCCTCTCGGGCGTGTTCGGCGCGGGCCTGCTCGCGATCTGGTACCACTTCGCGATCATGTTCGAGGCCGTGTTCATCCTCACCACGCTCGATGCGGGCACGCGGGTGGGCCGCTTCATGCTGCAGGACACGCTGGGCCACGTCTGGGCGCCGCTCGGCCGCACCTCGTGGTACCCGTCGGTCGTGTTCTCGAGCGCGCTCGTCGTCGCCGCCTGGGGGTACTTCCTCTACGTCGGCGTGATCGACCCGAACGGCGGCATCAACATCCTGTGGCCGCTGTTCGGGATCTCGAACCAGATGCTCGCGGCGATCGCGCTGTCGGTGATGACCGCGATCCTCGTCAAGGGACCACGGCCGCGGCACGCCTGGATCACGGGCGCGCCGCTCGCCTGGCTCGCGGTGGTGACGACCTCGGCCGCGTTCGCGAAGCTGCTCAGTCCCAACCCGAAGATCGGCTTCCTCGCTGGCGCCCAGGACCTCGCGGCAAAGCTCGCCGCCGGCACGTTGCCGCCCGAGAAGGCCGCCGTCGCGGGGCGCCTGATCCTGAACCAGCGCATCGACGCCGCGCTCGCGGCGTTCTTCCTGTTCGTGCTGTGGGCCGTGATCATCGACATGCTGCGCATCGTGCTGCGCCGGCGCAGCGGGGCACCGCTCGCCGAATCCGCCGAGGCACCCTACCAGCGCTCGCGACTGCCGGAGGCGGCCGGTGCCTGAGTTCACCCGAGCGCTCATCCGTGTTCGCGACGCCCTCGCCGACCTGCTGCGCGGCGCCTTCGGTGCCGGCGGCTACGAGCGCTACCGGGCCCATCATGCCGCGCATCATGGCGACACGCCGCCGCTCGACCGGGCGGCGTGGTTCCGCCGCCGGGAGGCCGAGCGCTGGACCGGCGTGAACCGGTGCTGCTGAGCCACCCTCGATGAGCGCCGCGGCGACCCAGCGGCTGGGCGCGCTCGAATGGCGCGCGCTCGCGGCGGTCTGGCTCGGCTTCGGGTTCGACATCTTCGACGCGCTGCTGATCAACTTCGTCGCGCCGCACGCGATCCCGACCCTGCTCGGCCTGCCGCTCGGCTCCGCGGCCGCAAAGGCGGCGACCGCGCAGTGGATCGGCATCCTGACGGCCCTGCTGCTGGTCGGCTGGGCGATCGGTGGCATCGTCTTCGGCCACCTCGCAGACCGGATCGGCCGACGCCGCGCACTGATGCTGACCATCGCCGTCTATGCGATCGGCACCGGCGCCTCGGCGTTTGCGCCGTCGCTCGCGGTGCTGGTGGGCTGCCGGCTGTTCGCGAGCCTCGGCATCGGCGGCGAATTCGCGACCGGCGCGACGCTGATCGCAGAAACCGTGCCCGAGCGCCACCGGATGATCGCCGGCGCGTTCCTGCAGACCGCCTCGCCGCTCGGTCTCGTGCTCGCGACCCTCGTGAACTACGTGGTCGCGGGCCTGTGGATGCCGGAGGATCCTGGCACTTCGTGGCGCTGGGTCCTCGCCACCGGCCTCGCGCCGATCCTGCTGGTGATGCTGCTGCGCTCGGGCCACGGCGTGGACGACGTGCCGCGCGCCGCGGCCGGTCCCCGTCGCGGGCTCGTCGGCTCGCTGGCGCTCCTGTTCGGACCCGACCTGCGCGCGGCGACGCTGTCGGCCGTCGGCATGTCGGTGCTGGGGCTGTTCGCGTGGTGGAGCTGCAATGCGTTCCTGCCGACGATCGGCTACGGCCTCGGCATGCACCTCGCGGAACAGCAGGGCCTGAACGGTGGCGCGGCGATCGCGCTGGCCGAGTCCTGGAAGTCGACGGCCGCGAACTGGTTCAACGCCGGCGGCGTGATCGGCGCGCTGCTGACGGTGCCGGTCGCGCGTCGGCTGGGCCGGCGCGGCATGTTCGCGCTGTACTACTCGGTCGGTGCGGGCGCCCTGCTGCTCGCCTTCGGACCCGCATGGCCGCCGATCGTCGCGATGCGCCTGACGTTCCTGATCGGGCTCGCGATCTACGGGCTGTTCGGCGCGTTCGCGTTCTACCTGCCGGAGCTCTATCCGCCCGCCGTGCGCGGCCTCGGCGCCGGCTTCTCGTTCAACATCGGCCGGATGGGCGCGGCGCTCGGCCCGTTCATCGTGGGCGCCTACTCCGCACGGCAGCTCGACCCCACGGCCGGCGCCATCACGGCGCTCACCTGGATCGCGCTGCTACCGGCGACCGCGGCGCTGCTGACGCCCTTCATCGTCGAGACCCGCGGCCGGGTGCCGGCGCGCGATTGAAGCGACGGCGTCCGACCCGTACGATGCCTCGTCCGTCCACAGCCGCACCGTCACGGGACCGATCATGAGTGATTCGCCACTGACCGCCCTGATCCTCGGCCTCGTCGAGGGCATCACGGAGTTCCTGCCCGTCTCCTCGACCGGCCACCTGATCGTGATCGGCGACCTGCTCGGCTTCGACGACAACCTCGCCAAGCTCTTCGAGGTCGTGATCCAGCTCGGCGCGATCCTCGCGGTCTGCTGGATGTACCGCGCCAAGCTCTGGCACACGCTGCTCACTCTGGGCGGCGAGCGCGGTTCGCAGCGCTTCGCGCTGAACGTGCTGCTCGCGTTCCTGCCCGCCGTCGCGATCGGCCTGTTCGCGCACGACTTCATCAAGCGCGTGCTGTTCTCGCCGACGGTCGTCGCCTGGGCCTTCATCGTCGGCGGCATCGCGATCCTGCTGGTGGAGCGCTATCGCCCCACGGCCCGCATCGACAGCACCGAGTCGATGCCGGCGATGACCGCGCTCAAGATCGGCTTCTTCCAGTGCCTCGCGATGATTCCCGGCACCTCGCGCTCCGGCGCCACGATCGTCGGCGCGCTGCTGATGGGCGTGACCCGCGAGGCCGCGACGGAGTTCTCGTTCTTCCTGGCGATCCCGACGATGGCCGGCGCGACCGTGCTCGATGTCTGGAAGGCCCGCCATGACGTCGTCACCGGCGGCTGGCTGCTGATCCTGATCGGGTTCGTGGTCGCCTTCGTATCGGCGCTCGTCGTCGTGCGCGGGCTGGTGGGCTTCGTCAGTCGCCACGGCTTCGCGCCGTTCGCCTGGTACCGCATCGCCGCCGGCGTCGGCATCCTCGCGTTGCTGGCGCTGCACGCGCCCTGAGGCTCGCCTCAGCGGCGCGAAAGCGGCGGCGAACGCCCGCCGCAGGCGTCGCAGCCCTGCTGGCCCGCGACCCAGACGATTGCCCGATCCGGCACCCGTCCCTGCAGTTGCCGCGCGATCCAGACCCGCGCCGCGAACGGCATCAGTGCCCTGAGCGCGACCAGCGTGCAGGCCGCGACGATCAACCCCACCAGGCCGGTTTCGAGGATGGAGTTCATGGCGTGCCGAGCAGCGCGCGACTGACGTGATAGGTGATGCCGGCCGCCGCGTAGGCCAGCACGAACAGGTAGCCGGCCATCAGCAGCGGCGCCTTCCAGGAGTTCGTCTCGCGCCGCACGACCGCGAGCGTCGACAGGCACTGCGGCGCGAACACGTACCAGGCGAGCAGCGACAGCGCGGTCGGCAGGCTCCAGGAATGGGCGATCAGCGGCGTCAGCTGCCCCGACACGTCATTGCCGGTGGACGCCAGCGAGTAGACGGTGCCGAGCGCGCCGACCGCGACTTCGCGCGCGGCGAGCCCGGGGACGAGCGCGATCGAGATCTGCCAGTTGAAGCCGATCGGCGCGAACAGGTGCGAAAGGAACATCCCGATGCGGCCGGCGATGCTGAACTCGATAGGCGCGCCGGTGAACCCGGCGGGCGGCGCGGGCACGCTGGCGAGGAACCACAGCACGACCATCAGCGCGAGGATCGTCGTGCCGACGCGCTTGAGGAAGACTTCGACGCGCTGCGCGAGGCCGATCGCGAGGTTGCGCGGGCTCGGCCAGTGGTACGTCGGCAGCTCCATCTGCAGCGGATGCACGGCGCGCGCGCCGGCATAGCGCTTGACGATCAGCGCCACCAGCAGCGCGCTGCCGACACCGCCGGCGTAGAGCAGGAACAGCACCAGCCCCTGCAGGCCGACGCCGAAGCCAAGCTCCCGATCCGGGATGAACGCGGCGATCAGCAGCGCGTACACCGGCAGGCGCGCCGAGCACGTCATCAGCGGCGCGATCATGATCGTGACCAGGCGGTCGCGCGGATTGGGGATCGTGCGCGTCGCGAGGATCCCGGGCACGGCGCACGCGAAGCTCGACAGCAGCGGGATGAACGAGCGACCGGACAGCCCGACGCCACCCATCAGGCGGTCGAGCAGGAACGCCGCCCGCGGCAGGTACCCCGAATCCTCGAGGACCAGGATGAAGGCGAAGAGGAACACGATCTGCGGCAGGAACACGAGCACGCTGCCGGCCCCGGCGAGCACGCCGTCGACCAGCAGGCTGCGCATCGGGCCGGCCGGCACCAGCGTCCCGACCAGGTCCGCCGCACTGGCGACCAGGTACGCCAGTTCACCCATGAAGGGCTTGGAGAGGCTGAACACCGCCTGGAACATCAGGAACAGCGTCGCCGCGAGGATCAGGGGACCCGCGATCGGGTGCAGCACGACGCGGTCGATCCGGTCCGAAGTCGTGTCGAACGGCGTCTCGGCAAGCCCGAGGTGCTCCAGGACCTGCTCGACTTCGTGCTGGTCGGCGGTGACGGCGGCGAGGTCCGCCTCCACCGTCAGGGGTTCGGGGCGCGCGCTCGCCGGCGCCGCATCCCCGTCCGGGGTGCCGCCCGGCATCTGCTCGAGCAGGGCGACCAGTGACCGGGCGCCGTCGCCGCGGATGCCGACGGTCTCGACGACCTGCAGTCCGAGCTCCCGCGACAGGCTCGCCGCATCGATGCGCAGGCCGCGGCGCCGGGCCAGGTCGACCATGTTGAGCGCGAGCACCATGGGCCGGCCGAGGCGGCGCAGCGCGAGCACGAGGCGCAGGTGGCGGCGCAGGTTCGTGGCGTCCACGACCGCGACGATCAGGTCGGGCAGCGGCTCGTCGGCGAGCCGGCCGAGCACGAAGTCGCAGGTGATCTGCTCGTCCGGAGTCCGCGGTCGCAGGCTGTAGGCGCCGGGCAGGTCCAGTACGCGCACCGCCCGGCCGGCCGGCGAGACGAGCCGGCCTTCCTTGCGCTCGACGGTGACGCCGGCATAGTTGCCGATCTTCTGGCGGCTGCCCGTCAGGAGGTTGAAGAGTGCCGTCTTGCCGCAGTTGGGGTTGCCGACGAGAGCGACCAGCGGCTCCGCGCCGGAACTCATCGAGTGAGGGTGTCCCGGATCACGACCTTCACGCAGTCGGCCTCGGCACGGCGCAGGGCGAACGTGCCGCTGCCCACCCGCACGGCAATGGGGTCGCCGAACGGCGCCCGGGCCAGTACCCGGACCCGCTCCCCGACCAGGAAGCCAAGTTCGCCGAGGCGTTCTGGCAGGTCGGCGCCACCGCCCCCCGCCGGGGCATGGATCGCCACGATCCGGCCATCGGCCATCGTCGCCAAATCCGACAGGCGCACGGGGCCCCCGGCTCCGTCAGCCACGTCGATCTGGTCGGGCAGGGTCAATACCGCGCTCATGGGGCCCAATTGTAAGTGCGAATCCGTCTCACTCATCGATAGGGATAACCGAACCGCGACGGCGGTCACCGTCGCGGGACTTCAGTGGTCCGTCGCGATGGCGCCCATTGTATCGAGCAGGTCTAGGATTTCCCGGGTTTTCGCGGCCATCAGCGCCGAATTCCCGCGACTCTCGACATTCAGGCGGATCAGCGGCTCGGTATTCGACGAGCGCAGGTTGAGCCGCCAGTCGGCAAACTCCAGCGACAGGCCGTCCGTCAGGTCCTTGGTCAGCGCGTGCGGGGCATAACGCGACTCAATCGCGGCAATCGCGGCCTTGCCGTCCGGCACCCGCCGGTTGATCTCCCCGCTCGCCGGGAACATGCGCATGCGCTCGCCGACCAGCGATGCCAGCGACTGGCCAGTGTCCGAGAGCACCTGCGCGACCACGAGCCACGGGATCATGCCGCTGTCGCAGTAGGCGAAATCCCGGAAGTAGTGATGCGCGCTCATCTCGCCACCGTAGATCGCATCGACCCGGCGCATCTCGGCCTTGATGAAGGCATGCCCGGACTTGCACTGCACCGCGCGACCGCCCGCCGCCTTGACGATGTCGAGCGTGTTCCACGTCAGCCGCGGATCGTGGACGATCGCCGCGCCCGGTTCGCGCTTGAGGAACACCGACGCCAGCAGGCCGACGATGTAGTACCCCTCGATGAAACGCCCGTCGGCATCGAAGAAGAAGCAGCGATCGTAGTCGCCGTCCCAGGCGATGCCGATGTCGGCCCCGCTCTTGCGGATCGCCTCGATGACCGGCGCGTGGTTCGGCTCGAGCATCGGGTTCGGCACGCCGTTCGGGAACGTGCCGTCCGGGTTGTGGAACACCTTCACGAACTCGAACGGCAGGTGCGGCTCGAGCTTGTCGACGACGAGGCCCGCACCACCGTTGCCGGCGTTGCAGACGATCTTGAGCGGCTTGAGCGTGTCGCGGTTGACGTACGTCAGCAGGTGCTCGATGTAGGCGGGACCGGTGTCCACGAGGCTGACCGTGCCGGGTCGCGCGGGGGTCGCGAACGAGCCGGCCTCGGCAAGGCGGCGGATGTCCTGCAGCCCCGTGTCGCCGGAGATGGGACGCGAGCCCTCGCGGACGAACTTCATGCCGTTGTAGTCCGGCGGATTGTGGCTCGCGGTGACCATGATCCCGCCGTCGAGGCCGAGGTGGGCGGTCGCGAAGTAGACGCCTTCGGTCCCGCACAGCCCGATGTCGACCACGTCGACGCCCGAATCCACGAGCCCGCGGATGACGCTCGCGGCCAGCTCCGCGCTCGACAGGCGGATGTCGCGCCCGACGCAGATCTTCTTCGGCTTGAGGAACGCCGCGTAGCCGCGTGCAACCGCGTAGGCGATGTCGACGTTGATCTCGTCGGGAATGCGCCCGCGAAGATCGTAGGCCTTGAACGCGGTGATCTGCATCATGGTCTGGGTCGCTCCGAAGGTGGTCCGAATCGTCGGGTCTTTCGCCGCGCGCCGGTCAGCCGACCGTGTTGCTGCGACCGTAGTTGTCCTCGAAGCGGACGATGTCGTCCTCGCCGAGGTAGGAACCGGACTGCACTTCGACGACGTGCAGCGGGACACGCCCGGGGTTCTCGATGCGGTGCGTCGCGCCGACCGGAATGTAGGTCGACTCGTTCTCGGACAGCAGGAACACGCGGTCTCCGCAGGTGATCTTGGCCGTGCCCGAGACGACGATCCAATGCTCCGCCCGGTGATGATGCATCTGCAGCGAGAGCGTCGCGCCGGGCTTCACGGTGAGCCGCTTGACCTGGAAGCGCTGCCCGGAATCCACGCTGTCATAACTGCCCCACGGACGCGCGACCTCGCGATGCAGGGTCGTCTCCGTGCGTCCGGCCGCCTTGAGCTTGGCAACGAGGTTCTTGACGTCCTGCACGCGCGCCTTCGGCGCGACCATGACCGCGTCCTTGGTCTCGATGACGACGTGGTCCCTGAGGCCAACCGCCGTCACGAGGCGCCCGGACGAATACAGATAGCAACCCGAGGAGTCCTCGGTCACCACGTCGCCGCGACTGACGTTGCCGTCCGCGTCCGCGGGCAACGCCTCGTGCAGGGCCGACCACGACCCGACGTCGCTCCAGCCCGCGTCCAGCGCGACGACGACCGCATCGTGGGTCTTCTCCATGACGGCGTAGTCGATGGAATCCGACGGGCAGCGCGCGAACTCCGCGGTCGGCAGACGCAGGAAATCGAGGTCGCGAGTCGCGGCATCGAGCGCTGCGGTCGTCGCCTCGAGCATCGCCGGCGCGAAGCGCGCGAGCTCGTCCAGGTAACGGCGGGCGCCGAACAGGAACATCCCGCTGTTCCACAGGTAGTCGCCGGATGCGAGGTACTGCGCCGCCCGTGCGGCGTCCGGCTTCTCGACGAACTCGGCGATCGGGAAGGCAGGGCCTGCGCCTGCGCCACGGCGAATGTAACCGTAGCCCGTTTCCGGCGCAGTCGGGACGACGCCGAACGTCACGAGGCGCCCCTCGGCCGCGGCGGCGAGGCCCGCCTGGACCGCTTGGAGGAACGCCGGGACGTCGGCGATCAGGTGGTCGGCCGGGAGCACGAGGAGCATCGCCTCCTCGCCCGCGGAGCGGATCGCCGCGAGCGCCGCCACGGCGACGGCCGGCGCCGTGTTGCGCCCCACCGGCTCAAGCACGATGGCGGCCGGTTCCGCGCCAATCTGGCGCATCTGTTCGGCGACGATGAACCGGTGGTTCTCGTGGCACACGATGATCGGCTTCGTGGGACCGAGTCCTTCGAGCCGGCGTACCGTGTCCTGCAGCATCGTCTCCCGACCCACGAGGGGCAGGAACTGCTTCGGATGGTGTTCGCGGGACAGCGGCCAGAGCCGCGTACCCGACCCACCGGACAGCACAACGGGGATCAACATGGTGGGATCTCCTCGGGGTACGCGCCGCCAGCGTCAATTGGCGCGTTCGCCTCGGCCGATACCGAAGTACCGGAAGCCGAACCGGGCCATGAGCTGCGGGTCGTAAAGGTTGCGACCATCGAAGATGACCGGCGCCGCCAGCGCCGACTTCATCGCGTCGAAGTCGGGGCTGCGGAACTCACGCCACTCCGTGACGATCGCCAGTGCATCCGCACCGGCAAGCGCCTCCTCCATCGAGGATACGAGCGTCAAGTCCGGCCGGGATCCGTAGATACGCTGGGTCTCGGGCATGGCGACCGGGTCGTAGGCGCGCACCCGGGCCCCTGCGGCCCAGAGCGCCTCCAGCAGTACCCGGCTCGGCGCCTCGCGCATGTCGTCGGTATTGGGCTTGAAGGCGAGCCCCCAGACCGCGAGGGTCCGCCCGGCGAGCTTGCCGCCGTAGTACGCCGAGATCTTCTGGAACAGCACCTGCTTCTGCAGCGCGTTGACCGCCTCCACCGCGGCGAGGATCCGCGGCTCGTATCCGGAGGCGCGCGCCGAGCGCTCGAGCGCCTGCACATCCTTCGGGAAGCACGAGCCGCCGTAGCCGACGCCCGGGTAGATGAAGCCGTAGCCGATGCGCGGATCCGAGCCGATGCCGACGCGGACCTTCTCGATGTCGGCGCCGAGGCGCTCGGCAAGGTTCGCGATCTCGTTCATGAACGAGATCTTGGTGGCGAGCATCGCGTTGGCCGCGTACTTGGTCAGCTCCGCCGAGCGGATGTCCATGACGATCAGGCGCTCGTGGTTGCGCGTGAACGGCTCGTACAGCGCGCGCATCAGCTCGGACACCGCCGGCTTGTCGGTCCCGACGATGACGCGGTCGGGACGGAGGAAGTCGCTGATCGCGGCACCCTCCTTGAGGAATTCCGGGTTGGAGACCACGTCGAACTCGTGCACGACGCCGCGCGCGGCGAGCGTGTCGGTGAGCGCGGCGCGGACCTTGTCGGAGGTGCCGACCGGGACCGTGGACTTCGTAATCACGACCTTGTAGTCGGTCATGTGCTCGGCGACCGTGCGCGCGACGGTGAGCACGTACTTGAGATCGGCGGAGCCATCCTCGTCGGGCGGGGTGCCGACCGCGATCATCTGGAACAGGCCGTGCGCGACACCTTCGGCGGCGTCCGTCGTGAAGCGCAGGCGGCCCTTCGCCATGTTGCGCTCGATGAGTTCGTCGAGGCCCGGCTCGTGGATCGGGACCTCACCGCGGTTGAGGCGCTCGATCTTGCCGGGGTCGACATCCACGCAGACGACCTGGTTGCCCGCGTCCGCGAGGCAGGCGCCCGTGACGAGGCCGACGTAACCTGAACCAAATATCGTGATTCTCATCGCAGGTCATTGTTCCTATTGACTTTAAATACACGAACCCGACGCCGCCGGACACCGGCGAGTCGCTGCCAAGGGTAGCCGACCGGGCGGCTCCGGCGCCATCGTGCAAGCCGAACCAACCCCACCTGACCGGCGACTTCGCCGGGGGTTCAGCCCTCGCCGGTCATCAGGCGCACCGGCCGGACCCGCTCGCCGTGCTCGTCCGTCCTGCCGAGGCCGAGGAACCGGTGATCGTCGCCGTAGATCCGCACCTCGACCCCCGCCGCCGCCGTGGCCGCCACCACCTGCCCATGCAGCAGCGCGGCCGTCGCCGCGGCGGTGAGAGTCACCGCCGGCCTGTCCTGCAGGATCGTGTCCGGCGGCAGCAGCAGTGCATCGAGCGCCCCCGGATCGTCCGCGAGGCGCTCGAGGCTCTCCATCGGATGCGACACGAGGCGGGACAGCGCGCCACCGACATCGGTGCGACGCAGCGCCACGAGGTGGCCCGTCGTGCCGAGGGCGGCGGCGATGTCCTCGCCGAGGGTCCGCACGTAGGTGCCCTTGGAGCAGGTGACGTCGAACGACAGCGTCGCCCCATCGAGCGCGGCGAGCTTGATCGCGTCGATGCGGATGGGGCGCGGCTCGCGCACGACCTCGACGCCGCGGCGGGCGATCTTGTACAGCGGCTCGCCATCGCGCTTCAGCGCCGAATACATCGGCGGCACCTGCTGGCTCGGGCCCAGGAACCGCTCCAGCACCGACGCCACCGGAAGCGCGGACAATTCGGGGACGGGCAGCGTCTCGACGACCTCCCCCTCCCGGTCGCCGGTCGAAGTGCGGGCACCGAGCGCGAGGGTCGCGTGGTAGGTCTTGTCCGCGTCCAGCATGAGCCCGGCGACCTTGGTGGCCTGCCCGAAGCACAGCGGCAGCACGCCCGTGGCAAGCGGATCGAGCGCACCGGTGTGGCCCGCCTTGCGGGCGGAATACAGCCGCCGCACGCGCTGCAGCGCCTGGTTCGAGCTCATGCCGGGTGGCTTGTCGAGCAGCACGATCCCGTCCACCGTCCGCCAGTCCCGACGCGGCCGGTCAGCGGGCGCGTTCATCGGGCGGGATCGTCCCCGGAGGGCAGGCCCTCGTCCGTGGACTCGGGCTCGGGCGGCGCAGCCGCCGCGCGACGGACGTCGTCGGCGACCGCCGTGTTGATCAGCGCGGAGAGCCGCGCCGCATTCTCGATGGTCTCGTCCGGCAGGAACTGGAGTTCCGGCACGTGGCGGATCATCAGCTGCTTCTTGAGATGGATCCTGAGGAAGCCGGCGGCGGAGACCAGTGCCGCGCGGACTTCCGCGATCGGATGCTTGCCGTCGAACGGCAGGAAGAAGACCTTCGCATGGCTGAGGTCACGGGTGACCTCGACCGCCGTGATCGTCACGAGGCCGACCCTCGGGTCCTTGACCTCGCGACGAATGAGCTCGGAGAGCAGACGCTGGATCTGCTCCTCTATGCGCCGGCTCCTCTGGAACTCCTTCGGCACGTCACAGCGTACGCGTCGTGATGACGCGCTCGTAGCACTCGATCTGGTCGCCCGCACGGACGTCGTTGTAGTCCTTCACGGCGATGCCGCATTCGGTGCCGGACCGCACCTCGGCGACGTCGTCCTTGAAGCGACGCAGCGACTCGAGGGCACCCTCGAAGATCACGACGTTGTCGCGCAGCACGCGGATCGGGTTGTTGCGCTTCACGAAGCCTTCCGTCACGAGGCAGCCCGCCACCTGGCCGAACTTGCTCGAGTGGAACACGTCGCGAACCTGCGCGAGGCCGACGATGTTGTCGCGGACTTCCGGCGCCAGCATGCCCGACAGCGCAGCGCGCACGTCGTCGATGGCCTCGTAGATCACGCTGTAGTACTGGATGCCGACGCCCTGGTCCTTGATCGCGGTACGGGCCGCCGCATCGGCGCGGACGTTGAACGCGATGATGCGCGCGTTCGAGGTCGCGGCACGCGAGACGTCCGATTCGGTGATGCCGCCGACGCCGGAGACCATCACCCTGACCGCGACCTCGTCGGTCGACAGGCGCTCGAGCGCGTCGCGAAGCGCCTCGGCGGAACCGTGCGTGTCCGCCTTGATGACGACCTGCACGGTCTGCAGCGCCTTGCCGGCTTCGAGCTGCTCGAAGGCGTTCTCCATCTTGGGAGCCTGCTTGGCGAGCTTGACGTCGCGATACTTGCCCTGGCGGTGCAGCGCGACTTCGCGCGCCTTGCGCTCGCTCTCGAGCACCAGCAGGTCGTCGCCCGCGCTCGGCGTGCCGGACAGGCCCAGCACCTGCACCGGGATGGACGGACCCGCGCTCTCGATGCTCTCGCCGCGCTCGTCGAACATCGCGCGGACGCGGCCGTATTCCTGGCCCGCGAGGATGTAATCGCCGGTCTTGAGCGTGCCGCGCTTGACGAGCACCGTCGCGACCGCGCCGCGACCCTTCTCGACGCTCGACTCGAGCACGACGCCTGCGGCCGGGCCGCTCGGCGCGCCCTTGAGCTCGAGGAGCTCGGCCTGCAGCAGCAGCGACTCGAGCAGCTGGTCGACGCCCTGGCCGGTCTTGGCCGACACGGCGACGCACATCACGTCGCCGCCGTAGCCCTCGACGAACACCGACTGCACGGAGAGTTCGCTCTTCAGGCGATCCGGTTCCGCTTCGGGCTTGTCGATCTTGTTCATCGCAACGACGATCGGCACGCCAGCCGCACGCGCGTGCTGGATCGCCTCGATCGTCTGCGGCATGACGCCATCGTCGGCCGCGACCACGAGGACGACGATGTCCGTCACCTGGGCACCGCGGGCACGCATCGAGCTGAACGCCGCATGGCCCGGCGTGTCGATGAACGTGATGATGCCGCGCGGCGTCGTCACGTGGTACGCGCCGATGTGCTGGGTGATGCCGCCGGCCTCGCCCGCGGCGACCTTCGCCCGGCGAATGTAGTCGAGCAGCGAGGTCTTGCCGTGGTCGACGTGACCCATGATCGTCACGACCGGCGGGCGCGTCACGACATCGGCGTCGTCCGCGACCTCGGCCTGCAGGCCTTCCTCGAGCGCGTTCTCGTTGAGCGCCTTGGCCGTGTGGCCCAGCTCCTCGACGACGAGCACGGCGGTGTCCTGATCGAGCACCTGGTTGATGGTGGCCATCACGCCCATGTTCATCAGGGCCTTGATCAGCTCGCTGCCCTTGACGGCCATCTTCTGCGCGAGCTCGGCGACGGTGATCGTCTCCGGCACCGAGACCTCGCGCTTGATCGGCTGCGTGGGCATCTCGAAGCCGTGGCGCCCCTCGGGCGCGCTGCCGCCGCGGCGGCCGCCGCGCATCGGCTTCTTCTTCTTGTAGCGGTTGCTGACGTCGCTCGCGACGTGCAGCTCCTTGCGGCCGTAGCGCGTATCGCCACGGGCCTCGGTCGGTTCCACGCGCGCCGGCTTGTCCGGCACCGCGGCCTTGCGCGCGCGCTCGCTCTCCTCGCGCGCGGCCTGTTCGGCCTGGCGACGCGCCTCGTCCTCGGCGGCACGGCGCGCATCCTCCTGGGCCTTGAGGCGGTTCTCCTCGTCGGTTCGGCGGCGGGCCTCCTCGTCGACCTTGCGCTGCTGCTCCTCCTCGACTGCGCGGCGGGCGGCCTCCTCGGCCTCGCGGACCTTGTCCGCCTCCTCCTGCAGCGCCCGCGCCTGCTCCTCGAGCACGCCACGGTTGACGTAGGTGCGCTTCGAGCGGACCTCGACGCTGACGGTGCGGGCCCGGCCCTGCGCCGCGCTGACCTTGATCTCGCTCGATGACTTGCGTACCAGCGTGATCTTCTTCGGACCAGCGGCGACCGCCTCTTCATCGGGACGCCCGTGGAGCTGCTTCAGGTATGCAAGCAGTTCGCTCTTCGCATCATCGCTGATCCGGTCCTCGGCGCCGGCCACGCGGATTCCGGCCGCTTCAAGCTGCTTGAGCAGCCTGTCGACCGGAACCTTCAGGACCTCGGCGAACTGGGCAACCGTGACGTCAGACATTCAGGGAGCTCCTCAAGACGACGCGGCGCCGTCGGTGAACCAGTGAGCCCGGGCCGCCATGATCAGCTTGCCCGCGCGCGCGTCGTCCAGATTTTCGATGCCCTCGAGGTCCTCTATCGCCTGTTCGGCGAGGTCCTCGCGGGTGCAGATGCCACGCGCCGCGAGCGACGCGGCGAGTTCGGGATCCATGCCCTCCACTTCGAGGAGGTCCTCGGCGGGCGTGCCGTCGGCACTCTCCTCGGTCGCGATCGCCTGCGTCAGCAGCACGTCGCGGGCACGGTTGCGCAGCTCGCGGACGATGTTGTCGTCGAACTCCTCGACCGCGAGCAGCTCGTTGGTCGGGACGTAGGCGATCTCCTCGATGGTCGAGAAGCCTTCCTGCACGAGGATCGTCGCGACGTCCTCGTCGACGTCCAGCGCCTTCATGAACATGTCGCGCAGCGCCTTGGTCTCCGACTCGCTCTTCTCGTCGGCCTGCTGCTCGCTCATGATGTTGAGCTTCCAGCCGGTCAGCTCCGACGCGAGGCGGATGTTCTGCCCGCCGCGGCCGATGGCCTGCGAGAGCTTCTCCTCGGCGACGGCGATGTCCATGCTGTGCTGGTCTTCGTCGACGACGATCGAGGTGACCTCGGCCGGCTGCATCGCGTTGATGACGAACTGCGCCGGGTTGTCCTCGAACGGGATGATGTCGACGCGCTCGCCGGCGATCTCGTTCGAGACCGCCTGCACGCGGCTGCCACGCATGCCGACGCAGGCACCGACAGGGTCGATGCGCGGATCGTGGCTCTTGACCGCGATCTTGGCGCGCACGCCCGCGTCGCGGGCCGCGCCGAGGATCTGGATGAGGCCCTGGCCGACTTCCGGCACCTCGAGCTTGAACAGCTCGATCAGGAACTCGGGCGCCGTGCGCGACAGGAAGATCTGCGGGCCGCGCGGCTCCGAACGCACTTCCTTCAGGAACGCCTTGATGCGGTCCTGGGTGCGGATCGGCTCGCGCGGGATCAGGTTCTCGCGAGGCACGAACGCCTCGGCGTTCTGGCCGAGATCGACGTACACGCCATTGCGGTCGACGCGCTTGACGATGCCGCTGACCAGCGTGCCGATGCGGTCCTGGTAGGCGTCGACGACCTGCGCGCGTTCGGCCTCGCGCACCTTCTGCACGATGACCTGCTTCGCGGTCTGCGCGTCGATGCGGCCGAACGCCTCGCCCTCGATGGGCACTTCGACGAAGCCACCGATCTCGGCCGCGGGGTTCACGTCGATCGCGTCCTCGAAGCGCAGCTCGCGCTCGGGGAACTCGAGCTCGCGCGAGTCGTCCGCAAAGACCTTCCAGCGTTGGAACACTTCGTAGTCGCCGGTCTTGCGATTGATCGCGACCCGCACGTCCATGTCCTCGCCGTGGCGCTTGCGGGTGGCGGACGCAAGGGCAGCTTCGAGCGCATCGAAGATGATCCCCTGGTCGATACCCTTCTCGTTCGCGACGCTCTCTACCGCGTCAACGATTTCCTTCAGCGTCGTCCTCGCCATGTGTCGTCACTCCCGCCGCGTGCCGTACTCGGGCACCAGCCGCGCCGTCTTGATCTCGTTCAATGCCAATTCAACTGTCTTGCCGTCGACCTCGAGCACGAGTCCCGCGTCGCCGACCGCCTCCAGCCGACCCGTCCAGCGACGGCGTCCGTCGCGGGGCAGCAGGCTCTCGACGTGCACCCGGCTGCCGACGTAGCGCACGAAGTGCGCGCGCGTCCGCAGCGGGCGATCAAATCCTGGCGAGGACACCTCGAGGGTGTATTCGCCCTTGATCGGATCCGCGAGGTCGAGCGCTGCGCTCACCGCGCGGCTCACCGACTCGCAATCCTCGACCGTCACCCGATCCGCCTCGGTCTCGCCGCCCGGCCGATCGATGTAGATCCGCAGCAGGCCGCCACCCCGGTGGGCGTGGAACTCGAGCTCGACGAGCTCGCACCCCCGCGCCGTCACCTCCGGCTCCAGCAGCCCGATCAGCGTCTCGCGCATCGCTCCGCCCCGGGTCCGCGTGCTCGCAAGCGACCCGAACCCAAAAAAAAGGCCAAAAAAATGGGCCTGCGGCCCATTCTCGTGGTCGCAAACCCCGGAGGGTCCCGACCCAAACGAAAAAGCCCCCACTGGGGCTTCTACTCAACACCAGGACCGCTCCGCCAGAGCCGGTCCCTGAACTTCCCTGAGTATACGTCACAGCGACCGGCCGGGAAAGTCGCGATCCACTTCGCCCGCCGGGCCCGGCGCGCGATACGACGGCTCCGTCGGGCTTGGACCCTCGCCAAACATTTTACATAATACAACGCCCCCGCCGGGCGACCGGGCCCCGCGGCACCCCACCGCCCCGCCGCCTGCGCCTTCCCGTGGCCGGACGCCAGTTCGGTATACACGGTGGCGTCGCCCCGTCCTCCTCCGCAATCTGCGACCTGCCGCAATCACGGCGCGCCACCGGGGGGGTCTATACTCGCCGGCACCGCGTCCAGGCCCCCAGAGGTACGATGGAACCGACGGACACCCGACAACCCGACTACTACCACCGGGTTGTAGACTGCCAGTGGGCCTGCCCCGCTCATACCGACGTCCCCGAATACATCCGGCTGATCGCCCAGGGCCGCTTCGGCGACGCCTACCTCAGCAACCGAGCCTCGAACGTCTTCCCCGGGATCCTCGGGCGGGTCTGCGACCGGCCCTGCGAGCCGGCCTGCCGCCGCGGCCGGGTCGAGGACAAGCCGGTCGCGATCTGCCGGCTGAAGCGCGTCGCCGCGGACCACCGCGAGGACGTCGCCGATCGACTGCCGACACCGCCCGCGATAAAGAACGGCAAGCGCATCGCCTGCATCGGCGCCGGACCGGCCTCGCTGACCGTCGCCAACGACCTGCTGCCGCTCGGCTACGCGGTCACCATCTTCGAGCAGTGGGGCCTGTCCGGCGGCCTGATGCGCTCGAACATCCCCGCGTTCCGCCTGCCCGCTGACGTCCTCGACGAGGAGATCGGCTACATCCTCGGCATGGGCGCCGACCTGCGCCTCGAGACGCCAGTGACCAGCCTGAAGGCGCTGCTCCACGACGGCGGCTTCGACGCGGTGTTCGTCGGCTCCGGCGCACCGAAGGCCAAGGACCTCAGGGTCCCGGGCCGCGACGACTCCGAGCGGATCCACAGCGGCATCGACTGGCTGCAGTCCGTCGCCTTCGGTCACGTCAAGAAGATCGGCGAGCGGGTGCTGATCATCGGCGTCGGCAATACAGCGATGGACTGCTGCCGCAGCTCGCTGCGCCTCGGCGCCAAGCAGGTCAGCGTGATGGCGCGCAAGTCGCGCGAGTTCTTCAAGGCCTCGGAGTGGGAACTGGAGGACGCCGAGAGCGAGGGCGTCCGCATCGTCGTCAACCACTCCCCCAAGTCGTTCGTCATCGAGGACGGCAAGCTCACCGGGATGCGCTTCGACGTGCTCGAATATGACCTCGTCGACGGCCAGATCGTCGCCGAACGCAAGGTCGAATCGGTCGTCGTTCCGTGTGACGACGTGATCCTCGCGATCGGCCAGGAAAACGCCTTTCCCTGGATCGAGCGCGACGTCGGCATCGAGTTCGACAAATGGCAGGTGCCGAAGATCGACCCGGTGACGTTCCAGTCGACGCGACCGCAGGTCTTCTTCGGAGGCGACGCGGCGCTCGGGCCTAAGAACATCATCTGGGCCGTCGAGCATGGGCACCAGGCGGCAATCTCGATCCACCGCTTCTGCAACGGCCTCGCCGTGCAGGATCGCCCGGCACGCGGGGTGACGCTGTCCAGCCGCAAGATGGGCATCCACGAGTGGTCGTACAAGAACGACTACAACCCGGCCGAAAGGCGGCTGGTGCCCCATGTCGCGCTGGCCGAGCGCTTCCGCCAGATCAAGATCGAGGTCGAGCTCGGCTTCAGCCCGGAGCAGACGGCGCTCGAAGTGCAGCGCTGCCTGAACTGCGACATCCAGACGGTGTTCACGGCACCGCTGTGCATCGAATGCGATGCCTGCATCGACATCTGCCCGGTCGACTGCCTGACCATGACGGCGAACGGCACCGAGGCGGAACTGTCGGCCAACACCAAGGCGCCGCGCCGCGACCCCGACCGGCCGCTGTACGTGTCCGCGCCACTCAAGCAGACCGGCCGCGTCATGCTCAAGGACGAGGACCTCTGCGTGCACTGCGGCCTGTGCGCCGAGCGCTGCCCCACCGCCGCCTGGGACATGCAGAAGTCCACGGTCCACATTCCCCACGCCAGCACCGACGGGATCCCATGCGAACCGCAAGCCACTCGCCAGAGCGCCTGAACGACTTCGTCATCAAGTTCGCCAACGTCAACGGCACGGGCTCGGCGAGCGCGAACACGCTGATGATGAAGTCGATCTTCCGGATGGGCGTGCCCGTCACCGGCAAGAACTACTTCCCGTCCAACATCCAGGGCCTGCCGACCTGGTACGAGATCCGGGTCTGTGCCGACGGCCACATGGCGCGCGGCAGCCACGTCGACCTGATGATGGCGATGAACATCGAGACCTATGCCAAGGACGTGCGCGAGGTCCGGCCCGGGGGCTTCCTGCTGTACGACTCCACCTGGCCACGCAGCGCGCTGCTGGAACGCGACGACATCACCGTGTTCGGGGTACCGCTCGCGCGCCTGTGCAACGAGAGCTTCGACGGCGTGCGCAACCGCATCCTGATGAAGAACATCTGCTACGCCGGCGTGCTCGCCGCGCTGCTGGACGTCGACCTCGAGGTCATCCGCAACCTCGTCACCGAGCAGTACGCGAGCAAGCCCAAGCTCGTGGACGCCAACATGAAGGCGATCGACCTCGGCTACCGCTACGCGCAGGAAAACCTGCCGTGCCCGCTGCCGCTGCGGATACGGCGCATGGACAAGACGCAGGGCCACGTGCTGATCGACGGCAATACGGCCACCGGGCTCGGCTGCGTGTACGCCGGCGCCACGGTCGGCGCCTGGTACCCGATCACCCCGTCGACCGGCGTCATGGATGCCTACAAGGGCTTCTGCGAGAAGCTGCGCGTCGACCCGGTGACGAAGGAGCGCAACTTCGTCGTGCTGCAGGCGGAGGACGAACTCGCCGCCATCGGCATGGTCGTCGGCGCCTCCTGGAACGGCGCTCGTGCCTTCACGCCGACCAGTGGACCGGGCGTGTCGCTGATGAACGAGTTCCTCGGGCTCGCCTACTACGCCGAGGTCCCCGCGGTGATCGTCGACGTGCAGCGCGTCGGCCCGTCCACGGGCATGCCGACGCGGACGCAGCAATGCGACCTGATGACATGCGCATACGCCTCGCACGGCGACACGCGGCACGTGCTGCTGTTCCCGGCGAATCCCGCCGAATGCTTCACGCTCACCGTCAAGGCCTTCGACCTCGCCGAACGGCTGCAGACCCCGGTCTTCCTGCTGTCGGACCTCGACATCGGCATGAACGACTGGATGGTCCCGGAACTCACCTGGGACGACAGCTACCGCCCCGATCGCGGCAAGGTGCTGAGCGCGACCGAGATCGAGGCCCTGCCGAAGTTCCAGCGCTATCTCGACAAGGATGGCGACGCGATCCCGTACCGCACGCTGCCGGGCGTCAACCCGAAGGCGGCGTACTTCACGCGCGGCTCCGGCCACAACAAGTTCGGTGGCTATACCGAGGATTCGGCCGAGTACCAGGAAGTCGTCGACCGCCTCGTGCGCAAGTTCGAGACGGCGAAGACGCTGGTCCCCGAGCCCGTGCTCGAGGGCCCGGGCGACCGCCGGATCGGCATCCTCAGCCTCGGCAGCTGCGACGGGCCGATCCGCGAGGCCCTGGTGCGGCTCGCCGCCTGCGGCACCGAGGTCGACTACCTGCGCGTGAGGGCCTTCCCGTTCGGCGCCGCGGTCGAGGCGTTCCTCGCCGCGCACGACACGATCCTCGTGGTCGAGCAGAACCGCGACGCGCAGCTGAAGTCGCTACTGACCCTCGAGACCGCGGTCGAGAAGCGCAAGCTCGTCCCGATCCTGCACTACGACGGCATGCCGATGACTGCCGATTTCGTCACCGACGCCGTTCTCGACGCCCTCGGCCGCGGCACCCGCCGCGCGGCCGGCTAGGAGCTCCCTGCAATGACCTCGATCACCAAGCCGAAAATCGCCCATCCGTCGCTGCCGCGCAATGAGCTCGGGCTGACCCGCCGCGACTACGAGGGCGGCATGTCGACGCTGTGCGCCGGCTGCGGCCACGATTCGATCACCGCGGCGATCACCGAGGCCGTGTGGGGCCTGTCGCTGCGCCCGGAGAACCTCGTCAAGCTGTCGGGCATCGGCTGCTCGTCGAAGACCACCGCCTACTTCGTCAGCGGCGCCCATGGCTTCAACGGCGTCCACGGCCGCATGCCCTCGATCGCGACGGGCGCGAACGCGGCCAACCACTCACTGACCTACATCGGCGTCTCGGGCGACGGCGACTCGCTGTCGATCGGCCTCGGGCAGCTCGCGCACGCCATCCGTCGCAACGTCAACATGCTGTACGTCATCGAGAACAACGGCGTGTACGGCCTCACCAAGGGGCAGTTCTCCGCGTCGGCCGACGTCGGCACGAAGTCGAAGAAGGGCGACGCCAACGTGCAGACGCCGGTCGATCCCGCACTGCTCGCGCTGTCGCTCGGCGCGGGCTTCGTCGCCCGTGGCTTCTCCGGCGACAAGAAGCAGCTCGTGCCGCTCATCCAGGCCGGCCTCAGGCACCCGGGCTTCGCGCTGATCGACGTCATGTCCCCGTGCGTCACCTTCAACGACCACGAGGGCTCGACCAAGAGCTACGCGTACACGCGCGAGCACTACCACGCGGCGGTCGAGGCGGACTATGTGCCCCGCGCGGAGACCATCGCGGTCGACTACGCCGAGGGCGAGGCGCTGGTGGTGCCGCTGCACGATGGCAGCGAGGTGCGCCTGCGCAAGCTGGAGCTGGAGTTCGACACGGCCGACCGGGCCAAGGCGTACTCCTACATCGACGCGAAGCTCGCCGAGGGCGAGTACGTCACCGGCCTCATCCACGAGGTCGAGGCACCCGAGCACGAGTTGCACGCCGTCAACCGCACGGCCGCGGCGCCACTCAACACGATGCCCTTCGAGCGCCTGAATCCCGGCCGGGCCACGCTCGCGAAACTGATGGCGCGCTACCGCTGAGGCTGGCGCGGCCGGGCGGCCCGCGACGCGGCCGGCCGGCGTTCCGGCCTGCCGGCGGGACGCCCCGCCCCCACCCGTGGCAAGCTCCCGCATCCGACCACGATGCGGAGCGCAGCGGATGGGCAAGGGACGACTGGAGGCCTTCAGCGACGGCGTGATCGCCATCCTGATCACGATCATGGTGCTCGAGCTGAAGGCGCCGGAGGGCGATTCGCTCGCCACGCTGCGACCTCTCGCGCCGGCGCTGCTCGGCTACCTGCTGAGCTTCATCTACCTCGGCGTTTACTGGAATAACCACCATCACCTGCTGCACCTGGTCAGGCAGGTCGACGGCGGCCTGATGTGGGCGAACCTGCACCTGCTGTTCTGGCTGTCGCTGGTGCCGTTCGCGACCAGCTGGATGGGCGCACACCCCGATCGCACGGCACCGACGGCGATGTACGGGGTCGTGCTGCTGCTGGCGGCGATCGCCTTCTACGTGCTGCAGCGGCGCATCGTGGGCGCACACGGCCCGGACTCGCCGCTCGCGCGCGAGCTCGGCGCGGACTGGAAGGGAAAGCTGTCGCCGGTGGCGTATGCCACGGCCATCGCGACCGCGTTCGTCGCGCCTGCGGCCTCGCAGGCGATCTACGCGATGGTTGCGCTGTGGTGGCTGGTGCCGGACCGCCGCTTCGCGCGGGCGCTCGCCGCGCCCGAGTGAGCGTCGGTCAGGTCCGGCGGCTCCGCTCCCAGTTCAGGACCGCCGTGCGGCCCGCCGCCGTCAGGACGATCGCGTGGCCGCTGCCCGAGGCATAGCCACGGCGCTGGAACTTCTCGGCCTGCGCGGCCGACACCGTCGAGGCGGCAAGGCCCCGCTTCGCGCGCTGGTCGAGGCGCTGCAGCGCAGCCCAGTCATCCGCGGTCATGTAGTCGTCCATCGTCACTCCTCGTTGGGCGGGCTCAGGGCTTGGCGTTCTCGGGCCGCGCCGCATAGTCGCAGACGAACGCCATCAGTGCATCCTCGATGCTGCCGGGGCGCGGCTGGGTCCAGTGCGGCTTGGCGGCATCGGCGTGCTCGGCGATCGAGACCGCACCGGCCCAGCCCGGCTGGGTGTACCAGTCATACGCCAGGTCGGCCGAGCGGCCCGAAGCACAGTCAAAGAGTCGCTGCGCGCGCCCCGAGAGGTGCTCCACCGAGTCGTTCGGGGTGAGATTGTGGTCGCCGGTGAAGCGGAACCAGGCCCGGATCCCGGGATGCGCAGGCAGGATGGTCTCGCGGTCGACCTGCCAGACCGTGCCGCTGCTGCTATGGATCACGTCGACCCAGTCCTCGGCGGCCGCACTGCCCGCGAGCAGGCACCCGAAAAGGATCCACGCCAGCTTGGCCATCCGCGACTCCGGTACCGAGGCCGGTCATCCCGGCGGTCCGGACAGCATAGCGGCGGTCGCCGCAACCGGCCACGCGACATCCCCGACGGCGCGAGGGCCCCGGGTCCGGTAGACTCCGGCCCCCAAGGCCTGCCCGAGATCCCCCCCGTGACCGCTCCCGCTTCCGACGCCCCGGCGTCGTTCTCCTCTCTTGGCCTCTCGCCGCCGGTGCTCGCCGCGCTGGCCGACGTGGGCTACGAATCGCCCTCCCCGATCCAGGCCGCGACGATCCCCATCGTGTTGGCCGGGCGCGACCTGCTCGGCCAGGCCCAGACCGGCACCGGCAAGACCGCGGCCTTCGCGCTGCCGATCCTGTCCATGATCGACGCCGGACGGCGCGAGCCACAGGCCCTCGTGATGGTGCCCACCCGCGAACTCGCGATCCAGGTCGCCGAGGCGTTCCAGAAGTACGCGGCGCACATCCCGGGCTTCCATGTACTGCCGATCTACGGCGGCCAGAGCTACACGCCGCAGCTCAACGCGCTGCGCCGCGGCACGCACGTGATCGTCGGCACCCCGGGCCGGATCATGGATCACCTCGAGCGCGGCACCCTGTCGTTCGAGACGATCCGCCAGGTCGTCCTCGACGAAGCCGACGAGATGCTGCAGATGGGCTTCGTCGATGCCATCGACACGATTCTCGGCAAGGTCCCGGCCGAGCGCCAGGTGGTGCTGTACTCGGCGACGATGGCGGCGCCGATCCGCCGCATCGCCCAGCGCCAGATGCGCTCGCCCGAGGAAGTGACGATCCGCTCGAGCACGACCACCGCGGCGAACATCCGCCAGCGCTACTGGCTCGTCGCCGGCATGCACAAGCTCGATGCGCTGACCCGGATCCTCGAGGTCGAGGCGTTCGACGCCATGCTCGTGTTCGCACGCACCAAGCAGGCGACCGTGGAACTCGCCGAGAAGCTCGAAGCCCGCGGCTTCTCGGCGGCGGCGCTGAACGGTGACATCCAGCAGTCGCAGCGCGAGCGCACCGTCGCCGCGCTGAAGTCCGGCCAGATCGACATCCTCGTCGCGACCGACGTCGCCGCGCGCGGCCTCGACGTCGACCGCATCAGCCACGTCGTCAACTTCGACGTGCCCTACGACAGCGAGTCCTACATCCACCGCATCGGCCGCACGGGCCGCGCGGGCCGCAGCGGCGAGGCGATCCTGTTCATCGCACCGCGCGAGCGGAACATGCTGCGGACGATCGAGCGCGCGACCCGCCAGCCGATCGAGCTGATGTCGCCGCCGACGGTCCAGGACGTGAACAAGCGACGCGTCGCGAAGTTCAAGGAGCGGCTCGCCGCCGCGCTCGCGACACCCGGCCACGACGAGTTCCGGCCGATCGTCGAGGAGTTCGTCAACGAAACCGGCGCCGACCTCGTCGACGTGGCCGCGGCGCTCGCGCAGCTCGCCCAGGGCGAAGGCTCGCTGGTGCTCAAGCGCAAGTCCGGCGGCGCGAGCGAGTTCGAATCCGCGCCGCCACCCGCCGAGCCTTCGCACGGGCACGGGCATGGTCACGCACCGCACCCCCGCTCCCACGCCGCCGGCGTCGACCTGGACCCGCGCAAGCGCCGCAAGCCGGGCTTCGACGAGCCGCAGGCGACCTATCGCCTCGACGTGGGTCGTGCCCATGGCGTACTGCCGGGCCATGTCGTCGGCGCGATCGCGCACGAGGCGGACCTCGATGGCAAGCAGATCAACGGCGTCGACATCCGCGAGGAGCACACGTTCGTGCGCCTGCCGGCGGACCTGTCGCCGAAGATCATCGCCAAGCTGCGCCGCATCAAGCTGCGCGGCCGGCCGCTCGAGATCACGAAGCTCGCCGCGAGCGAGCTGCCGACGCCGCCGCGCCGCCGCTACTGAGCGACGCTGCGCGCTACCCAGGTGGCGCGCAGCGCGTCGGTGGTCTCGCCCCGACCATCGGCCCGCCACCCCGGCGGGCCGAACGTCACGCCGACCGCCTCGCGCAGCGAGCGCACGCCGCGCAGGTCACGGGCCATCGCGACCCACTCGTGGAATGCGATCCACAGCGGGTTGTAGCTGTCGATGTTGCGGACCAGGCCGTACTCGACCGGCTCGTCGTCGCGCTCCGCCTCGAAGGTCCCGAACATCCGGTCCCACGCCATCAGCACGCCTGCGTAGTTGCGATCCAGGTAGCGCGGATTGGCGCCGTGATGGACCCGATGGTGTGACGGCGTGTTGAACAGGTACTCGAACCAGCGCGGCAGGCGGCGCACCGCCTCCGTGTGCAGCCAGAACTGGTAGAACAGGTTCAGCGTCTGCTGCGCGATCACCATCTCCGGGGAGAACCCGAGCCACGTGAGCCACATCCACGGCATCCACGTCCCGACGATCACGCCCGTCCACGGCTGGCGCACCGCCGTCGACAGGTTGTACTCGCGCGAGGAGTGGTGATTGACGTGCGCCGCCCACCAGAACCGGCAGCGGTGGCTGATGCGATGGAACCAGTAGTACGTGAAGTCGTCGAGCACGAACAGCGCGAGCCACGCCCACGCGCTGGTGGACGGGATGGAGGCGACTCGCCAGTGGTGGGCCAGGGCGAGTCCGGCCGCCATCGTCGTGCCCATCAGGATGTTCACGCCGACATTTCCGAAACGCATCGCCACCGAGGCGAGGGTGTCCTTGAGCGCGTACCGTGCCCGGATGAGCCCGGCGGCCCCGAGCGCGATCTCGAGCAGCATCGCCGAGATGCGCGCCACGAGCAGCGAGAATATCAGCGTCGCACCCAGCATGCAGTCCTCCGCGGGTTTGCCCCCGGCTTCAGAACAGGCTGGCGCCAATGTTGATCAGCAGCGCCAGCACCGTCGTGTTGAACAGGTACGAGAGCACGCAGTGCAGTGCGCCGATGCGGCGCATGGGCTTGCTCGTGAAATTGACGTCCGCGGTCTGCCCCGACGTGCCGATCACCGCGGCGAAGTAGAAGAAATCGCCGTAATCCGGCTGCGGGTCCTGCGGGAACTCGAGCCCGGGGGCTTGCGAGCGGCATACCGCGGCGTAGAAGTCGTGCGCGTAGTGCAGCGCGAACATCACCTGGATGAATGTCCACGAGGTGAGCACCGTCACGCCCGCGAGACCGACGTGCAGCGTGCGCAGCATCCCGTGCATGTCCTTGACGACCGCGAGCTCGCCCGCGATCGCGGCGAGGCTCGCCACCGACGCGACCACGACGAGCAGCAGGATCACGAGCTGGCCATCGTCCTGCAGCTGCGCGCGCCGGCGCATGTGATGCGAGTCGGAACGCATCATCATGATCGCGGCGAGCACGACGTAGAGGCCCGCTCCCGCATTCCAGGCGATCAGCGCCCGGGTGACCGCATGGCTTGCGACCTGATCGGGCAGGAACGCCGCCACGCCTGCGGCAACCGCCGCGGCGATGTACAGGCGCGGCCGCGCGCGCACGTGCCGCAACAACCGGATCCGGCGTTCGACCATCCGACGTCCTCCAGAGTCGCGGCAATCGGGGGACGCCGCATCGACCTGGTCGGAGCATACCGCCTTGCGGCCGTCCCGCGCAGCGAGGAACGCCACCCGGGCGGGCGGCCCGGGGATCAGGCGACCACGGCCACCGAATCGGACGGCACCGCCGCAGTACAACCCCCGGACGGCTCGACACAGCTCATGACCGTGGCAAGCGCGGCGGCACTGATGGGCTTGGCCAGGTACTTGTCCATGCCCACCGCGAGGCAGCGCTCCCGGTCGCCCGCCAGCGCATTCGCAGTGAGCGCGATGATGATGCTGCGGCGCTGGCCAAGTGCCTCGGCCGCGCGGATCCGCCGCGTCGCCTCGTAGCCATCGAGGCCGGGCATCTCGCAATCCATGAAGATCGCGTCGAACGGGCCGCTGACGGCCTCCTGCACGGCAGCCTCGCCACCGTCTGCTTCGACGACTTCGCAGCCCATCCGCCGGAGCATCATCGCAGCGACCATCCGATTGACCGCGTTGTCGTCGACGACGAGGACACGGCACGAGCAGCGTCCCGCGGCGAACGCCGCGCATGCCTGCGCCGACACGGGCAGCTCGCCCGCGGCCTCCGCGACCGGCAGCTCCAGCTCGCACCAGAAGTGGGATCCTGCGCCAACCGAGCTTTCGACATGGAGACTGCCCTCCATCAGGTCGACCAGTGTCCGGCATATCGCGAGCCCAAGCCCGGCGCCAGCCGCACGCCGTGAGGGTGCCGAGTCCGCCTGCGTAAAGCGCTCGAAGATCCGCTGCTGCTCACCCGGCGCGATGCCGATGCCCGTGTCCGTGACATGCAGGCCGATACGGCAGCGGCCCGCGGCAACCGGGCCCACATCGGCCGCGATGACGACCGAACCCTCCGTCGTGAACTTCTCGGCGTTGGTGGCGAGGTTGAGCAGCACCTGCTCGATCCGCGTGACATCGCCGACGAACTTCGACGGGGCACCGGGCGGGAAGCGCACCTCCACCGTCACGCCCTTGCGATGCGCCTGCAGGCGGACGATGTCGCCGGTGGCGCGCATCACCTCTTCGAGATCGAAGGGGGCGGGATGCAGTCCGAGCTTGCCCTCGCCCGCCTTGGTCAGGTCGAGGATGTCGCCGAGGATCGCGAGCAGGATCCGGGCAGAGTGCTTTGCCGTGCGGGCGTACTCCTGCTGGCGGTCGTTGAGGGACGTGTGCATCAGCAGGTCGACCATGCCGAGCACGCCGTTCATGGGCGTGCGGATCTCGTGGCTCATCGACGCCAGGAAGTCGTCCTTCGCGCGCGAGGCTGATTCGGCGCGTTCGGCGGCATCGCGAAGCTCCGCGGCCGTGCTGGTCAGGTCGCGATTGAGGGTCCGCTCGCGTTGCCATGCGCGGCGCAGTCGATAGCTGCCGCCGATGGTACCGGCGCCGAGCAGCAGCGCGATGATCGCGCCGGCCACGAATCCAATGCGCTGCATGTGCCGCAAGTCGGCGAGGCGACCCTCCAGGTCCCGGACCCACAGGTCGACGCCGACGACCCCGACGAACTGCCCGGCGTCGTCGAAGAACGGCGAGTAGGCGCTCATGTACACGCGCTGCCGAGCCACGACGGGCTCGGGATCGACGACCGCACGCTGGCGCTGCAGCGCCTCGAGGAGTTCAGCGTCCGGGGAACTCGCGAGCCAATAGACCGGGTCCGGCGGCAGGTCGTCGCCCGGGACGCGATAGAGGTAGTCCGTGCCACTCATCCATGCGGACGCGGGCGCCCTCGAGGCGAGCGACGAACACGTACATCAGGTCACGGCTCGCCTTGTGGAACTTCACGAGCGGCGCGAGCATCGCGAGGTGCTCGGGACTGCCGGCCTGCTCCGGCCCTTGGATGCGCCGCACGAGTTGTGCATCGACCTGGGAGGCGCCGATGCGGGCGAGCTCGACCAGCTCGGTGCGCACGGATTCAATCTGGTTCTGGCACGCCGTTCGATAGAAGAACTGCAGGCACGCCGTCAGGATGGCGAAGACCGTCAGCGAGACGAGGGCGCCGTCGAGCAGCGCGCGGCGCCCGACCTGATCCCGCCAAGAACTGGAGGTGCGCGATGCACTCATTTCCGGTATCGACCCCTGCACCGACCCGCGTTGCGACAGCCACGCCAAGACACCCGCAGGCCGAAACGGGCGCTGCGAGTGCAGTATTTTTCACTAAATGAACGGCGATCGAGATCGACGCGCACGCGAAAACTTCAACCATCTAATTATAAATGGATTTTTTAGAATTCGATAGCAGGTGCACCGTCGGGGTATCCGTAGGCGTTTAACATAGTGTTCTATATTTATCATTTAAGATCGTCTGGCGGACGCCTGCGGCAGCGCCTCAATCCGCTGCGGACAGCAGCCTCGTGCGGTATGTGACCGCCACTTCGGCGACATTGGCCGAAAAGCCGCCGCGACGGGACTGCAGCCGCCCGATGCCGGTGCGGATCCCGAGACCGTGGGGCCCGTCGTACCCGAGCCCGAGATTCGCCTGGGCGACGATGCCGGATCCGACCGCCACGCCCCCGCCACCGGCAGCGCCCGCCAGCGCCTCCAGTTCCAGGTGCAGGGCCGCGGTGAACTCGTGCCGCCAGCCACCGCCCATCAAACCGATCATGTACGCGCCATTCTGACCTCGCGCCGCCGCGAGCCCCTGGCCCGTGAGGTACCACGACGGCGCCGTGAAATAGTCGACCTGCACCCCCATCGTCCCGAACGACGGGTTCGAGCGCGCGGACCATGCGGCGCTCGCGGCCCGATACTCCTGGTCGACGATCCTCACGCGCACCGAGTGCACCTCCGTGCGAGACGGCGCAGCGGCATCGGCACGATCGTCCGGTCCGAAGCGATGCGCGATGCGCGCCGTCAGGCCGCGCGCGCCGAAGGCACCGGATGGTGCGCGCAGGCGGCTTGCGGTCAGGTCGAGTGAATCACGCGACCCGAATGCGACCGACACACCCGCTTCGCCCTCGAGCAGCAGCCCGCCCCCGGTGTCGACGGCGCCCCCGCCCCCTGCCCCGGTCGATGCGGCGGCCGTCAGCGTCAGCGAGCGCGTCAGCGGCCAGCGATAGCCGAGACCACCCAGCACCTGCATGTAGCCGCTGCTCGACCCGCTGGCCGCGCCAGCGGCGGCGAGGCGCGCATACCAGCCGCCGCCGAGACCGGCCTGCCACTCAACGCCGACCAGCCCGAGGTTCCGCTGCGGCCCGGCCCCGAGCGTCCCGATGCCGTGATCGATCCAGAGCGGCTCGGCCGTCACGGCGATCCGGTCCGTCATGGATCCAAGCGCGCCGGGCGCGATCGCAGCGGCGTCCGCGCCCGGCGCGAGCGACCAGCCGTCGAAAGCATGGGTGTAGGCGACATAGAGCTGATTGGAGCGAATGGTGCCACCCGCCGGGAAGTCGACGCGGCTCAGTCCGACTGAAACAGAGTCGGCGCCGGGCCCGAGATAGCGCAGACCCAACAGCGCCCGGGTCATCAGGCCGCCACCGGACAACTGGTAACCACCGCGGCCACCCCCCGCCTGGATCGAAAGGCCGGCCTCGGCGCCGACGTGCGCGGAGATCGGCAGGAACGCCTCGGCACCGACGCCGAGCGTGATGAACCCGCCACGGCTGCCGCGCACGGCGGCGGACCCATCGATGCCGGCGGCGAACCAGTCACCCAGCCGATGCCGAAGCGCGAGCCTGACCGCCCCCATCGACTCGTCGCCCGGCAGGCGCCAGTTCTCGGCATCGGCGCGGACCTGCCAATGCTCCTCGACCGCACCAAAGGCCGCATCGGCGGCGTGGCCGGCAGGCGGCATCGCCCCGAGCAGGACGGTGGCGACCGCGAACCCTGCGTGAAATCCGCTGCGTGTCATGAGGCCTCTCCCAACGTGGCTCGCGCCCCCATGGGTTCCGCGTGCGCGGCCACGCACGCCACCGAGGACATCCGAGCTGCACGCTCGGTCTGCGCTCAAGGGCGTGTCGCGAGCGCGTCGCGCAGCAACCGCTCCGCGATCATGCGCGCATCGAGGTCGCTGCGGTTGCACAGCACGATCGCCGTCATGTTCTCGTCAGGCAGCCGCATGATCGCGCTGCGAAAGCCGCGCGTCGTGCCGAAATGCCACATGCGCCGGTGGCCGTCGAGCGGGTCGAGGAACCAGCCGTAGCCGTAGCTGACCGGCTGACCCGGCGCGAGGTCGTCCTCGTCCCCATCCGGCGGCCAGTGCGTCTGGCCGCCATCCGCGAGCTGGACCGGGACGAGCGCCGCCTGCATCGCCGCAGTCGGCAGCAGTGTTCCTTCGCGTAGCGCCGTATCCCAGCGCGCGAGGTCGGCGACATTCGAGTAGATCCCGCCGTCACCCTGGGTCGCCGAGGTCGCGCTCTGGTCCGCCGGCACCAGCTCGCCGCGCTGCGCTTCATGGCCGTAGGCGCGTCGCTCGACGCGATTGCGCCCCTTCACGTAGAGGTGCGTGCCGCGCATGCCGAGCGGCCCGAAGATCCGGCGCTCGAGCACCTCGGCAAAGGGACGCCCGTCAGCCCGGGCGACGATCTCCCCGAGCAGCACGTAGGCGGAGTTGCTGTACGCCCAGCTCGTGCCCGGCTCGAAGTCGAGCCGTGGCTCGCGGCGCAGCAGCGCGATCGCATCCTCGTCGCGAACCTGGCGGTCCGGCGTGTACACGGTCCCGCCCAGGGCCGCGGCACGGTCCATCGCCCGCTCGTAGTCGGGCATGCCCGACGTGTGGGTCAGCAGGTGGCGCACTGTGACGCGGCGCGCCCACGCCGGGAATCCCGGCAGCAGGTCCGCGAGGCTGGCGTCGTACGCGAGCCGGCCGTCGGCGACCAGCAGCATGACGGCCATCGCCGTGAACTGCTTGCTGACGGAGGCGAGACGGAAGTTCGTGCGCGCATCATTCGCGGCACCGCCCCGCTCGCGCACCCCGCCGTGGGACTCGACCTCGACCCCGTCCCGGCCGCGGACCGAGGCCACGCAGCCGGGGTCACCGGGCCGCAGGTCCACGCCGATGCGTTCCAACGCCGAGCCGGCGTGCGCGCCCGCCGGCACCGCGAGCAGCAGTACGAGGGCGGCGCCGCGGGCGCGGCCGGCAAGGATCTGGATCGCCTGGCTCACGCCCCATCGTAGCCGACCGATGGGGCGCGGGCGAGGAACTCAGGGCAGGTCGGTGAGCGGCCCGAAGGTACCCGGATGCGCCGCGTCCTGCAGCAGGACGCCCGGGCGTTTCACGGAGACGCCGTTGACGAGGGTCGACGTGGGTCCGGCCGTGGTCACAAGGTCCGGCAGGCCGTCGCCGTTGACGTCGACGACCTCGATCTGGAAGGCGTCGTCGCCGTTGGTCAGCGGATACTGCACACCGGCCGCGAACGTGTGGCCGGCCTGCTGCAGGAACACCGTCAGCACACCGTCGCCGCCGACCACGATGTCCGGCAGGCCATCGCCATTGAGGTCCGCGATCTTGATCGTGAACTCGTTCGCGTAGGCCGGCAGCGCATAGGTCAGCGGCGCGAGGAACGTGCCGGGATGGGCCGGATCGTTGCGCAGCACGTTGACGGTCGGCGCCGAGCCGTCCGACGGGCCCGGATCCGCGACCACGAGGTCCGCGAGGCCATCGCCATCGACGTCGCCGACCGCGATCAGGTTGCCGCCCTGGATGTAGGCGTTGGGGGTCTGGGTGTACACGCTGACCGGCGCGCCGAAGGTCGCCTGCAGCGGATCGGCGCCGTGGAACAGCACCTTCACGCCAGCCGCGTCGACGAGCACGACGTCCAGCAGACCATCGCCGTTGAGGTCGCCAAGCTCGACCGTCGCAGCACCGCCCGCGTAGAGGCCGACCGGCGCCGCGAATGAGCCGCGAGCGGAGGGGTTCTGCAGGAACAGCGACACCGGGTAGTCCGCGACGACGATGTCAGGAACGCCGTCGCCATTCAGGTCGCCGACCGCGATGCCGGTGGCACCGTGGGTCGCGAGGTAGGACGGCGCACCGAACGTGCCGTGGCCATCGGCACTGTTGAGGAGTACGGAAATGAAGCCGCCATCGTTGCTGGCGGTCACGAGGTCGGGGGAGCCGTCGCCGTTGATGTCGGCGACCTTCAGCCACGACGGCGCCATGCCGTTGGCGGTCAGCTGCGGCGCGAGGAAGGTGTTGGTCGCCGCATCGTGCAGGAACAGCGAGACGTTCGCCGGCGTGCCGTGGCTGAACCACGACAACGAGACGACGTCGGGCTTGCCATCGCCATTGAAGTCCGCGACCGCGACGCCGAAATTGACCGCAAGCGGCGGCGGCGGCAGGCAGGCAGCACCCGAGCAGCTCGGGCCGCTGCTGTTGTCGTTGCAGCCCGCGATCGCGAGCGACGCGGCGACCAGCGCGGCGCCAAGCGCGGCCTTGGGGAAGGGAAGCGGATTGAGCGTGCCCATGAATTGACTCCGTTCGTCGCAGGGGACGGTCCAGGTTCCGGATTCTGACAAGTCGCGGCGGTCCGCGCAGCGCGTCTCGACGATTCTGTGACCTGGCGCATGGCCGGCGCCGACGGTGCAGGACGCCGCACGGACCCGACCGGCGTACAACGCGCGAGACCGGCCTGCGGTTGACGCAGGGGCGGCCGGGTCCGCCCGCCGTGGCACACTTGGGCTTTGGCCGCCCCGGACCCGCTGCGCATGATCCGTGCCCACGCCCGCCCCCGCCATGCCGTCGGTCTTGCACTCGCGCTGCTCGGCGCGTGTTCCGGCGGCGGCGGCGGCGGCTCCCCGCCCCCGACACTCGCGCCGACCGTCGCGCTGCAGGCGAGTCCCGCGAACGTCACGCTGGGCGGCGCCGCGGCGCTGAGCTGGACCTCGACCGGGGCCACCACGTGCGCCGCCGCCGGCAGCTGGAGCGGGAGCCCCGCGCCAGTGGGCACGGCCAGCACCGGCGCGCTGGCCGCCACCTCCACCTATACGCTGACGTGCGCGGGCGCCGGCGGCAGCGCGAGCGCCAGCACCACGGTGACGGTCACCGCGGGCGCGCCATGGGGCCACGGCGACATAGGCAGCCCGGCCGCGGCCGGCTGGTTCGGCAGCAGCGCCGGGACACTCACCGTCGCGGGCTCCGGCGCGGACATCTGGGGCACGGCGGACGCCTTCCAGTTCGCACTGCAGCCCCTCCCGGGGGACGGCTCGATCAGCGCCCGGGTCGCGACCCAGGGCGATACGGACCCGTGGGCGAAGGCCGGCCTGATGATCCGCGAGTCACTCGCCCCGGGCTCGCGCCACGTCGCGGCGTACCTGACCCCGGGCAACGGCGCCGTGCTGCAGGCGCGCACCGTGACGGACGGCGCCAGCGTCAGCACCCAGGGCCCGGCGGTGGCCGCGCCGTACTGGCTGCGCCTCGCACGCAACGGCAACACCTTCAGCGCCTGGCTCGCCCCGGACGGCGCCACGTGGTCGCTGCTCGGCCGGTACTCGGTCGGCATGGGCGGCGCGGCCTACGTCGGGCTCGCGGTGACGAGCCACCTCGACGGCACCCTGAGCACGGCCACTTTCGACCAGGTCACGATCACGACGGTGCGCGTGTCGCCGACCAGTGCAGCGCTCGCCACGGGCGCCACGCAGCAGTTCACGGCGACCGCGGCCGATGGCAGCGCCGTCGCCGTCTCGTGGCAGGCGGACGGGGGCGGCACGATCAGTGCGTCGGGACTCTATGCCGGACCGACCTCCCTGCCCGCGTCGCCGGCGACCGTGACGATCACCGCGACAGCGAACCAGGATCCGGCCGCGAGCGCGACCGCGACGCTGACGATCACCGATCCGGTGGCCGTGACGATCTCGCCGCGCAGCGCCGCATTGACGGCCGGCCAGGGACAGGCGTTCGTGGCGGGCATCCCCGGTGGCGGCAGCGCGACCTGGAGCGTGGACGGCATCGCCGGCGGCAGCGGCGCGGTCGGGACGATCGACTCGACGGGCCACTACGTCGCGCCACCCGGCGCGGGCCTGCATACGATCACCGTGGCGAGCAGCGCCGACCCGACCCGCACGGCGAGCGCGACCGTCGCCGTCACCGATCTCGGCGGCATCTACACCTACCACGCCGACTCCGCGCGCACGGGCCAGAACCTGCGCGAATACGCGCTGACGCCCGCGAGCGTCGCGAGCACGGCCTTCGGTCGGCGCTGGACCTGCGCAGTCGATGGGGACGTGTACGCCCAGCCGCTGTACGTCGCGCACGTCGCCATCGGCGGCAGCCTCCACAACGTGCTGCTCGTGGCCACGCAGCATGACAGCGTCTACGCCTTCGATGCCGACTCACCGGCGTGCGCGACGTTCTGGACGGTGTCGTTCCTCGGCAGCGGCGTGACCGCCGTGCCCGTCGCCGACACGTCGTGCGACGACATCCTCGGCGAATACGGCGTCACCGGCAGTCCCGTCGTCGACCCGAGCACCTCGACGCTCTACCTCGTCGCGAAGACGCGCGAGGGCGCCGGCTACGCGCAGCGACTGCACGCGCTCGACGTCGCGACCGGCATCGAGCGGACCGGCTCGCCGGTCGCGATCAGCGCGAGCGTGCCCAAGGTCGGCGGCGGCAGCGTCAGTTTCTCGCCGCTCTGGCAGAACCAGCGCGCGGGGCTCGCGCTGGGCGGGGGCGGCGTCTACATCGCGTGGGCGGCCCACTGCGACCGCAACGCATACTGGGGCTGGGTGATGCGCTACGACGCCGCCTCGCTCGCGCAGACCGCCGTGTTCAACGTGGCGCCGAACGGCACGATGGGCGGCATCTGGATGTCTGGTGGCGCGCCGGCGATCGACCCGGCCGGCAGCCTCTACGTCTCGACCGGCAACGGTACGTTCGACGACTCGGGCAGCATCGTGCCGCCGCTCGCGCCGGACAACGATTTCGGCCAGAGCTTCCTGAGGCTCGATCCGGCGTCCCTCGCGGTGCAGGACTTCTATACCCCGTCGCAGGAAGCGGCCTGGTCGAACCTCGACCTCGACATCGCCTCCGCCGGCGTCACCGTGCTGCCGGACGGCATCGGCCCGTCCGGACACCCGAACCTCCTGCTGGGCGGCGACAAGCAGGGCCACCTGTGGCTGCTGGACCGCAGCCAGATGCAGCGCTTCAGCGCGACCAGCGACAACGTCGTGCAGGCCCTGCGCTTGCCCGGCGCCGCGACGTGCAGCCCGTACTGCATGATGTCCACGCCGACCTACTGGAACGGCACCGTCTACGTGGCACCGACCCAGGGCCACGTCCTCGCGCTGCCGCTCGCCTCGGGGCTCCTGCCCGCGAGTTTCAGCGTCGCCGCGCCCACCTCGCAGAGCCCGAACACGTTCCTGTATCCCGGACCCATCCCCGTCGTCTCGGCGAATCCAGCCGGCGACGCCATCGTTTGGGCGCTCGACAACAACGCCAACGGCACCGGCAACGGCAGCACCGCCCAGGGTCCTGCGGTGCTGTACGCGTACGATGCGACGGACCTGGGTGTTCTGCTCTACTCGAGCGCGGCGCGGCCCGGCGACGCCGCCGGCATCGCGGTGAAGTTCGTGCAGCCGGTCGTCGCCAACGGCCACGTGTACGTCGCGGGCAGCCGCCAAATCAGCGTGTACGGGCTCGCGCCCTGACCCGACGCCAGGCGCTCGCCGGCGTGCCGGCCTAGCGTTCGGACAGGATCTTGGCCTTGAGCGTCTGGAACTCGTCGTCGGTCAGGATGCCCCGCTTGCGCAGGTCGTCCAGGCGAATCAGTTCGTCGACGTAGTCGTGGCGCGCCGTCGACATCGATGCCGGCGACGGGGATGCCGGCGCTGCGGGCAGCGTGGACCGCGCGGGAGGCGCGCCGGTCGCGGCGACCGGCGTCGACGCCGACGCCGCGGCTGCCGGCACCGTGGCGGCCGATGAAGGTGAGTTCAGTGGAACGAGCCTGAACTCGTAGTCGAGCGTCATCAGGTGACCGACCGCGAGCGTATCGCTGACGAAGGAGACCGGTGCCGCGGCCATGCCGCGGCTGCGCGCGAACGCGTCCGCGTCGGCGACCGCCGCGGCCTTCATCGCCGCCTCATCCGCAAACACGTGGCCGGGGTCTGCCCGCGACACCCGATAGGTGTCGCCCGAGACCCGCACGATGCCGGGGGTCGTGCAGCCCGCGGCCAGTGCGACGCCAACCCCGAGCACCGCCATCACCCCCCCGCGTCGAATGTTCATCCCCATGCGCCAGCCCTCCCCGGGGCAACTTGGTTGCACTGCAGCGACGCTACCGGAGCCCGGCGGCGCGGACATTGCGGTCGTCCGCAAGGCGCGCAGATCCACGCCCCCCGGATCGACGACGCGATACCCGAGCAGGTCACGGGCATTCGGAGTATAGCTGTCCGCCACGGCGCGGCGGTCCAGCCAGCGCATCCCAGGATCACTCCGAATGCACGAACGCCTAGAGCCACCTGCCATGACCGTGCCCGAGCCGTTGGCCGCAGTCGTGGCCGCCTATCGCGAGGCGCTCGGTCATCCCGTGCCGGTGGAAGTCGTGCAGATGTTCGCGCTGCGCCCGGGTCCACTGATCCTCGAGATCCGCCAGGCGATCGCGCTCGGCCGGCCCGTCGCCGGCTGGGCTGCCGACTACCGCCGCAAGCAGCATGCCGGTCGCGCGCTGATCGACACGATCGAGCCGCCGCCCTCCCGTCACCGGACCCCGCCGGCGAGCGCGGCGGCCGACGCGCAGCTAGCCGACAGCGATTCGACCCGCTGGTAATTCGCCCCTACCCATCCCGGGGTCCGTCCCTGGCGTGCAGCGTCCACCGCCAGTGGCGTAGTTGGAACCCGCGCACGCCTCGCGCCGCAGACCTCGAACCACACACCGTCCCAGACTGGAGCCCGACGATCCATGGCGAAGCCGAACTACCGACACCTGAAGAAGCAGCGCGAGACGACGAAGAAGAAAGAGCAGGACAGCAAGCGCGAACGCCGCCAGGGCCAGAAGGAACCGGGGCCGGGCGACGATGCGATAGTCGGAACCCCCGGGGACGATCGTGCTACCGTGGCTGCAGATCGTAGCCCGTCCGTATGACTCCGGGGCCAAAGCGCCCCGAACCCAGCCGAATTGACCTCGATCGGGTGACACGTTGCACTGGTCGATGGCTGCGCGGGGGAAGAACCCCTCGCCGCTCGCTACCTCCCTCCGCCTGTGTCTTCTTGCGCACGCAGCGACCTCGGGTCGCGGCGTGGACGCTGCTCGCTTTTCCTTTGGAATTCCATTCATGACCAAGATCTATGTAGGCAACCTCCCCTTCAGCGCGACCGAAGCGTCCGTGACTGCCCTCTTTTCGCCGCACGGCGCGGTGACGTCGGTCTCGCTGCCGACCGACCGTGACACGGGCCGCCCGCGTGGCTTCGGCTTCGTCGAGATGTCCTCGACCGACGCCGCGACCGCGATCGGTTCGCTGAACGGCCACTCGATGGACGGCCGCTCGCTGCGCGTCAACGAAGCGCAGGACAAGCCGGCTGGCGGTGGCGGACAGAACCGCTCCGGTGGCGGGTTCCGTTCGGGCAATCGCTGGTAACAGCGGACTCGTCGGCGGTCCGGCAACGGGCCGCCGACGACCTCTTCGTCAACGCCGTGGGCATCGCCCGCGGCGCCCAGCGCCCCGATCGAATGGCAGGTGTCCCTTGGAAAGCTTGACGATCAGTCGCGCATACGTGCGTTTCGGTGCGCCGGTGCCGCGCGGGCAGCAGCCCTTGTCGGCAATCGCCGCGGACGGCGCGCTGGTCCTGTGCTGCCATTCGGGCGGATTCGGCAGACCGAGCCGTGACGTCCTGCGCTATCAGGACACGTTGTCGAGCAATCGGACCGGAGCGCGCCAGCAGGCGCAGCTCGCGACCCATCTCAAGCTCGCGCGGGAAAGCGACCAGCTGGTGCGGCTCGTGATCGTGAATCCGTCCACGGAGCTCACGAAGGGCATCGTCGGCGTGCGCCCGGACCTCGTCGGCAAGGTCACGGAATTCGACGGTGACGCGTTCACGGTCGACTTCGCGCGCATCGCCGAGCCCGAGCCCAAGGTCAAGCCTCGACGTCGTCGCTGACGAGTCTCAGCGTCGCTGGCCGAGCTGGCGCTTCAGCGCCGAGACCTTGCGCTGCAGTTCCGCCACCTGCGCTCGGGCACCGAGCCAGCGACTGGCGAGATACATCGATCCCAGGATCAGACAGACGATCGTGACCTGCATCATGGCGGCATTCCCTATGCTGAAGCCATGTCGTCCGGGTCGCGGCACCTTCGCTCGGGACCATGGTACGCGCGCCGGTCGCCGAGGGCCGATTTCATTGTGTGCTCGCGCCACCCGCCACCGACGGGGCACTGCGCGCCACGCCGCGTGACAGCCACGTGACAACGCCGCTCAGCGGCCGGTCACGGACGCCGTTTCATCAAATCGTAGTGTTTCGCGTGCCTAATCGACATCGGGCCGCGTTCGCACGCACTCATGCGTGCCGGGCCCGCGTGAACCTGCGACACCCGGACCCCAGCGAGCCACACACCGATGCTCCCGGAAAGCCCCTACACGATGTCCGATCCCGCGCAGCCGAAGGCGCGCCGTGCATTCATCCGCACGCTCGAGGTGGTCTCGGGCCAGCACTACCTGCAGACGCAGTATGAGCGCTACCGCACGAGCGCCGGGCCAAACGCCGACTTCTGGGACGACGCCGTCCGCCACTTCGGCATCCGCACGGACCTCAATGCCGGCGCGCTCGAGCGGGTGCCGCGGACAGGGCCGTGCATGGTCGTCGCCAACCATCCGTTCGGCATCCTGGATGGGCTGCTGCTGTGCTGGCTCGTCAGCCGCATCCGCCAGGACTTCAAGATCATGCTCGACGGCGGGCGCTTCCTGCCGGAGATCGGCAGCCACGCGATCGAAGTCGACGCCTCCGGAACCCGGCAGGCGCAGAAGGCGAACGTCGCCGCGCGCGCCGAGGCCCGCCGGACCCTGGAGGACGGCGGCGTGCTGATCATCTTCCCGGCGGGCGGCATCTCCACCTCGCGTGACAAGTGGGGCCGCACGCCCGCCGTGGACGTGTCCTGGCATCCGTTCGCCGCGCAATTGGTGGAGCGCACGCGCTGCCCCGTGCTGCCGGTCTGGTTCGCCGGCCAGCACGGCCGCCTGTTCCACATCGTCAGCCACCACAGCGTCACGCTGCGCTGGGGCCTGCTGCTCGGCGAGAACGTGCGCCGGCTCAAGGAAACGGTCCGCATGGTCGTCGGCGAACCGATTCCCTTCGAGGCGCTGCCCGGCGGCCTCGACCGCGTCGCGCTGTCGGCCGAACTCTGCTGCCGGACCTATGCCCTTGGCGGCATCGACGCGTCGCGCCCGGGCGTCATCGGGCCCTGGCCGAAGGCGCTGCAGCCGAAACCCGCCGACCGCGACGCGGCGCCGGCCCTCAGGCTTCCATTCATGCCGCCGCCGCGCCGCCGCCGCGCCTGATCTCCATGACTCCCTGCCCGAACTAGGCCCGCGGAAGCGGGCTTTTTTTCGGCCTTCCCCCACCGGGGCCCCTCGCCGGGCCGGAAACTGGGGCCTATCCGCAGGGCACCCGGACCCCCGGTGTGGTATTTCTGGACGCGCCGCGGAAAGCCATCAGAATGGCCCGCCTTTCCATCCCGCGAGCCGGGCGCACCGCGCCCGGAAACGCCCTTTGCGCAGAGTGCCCGGATGACCCTCATTCCCCGCTTCCTCAAGGCCGCCCCGCCGCCGCCGCCCACCCTCGCCGAGCGCATCGCCGCACTGGCGGAGGCCGCGCTCGACGTGCTCGAGAGCACGGCACAGGGCCCCCACGAGGACGCCCTGCGGGTCGCCGCGATCGCGCGCCTCGCCGACGGGGCAACCCTGCGCCGGCTCGCCGGCCTCGCTGCCGCGACCGACGGCGCCGTCGCCGCCACCCCCGCCGTGCGCCACGCTGCTCAGGCCCGCACGGCCCACCTGATCGACACCGGCGAGATCGCGGCCGGCGCATTCGTCGCCGAGCACGCGCGCGGCCCCGAACGGCTGGCGATCCTCTCGCTCTGTGCCGATCCCGCGCGGCTCGAGCAGGCGATCGAGGCGATCGGGGATCCGGCGGAACTCGCCACGATCGCCGAGCACAGCCCCTCGAGCCGTGCCCGCCAGCTCGCCGCGACCCGCCTCGAGGATCCGGCGCAGCTGAAGGCGCTCCTCAAGCAGCTGCGCGGCAAGGACAAGAACGTCTACCGGATCATCAAGCAGAAGTGCGACGCGATCGCCGCCGAGGTTCGCAAGGTCGAGGACGCCGCGCGCGAGGCGCTGGCCGTGTGCGTCGCGCTCGAGCGCCATGTCACGGCGCAGCACGACGTCGTGTACGCACCGACGCTCGTGCATCTTGCGAACCGCTGGCGCGCACTCGAGCCCCGCCCCGACGCCGACCTCGAGGCGCGCGCCGTGCTGGCCATCGCACGCTGCCAGGCGATCCTCGATACCGAGGCGGAGGCGCTCGCCCGGCGCGCCGCCGAGGAACGCGACCGCGAGCTCGCCGAGGTCGCCGCCCGCGAGGAGCGCGAGCGCGCCCGCGAAGCCGCGGAACAGGCGGCCCGCGAACGCGCGGCCGAGGATGCCGAGGCCGCCATCGAGGCCGCCGCCGCGCGCGAGGCGGATTCCCGCGCCGAAGGCGACAAGCACGACGCCGACGAGGAGTTCCAGCGCCAGGTCGGCGGACTGATCCGCATGGCCCGTGATGTCCTGCGCGCCGGCAACACGCGCAAGGCTGCGCGCCTGCGCCTGTCGATCGACGAGAAGCTCACCGCGGCGCAGGCGCTGCCGCCGCACCTGTCGCGGATGCTGCAGCAGCTGGATGACCAGCTCAACGAGCTGCGCCACTGGAAGGACTACGCCGTCGCGCCGAAGCGCCTGGAACTGATCGAGGAGATGGAGTCCCTGGCCGGATCCGACGAGGAACCCGCCGCCCTCGCCGAGCGCATCCGGGCGCTGCAGCAGGAGTGGCGCACGATCAACAAGGGCATCGTCAGCGGCTCGCCGGAGGAAGGCGAACGGTTCCAGAAGGCGCATCAGGCGGCGTTCAAGCCGTGCCAGGAGTATTTCACCGCCCAGGCGAAGCTCCGCCAGGAGAACCTCGAGGCCCGCCGCTCGATCGTCAACCGACTGCTCGCGCTCGAGGCCAGCCAGCAGGAAGAGCACCACGACCGGCGCCTGATCCTGCAGGCGCTGCGCGAGGCGCCGCGCGAATTCTGGCGTCCCTCGCCCGTCGAGCGCGAGGCGGGCCGGGCACTGCACGCCGAATTCGACGCCGTGATCGAGCGCCTGCGCGCACTGCTCGATGCATGGCACGCGGCGAACGCCGCGCAGCGCCAGGCCCTGATCGCGGAGGCGCAGTCGCTGCTCACTCTCGAGGACACGCTGCGCGCGATCGACGGCGTGAAGAGCCTGCAGGCGCGCTGGAAGGTGGCCGGCGCCCTGCCGCGCGACCAGGACCAGGTGCTGTGGACCGAATTCCGCGGCGTCTGCGATGCCGTCTACAAGCGCCGTGACGAGGCCAACGCGCAGTTTGCCGCCGGGCTCGACGCCGCACGCACGCACGCCCTCGCGCTGTGCGAGCAGGTCGAAGCCGCCGCCGCCACCGACGAGTCGCCGCGCGCCGAAGGCATGGCCCGGGCGGCGGAGTGGCGCACGGGCTTCGAGGCACTCGGCGAACTGCCGCGCGGCGATGCGCGCGCACTGCGCGAGCGCTTCGAGAACGCGATCGCCCGCTACGAAGGCCGCCTCTCCGATCACGATCGTCGCGCCGCGGCAGCGTCGGTCACGAACCTGTTCGAGGCCTTGCGCCACGTTCGTGCCTATGAGCGGGCAGTCGATGGTGGGGACGAGGACCGAGACGAACTGAAGTCGGCGGCCGAGCAGTTCATAGCCGGCGTCGCGCGCTGGCCCAAGGGGGGGCAGCAGGCCGTGCGCCAGGCACTGGCTGTAGCGGGCACCGCGCCCGAACGGGATGCCGCATCGCGCGAGCGCGCGCTGCGCATCCTCTGCATCCGCGCGGAGCTGCTCGCGTCGGCGCCGACGCCGCCGGAGGACGCGGCGCTGCGCCGCGAGTACCAGGTCGAGCGGCTGAAGACGAGCCTCGGCCAGGGCACGCACGCGGACGATCGCGACTGGGATGCCCTCGTGCACGAGTGGATTGCGACGCGCGCGATCGCGCGCGACGTGCACGAACGCCTCGAGCAGCGTTTCCAGGCCACGCTCAGCCGCCGGCCGAAGGCGGCGCCGGCGCCGTCGCAGTATGCACGTCACGACGGCACCGATGGTCGTCGCGATCGACGCGATCGCGACGATCGCGGCCCGCGTCGTGACGATCGCGGTGCACCGCGCGCCGCGCCGCGCAGCGGCCCGCGCCGCTAGGCACGCATCGCGCCAACCGCGAGACGGCCCCGGTGCCCCTGACCGCACGCGGCGTGACCGAGTTCACGCCGCGTCGCCCGCGCCGCACGATTGCGAGGCGACGGTCAACCGATTTCCTCCTCGCGCGCTCCATCGGGCGTAGGCAGGCAGATGCCGGCCACACCCGATCCGCAGCCACCGAGGCCCATCATGAATGCGAAGATCCTGAGCGCGACCGTCACTGCCGTCCTGGCCGCGAGCCTCGCCGCATGCGGCGGAGGCTCTTCCGGCACGACCGTCGTGACGCCGCCCGCCTCCGTCAATGTCCCGATCCTGCTCAGCGACGCCTCGACGGAGGACTGGGCGACGATCGGCGTGAAGGTGCTCTCGATCGCGCTAACGCCGCAGGATGGCAGTGCGGCCGTGACCGTCTACACGGCACCCGGCACGGTCCCGGTCACGAACCTCGCGCAACTCGACAGCATCTCCGACCTCCTCAACACCGCCGCGGTTCCGGCAGGCACCTACACCGGCGCGACGGTCACGCTCAGCGCGAACCCCGGTGACGTGACGCTGATCGCCTCCGCCGATCCGGAAACGGGCTTCCCGGTCGCCCCCGGCACCGCGGTCGATCCTGCGCAGATCCGCATCCAGGGTACCCAAGGCACCAGCGGCAGCCTGACGGTCCCGGTCGCCGTGACGTTCGAGAAGCCGATCAGCGTCGCCACCGGCCAGACGACACCCGTGGACGTCGAGTTCGATCTCGCGCATCCGGCTTTCATCATCGGCCACACCACCGCATCCGGCACACTCTGGGCCGTCAACTTCAACAAGGGTCCGGCACGACATCACCGCATCGACGATGTGCGGGCGCTCGTGCTGCGGCACCTGTACGGCACCGTGAGCTCGGTCGCGAGCAGCAATGCGAGCATCACCATCGCCCGCGACGTCCCGGCGATCCCGGTGCAGAGCCCTGAGACGGCGGTGGCGACCGGCACCTCGACGACGATCCTCGCGGACGCCACCAACGGCACGCTGTACTACGACGTCGATGCCAAGACCTCGGCGACGATCCACGACTTCTCGCTGGAGGCACCGACGCTCGCCGGCAAGTACGTGCGCATTGCCGCGCGCTACCAGCAGGACGGGACGCTGGTCGCGACGCGCATCTGGGCGAGCAGTTCCTTCCAGGACATCTGGCTGAGCCCGGAAGGTCACGTGCTGCATGTCGATCCCGCGACCGACACGCTCGTGGTCGCGAACGAGACCGGCCAGCCGGTCGCGCTGACGGTGGATGCGAACACGAAGTTCTACTTCCGCACGCCCGCCTCCGCGCTGTCGGACACGACGCCCATCGGGACGGGTCCCGGATTCCTGGCATCGCCCAACCTCGTTCGCGGGTTCAAGGTGCATGCCTCGGTCGTCGATCCGCTCGCGACCCCGCTCGTCGCGCAGACCGTTGACATCGAATCGGCCGTGTTTGACGGCAGGATCTCGGCGGCCACGACCAGCGACTTCACCCACACTCGCCACTTCCGCACCGCGAGCGACAACTACGCCGTCGCACTGCCGTACCTCTCCAGCACGACGGCCAACGGCAAGGATGGCACTGGCGCGGCGATCACCGGCTTCAAGTTCTGGGACTTCGGGCGGCCGACGCTCGTGACGAGCGGCTCGAATGCGGTGAATGACTTCGTCGGCGCCGTCGGCGGCGGCGTGAACTTCGGCGGCACCTTCGGCGCGGTGAATGCCTGGGGCGCGTCCCGCGCCGTGTGGGGCGACACGGCGAACCCCGCCGGGTGGTCGGCGCGCTGGACGGTGCTGATGCCGACGCCGCTGCCGCTCGGCAGCGTCGCGACCGCCTACGCGGCGAATTCGTTCGCGCTGGCCGTGCCGGGCGGAGCCAATCCGGTCACCGTCGATGTCAGCACGACCTCGGGTTCCGCCACGCTCGCCTACCAGGTCGATCGCACCAATGGCATCGTGACGATCAGCCCGCAGGACCTCACCTCGTCTGCCGGCCAAACCGCACTCGCCACCGGGCTCGTCGTGGGTGCACCGGTCCGGGTCTACGCCGTGCCCCAGGCGGACGGCACGCTGAAGGCCTACGTGCTCGTGTACTACACCGGCACCCTGCCGACCGGCTGACCAGGAGGGCCACCGGGCGCGGTGCGCCCGGTGGCCGGGATCGACGCGCAGCGCGGGGCCGCAGCCCCCCCTGTCGCCGCCACCGGCGTCCCGGCCACTGGGCCCCGCTTAACCCGTTTGCCGGCCCGGCTCCGTTTCAGTCCTCGAGCGCCCCTGCGCGCGAGCCTGATCCCCACACGGAGCACCCCATGAAGACCCACCTCCACGCCCGCCCCGCGCCGCGCGCCGTCGCTGCGCTCGCCATGGCGGCCCTGCTGTGCGTGGCCTGCCACGCACCCGATCCAACGGGCACGCGGGCCGCGCCCGCCACGGCGGTCGCGGCATCCGCACCAGACGCGACTCCCGACTCCCTCGCCAAGACGCCCCGCGCAGCGCCGCCACCGCCCGACTTCCAACCACCCCCCGTCGCCACGCCGCTGCTGAACCTGCCGGTCGTTGCCGGACCGCCCCCGCCCGCGGCGATCGTCGCGAGGCCCTCTGCCGCCGACGCGAAGCTGGCGCGCGATTCGTCCTCGAGGGGGCGCGTGCAGATGTTCGCGACGCCCTTCTTTCGACCCGTCCAGGTGCCGCCCACGGAGCGTGAGCGGTACGCACCGATCAAGGACAACGGCGTCGTCGCCGCCGCCGAGCAGCCGTTCTCCACGTTCTCGGTCGACGTGGACACCGCGAGCTACGCGAACGTCCGTCGCATCCTGAACGAGGGCGCATTGCCGCCGCCGGACGCCGTCCGGGTCGAGGAACTGATCAATTACTTCCCCTATCGCTACGACGCACCGACCACCCTCCATGGCCGGCTGGCCCCATTCGGCATCACGACCGAAGCCGCGGCGACGCCTTGGAACCGGGACACGCTGCTCGTCCGGGTCGGCATCAAGGCCTACGACCGACCGGCGGAAGCGCTGCCGCCAGCCAACTTCGTGTTCCTGGTCGACGTGTCGGGCTCGATGGACGAGCCGAACAAGCTGCCGCTGCTCAAGCAGGCGCTCAAGCTGATGGTCGATCGCCTGCGTCCGGTGGATCACGTCTCGCTCGTCACCTACGCGAGCGGCACGCAGGTCGTGCTGCGCCCCACCTCCGGACGCGACAAGGCGACGATCCGCGTCGCGATCGACCAGCTGGTCGCCGGCGGCTCGACCGCGGGTGCTGCGGGCATCCAGCTCGCCTACCAGATGGCCGAGGTCGGCTTCATCCCCGGCGGCATCAACCGGATCCTGCTGGCCACGGATGGTGACTTCAACGTCGGCATCACCGACTTCGCGCAGCTGCGCGGCATGGTCGCCGAGAAGCGCAAGAGCGGCGTCTCGCTGTCGACGTTCGGCTTCGGCGAGGCCAACCTCAACGACGCGCTGATGGAGCAGCTGGCGGATTCCGGCGACGGCAACTATTCGTACATCGACACGCTGAACGAAGCCCGCAAGGTGCTTGTCGAACAGGCGAGCGCGACGTTCTCGATCGTCGCCCGCGACGTCAAGGTGCAGATGGAGTTCAACCCGGCGGTGGTCGGCGAATACCGCTTGATCGGCTACGAGGACCGGATGCTCGCGCGCGAGGACTTCCACAACGACAGGGTCGACGCCGGCGAGATCGGCGCCGGGCACACGGTCACCGCGCTGTACGAGGTCTCGCTGGCCGGGCACCCGGGCCTGCTCGGCGAGACGCGCTACGGACGCGCCGTCACGGCGCGCTCGGCGGGCGACCATGGCGACGAGCTCGGCATGCTGCGGCTGCGCTACAAGACGCCCGATGGCACCGTCGCCGAGGAGCTCGCGACGCCCGTGAGCCGCAGCGCGACGCCCCCGAGCGAGGACCTGCGGTTCGCGGCGGCGGTCGCGGCGTTCGGGCAGGAGCTGCGCGGCGGCAAGCACCTCGGGCACTTCGGCTACGCCGAGATCGCGGCACTCGCGAGCGGCTCGCGCGGCGAGGACCGCTACGGCTACCGCGGTGAGTTCCTGCGCCTCGTAGAGCTCGCGGACGCACTGTCGACGCACACGCCGAATCGGGTGAGTCGCGCCGACTAGGTCGCATCGCGCGCAGGGAGGGGGGGGGTGGAGCCGAGCTTGGGGCTATACTCCACCGCCATGGCCGAGCCCGCGACGACGCCGCAACCGGACAGCGACGAGGCCCTGATGCTCGCATTCGCCGCCGGGGACATGGCCGCCTTCGACACGCTGTACGAGCGGCATCGTCGCGGACTGTACGCCTTCATCGCGCGCCTGCTGATCGGACGGGAGTCCGCCGTGGACGACGTATTCCAGGATGCGTGGCTCGCGGTCGCGCGCTCGCGCGCGACCTACCGGCCGACGGCCCGGTTCCGCACGTGGCTGTTCCAGATCGCACGTAATCGCACGATCGACCTGCTGCGCGAGCGCAGGCCCGCACTCGCCAGCGAACTGACGACGTTCGAGGATGCCGCGGACCCGTTCGATTCGATCGCCGACCCCGCGGCCGTGTCGCCCGAGGTGGAACTCGACCGCGCCGACAAGGCGGCCGCGATTGCCCGCGCGCTCGCCGCGCTGCCTGCCGTGCAGCGCGAAGCGTTCCTGTTGCGCGAACATGGCGACATGCCGCTCGAGGACATCGCCCGCGTGACCGGCGTCAACGTCGAGACCGCGAAGAGCCGACTGCGCTATGCCATCGCCAAGCTGAGGGCCGCACTGCGCGGCATCTGGCCATGACGCGCCCGGATCCCACGCTGGGCGAGGACGCGCTGCGCGAAGTGCAGAAGGCCTACCGCGACCTGCCGGCCGTCGAACCCGGCGCCGCGCTCGATGCGCGGGTGCGGGCGGCGGTCGCCGCGGAGGTGGCCTCGGAAGCGGCGGACCCATCGGGGCCGCACCCGAACGTCGTCCGGTACCCGCACTGGCGCCGCGCCGCACTGCCCTTCGCCGCGGCGGCGGCGGTGCTGGTGGCGATCGGCGTGAACCAACTGCAGCCGGCAACCCACTCGAACCCCCTTGCCTTCTCCCGCCCCCCCTCCCGCGACGCCTCGAGCGATGCGCCGCGGAGCATCCCGCCGACGGCCGCCGCGCCGGAGCCGCACGCAGTCCGTGCGCCGCCGCCGCCGCCACCCGACTTCGCGCCACCCCCGGTCGCGGCGCCGCCCATTGCCCAGCCCGCGGTCCCGGGAACGCCGCCTGCCGCGATGCAACGTCGCGAGAAGGAGCAGGACGAAGTCGCGGCCCCGGCAGCGCGCGCGCGAGTGGACTTGAAGGCGCTCGAATCGCGCGGGGCGTCGACGGGCGACGACGCGAGCGCCAAGCTCGCGTCGCCACCGCCACCCGCGGCGATCGTGGCTCGCCCCGCACCGGCCGCGGCGCCCGCGCTCCCGGCGGACGATGCATCGGCCTTTGCGGACGTGCGCCAGCTGCTCGCCCAGCAGCGGCGCGACGAGGCGATCGTTCGCCTGAAGCGATGGCGCGACGCGCATCCCGATGCGCCCCTGCCGGCGGACCTCAAGGGCCTCGAAACCGACGGTCACCGCTGACCGGTGCAGGCACGCCTCGCGGCGCGATCGGGCCGTTGACAGCCCCCCGCACGATGGACGAATCTCGTCCTCTGCGTACCCGGAGGCGTCATGCCCAGTCCCCCGCATTGGCTCGCGGCGACACTCGCCCTCGTGATCACGGCGAGCGCCGGCGCCACGGACAGTCCCGCGGCCCGCGAGGTGGAACGCCTCGACCGGGCCTGCAACACCGCGTACGCCGCGAACGACCTCGAGCCCTATTTCGCCTGCTACCGCGCCGACGCGACGCTGATCTTCTACGACTACCGGACGACGGTCGCCGAATACCACCGCACCTGGTCCGAGTCCGTGCACGGCGGCAACCGGGTGACGAAGTTCGAGATGTCGGAGGTGTCGGTGCGCGTGCTGCCGGGCGGCACGACCGCGATCGTCAGCTATCGCGCCGATGTCGCGAATCACTACGCCGACGGACACGACACGAGCGAGCAAGGTTACGAGACCGACGTCTGGGTCCGCCGGAACCAGCAGTGGAAGATCGAGCACGTCCAGTACTCCCTCGCCGCGCCGCCCCCTCCCTAGGCGCCGCGGATCGCCCGGCGGCACCGGACCTCGCCGCGCGTTGGACTCACTGACGACACTCGGGCACCGAGGCACGCATGAAGGAGTTCATCCTGCTGATGTACAACGATGCCGCGAACAAGGCCAACGCCGGCGACGGCGGCCGATGGAGCGCATACCTCTCCGGACTGCGCGCGTCAGGCTGCTTCGATGGCGGCAGCGCCGTGGGCCCGGGCGTGCGCGTCCGCCAGGGCTGCGCCGATCTCGGCGCGAGCACGGCACTCGACGGCTTCCTTCGTGTCCGCGCCATCGACCTCGATGCCGCCCGGCAATTCCTCGTGGGCAACCCGCTCTACGAAGCGGGCGGTACGGTCGAAATCCGCGAGCTACCCGTCGATGAATAAAAGGCCGCGCGCCCGACCTCACGCTCGAGCCTGAGGCTCACCGTGGATGGCGGCGCCGCGTCCGTACCGCCTATGCGACAGGCCGACCGATCCGGGCGCGAACGATGACCCAGGTCCGGCAACCAACAGGGAGGATGGCCTCATGCGACGTCAAGTCCTTGCATTCGTGAGCGCGCTGGTCACGTGGGTGCTGGTCGCCAGCATCTTCAACCGCCTGCTGCGCATCGGCCTGCCCGGCTACGCATCCGCGGAGCCTGCCTTCGCGTTTACGCTGGCGATGCAATGGGCAAGGCTGGTACTTGCCGCGCTCGCCTCGATCAGTGCGGGATTCCTGCTGGGGCGCCTCGCGCCGACGGCCCGCCGGCTGCCGCTGATATTCGGCGCCCTGTTGCTCGTCCTGTTCCTGCCCGTGCACTACCAGCTGTGGGACAAGTTCCCAAGCTGGTACCACCTGGTGTTCCTGCTCACGATCGTGCCGCTCGTGGCGCTGGGCGCACGCATCGGCACTGCAGCGCCAGCCTCGAAGGCAGCGTGACCCTGACGCGGAGCGAGGCCAGCCACGCACGCATCCCCCGGCGATAGGCGCAGCCACGTCCGCCGATCGGGTCCGGGCTGCACACATTCACCTGCTGTCGCCCGAAATGCAGAAGGGCGGGAGAGCCTTCGCTCCCCCGCCCCTCTGCAGCAGTCACGCCTTCGTCTAGAACTTGGCCCGCAGGCTCACGTAGTAGAACGCGCCGTTGATGCCGAACGGTCCGCCGCTGCGCGGATAGATCTGGCCGTCGCCCGTGCCACCCGTCAGCGTGTAGATCGGGTTGGACGCAGTCGCCTGGATCTTGTCCGGGTGAGTGTTGAACAGATTGCTCACGCCGAGCGTCGCCGTGTAGTGCTCGAAGAACGTGTATCCCACGTCCAGATCGGTCGTGAACTTGGCGCTGAACTTCTGGCCCGCCGTGACGTTGCCATTGGCATCGAACGCGGTCGGATAGTCGTTCGCATCAACCCACGAGCCGTAGTAGCTCTCGCGCACGTTCACCGCGAGATCGCCGCGCGACCAGTTGGCCGACAGCGTCGCACGATGGTTGGGAGCAAGGTACTGGATGTCGATGATCTGGAACGTCGCGATCGCCGCCGGATCGTACTTGGTGACTTCGCTCTTGTTGTAGTTGTAGGCCAGCGACAGGTTGAGCCTGCCGTCCGCGAAGTCGGTGCGATACGTGCTGACGAGGTCGATGCCCTTCGTCGTCGTGTCGAGCGAGTTGGTGAAGTACTGGACGTTGCCGCCCACGCCCACCGACGCGAGTTCCGGCAATGCCGCGACGTCGGCAGCGGTCACCGCGTAGCTCTTCGAGATGAAGATGCGGTCCGACACGTCGATCTTGTAGACGTCGATCGTCGTCGTCAGGCCGTCCGAGAGCTTCAGCACGATGCCGGCGCCGAAGTTCTTCGACTTCTCGGGCTTGAGGGGCTTCGCACCATAGTACTGCGCCACCGCACTCGTGACCGGGAACGTGCCCTGCTGCAGCGACACGCCCTGGTAGAAGTTCGTCGTCAGCACCTGCGTGTTGTTCTGGCCCGGCGACGGGGCGTGGAAACCCGTGCCGACCGTGGCACGCAGCGCCACTTCGTCATTCAGGTGCCAGATCGCGTTCAGCTTGCCGACCGTGGCCGAGCCGAAGCTGTCGTACTTCTCGTAGCGGCCGGTGGCACCGACGCTGAGGTTCTTGGCAAGGTCACCTTCGGCACCCAGGTAGAGCCCGTGACTGCTCTCGCTGTGGCTGCCGGCGTACTTCGGGCTCGTGCCGCCGTAGCCGCTGGCGGCCGGTCCTTCGACGGCCGTCGTCGTGCCGGTGTCCGTGTACACGCCCGGCGCCGACTGGATGTACAGCTCGTGGGGCGAGGCATACGGACCCGCGCCGTACGACTGCGGATCGCCGGCCGTCGCCTCGAACGTCTCGCGACGGAATTCGGCGCCGCCGGACAGCGTGATCGGGCTCGCGAGGCCGGCCTCGATCGGGTAGGTCAGGTCGAGGTTGGCGTCGGTCTCCTTCTGGATCAGCTTGCCGAACTCGAAGCTCGTCTGCGAGGCGCCGCCGTACGACGGGCTGATCGAGTCGTACATCGACAGGTCGATCGAGTTCTTGCTGTTCGCGACCGACAGGTCATAGGTCAGGCCGCTGTCGGTCTTGCCCTTGTAGCCGGCCGTGGCGAAGAACTCGTCCGACTTGCCGACGAAGCGCGGCGTGAAGCCGCCCGGATAGATCGAGCTTAGGTTGAAGACGTTGCTGTCGAGGACGTATCCGCCATCCGGGCAGGTCGCGTTCCCGGTCGGGCACACGGTCTGGTAGTACGGATGCTGGAAGAACGACCGGCCGCCGATGTTGTCGACGCCGCCGTCGGTCCGCGTGAACGGGTGGCTGCCGACGTACGAGGAGCGGAAGTTGAAGCTCTCGTCCGTGTGCTGCTGGGCAACGTTGGCGATCAGGTAGATCTGGCTGTTGTCGCCGATACCGACGGCCGAATTGAGCAGCAGCTTGTAGCCGTGCGAGGGCGACTGGCCCCAGATCTGCGCCGGCAGCGGGTAGTTCGGAATCGTGTTGGCGAGGCTCGGGTTCTCCGTCGCGAACTGGGCCGCGATCGGGCGCGTGACGCCACGGCTCGTCTGGCCGTCGTCGTCGTATTCGGCCGACAGGTTGGCGAAGCCGCGATCGCCGATCTTCACGCCGCCGTTGAGGGCGTACTGGTAGCTCTTGCCGTCGTTGTTTTCCTTGAACTGGCCGTAGCGAACCTGGGCCTCGAAGCCGGCATCGTCGCGCAGGCCGTAGTTGAGCACGCCGGCGATGGCGTCCGAGCCGTACTGCGCCGTGGCGCCGTCGCGCAGCACCTGGAGGTTCTTCACGGCGATCGCGGGGATGGACGAGATGTCCGAACCCTGCGAGCCGAAGGCGAGTTCGGTGTCGCCACCGTTGTACACCTGCACGAGCGCCGAGCGGTTGAAGCGCTTGCCGTTCAACTGCACGAGGATTTCATCCGAGGGCAGGCCGCGCAGCGACGGCGCGCGCACGAGGCTCGACGCGTCCGAAATCGTGTTCTGGCCGACGAAGAACGAAGGAACCACGTTCTTGATCTGGTCGAGCATGTTACCGGCGGGCTGCGCACGCAGCTCGACGCTCGAGATCACGTCCACGGGCGAGGCGGAATCCGTGACGGTGCGATCGGTGCGGCGCGTGCCGGTGACGACCACTTCATCGATGACGGCATTGGCGCCCGGCGCCGGTGCCTGCTGGGCGAGCGCGGAATTGGCGGCTGCCGTGGCGAGTGTCGCCGCGATGACCAAACGAAGTACCTTCATGAGCGCAATCTCCAAGCCGAGTGTTGGTTTTGATTCCGACCCGCGAGCCAGTCCCTGCGGTCTGGACTTCCAGGGGTCGTCCCCGAATCCGAATTGTTTTGAATCTGTGCGAGCGGTGGCCTGCCGAAGTTGTCGTTTTTCGACCACTACCGCGTGCACCCTAAGAAACTTCCCTGTCGTTGTAAAGGCGAGATAGTTGTAACGATATGCTCAAAAGGGCTAACCCTCCAGTCCGTGTGAGTTGCGTTTTTGAAACGCCCGCGTGCGATCGCAGTGGCCACCTGCTCCGCGGGTCGGCCAGCGACGGGTCCTGCTGCAGCCGCGGCGCTCAGGACGCATGCGAATGCTCATCCGGCGACTGGCGCTCCAACGTCCCCGGTCACCGCCCCATTCGCCGGGATCACGAGCGGGACTCGGTCGCAGGCGACGGTCGCACCCTCCCCGGCTGCCCCAGGGCGCCCCGGAACGCCGAGGTCGCCGGACGCGCAGCCGCCTCTCGGGTGCCCCGGGGATCCGCTCCTGCAGCGCAGCAGAGCCGCTCGAGGCGAACCGGCGCGTGCGCCCGGCAGGGCCATTCATTATTGTGGCGGCCGGGCCGGACCTCGGACGAGGCCCTCGAGTCGCGACGGGGACCATCCCGGCGTGTGATCCATCGACGAGCCCGGCGCGCCCCGCCGGAACCGAGATCCCGAGAGCACCCCCGACGCGAGCGACGCGGCGCGTACCCACTCGGCTGAAATGCGAAGGAATCGACAGCGATGAAGGCCTTGATGCTCCTGCTGCTGTGCACCGTGATCGCCCCTGTCGCACAGGCCACGCCCGGCGGTGACGCCAGCCGATGGCGGCGCCACGCCGAGCACGTCTCGATCGTGCGCGATACCTGGGGGATCGCGCACACCTACGGCAAGACGGACGCCGATGCCGTGTTCGGCATGATCTACGCCCAGGCCGAGGACGACTTTGGCCGCATCGAACGCAACTACCTCAATGGGCTCGGATGGCGCGCGATGGCGGATGGCGAGCAGGCGATCTATTCGGACCTGCGCCAGCGGCTGTTCGTGGATCCTAAGCGGCTGCAGCGGCAGTTCCAGACCAGCCCAGACTGGCTGCAGGAGCTGATGGTGGCGTGGGCCGATGGACTGAACTTCTATCTCGCACGCCATCCGGACGTGCATCCCCGAGTCATCCGGCATTTCGATCCGTGGATGGCGCTGTCGTTCTCGGAGGGCAGCATCGGCGGCGACATCGAGGGCATCGCGCTCGACAAGCTCGAGGTCTTCTACGGCCATCGTCCCGTCGCGCCGCAGGAGAAGGTCGCAGGCGTCAGCGGCTCCAATGGCTTCGCCCTCGCACCGAGTCTCAGCGCGTCGGGCCATGCCCTGCTCTGGATCAACCCGCACACGTCCTTCTATTTCCGCTCGGAACTGCAGATGGTCAGCGAGCAGGGTCTGAACGCCTACGGCGCGGCCACCTGGGGGCAGTTCTTCATCTACCAGGGGTTCAACGATCGCAACGGCTGGATGCATCCGTCCTATGGTGCCGACACGGTCGATGAATACTCCGAGACGATCATCCAGCGGCCGGACGGGCTCTATTACCGCTATGGCAAGGGCCTGCGGAAGGTAACCGTCGAACACATCCGCGTTCCGTACCGGACGCCCGCCGGACCCGCCCATCGGGACTTCACGGTCTATCGCACCCACCACGGCCCGATCATCCGCGAGGACGAGGGCAAGTGGATCGCCATCCGGCTGCTGCAGGAACCGGTCCGGACGCTGCAGCAGTCCTTCCTGCGCACGCGGACCCGCGACTACGCGGCGTTCTACAAGGTGCAGGAACTGCGCGCCGACAGCTCGAACAACACGGTCTACGCCGACGCGGACGGCACCATCGCGTACTTCCACGGCAACTTCGTCCCGAAGCGCAACGCCAAGTTCGACTTCACCCATCCGGTCGACGGCAGCAACCCCGAGACCGAGTGGCAGGGCACCCATGACCTGCGGGACACGATCGTCCTGGTGAACCCGAGGAGCGGCTGGGTCGCGAACACCAACAACACCCCTTTCGCCGCGGCCGGCGAGGACAGCCCGCGGCCGCAGGATTTTCCCGCCTACATGTCGAGTACCCCCGAGAACATCCGCGGCATCCACGCGGAACGCCTGCTGCGGGAGGCGCACGGCGTCACGCTCGACGGCCTGGTCGCGCTCGGCTACGACAGCGCGCTGCCGGCGTTCGATGTCCTGCTGCCGCCGCTGTTCAGTGCCTTCGATCGGTTGCCGGCCGACGATCCGCGCCGATCGAGCCTCCAGGATCCGATTGCCGCGCTGCGCACGTGGGATCGACGCACGGCCGTGGAGTCGGCGCCAACCTCGCTCGCGAGCTTCTGGGCGCAGGCGCTCATCGATGCCCGCGGACCCGCCGCGCAGGAATCCGACGAGCCGCTGTTCGAATTCCTGGTCAACGTGTCCGACGCCGAACGCCTCTCCGCACTGCTGGACGCGGTCGCCATCCTGCAGCGCGATTTCGGCACCTGGTCGGTCCCCTGGGGCGAGGTCAACCGGTTCCAGCGCGTCTCCGACGATGCGGACCAACCCTTCGACGACAGCCGCCCGAGCGTTCCGGTCGCGATGAACTCGGCGCGGTGGGGCGCACTGGCCTCCTTCGAATGGACGCGACCGCGCCACACGAGGCACCTCTATGGTTCCTTCGGCAACAGCTTTGTCGCGGCGGTGGAATTCGGACCCAAGGTGCGCGCCAAGGCCGTGTCGGCGGGTGGCGAGAGCGGCGATCCAGCCTCACCGCATTTTGGCGATCAGATCGCGACGTACAGCCAGGGTCAGCTGCGCGACGTGTGGTTCTACCGGGAAGACGTCCTCGCGCATGCCGAACGACGCTACCACCCCGGCGATTGAGAGGCCGACGGTGCGTCCGGTTCTGGGCAGCATTGGCGCTTCGGCGCATTGCCCACTCGGCTCCCGCCGGCGACCGCAGCATGCGCCGTGACGGCAGGCGATCCGGGCAGCGGCAGGCTTACCCGCCGGCAGAGGGCCGCAATCCTGGGCTGCCGATCACGAAGCAAGACCCTGATGGGCTGGTTTTTGAATCGCGCCGATTGAGTGGGTGCTGCCAGGCCACCGCACCCGTAATATCCCGGCGTGAAGAGACGAGTCACAACGCAGCCGCCGGGTCGGCTGCGCGTGGGTCATCGACCGCCCGTTGGGAATCACATGCCCCCGACCGCCCGCTTCCTCATCTTCATCCTGGTCTCGGTCCTTGTGTTCGTCTGGCTCGTTCGGTTCTCGCTGAGGCACCGCGAGGTCAAGCCGGACCGCGGCCGCCTCGCGATCGTCACCGCGCTCGTGGTGGTGGGCGGAATGGTCTTCGCGAAGTACGGGAACAACGTGGGCTTCCCTTGGTGGATCTACTACACGATCCCGGCCCTGTTGACGTTGCTCCTGCCGCCGATCGCCTTTCGGATGAGTGCGCCGGAGACGACGAGGTACCTCGTGCTTGCGTTCCTCAGCTCCCCGGTGATCCACGTGTTCTTCTCGCTGACGCTCGGCTGGAAGGAATATTTGCCATTCATTCCGGTCCCTTCGATTCGCGAGCTGATGGGATGACCCCCACCTGAAGAGGGCACCCCGTCGCCGTCATCGCGACGCGGAGGGGGTCGAGGAAACGGTCGCGGCCCCCGAGTGGCAGATTCATCGCGCAGGCCCGTGACGGGCTGCATCCGCTGCCGAACCCGGCGCGCAGCCGTCTGACCTGAGCGCGAAGCGTGGTCGTGTTGACCACGGTAAGGATTTTCCATACTGTAAGGATAATCCTTACATTGGGGAGCCGCATGATCAAGAGCAAGCTCACGAGCAAGGCGCAGACGACGATTCCACAGCCCATTCGCGCAGCCCTGAAACTCGCCGAGGGCGACGAATTGGTCTATGAGATCCGCGGAGAGCAGGTGCTCCTGACGAAGGCCCGCCAGGTTGCCGAGGGCGACAACCCGTTCCAGACGTTCGGCGAATGGGACTCGGCTGCGGATCGGAAGGCTTATGGCAACCTTTAGCCAGGGTGACGTCGTCAAGGTTCCGTTCCCGTACACCGATCGCTCGAAACGGCAGTCGCGACCTGCCCTCGTCGTCTCGCTGCCCAGCCTGGACGCGGATCATGGGCTCGTTTGGGTCGTCATGATCACGAGCGCCGAGAACCGCGGCTGGCCCGGCGATGTCGCGATCAATGATCTCGCCCGCGCCGGCCTTCCTGCACCGTCCGTGATTCGCCCGACGAAGGTCGCCACGATCGATGCGTCCGATGCCTCCAAGCTCGGCGCAGTTTCGGGAGCGACGCTGAAGCAGGCGCTCCGTCACATCGGGGAACGAATTGGGGCCGCGATCTAGGCCACGGCGCGATTGGAGGTCCGGGCGGCCATGCCGAAGGAGCCAGGGACCGCACAGCAAAAAGCCCTCATGGGCGGGCTTTCATCTCTCCCTAAGGGAGTTGGTAGCGGGGGGACGCTTACGCTCGTGATATTCACGGCCGCACGGACCCGCGAGCGAATCGAGAAGCTTGATAAGGCGTCAGTGTCGGCATATGCTTAGACATATGCCAGCTGCGAGGAAGGCAAAACAGTGACTACTGCACGCCATATCAAGCTCTTTCGAAACGGCCGAAACCAAGCCATCCGAATTCCACGGGAGTTCGAGTTGCCGGGCACGGACGCCATTCTTCACCGCGAGGGCAACAGGTTGGTCATCGAAGCGGCCCCCCCGTCGTCGCTGCTCGCCGTCCTGCGAAACCTTGAGCCCATCAGTGAATCGCTGCCGGAGTTCGTCGATGCACCGCCCGAGGCCGTCGACCTCTAGTGCGTTACCTGCTCGACACCAATATCGTCTCGCACCTGCTGCGCGATCCTCACGGGCAAATTGCCGACCGCATCAGGTCAGTTGGCGAAGAATCCATCTGCACGAGCATCGTCGTGACGGCCGAGCTCCGCTACGGTGTCGCGAAGAAGGCCTCGCCAAAGCTTGCCGCACAGCTGGAGGCGGTTCTGAGTGCGCTGGAGGCGCTACCGCTCGAGGCGCCCGCCGACGAAGCGTATGGGCGCGTTCGGACGCAACTCGAACGCGACGGAACGCCGATCGGCGGAAACGACCTGCTGATCGCGGCCCAGGCGCTGTCACTTGGGCACACGCTCGTCACTGACAACGAACGCGAGTTCCGCCGTGTCGAAGGCCTATCGATCGCGAACTGGCTGCGACCCTAGACTAGAACGGTTCGGATCCAAAACGAAAAAGCCCGCGTGAGCGGGCTTTCGTAACTCCCTGAGGGAGTTGCCAGCGGGGGGTCGAATACGCTCGCTATATTCAGGGCTGCATGATCTAGGGGGTTCCCGATCCCCCGCTCGGTCGTTGCGGCAGCGACGCTTGCCGAGTACTATATACACATCAAGTGTGTATCAGGAGCGGCGATGAAATCCTCCCGCAAACCGACGGCCGAACGGACAAATATCGTCCTCGATGCTGGGCTCGTAGAGCGCGTAAAGCGAATCTCGCGTGCGAAGACAACTCGAGAAGCCGTCCACGTCGCGCTGGATCATTACGTTCGTAGCCGCGACTATTCCCAAGTGCTTGCGCTGCATGGATCTGGCGGCGTCGCCGAGGGCTACGACCCGAAGGCAGTCAATTCCGTGCGTTGACGCGATGCTTGTTGACTCATCCGTTTGGATTCCATTCCTGCGCGGAGACGACGCGCCGGGTGTGGCCTTGCTAGTCACTGCCCTAAAGCGTGGCGATGCTGTTTGGCTGGCCCCCCCAATCCTTCAAGAGGTTCTCCAGGGGGCTGATAACGCCGAAAGATTCGACCGATGGGACCGAGACCTCGGTGAACTACCGCTGCTGACCGAGCCGGATCCGCGAGCCACCGCCCGCAAAGCCGCCCTTCTATACGCTCGATGCCGCTGGGCGGGAATAACCCCCAGATCGGCCAATGACTGCCTAATTGCCGTCCATGCGTTGAGCCACAACGTTCCCCTGCTGCAAAACGACCGGGACTTCGTCGCGATCGCGAGGGTTGAACCAGCGCTGGTGCTCATTCCCACACCGTGACTCGAAACGCCATGTCGAATGCGTCGCCGAAAGCAAAAAGCCCGCGTGAGCGGGCTTTCGTAACTCCCTGAGGGAGTTGGTAGCGGGGG